>DASPNA010000045.1:0-55702 GCA_035626775.1 Thermoanaerobaculia bacterium
CCGCCAGTTCCTCTTCGGTCGGAGGCGGAAGCAGCGGCTTGCGCGAGAGGCGGATCTTGCCGGTATCGGGCTCGATCGCGACGACCTGCACCTCGACCTCGTCGCCCATCTGGAAGAGGTCCGTCACCTGGCCGACGCGCGAGTGCGCCATCTCGGAGATGTGCAGCAGGCCGTCCTGCCCGGGGAGGATCTCGATGAACGCTCCGTACGGCTCGATGCGCTTGACGGTGCCTTTGTAGTTCGCGCCGATGTCGGGCGAAGCGGTGAGTCCCTTGATGATCTCGATCGCGCGCTCGGCCGACTTCGCATCGGTCGACGCGATCGTGACCTTGCCGTCGTCATCGACGTCGATCTTCGTGCCGGTCTCTTCGACGATCCAGCGGATGGTCTTGCCGCCCGAGCCGATGACGTCGCGGATGCGGTCCTTGGGAACGTGGATCGTGTAGAGGCGCGGCGCGAACTCGGAGAGCTCGGTGGCCGGCGTCGCGATCGCAGCTTCCATCTTGTCGAGGATGTGCATGCGGCCCGCGTTCGCCTGCTGCAGCGCCTTCGCCATCACTTCGCGCGACAGACCAGAGACCTTGATGTCCATCTGCAGCGCGGTGATGCCTTTGCGCGTGCCGGCAACCTTGAAGTCCATGTCGCCTTCGTGGTCTTCCATGCCCGCGATGTCGGAGAGCACGGCGTACTTGCCGTTCTCGCCCGACACGAGACCCATCGCCACACCGGCGACCGACGCGCGCAGCGGCACGCCGCCCGCCATCATCGCCAGCGAGCCGCCGCAGACCGAGGCCATGGACGAGGAGCCGTTGGATTCGAGGATGTCCGAGACGATGCGGATCGTGTACGCGAACTCTTCTTCGGGCGGCAGCAGCGGCGCGAGCGCGCGGCGTGCGAGGTTGCCGTGGCCGATCTCGCGGCGCGCCGGACCGCGCAGGAACTTCACTTCACCGACCGAGAACGGCGGGAAGTTGTAGTGCAGCATGAAGCGCTGGAAGGTCTCCCCTTCGAAGTCTTCGATCTTCTGCGCTTCCTGCGGGGTGCCGAGGGTGACGGTGACGAGGGCCTGGGTCTCGCCGCGGGTGAAGATCGCGGAGCCGTGCGTACGCGGCAGCACGTCGAGGTCGATCGAGATCGGACGGATCTCTTCGAACTTGCGGCCGTCGACGCGCATGTTCTCGTTGAGCATCAGGTTGCGGAAGATCTGCACTTCCATCTCGCCGAACGCGGAGTTGACGGCGGAGGCGCGCTCGACGTCTTCCGGCGGAACGGTCGCCTGAATGGCGGCCTTCACGGCCTTGATCGCGGCGTAGCGTGCGTGCTTGCCCGTGGTGAGCATGGCTTCGCGGAGCGCCTGGCCGTGCTGGCCCATCAGCTCCTGCAGCAGTTCATCGGTGAACCTCGCCTTGTACTCGACCGTGATCTTCTCTTTGCTGACGTCGGCGCGGAGCTGATTCTGCAGATCGCACAGACGCTTGATCTCGACGTGCGCGGCATCGAATGCGTCGAGGACGACCGACTCGCTCACTTCGCGCGCGCCGGCTTCGACCATGACGATCGCGGAGCTCGTCCCGGCCACAATCAGGTCGAGGTCGGACAGGTCGCGCTGCGCGTTGGTCGGGTTGATCACGAGCTGCCCGTCGATATAACCGACGCGGACCGCGGAGATCGCGTCATGGAACGGGATCTCGGAGATCACGAGCGCTGTCGACGCGGCGTTGATCGCGAGGATGTCCGGATCGTTTTCCCCGTCGGCGGAAAGCACGAGCGCGATGATCTGGGTCTCCTGCCGGTAGCCCTTCTGGAATGAGGGGCGCAGCGGACGATCGATGAGGCGCGAGGTGAGAATCTCTTTCTCGGTGGGACGGCCTTCGCGCTTGAAGAAGCCGCCCGGGATTCTCCCGCCGGCGTAGGTGTACTCCTTGTAATCGACGGTGAGCGGCATGAAGTCGCCGATCACGTTGCCTTCCTTGTAGCAGGCGGTGGCGAGCACCACCGTGTCGCCGTAACGGATGACGCAGGCGCCGTTGGCCTGCTTGGCGATCGCACCTGTCTCCAGCGACAGGGTCTTCCCGCCGATCTCAATCTCTCTCTTGAATGCCATTGGGTTCCTTCAGATGTCGCGCGATGGCCACTCATCACCTCGCGCTGTTTTGTTGGTCGCTTGGGCCGAACGATGGGATCCGGCCGGAAGGAAAAGATGTTTTCGGGGCTGAAAACAAGAAGGGGCGGGCTGCTCGCCCGCCCCTCAGGGGATCGCGTTACTTACGGATACCGAGCTTGTCGATGATCGTGCGGTACCGCTCCACATCGGTCTTCTTGAGGTAATCAAGAAGCCGGCGGCGGCGGCCGACGAGCTTCAGCAGACCGCGGCGCGAGTGATGGTCCTTCGCGTGGGTCTTGAAATGCTCGGTGAGGTAGGTAATGCGGTTCGAGAGAAGTGCGATCTGCACTTCTGGCGACCCGGTATCGCTGTCATGGACGCGATACTGGTTGACGATGGAGGTTTTCTCCTGCTTCGTGGTCGACAAAATCCAGTCTCCTTAGGACGTTGAGGCACTGCGCAAATACAGGTCTAGCTTTTGAACGCGTCACCATAACAGCGGGTAGGGCCGAAATCAATCCCGGACGACTCCTTTCGGAGCGCCGGCCGCCCGGCCGGGACGCTGGCGCTCCCCTAACGCTACCCCGCCAGAACCACCCTCGGCTTGACCTCCACCGGCCCACCCTGCCGGAGCACGTTCACGACCTCGCCGATGCCGACGAGCTGATCGTGCGGGTTGCCGAGCGCGAGCAGGTCGCCCTGCTGCACCGGCACCGAGGGGACGAGAATTACGGACTGGCCCTGCATCAGCTTCCCCTGCTGCGCCCAGTCGATGCGGATCTTCGCGTGCGGGAGATCGATGTCCGACAACGACTGAAAGTGCGGCGGCGCCAGAATCGCCTCGACCGGCGCCTCCGACATCTTGTCGAACGTGATCGCCTGATCGACGTGAAACGTGCCGATGGCCGTGCGGCGCAGCTCCTTCAGATGCGCCGGAATACGAATCGCTTGGCCAAGGTCGTGCGCGAGCGAACGGACGTAGGTGCCAGCGGAGGAGCGAATACGGAACCGCGCGGTCGAGCCGGTCACTTCGAGGATGGTGAACTCATACACCCTGACCCGCTTCGGCTGGAGCTTGACCTCCTGCCCCTTGCGCGCCAGCTCGTACGCGCGCACCCCTTCGATCTTCTTCGCGGAGAATGCGGGCGGCATCTGCTCGATCTCTCCGCGGAACTGCGCGAGGTGCGGCTCGAAGTCGATGTGCTCGACGCTCGCTTCCACGGCGTCGCCGGCGGGCTCGCCGGTGGCGTCGTACGAATCGGTGGCCCAGCCGAACTGGAACGCACCTTCGTAGGTCTTCTCCATCCCCATGAGATACGACTGCAGGCGCGTGGCCTTGCCGACGCAGAGCACGAGCAGTCCTGTCGCGAGCGGATCGAGCGTGCCGGTGTGACCGGCCTTCTTCACTTTCGTGCGCCGGCGAAACCGCTCCACCACGTCGTGCGACGTGATGCCGGACTTCTTGTCGACCAGCACCACTCCATCTGCGCTCTTCTTCGGCTGCATCATCGGGCGCGTAGGATAGTTCACTCTTCATCGACCGCGCGCAGCACTTTCAAAACGCGCTTGCGCACCGGTCCCATGAGCGGCAGCGACGACACCTTCAGCAAATGGATCATGAGATCGAGCGTCGCGTCGAGCAGCCGCCGCGTGCGGCGCTGTTCGGGCGACGCATCGACGATCCAGAAGTAGATCAGGCCCATGTGGTACATCCACAGCAACCGCGGCAAATCGCCGGCGATGTCTTTCGGTACGTGGACATCGGACCCCTCGAGCGCGCGCGCGAACCAGGCAATGCTCTCCTCGCGCACTTCCTTCGTCTCCTCGCCAAAAGGCGACAGCGGCGCGCGCGGATCGACGCCGGCCTTGAGCAGCGCCGTGAGCAGCTCGCGATGTTCGGTGAACTGCGCGAGCTTCACCTCGATCAACGCGCGAACGCGCTTCTTCAGCTCTTTCGACGATGCGATGGCTTTCGCGAATGCCTCCCGCGCTTCCTCGTCGGTGCGCAGGTAGAAGGCCATGACCAGGTCTTCTTTCGAGCGGTAGTAGTAGTAAGCCGCGCCAGTCGCGACACCTGCCTCGGCGGCAACGTCGCGCATCGTGGTCTGCTCGAAGCCGCGCTCGCGGAAGAGGCGCAGCGCCGCGTCGAGAATCCGGTCGCGCGTCTCTTCCGCCTTGGCTGTCGCCATCACGCGCCGCATGTGCGTCAAGGTATCACCACACCCGCTCGCCGCCGGCTCCGCGCAACTGCGCGCAAAGACCACGCGCCGCTTCGGCCCAGGTCGGAAACTCGAACGCGAATCCCTGTTCGAGGAGACGCGTCGGGACGACACGTCGGCTCTTGAGCACGAGTTCCGGCTCGGTGCGCATCAGCCACGCGCCGACTTCGATCATCCATTCGCCCGCCGGCACCGCCACGTTCGTTCCCCACTCCTCGGCGAGGATGCGCAGGAACTCCGCATTCGGCAGCGGCTCCGGCGCGGCGAGGTTGACCGGTCCGGTGACCAGATCGCGCGCGATGAGCCACTCGACTGCGCGGATGAAGTCGCGTTCGTGAATCCACGACATGAACTGACGCCCATCGCCGATGCGGCCCAACCCCAACCGGACGTGGCGCAGCAGCGCGTGAAACGCACCGCCGCGCGCGGCGCTCATCACCATCGCCGTGCGCATTTTCACTTTGCGGGTGTTCGGCGTTTCCGCTTCGTCGAGCGTCTGCTCCCATGCTTTGGCGACGTCGATGCTGAAGCGCCACTCCTCCGGCGCGTCGGGCTCGGTGCCGCCGAGGAGGCCGTGGCGTTCGTCGTTCGGAGCGTCGTAGCGATGGGAGTAGATCGTCGCGGTGCTGGCCTGCAGCCATACCCGCGGCGGCCGCGCGGCGCGCGCGATGGCCTCGCCGATGACGCGTGTCGAGTTGACGCGCGAGCGGAGGATCTCCTCGCGATGCTGCGCGTCGTAGCGGCAGTTGACGCTGCGGCCGGCCAGGTTGATGACCGCATCGGCGCCGTCGATGGCCTGCGCCCAGTCGCCGAGCGTGCGTCCATCCCAGAGCAAACCGGGCGACTCGACGTTGCGGCTGAGGACGACCACGTGATGGCCGTCGCTGCGGAAAGAGCGCGTGAGAGCGGTGCCGAGATGTCCGGTGCCGCCGGGGATGACGATCTTCATGTGTGCCTCCCGATGTTTCGAACGTGTTCAAAACATAAGGTAAGCTCGCACATGACCAGCGTCAAGGTTAATTTTGAACCTGTTCAAACTTCCGGAGACCGCTACGATTTCTTGCTGGTGGCGATCCCCTGGAACCGCGCGCGCAACTTCGGGATCTCGGTCCGGAAGCGCTGCTGATCGATCCCGTGCATGCGGCTGTATCCCTCCCACGCCGCCTCCCAACCCTTCTTGGTGGCAAGCTCCCGGATCTCGGCCGAGCGGCTGATCATCCGCTGAAACTCATAGGTCAGGTCGTCCATCGTCCCTCTCCTGTCACTCACTGACAGCGTGCTCAATGTACACGCTTCCTGCTTAGAATGCGCGGATGGTACGCGCGACGAAATCGGAGCGAAGCAGGAAGCATTTGGTCTGGATCGACTGCGAGATGACCGGACTCGACTCGTCGAAGGACGGGCTTCTCGAAATCGCCACGATCATCACGAACTACGACCTCGAGATCATTGCCCGCGGTCCGGTCCTGGCCATCCGCCAGAGCGAGCGCAAACTCGAGGCGATGGACCGCTGGAACCAGCGCACGCACAAGAAGAGCGGGTTGCTCGATCGCGTGCGCGAGGAAGGCGTCAGCGTCGCTGAAGCCGAACGGCAGACGCTCAGGTTCATCCGCCGCTATTGTTACGTTCGCACGGCCCCGCTCTGCGGGAACTCGATCGGGCAGGACAAACGATTCCTGGCCGTGTACATGCCGAAGCTGCACGACTTTCTGCACTACAAGATCATCGACGTGAGCTCGATCAAGCTACTGGCCAGCGAGTGGTATCGCGGCAGATACAAGTCGCCGAAGAAGCAGGAGCTGCATCGCGCGCTCGCGGATATCGAGGAGTCGATCGCGGAGCTCGCGTACTACCGCGAGCATGTGTTCGTGAAGCGCTAAGCCGGTTCCTCGGGTTCCTCGGGGTTCCTCGGTTCCTCGGGGTCTTCCGATTTCGGCGGCATCACCTCGCGCAGGATCGTCTCCACTCGCAGCGCACGCATGGCGGTCTCGTCGTACCGAAAGTCGAGCTCCGGCGTATAGCGGAGATTGATGCGGCGCGCCAGATGGTGGCGCACCTGGCCGGCCACGCGGCGCAGCTCTTCCACCGTCTTCTTCGTGTCTTCTTCCTTGAGGCCGGTGATGTAAACGCGCGCGTAATGCAGGTCGGGCGCGACTTCGACTTCGCTGATGGAGGACCAGCCGAGGTCGAAGTCGCGGATGTCGCTGCGCAGGATCTGCACGAGCGCGTCGCGCACGTTCTCGCCGACGCGGGACGTTCTACGTGTCTTTTTCACAGGTCTGCTTCCTCATCGAAGTCGAGCTTCTCGCTGGTCCAGCCGGCCAGCACGGCGTTGGCGTGCGACTCCACCCAGCGCTGGATCGTGTCCAGCAATGAGTCTGCCGAGTCGTGGCGGTCGGCGACGAACGAGATCGCCAGCCGCGCGCGCTGATGGAGGTCGTGGAACGCGACCTCATTCGCGGAGATGTGGAACTGATGGCGAAGGCGGTCGCGAAGGGACTTCACGACCGCCCTCTTGTCCTTGAGCGATTGGGCGTACTCGATGTGGATCTCGAACAGCGCTACCGCGACCACCATGAAGCCGTCACGCCAGCGCCGCCGCCAACTGCTCGATCTTGAAGGCCTCGATGACGTCGCCGACCTTCACGTCCTGGAACTTCTCGATGCCGATGCCGCACTCGAAGCCCTGGCGGACTTCGGCGACGTCGTTCTTGAAGTGCCGCAGCGAGGCGATCTTGCCTTCGAGGATGACCCGGTTGTCGCGCAGCAGACGGATGCTGGCCGTGCGAGGAATGATGCCCTCGGTGACCATGCAGCCGGCGATCGTGCCGACCTTCGGCACTTTGAACGTATCGCGCACCTGCGCACGGCCCTGGAACACTTCCTGGAACTTCGGATCGAGCAGGCCGGTCATCGCAGCGCGCATCTCATCGACGAGCGTGTAGATGACCGTGTACGAGCGGATGTCGACGCCTTCTTTCTCGGCAAGGTCGGAGGCATTGCGCTCCGGCCGCACGTTGAAGCCGATCACGATCGCGTCGGAGGCGGTGGCGAGCATGACGTCATTGGTCGAGACCGCGCCCACCGACGCGTGAATCACGTTGACCTTCACCTCGGCGGTGGAGAGCTTGCGCAGCGTATCGGTGAGCACTTCGACGGAGCCCTGCACGTCGGCCTTGACGATCAGGTTCAGCTCCTTCACGCCGCCGGTCTGCATGCGCTGGAAAAGCTGATCGAGCGACATGCGGCCGACCTTCTGCTGCGCGGTCTCGCGCGCTTTCTCCTGGCGCAACTGGCCGATCATGCGCGCCTGCGTGTCGTCGTCAACGACCGCGAGCGAGTCGCCTGCGTTCGGAACGTCTTCGAAACCGGAGAGCTGGACCGGTGTCGCCGGACCCGCTTCCGTGATGCGCTTGCCGCGCTCGTCACTCATCGCGCGAACGCGGCCCCAGGTCGTGCCGGAGAAGAACGGATCGCCGACCTTGAGCGTGCCGTCCTGGATGAGGACCGTAGCGACGGTGCCGCGGCCGACTTCCTTGCGCGCCTCGAGCACGACACCCTTCGCGGGCATCACCGGATTCGCCTTGAGATCGAGGATGTCGGCGGTGAGCAGGATCATGTCGAGCAGATCGTCGATGCCCTGCTTCTTCACGGCGGACACTTCGACGGAAACGACCTCGCCGCCCCACTGCTCGACGAGCACGTTCGCGTCGGCGAGCTCGCGGCGCACGCGCTCGACGTTCGCGTTCGGCTTGTCGATCTTGTTGATGGCCACGATCATCGGCACCTTCGCGGCGCGCGCGTGATCGATCGCTTCCTTCGTTTGCGGCATGACACCGTCGTCGGCGGCGACCACGAGGATGACGATGTCCGTCACCTTCGCGCCGCGCGCACGCATCATCGTGAATGCTTCGTGGCCCGGCGTGTCGAGGAAGACGATCTTGCGACCCTTCTTCTCGACGTGATACGCGCCGATGTGCTGCGTGATGCCACCCGCTTCACCCGCGGCGACGTCGGTCTCGCGGATCGCATCGAGCAGCGACGTCTTGCCGTGGTCGACGTGACCCATGACGGTGATGACCGGACCGCGCGGCATGGTACCGGCGCCGCCCGTCGCATCGCTGCGCTCCATCGCTTCCATCTCGACCGCTTCTTCGAACGACACGATCTCCGCGTCGATCTTCAGCTCGGTCGCGACTTCCATCGCGAGGTCGGCGCCGAGGGGCTGGTTGATGGAGACCATCAGACCCTTCTTCATGAAGAGATGCTTGAGGAGATCACTGGCCTTGATGTCCAGCTTCTCGGCCAGCTCCTTCACGGTGACGCCTTCGGTCAGCGCGACCTTGCCGGTCGGCTTCTTGAAATCGAGCACCTTCGCGTGCGCGTTCGACTGGCGGCGCGCGTCGCGGCGCGAGGAAGCGCGCTTCGCGCCTTCGCCCGGCTCTTCGAGATCGGGCAGGACGATGTCCGGACCGATGTCGTCGTTGATGATCTGCGTGCCGGAGAACGGTCCCTTGGTCAGCAGGTCCTGATCGAACTCCGCGCCGCGAACGGTCTTCGCGCCGCGCTTGGCGGTCTTCTTCTTCTCGTGTTCATCCGGACGTGCGTCATCTTCCTTCTTGCGGCGGATGATGTTCGGGCCGGGCATGGTCGGCGGGGGCGTCTGCAGCGGCGGACGGCCGCTGCCCGGACGGAATCCGGGTCCGCCGCCGGGACCGCGCATGCCGCCGGGACCGGAGGGACGTGCGCCCATCGGACCACCGCTGCCGGACGGGCGTGCTCCCATCGGACGCTGCCCCATCGGAGCGCCGCTGCCGGACGGACGTGCTCCCATCGGAGCACCGCTCGGACGCGCACCCATCGGCGCACCGGGCGATGACGGACGCGGGCTGGACGGAACGCCGGAGGGACGGCCGGTCGGCACGGTCTGCTGGCCGGCGTAGTTCGGACGCGGACCCTGCGGCGCACGGGCACGCGGGCCGGTGGGACCGATCTGACGGCGGTCGACATGCTGTGGCGGCGCCGACGGACGGACGGGATGCGGAGTCGTGGGCGCGGACGGCGCCGGAGCTTCAGGTGCCGCGGCTTGCGGCGCCGCTTCGCGCGATTCGGCGGCGACCGGCAGAGGCGCAGGCGTGTCGGTGGCCGCCGCCTTTTCGACCTTCGGCTTCGCAGCCTTCGGCTTCTCGGCGACCGGCGCTTCCTTCGCGGCGCGCTCTTCGGCTTCGGCGGCCTCCTGGAACTCGGGGATGATCACGGACGGCGGCGGAGCGACCGCCGGTTCTTCCTTCGGAGCCTCGACCTTCTTCCGCACGGGCGGCTGAACGATCGGACGCGGCGGACGGACGACTTCCTTCTTCTTCTCCAGCGTCGGCTTGTCCTCGCGCATGATGACGCTGCGCGTTCGAGTGACGAGCTTCTTGCCGGTGATGAGCGCCTGGATCACTTCAGGCTCGAGGACCTGATTCGCGTCCGTTACTTCGGCGCCGAGCGACTGCAACTGGAAGATGACGTCCTTTTCGGACTTGCCCATCTTCTTGGCTACGTCACTCACCTTAAATTTTGCTGCCGCCATTCAATCTCCTTGGGGATATCCGCCGGTCGTGTGATGCGCTTTTACATGCTGACGCTCCGCGCCATCATTCGACGGAAGCTTCGGCTTTTTCTTCGTCCGACGCTTCTTCTCCGTCTTGTTCTTCTTCTTCTTCGGATTCTTCTTCTTCGTCTTCGAAATCTTCGTCGGATTCTTCATCCGATTCTTCGGGCTCTTCGTCGACCTGCTCGTGCTTGCGCCCGAGCTCGATCATCTGCGCGGCGGTGTCTTCGTCCACGCCTTCGATGGCAGTGAGGTCTTCGACCGTCGCGTTGATGACCGAATCGAGATCGTCGTAGCCGGCGTCTTCGAGCAACTGCGCCCATTCGTCGGGCATGTTCTCGATCTCACGAACGCCGGTCTGCGCGCGCGACTCGGCCATCGCTTCCTGCAGCATCGCAGACAGCGCGTCGGCCACTTCGCCCTTCACTTCTTCCTCGGACTTGATGTCGATCTTCGCGCTGATCAGCTCGGCGGCGAGGCGGACGTTCAGGCCACGCTTGCCGATGGCGAGTGACAGCTGGTCGTTGTCGACGATGACGTCGAGGTGCGGGCGGTGCGTCGGCTCGTCGCTGGTGACGCTGACGCGGGTGATCTTCGCCGGAGCGAGCGCGTTCTGCGCGTACGACACGACGTCGTCGCTCCAGGGAATGATGTCGATCTTCTCGCCGCGCAGCTCGCGGATGATGGACTGCACGCGCGAGCCCTTCATGCCCACGCATGCGCCGACCGGATCGACGTCGCGCTCGCGCGACATGACCGCGATCTTGGCGCGCTCGCCCGGCTCGCGAACGGCGCCCTTGATGACCACCGTGCCGTCGTAGATCTCCGGCACTTCCATTTCGAACAGCTTGATGAGCAGACGCGGATCGGTGCGCGAGAGGACCACCTGCGGCCCCTTCGGCTGCGTGTGCACGTCGACGATGACGGCCTTGATGCGATCGCCCTGCGAGTAACGCTCCGCGCGCGACTGATGGTGACGCGGGATGATCCCCTCGGTCTTGCCGTTGAGATCGATGATCATGTCGCCGCGCTCGAAACGCTTCACGTAGCCGTTCTCGAGCTCGCCCATCTTGTCCTTGAACTCGTTGAACACCTTCTCGCGCTCGGCTTCGCGGACCTTCTGATACAGGACCTGCTTGGCGGACTGCGCGGCGATGCGTCCGAGCTCGTCGGGCGGCTTGGTGAGGGGGATCTTCACTTCATCGCCCTGCTCGACTTCGCCGTCGATCTTCTGCGCCTCGTACGTGCGGATCTGCGTGTTCTGATCCTTGACCACGTCGACGACTTCCTTGGTGATGTGATCGAGGCGGATGGTGCCGCCGATCTGCGCGTTCGGGTCGACCTTGCGCGCCTGATCGAGCGTCCACTGTGCCTGCGGATCTTCGATCTGATCCTCGTTCTCGACGATCTCCTTCACGGCGAAGATCTTCACGCCGCCCGCGCTGCGATCGAGTACCGCCTCCAGCGGCTCGCGCGTGCGGTAATACTTGCGCGCGGCCGTCGACAGGGCATCTTCCAACGCGGCGTACACGCGATCGACTTCGATCGACTTCTCGTACGCCAGCGCTTTGATGTCCTTGTCCTGGAACATCGCCACCTGGTCCTTCACTTCGTTTGCTTCCTGTGCTTTGCGCCTGGCCATCAAATCTCCACTTCCAGTCGGGCTTCCTTGATGTCGGCGAGCGGAATGGCATAGTCCGGGTCCTTCTTCATGACCGGGTCCGTCACCACCACCGTCGATCCGTCGAATTCCTTGAGCCGGCCGACGATGACGTGCAATCCGCGAATGGGGTTGCTCGTCTTCACTCTCACGAGGCGGCCGATGAACTTCTGATAATCCGACGGCTGATAGAACTTGCGATCGAGACCCGGCGAGGAGACCTGCAATTCATACTCGCCAGGAATGGGATCTTCGACGTCGAGCCACGTCGAGAGCTGCGTCGACACGAGCTGGCAGTCGTCGATGTTCACGCCACCTTCCTTGTCGATGTCGACCCGCAGCAGGAACGAGCGTCCCTGACGGCGATAGTCGATATGCACGAGCTCCAGCCCTTCGGACTCCACGATCCGCCGGATCTGCTGCTCGGCCTGGTCTGATAACCCATTCATATGTCCCTAGAACAAAAAAAGCGGCCGATTGGCCGCTTTCGAAAAGGAGCTGCTCGAAAGCCGTCGAATACTAGCACACCAATGACGCACGTAACAACGAGGTTACGCTCGCAGCGGATTCCCTCCGCGGCCGTGCTTCACTCGACCGGGACGGACAATACCACGGACCCATTCAACTGCGATGAATTGATGATGAGTCCATCATCCGATCACGGCTCAAACCGCCCCGAGATCGCCAGATCTTCCTCTTCCATCACACTGAGTTGCGCACACAGTTGAATGAAGCGCCGGCCGTCTCGATCCGATAGACGATACGCCTCACACAGAAGCTCGGCCTGCTGGTGATCCTCGTTCGCGGAGATCGTGAATCCATCGAGCGGCTGACCCGGATCGTGAGTGCGCTTGCGGCGCCAGTTGTTGTTCTCGAGCGCGTAGCAGATGTAGCCCGTTTCTGTCGCCACGCGCGACGTTGGGAGCAGTGCGGAGCCCGGCGCCTGGCGGTCGTGATCGTTCGCGGTGAGTTGCCCGCCGAAACGAAAGATCGGCATGCGCGATACGTCGTGCTCGGGCATCACTCCGCGCGCGTTCAGCTTCTGCTCTTCGAGCGCGCGGGTGATGAAGCGCGCGAGCATCGCTTTGAGCCGCGTCCGCGTCTCCGCCGGCATCGCCTCGAATTCGAGACCGGAGTGATAGATGGTCATCCCGTCGCTGCCCGCCGAGAAACGCTCGAGGCGCGAGCGCGCGATGCGGCAGCTCACGGCGATGTCCACCTCTTCCCAGCGAAACGAGAGTTGTGAATACGCGCCGGCAATGAGCGGGACGTGATGTTCGACGCGCGCTCCCATGAGGCTGATGTCGACGAGCACCACGTGAGTCGAGCCGAGCCTCGCCACGAGCGGCTGTGCAAGGTGCACGCGTTGCACGCGCCGCGTCCGTGGGGAATCCATGCGGCCGGGAGTGTAAACGAAAAAAGCCGCGCCTCTCGGCGCGGCTTTTCGTGAATGAATTCAGGAAGTTACTTGCGAACGGCGCGGCGCCACGGGTTCTTGCCCGAAGTCGGATAAACCACGAGGATCGCTTCCGGGCTCAGCTCCTTCATGAACTGGCTCTCGAGCGTCGTTGCGTCGCCGGTCTTGTTGTCGAGGACTGAGGCGTATGCGAGAAACGCGGGGCAGCCCTGATCGCAGGTGGATGGAACGCCGGTGGTGACGGGTGTGGAGGTGCGCTGCTCGAAATGGACGAAATAGTTGTCGCCAAACGGCGCATCGGGAAACAGACCCGGGAAGTTCGTCTGCTTGTTCTCGAGCGGCGTGAGAGTGATGAGCTCCTCGTCGATCTTGTTGTCCGGGTGGAAGCGGCCTCGATAGAGCGTCGCCGCAATCTGAGTCGACGAATACTGCGAGGCGTTGATGATGCCGAAGTTCGTACGGAAACCGGTCGTACTGTTCGCGGTGTGAGTGATGCCGGTGACGAACACCTCATCGAGTTGCGCGGTCGACTGCAGCATGCTGACGAAGTTGTACCAGGGGATTCCGGAGAAGAGCTGACCAGTGGTGCCGTCGGCCGGAGTCTGGTCGGAGCGGTACGAGTAAATGCGGCTCTCCGCGCTGATGGCGCGGTAGTGCTCCGTGTTGGCCGTGTCATCCGTGCCGTCCGGGCCGCAGTTCTCGCCCTGTTTGCATCCGTTGAGGATGATCAGGCCGATGCCGCTCTGCAGGTTGAGCGCGCTGACGAAGAAGTCCTTGTATTCCTTACGCTCGAACGGCTGGAGCGTGATGATGTCCTTGAATTCCTGGCCGACCGTGGAGGGCACCTCCGGGTTCGTGGGCACGTTCACCGGCTGGTAGATCACGGAGACGACGACCGTGTCGCCGGTGAGATTCGCTAACTGCACATCCGAGACGAACGTATTCGCCCCCGCCACGGCATGTCCGGCGATCGGAATATAGACCTGGTCCGCTCCACGCCAGTTGCTCGCGTAAGCCCCGGCCGCACACATCGTGAGGGCCGTCGCGATGAGAAGTCTCTTCATGAACATGTTCTCCCTATTACTTCCTGATTTGGTCTGACTGCCGGTACTCATTGGATATGCTGCCCGCGCATGATAAACGAACTCCATCGGCTTCCGCACGTTTGTCACTGATCGTATACGGGCCATCCGCCGATTCCGTCACTCGTATACTCCATCGCCGTGAGCGAACCGCGTGACCTGCGCCACGCCACCGTCGGCGATGACCAGCAGGATCTGCGCCTCGACCGTGCCCTCGGCGAGCTCTTCCCTTCTGAATCGCGCAATTTCCTCGCAAAGCTCATCAGCAACGGCAAAGTTTCGATCGACGGCACGCCGGCGAAGAAGCCGTCGCAGCGCGTGGAAGCCGGTCAGGCGATCACCGTAGAAGTCCCTGCCGCCGCGCCGTCGTCGCTCCCCTCTCAGGATCTGCCGCTGACGATCCTGCATCAGGATGAAGACGTCGTCGTGATCGACAAGCCTGCGGGCCTGGTCGTTCATCCTGCGGCAGGTCATCCCGATCAGACGCTCGTCAATGCATTGCTGCATCACGTGCAGGACCTCAGCGGCATCGGCGGCGAGCTGCGACCGGGCATCGTGCATCGCCTCGATAAGGACACCAGCGGCGTAATGCTCATCGCGAAGAACGATGACGCGCATCGCAAACTCACCGCGGCATGGAATACGGACGCGGTGAGGAAGGAGTACCTCGCGCTCGTCTACGGCACGCCATCCGAGGATCGTGGAATCGTCGATGCGCCGATCGGCCGCGATCCGCGCGACCGCAAACGCATGGCCATCGTCGAAGGCGGCCGTCGCGCGATCACCGAATACGAGCTCGTCGAACGTTTGCGACACGCGTCATTGCTGCGCTGCCGCCTGCACACCGGCCGCACACATCAGATCCGCGTGCACATGAAGCACCTCGGCCACCCGATCGTCGGCGATCCCGTCTACTCCGGCCCGCGATGGCGCGGCATCCCCGATCGAAAGATCCAGCGCGTGATCGAATCGCTGCACCGGCAGGCATTGCACGCCGCGCGCATCACCTTCCCTCATCCTCGTGACGGAAGGGTGATGACGATCGAGTCATCGTTGCCGGAGGATTTACTGGAAGTGATTCAGGCTTTGCGGCCATCTGGAGCGATGGGCTCTCAGCCCGTCGAACCGGAACCGACGGGCTGAGACCCGTCGCTCCAATCGCCTACAACAAGACTCCTGCGATCGTCGCGGTCAGGAAGTTGGCGAGCGTGCCCGCGATCATCGCGCGCAACCCAAGTCGCGCCAGATCGCCGCGCCGCGACGGAGCGAGCGAGCCGATGCCGCCGATCTGAATCGCGATCGAGGAGAAGTTCGCGAACCCGCAGAGCGCGTACGTTGTGATGACCAGGCTACGCGGATCGAGCGAGTTGCGGATCGCCGGCTCACCCAGCTTCACGAACGCCACGAACTCGTTCAACACCATGCGCGTGCCGAGGAGATTGCCGACAGTGAGACTGTCTTTCCAGGAGACGCCCATCGCCCATGCGATCGGGCGGAAGATCCAGCCGAGGACGATGTCGAGGCTGGCGGGGAACCAGGCCGCCAGCGAGTGCACGTAACCGAACATGCCGTTCACCAGCGCGACCAGCGCGATGAACGCGATGAGCATGCCCGCCACGTTCAGGGAAAGATGCAGGCCTTCGATCGCGCCGCGGCCGGCGGCGTCGATGATGTTCACGTCCTGCTGCGGCACGTCGACCTCGACGTCGCCGCCGGTCGCCGGCTGCTCGGTCTCGGGAACGATCATCTTCGACATCATGATGGCGCCGGGCGCAGTCATGATCACCGCCGTGAGCAGGTGAATGACGTCGACCTTCGCGACGAGCACGTACGCGGCCATGATGCCGCCGGAGATGTGCGCCATGCCCGCGGTCATGATGGTCATCAGCTCCGACATGGTCATCGTCGGCAGGAACGGCCGGATCGTCAGCGGCGCCTCGGTCTGTCCCATGAAGATGGACGCGGCGACCGACGTCGACTCCGCGCCTGACGCGCCCATGAAGCGCGACATCAGCTTCGCGAAGAAGCGCACCACGATCTGCATCACGCCGATGTAGTAGAGGATCGCGAAGATGGAGGCGATGAAGATGATCGTCGGCAGCACCTGCGTCGCGAAAACGAAACCGATCCTGCTGTTCGCCGCGCCGAGATCACCGAAGACGAACGTCGCGCCGTCCTGCGTGTAACCGATCAACTTGTTGACCACTTCTTTCATGGTCTCGAAGATGAACGCCAGCAGGTTGTACGCGAGGAAGAGATAGAGCGAGACGATTCCGTAAAAGATCCAGAGCACGCGCCGCATGCCTTCCGGCACGCGCCGCAGCAGCAAAACCAGCGCGATCGTAGAGAGGATGAACACCAGCGCCGCGCCGCCGCGCGTGAGCGGCAACGCAACACTGGCGAGCGCGTTCGCGATCTCGGTGCCCTTCAGCACGCAGACGGCGATCACGATTTGCAGCACCAGCCCCCAGATGACCGGCCGCCACTTGATGGCCCGCTTGTTCGTGGACATCAAATAGGCGATCAGCAGGATCGCGAAAAACCCGATCAGCGCAGTGAAACGCTCCATCACACTCTCCGCAAACGTCGTTGGGGAACCGTGCACGACGTTATGAAGGACGGGAGGCGCGGTGTCAACGGCGGATTGCTTTCCCGGCCCGACGCGCGATTTTTTCGTCCCGCCACACCAATGCGCACCGGTGATGTCGAGACACTCGTCGCCTCGAGCGATCCGCTCCTCGAGCGCGTGATCCGCGCCGCCGGCGCGCCCGCGGAAGCGGAGATCGCGGACGGCGCCGCGCACGCATCACCGCGGTCCTGTCATCGAGCCGCTGCCGCAACCGCCAGTTCGACACGCCCATGAAAACGATCGCAGCGAGCGGTGCGACGTACAGAACGGTTTCCACGCCGTCGCGCCGGCTCATCAGAAGCATGGCACGCAGTTGCCGCCGCTGCAGATCACGCAGTTGTAATCCCACGACTCCTCATAGTCCCAGTCTTCGGCCTGGTGATGGTCGGTGCGCACGCCCCAACTGTTGAATCCGCCCGTGCACCAGTATTCGCGCTCGCCAACGATCTCGCTGAAGTTTGGCGTCGGCGTAGTAGACGACATAGAAGCCGCGCTCCGGGATGGCATGCATGGTTACCGCGCGTGAAAAAAAAGCTCTCGCTTATACTCCGCGCCCATGATCGAGAGCATCACTGAGGCCGTCGCATACGTCCGCAGCAAGAGCAGCCTGCAGCCCGAAGCCGGCGTCATCCTCGGCTCCGGACTCGGCAACGTCGTCGACGCGGTCGACATCGAGACGTCGATCCCGTACGGCGACATCCCCGGCGCGCGCGCTTCCACCGTCCTCGGTCATCAGGGACGCCTCATCCTCGGCCACACCAAAGGCACACCCGTCGCGATGATGCAGGGCCGCGTGCACTTCTATGAAGGCTACGAGATGCAGGAGGTCATGTTCCTCTCGCGCGTCCTCGGCCGCCTCGGCATCAAGAAGCTGATCGTCACGAACGCGGCCGGCGGCATCAACACGTCATTCACGCCGGGCGATCTGATGCTCATCAGCGATCACATCAACCTGATGGGCGTGAATCCGCTGCGCGGTCCGAACATCAATGACCTCGGCGTCCGCTTCCCCGACATGAGCGACGCGTACAGCGAATCGCTGCGCGGCCTCGCGCACGAAGTCGCGAAAGAGATCGGCGTGAAGGTGAAAGAAGGCGTGTACCTCGCGCTCTCCGGTCCGACGTACGAGACGCCCGCCGAGATCCGGGCGTTCCGCGTGCTCGGCGCGGACGCCGTCGGCATGTCCACCGCCCCTGAAGTGATCGCCATGGCGCACATGGGCGTCCCGGTCCTCGGCATCTCCTGCATCACGAACATGGCCGCCGGCATCCTCAAGCAGAAGCTCACGCATCAGGAAGTGATGGACACGACGGCGCGCGTCGAGAAAGAGTTCACCTCGCTCGTGCTCGCGCTCATCGAGCGCTTGAAATAGGAACGGAACTGTTGCCGGGCCGCTGAACGGCGGGCGCTACTCTCGCCGCATGCGCGCGCTCGCGATCGTCCTCGTGCTCCTCGGCCCCCTCACGGTTGCGGCGCAGGAACAGGAGCCGCTCAGCGAGACCATCTACGTCATTCGCTACGGTCTGGACGTGCGCGTGACGGATGACTGGGGCCGCGCGATCGAAGACCTGACGAAGCACGATTTCACCGTGACGATCGGCGGCAAGCGCGCGCACGTCGAGACCGCGGAATGGATCGGACAAGGCGCACGTGCGCAGGCGAAGGTCGAGGCCGACGAAGCCGACCAGGAGTTGCTGGACTTCGAGCGGAAGGAACTGCGGGAACGGCATCCCGTCGGCCGCTCGATCGTCATCTTCATCCAGACCGATTTCGCGCGCGTGAGCATGCGCGTGCTCGGCCAAATGAAGTTCCACTACATCGCCGACAAGATCCTCGAACTGCTCGGACCCGAAGATCGCGTGGCCGTGCTGTCGCATGACTCGCACCTCAAGTTCCGTCGCGATTTCACGAACGATCACAAGTCGATCCGGAAAGCGGTGCGCGAGGCATTGTTCATCGACACGCCGCCGCCTCCCGCGCCCGCGACGATCGGCGCGCCGCTGCGTCCCGATCCCGTCGAAATGAAACGCGCCGCCACCGGTGAAGCCGCGTTGCTCGTGATCGCGAAGGCGCTGCACGAGATCGAAGGCGAGCGCCTGATCATCGTTGGCGGCTGGGGCATGGGCGAACGGCAAGGCCGCTCCGGCGTGCGGCTCGAGGAGGAGTGGAACGAGGCCGTCGACCTGCTCCGCCGTGATCACATCCCGGTAATCACGCTCAACACGGGCCTCGGCGGCGAGCTCACGTTCGGACTCGCGGCCACGGCCGCCGCGACCGGCGGCTTCTATGCGGGCACGCAGGATTTTGAGTCGCAGGCGATCGAGCGCGTCAAAGGTGCGCTGGCCGGTTACTACGCGCTCACATTGCGCATCGACGATCTGCTCAAGCCCGGCGAATACGCGCTGAACGTGAAGGTCAACCGCCGCGGCGCGAACGTGCAGGCGCCCGCGTTCGTCGTACACGGACGATGACCGGCAATGTGTAGCCTTCTCCCCTCCGCAGAGGGGAGAAGGTGCCCGAAGGGCGGATGAGGGGTCGTTCGACTCATGCGTCCCGAGAGACAACCCCTCATCCGCCTTCGGCACCTTCTCCCCTCGCAGAGGGGAGAAGGCTACTTACGGCGTACTCCAGTATCATCGGTGCGGGTCCAACAGAAAATGTCTGCCGATGCCGACGCGACGCATGTCCTGATCGTCGATGACAATCCGCACGACCGCGCGCTGCTCGACGAGTATCTCTCGCGCGAGGGATACGCGATCGAGACGGCCGTGGATGGGGTGGAGGCGTTTCATCTGCTGGAGCGCGATCCGTGGCGGTATGACGTCGTGCTCCTCGACCGCAACATGCCGCGCCTCGGTGGCGTCGAGTTGCTGCAGTGGCTGAAAAAGAATTCGGAATTGCGTTCGCTGCCGGTGATCCTGCAGACCGCATCCGACGCGCGCTCCGACCTCATCGAGGCGATGAAAGGCGGCGCGTTCTATTACCTCACCAAGCCGTACGACGTGGAGATGTTGCTCACGGTCGTGGCCACCGCGGCGCGCGATCGCGCGTCGTATCGCCAGTTGCAGGCCGTCGCGCGACGCGGCGAGATGGCCACGGCGCTCCTGAAATCAGCACAGTTTCGTCTGCGCACGATTGAAGAAGCGCGCGACGTCGGCACACTCGTGGCCGGCCTCTGTCCCGATCCGTCGAACACCGTCATCGGTCTCACGGAACTGATCGTCAACGCCGTGGAGCACGGCAACCTCGGCATCACGTACGAGGAAAAATCAGAGCTCAACGGCATCAATCGCTGGCTGGAAGAGCTCGACCGCCGCGCGGCGCTGCCCGAAAACGCGAACAAATTCGTCGACGTGTTGTTCGAGCGCGGCGAGGACGGTATCCGCATCACCATCCGCGATCAGGGCCAGGGCTTCGACTGGCGGCCCTACCTCGAGCCCGATCTCACGCGCGTCTTCGATACGCACGGCCGAGGGATCACGATTGCGCGCAGGCTGAGCTTCGACGACCTCGAATATCACGACCCGGGAAACGAAGTGGTCGCACACATCGACTGCGATTGACCCCCTCACCCTGAGGGGTGAGCTTCCACGATCGCCGTCAGATTTCCTTGAGCGATACGACCGCTCCTTTGCCGTCGCCGTAGAGCGACACAACAAGCAAAGGAGAAATCGATGAAGCTCAGTCTCGGACGCCGATTGGCCGGCGTGCTCCTCCTCGCATTACTCACCGCAGTTCCGCGGGCCGATGCCTCGAGTCACCGCGAAGCGTTTGCGGTCCTCAATGAACCGTGCGCCGACAACACTGATACTTACGCGTGGGTGTCGAACGGGGCGCACGACAAGCTCTACCTGATCATGAATTTCAATCCGCTCCACGAGCCGGGGCAGGGGAATCAGGGATTCCGCGCGTGTAACGGATACCGTTACGAGTTCCACATCGGCAAGGGAACCAGCATCGCCGATCAGGCGGTCTATCGGATCGAGTTCAGGAACACGCTCAATGCCGAGGCGTCACCGACTGCGGCCGACGCGCTCGGCGGTGGCAATGAGCTCTTGTGGCAGCTTACCGGCGGCACCGAGACCATGACCGTCACGCGCGTCATGGCACCGGGTCAGCCGAATCCGGTCGTGATCGGCGAGAACCTGCCGGTCCTTCCCAACAATCACGGTCCGCAGACCGATCGCCTCGTCTATGGCCTCGGCACGTTCCAGGGATACAACTCGGGCAATCCCTCCAGCCGCGAAGATGGTCTGTACGATCAGGATTTCGTCGACACGTTCATCCACGACTTGAACGGCGGCGGCCGGATCATCGCCGGACAATTCGACGATCCGTATCAGCTCGACGAGAAAGGCATCTTCGATCTCGTCAACCTCGGCCGCGGCGACCTCGGCGGCATTGAAGGCGCGCGCACCACCACGATCGAGGACGTGTTCACCGGCTTCAATGTCTTCTCCATCGCGCTGGAGATTCCGACTGCGGAACTGTTCCCCCAGGGCATTCCGCACAATGGCCAATTGCAGGCCAGTTCCACGGACAGCCTGTTGCGCATCTGGTCGAGCATCAGCCGCCAGGCCACGCAGACGGTCGACACGTCGAACATCCTCACCGGCGTGCGCGGCTCGGGTAATTATGTCCAGGTCGGGCGCAATGCGCTCCCGCTCTTCAATGCGGGCCTGGTCGGGACGCAGCGGCACACGCTCTATCTGCGCACCTCGCCGATGAAGGACGTCAGTCGCTTCGGCGCGGACGTGTTGTTCCCCGTGCTGGTGCGGGATCTCGAGGCGCTCGGCGTCTATGCCGCGCTCGGCGTTCCCGGCTCGGCCGTGGCTACGCTCAAAGGACCGCGCCTCGACATCATCAATGCGATCAATCTTGGCCGTCCGATTCCGGTCGCGGATGGTTCGACCGGCGACGTGATCACGCTCGACGCCGCCATCGATTCGCAATTCCCCAATGGCCGTCGCCTCGGCGGTGGCTCGACGCCGGCACGTCATCAGGTCAACGTCAATACAGTGCTGATCAGCCTCATTGCAGCCGGCGATCCCGGCGCGGGACTGGCGAAGGGCGTGGAAGTGAACGACAAGGAGTTCCTGTCGCGCTTCCCGTTCCTCGCCTTCGCGCATCAAGGGCTGCTGCAGGGCCACGGCGGAACGAACACGCCGCCGGTACCACCAATCCCCAGCGCGGCCGTGCCGCAGCAGTGACAGGAGAAACGACCATGAAAAGACTGCTTGGTCTTGCAGCCATCGCTCTGCTCACAATGCCGGCGTTCGCGCGCGAAACTCGTACGGAAACGTTCGCGTCCGATTTCCAGACCGTACCCGTCATGGCCAATACGACCGGCGCGGGCGGCGTCGTGTTTCGCACGCAGGTCTCGATCCTCAATCCGACTGCGGCGGCGTTTCCGATCGACGTCACTTTGTTCGATGCCGCCGGAACGCAGCACGACGCCGTGATTACGCTCGCGGCAGGTGAATTGAAGACGTTCACGAATTTCCTCGATGACGTGTTCGATTACAGCGGCGGCGGCGCGGTGACGTTCCGCAGCGCCAATGCCGATCAGCGCTTCGTCGTCAACGCCGAGATCTGGACGGACGGCGGACGGTATGGCACGGACATTCCGGCACTCGAATTCGGGGGAACCGATTCGCCCTCCTTTAGTCCCGGCATCGCCGTCGGCTCGCTGTCGCGTACGAACGTCGGGTGTCTCAATCAGGCCGGCGGCGAGAATCGCATTACAGCCACAGTGCTCGATGCGAACGGCCTGGCCATCGGTTCCGTCGAGTTGAAACTGCCCGCCAACGCGTGGGGGCAGACGCGCATCAGCACGATCGTCAATGGCGGATACGTGCGCTTCACGCCGTCCGATTCGGCGGTTTGCTATGCCGTGGTCGTCGACAACAGCACGAACGACGGCCGTTTCATCCCCGCCGCCGAATACCGGCCGTAATCGTCTTCAGGGAGCGCCGGCGAACGTGCCGGCGCTCCTCGCGTCAGAATTTCAGGCCTTGTCGACGATCGACAAGCAGAGCGACTGAACATCCACGCACACTCGCTGTCATCTCGGGATTCATCGTCGATCGGAGCGAGGCGCTCATCGAGAAACCGCGAAGCTGACGCGATTCGCCGTCGAAGCAGATCGAAATCAGGCAGTCGCATTTCACTCTAGACCTTCGGAAACTTGTACCCGACCCGGTGCACGGTAATCAGATACCGCGGCTCCGCCGGTACGTCCTCGATTTTCTGCCGCAGGCGAGCCATGTGCGTATCCACCGTGCGCGTGAATGCCGAGCTGTCGTAGCCCCACACGTGATTCAGCAACGCCTCGCGCGTCACCACCTCGCCGGCGTGGTCGATGAAGTAGCGCAGGATGCGGAATTCGCGCGGCGTCAGGTCGAGCGGCATGCCTGCCTTGGTTGCCTGGTACGTGCGGAAGTCGAGCGTCACGTCGCCGAACGCGTACTCGTCGCCGGGAGCATTCCGCGACACGCGGCGCAGCACCGCCTCCACGCGCGCGAGCAGTTCCATGAAGCTGAAAGGCTTGGTCACGTAATCGTCGGCGCCGAGCTTGAGGCCGACGATCTTGTCGATCTCCTGGCCGCGCGCGGTGAGCATGATGATCGGCGTGCTGCTGCCGTTGCGCCGCAGCTCCTTGCACACGTCGAGGCCACTCTTGCGCGGCAGCATCACGTCCAGGATCATCAGATCGTGATCGCCGCGCGTCGCCAGGCGCAGACCTGCCTCGCCGTCCGCGGCCATTTCCACCGCGTACTTTTCGAACTCGAAACCGTCGCGCAGTGCAACAGACATGGCCGGGTCGTCTTCGACAATCAAAATCCTGCTCATATTCATCATGCGTACTCCGTTGAAGTGACCGCGACTTTCTGTTCGGACGGCAGCGGCAGCACGATCGTGAACGTGCTCCCCTCGCCCGGCGCGCTGACCAGTTCCACGCGTCCGCCGTGCGCTTTGACCACGTGCATCACGATCGACAGTCCGAGGCCGCTGCCTTTGACGTCGTGCACGAGCGTGCTGCCGACGCGATAGAACTTTTCGTAGATCTTCTTCTGCTCCAGCGCCGGAATGCCGATGCCGCGATCGCGCACCGCGATTCGCACCTCGGCATCCAGAGCACTCACCGTCACGTCGATCTCCTTGCGGTCGCGCGAATACTTCACGGCGTTGTCGAGCAGGTTCACGATCACCTGCGCCATCGCGTCCTTGTCGACCAGCAGCGTCGGGACAGCCGTCGCGCTGAACGAGATCGACCAGCCATGCTCGCGCAACGGCACCTCGAAGCCGGCCACCGTGTGTCCGACCAGCTCCGCCAGGTTCGTATCGCAGAAGTGATATTTCTTCTCGGCCGACTCGATCTTCGAAAAATCGAGGATGTTGTTGATGAGCTGCGTCAGCCGGCGGCTCTCGGCCTCGATGTACTCGCCGTACTCGCGGATCTTCTCCGGCTTCTCGACGCGGCCGAGGCGCATGTATTCGCCGAAGACGCGAATGGACGAGAGAGGCGTGCGCAGCTCATGAGAGACGTTGGAGACGAAATCGCTCTTCATCTGCGACAGGCGCATCTGCCGCGCCACGGCACCGACACTCAGCCCGACCGCGCCGAGGAGCACGATGAACGCCCCGCCGGTCCACATCATGTTGCTGCGGAAGTTTTCCGCGGCCACTTCCTCGGGAGTCGCGCACACGTGGCGGATGCCGGCACGCCAGTTCGTGAAGACGAAGCCGAGCGGCTGCGTGAGGTAGTCGCCGCGGCCGTTGAGCGCACGCGGAAAGCCATCACCGACGCGCAGCGCCACCGCATTCGACGGCGGGTGACGCTGCTTCAGAATGCGCGTGCCGATCGTGGTCATCGACGCTTTCGCGAACTTCTCGTCGAGGATCACACCCGTCACTCCGACCACGTGCCACGACGCGTCGACGACCGGCTTGAGGATGATGCGGTTCTTCGGATCGCGCTCGTCGACGTACAGGATCGGCTGCGCCACGCGTTCCAGGCGGTGCGCGATGTACCACGACGCCGTGGCCATCTTCACCGCCTCCACTTCCGGATCGCTGGGATGTTTGTCCTGGCCGCGCACGTCGAAGTACCCGATGGCCGACATGTGGCCCTTGAAGCGCATCGTGAAGTACGAGCGCGCGCCCGGCACGTGCTGCTGCTTGAAATGCGCGCCGAGGCGCGACACCTCGGCAATCTGCTGCTCGGTCAGCGTCAATGCTTTTTCCGACGCCGTGCGATAGCGCGATTCCAACTCCGCCGTGACCATCTCCAGCGAAGTGCGCTGCCAGTTGCGCCCCGCGGCCGCGGTTTTCTGTTCGAGCGAGCGCAGGACCTGCACCTGCACGAAGAGCAGCGCGCCGAGGGGGATGATCACCACCGGCAGGAGCCAGAGAATGGAGCGTTGGAACATGCGGCGCATGGCGTACGGGTCCGCCAATGGTCGCACGCCGCCGGGCGCCGGTTGCACGCTGCCGCCCTTCCGTGTTTCGTTTGACACAACTTTTGACAACTCAGCGCTGGAACGCGTACGCGATCTTCGTGAATATGCTGCGGCTCTCGCGCGTGAGCGCGCCGGAGTCGCCGGTGATGCTCGCGTCGCCATAGCCGACGAAAAAGACCGTTTGCCAATTCAGCTTGTACGCATACAGCGCCGACAGCGAGGCGCGGCGATCGCGCGGAGAACCTTCGCGTTCGATCGTAGTCTGTTGCGCGATGGCGCGCACGAGTGAGCGCGGCGAGAACGTATACGTCGCCTTCAGCCAGTCGATGCGCGCGTCGAATAGACGGGTTCCTGCACCCGAGGAACCCGAGGAACTCCGAGGAACCCGAGGAACCGCTATATCGAGCCATTCGCGCGAGGTGCGCAGTTGCATCTCCAGATGATCGGTGACACGCGTGGCGGCGCTGATGTTCAGGAGTCCACCGCGGCCGACGCGTGCGCCCGCGTAATCGAGCCGCTCGCCGGCCTGACCGTAGACCGAAATCGCGGGCAGCCAGCGCAACGGCGCGGCGCGAATCTCGAACACGACCTGATCGCGATCGAGCAGCTTGCTGCCGACGCGCTCGCGCACGCGACCAGCCATCACCCATCCGACGCTGCCCCACCGGCCTTCGTAGTCAAAGCCGGTTTGCACTGCCTGGCGAATCGTTTCGCCCCCATCGAACGCCGCGTCGTATTCAGTACCGGCGAAGGGCCGCAGATAGGAGAGGAATCCTTTCGGATACAGCCGCAGGCCCGCCCAGGCTGCTCCTCGGCGCACACCGTTCTGCACGATGAAGCCGTTGTCGGCGCGGAATCCGGGCGAATATTCGTGCGAGACCGCCCATAGGTCGTAGCGCTTGGCGTCCCGCGCAAACACGACGCGATACGCATGGCCATTCATCGATTGCCCGCGGAACTGTTCGTTGAGGTCGGGCCGATCGGGATTCTCCGTGCTGCTGACGAGGAACTGGCCCGACACTTTGTCGGTCTCGTTGCGCCGCCACTGAAAGTCGGGACCGATCAGCCGATTGTGTCCGCCACCTTCGACCTCGCGCGCGCTGACCATGACGCCGCCGAACGACTCGCCGAAACTGCGCCGCACTCGGCCGAGCGCGACGAGCGAGCGGAAACTCTGCGGCGCGAAGTCGGACCCTTGCGGACCGGGCAGGATCACGCTGCCGCCGCCGCGATCTTCGGCGATGAGGAACGTGTACGCGTTGCCGCCCGCGTTGCCCGTTGCGCGCATCCCCCACGCCGGTGAGGTGATGCTGCGCGTGTACGCGGCCGCGATCGGCGTCGAGAGGAGATCGGTTCCTTCGAGAAAGAACGTCCGCTTCTCCGGATAGGACAGCGCGAAGCGACTGTTGACCTCGATCTGCGGCACGTCGGACTCGAGCTGCGAGAAGTCGGGATTGAGCGTGGCGTCGAGCGTGAGACGCGTGCTCGGGTTCCATTTAAAGTCGAGTCCGAGGTCGCTGTCGAAGCGGCGATCCGCGATCGCAAGGTCGCCATCAGCGCTTGCACGCTCGCTGACGTTCGCCGTCGAATACGGCGCGAGCGTAAAATGACTGCCGCTCGGCAGTCGCTCCAGACCGAACAGCTCCGACGCGTGACAGAGGAAACAGCCGGAGTTCTTCGGGATCGGTGTGTTGGCCATGATGTAGCGGAAGTCGCGCGGGTAGTTGCGCATCAGAATCACGCCCCACTGCTGCGGATCGCTGGCCGGATAACGCAGCGACGAAAGGGGGATGCGCAACTCGGCCGACCATCCCGTGGGCGTGCGGCGCGCGACCGCCTGATAGAAGAAGTCGGGCGAGAAGTCTTCCTCGCCGGTCGCGTCATTGACCACGCTATCGGTCTGCACGCCGCGCGGATTCACGCGAAACGCGACGCCGGAGCGCCGCTCGTTGAGCGTGTCGAGCAGCACCGCGACATAGTCCTGATCGCCGAGGACCTTGTCGCGATCCACCAGCGGCGCACGGATCTCCCCCGGCCGCGGATCCTCGGAACTGAACGCGACGTACACCGCCTCCGCGTCGTACGCGATGCGCCCGATCGTCTTCACCGGAGGCTCGGTGTTGTCGCCGCGGTAATACTCGACGAACGCGTCGACCCCTTCGACGGTCGACCAGGCTGCGTCGCTGAGATCGCCGTCGATCGTGACAGGCGCGGAGAGCCTGGTGATGCCGATCCGCGTCGGAACGGCGTTGACACTCAACGCTACGAGAAGAAACAGAAACGTGCATCGCATGACTCCACGATGCGTAGTGCGCCCGCGCCAGTCTGCCTCGGGTGCGTGACACGATGTGAGGGATTGTCACTGACGTAACGAAAGAGTGGCAGAGTCGCAGAGTCGCAGAGTCTCAGAGGGTATTCGGCAGGAGCGCCTCTGAGACTCTGAGACTCTGAGACTCTGAGACTTCCTTCCCCCACCCGCGACCTGACGAACGTCAACTGACAAACCCCAACCGGATCGTGATAATGACGCCGCTCATGGTCGACAAAGCAACTCTCGACGGTTTGCGCATCGCGCGTCCGGACGTGGAGCCGCGTTCTTCGAAGCGCTGGCTCGTCATCGTTCCGCTCCTTCTGCTCGTCATCGGCGGCATTGCGTGGACAGTGACGCGCAGTCGCGCGATCGAGGTCAAAGTCGCATCGGCGCGCGCGGTGGCGGCGGGTTCCGGCGGCGGCGCCGTGCTCAATGCGAGCGGCTACGTGACCGCGCGCCGTCAGGCGACGGTTTCTTCGAAGGTGACCGGCAAGGTCATCGAGGTCCTCATCGAAGAAGGGATGCAGGTCCAACAGGGACAGGTCCTCGCCCGCCTCGATCCTTCCGTCGCCTCGCGCGGAGTCGCGCTCGCACGCGCCGAAGCCACGGCCGCCGCGAGTGCACTCGAAGAAACGCGCGTGCGCATTCGCGAGGCGCAGCTCGACTACGACCGCGCGCAGCGTCTCGCGTCGAGTGAGATCGCCAGCCGCGCCGATGCGGATCGCGCCCGCGCGCAACTCGACGCCGCACGCGCGCGCCTGAACGCGCAACGCGATCAACTCTCGACCGCGCAGCGCCAGGTCGACCTGCAGAGTCAGACGCTCGAGGACACGATCATCCGGGCGCCGTTCGACGGCGTGGTCGTCTCGAAAGACGCGCAGCCCGGCGAGATGATCTCCCCCGTTTCCGCCGGCGGCGGCTTCACGCGCACCGGCATCGGCACGATCGTCGACATGACCTCGCTCGAAGTCGAAGTCGACGTCAACGAGGCCTACATCAATCGCGTGCATCCCGGGCAGCGCGTCGAAGCGGTGCTCGACGCGTATCCCGACTGGCGCATCCCCGCGCACGTCATTACCGCGGTGCCGACGGCCGATCGTCAGAAGGCCACCGTGAAAGTGCGCATCGCGCTCGACCAGAAGGACCAGCGCGTGCTGCCCGACATGGGCGTGAAGGTGTCGTTCATCACCGATCAGCCGGCGACTACGCAGGCGAGCGCGATGGTCGACGTCCCGAAAGCGGCCGTGCGCCGCGACGGCGAGCAGGACATCGTGTTCGTCGTGAAGAACGACAAGGCAGAGCGCCGCGCGGTGAAAGTCGCGAGCGCCGAAGGAAACGACGCGCGCATCGCCTCCGGCCTTGCCGCCGGCGAAAACGTGATCGTCGAAGCGCCGCCGGAGCTCACAGACGGCAATTCCGTGAAGATCAAGGAGTGAAAATGGCCAACCCACTGGTCCAGTTGTCCAACGTCGAAAAAGTGTTCCGCCGCGGTTCCGAGGATATTCATGTGCTGCGCAATCTCGACCTCGTGATCGATGAGGGCGAGTTCCTCGCGCTGATGGGTCCCTCGGGCTCGGGCAAGTCGACGCTGCTGAATCTCCTCGCAGGGCTCGACCGGCCGACGAACGGCGCTCTCACCGTGGCCGGCAAGCGCATCGACAGCCTCTCCCGCCGCGAGCTGGCGCATTGGCGCGCGCGCCATGTCGGCTTCGTCTTTCAGTTCTACAACCTGCTGCCGGTGCTTTCGGCCGAGCGCAATGTCGAGCTGCCGCTGCTGCTCACCGATCTCTCGCGCTCCGAGCGCAAGAAGCACGTCATGAACGCGCTCGAGATCGTCGGGCTCACCCATCGCGCGAAGCACACGCCGCGGACGCTCTCCGGCGGCGAACAGCAGCGCGTCGGCATCGCGCGCGCGATCGTCACCGATCCCACGCTCATCCTCGCCGACGAGCCGACCGGCGATCTCGATCGCAAGACCGGCGACGCGATCCTCGATCTGCTGCAGAGTCTCAATCGCCAGCAGCACAAGACCATCGTCATGGTCACGCACGATCCGCACGCGGCCACGCACGCGTCGCGGCAACTGCACATGGTCGACGGGCAACTCTCGAGCGAGATGGCTGCATGAGATTCGTGCGCCTGATCCTGCCGAATTTCAAACGCCACAAGACGCGCACTCTGCTCACCATCCTCTCCATCGTTGTCGCCTTCGTTCTCTTCGCCTACCTCGGCGCCATCCGCACCGCGTTCTCATTCGGCGTGAGCATGGCCGGCGCCGATCGCCTGATCGTCCGCCACAAGGTGTCGCTCATCCAGCTCCTGCCGCAGAGCTACGAAGCGGACATCGAGCGCATCAGCGGCGTCGCCGACGCGACACACGCGACCTGGTTCGGCGGTATCTATCAAGAGCCGAAGAACTTCTTCGCACAGATGCCGGTGAAGCCGGAAGAGTTCATGAAGATGTATCCCGAGTTCCTGCTGCCGCCCGAGCAATACCAGACGTGGATGAAGACGCGCACGGGCGCTGTCGTCGGTCGCATCACCGCCGATCGCTTCGGGTGGAAAGTCGGCGACAAGATTCCCATCCAGGCCACGTTCTGGACTCGCAAGGATGGCGGCAAGCTCTGGACCTTCGACCTGGTCGGCATTTACGAGGGCAAGACCAAAGAAGTCGACACGTCCATCTTCCTCTTCCGCCACGACTACTTCGACGAGGCGCGCGGCGGCGGCGAGGGACTGGTGGGCTGGTACTACATCCGCGTCGCCGATCCGAAGAACGCGGAGGTAATCGCGAAGCAGGTCGACGATGCATTCGCGAACTCGCCCGCCGAAACGAAGACGGAGACCGAAGGCGCGTTCGTGCGGGGCTTTGCGGAACAGGCCGGCAACATCGGTGCGATCGTAATGTTCATTCTCACTGCGGTCTTCATCACGATCCTGCTGGTAGCCGGAAACACCATGGCGCAATCGGTGCGCGAGCGCATCAGTGAGCTCGGCGTGCTGAAGGCGATCGGCTTCACGGACGGACAGGTGCTGGCCATGGTCCTGATCGAAGGAGTGTTGGTCGCCCTCGTCGGCGGCGCGATCGGCCTCGGCCTCGGCTGGTGGGCCGTGTCGCTCGGCGATCCGACCAAAGGCGCGCTGCCGGTGTTCACATTGCCGCCGCGCGAGCTGATCACCGGAGCGATCCTGGTCCTGCTCCTCGGCATCATCAGCGGTCTGCTGCCTGCGCTGCAGGCGATGCGGCTCAGCGCGGTCGACGCGTTGCGGCGCGAGTAACGGAGGAACGATGCGCTGGTTTTCACAGGTCGCAGCACTGATCGCATTCAGCATCCGAACATTGCCCGCGCGCATCGGCTCTGCCGCCGCGGCGGTTGTCGGGATCGCGTTTGTCGTGGCCGTATTCGTCGCGGTGTTGTCGATCGGTGAAGGATTCAAGCGGACGATGACCATCGCGGGCTCGCCCGACACCGTTTTTGTCCTCCGCACCGGAGCCGATTCGGAAATGAGCAGCGTTCTCGGACGCGAAGAAACGAAGATTCTGGCCGAGGCGCCGGGTGTGGCGAAAGTGAACGGCAAGCCGCTGGTATCGCCGGAGCTCTTCGTGGTCGTCAACCTGCCGAAGCGCTCGACGAACACGGACGCGAACATCGCCATGCGTGGCGTCGAGGCGGCGGCGTTCAGCGTGCGCAGCGAGGTGAAGGTGACGGAGGGGCGGCCGTTCGCCTGGGGTCGCAATGAAGTGATCGTCGGCCGCAGCGCGCAGCGGCAGTTCAAGAATCTCGATCTCGGCAACGAACTGGAGTTCGGCCAGAACCAGTGGAAAGTGGTCGGCATCTTCGAGGCGAACGGCGCGCTGTCGGAGTCGGAAATCTGGGCGGATGCGGCCGTGCTCGCGCCCGCGTACCGCCGCGGCTCGTCGTATCAGACCGCGGTGGTGAAGCTCGCGTCGCCGGGGAGCCTGCAGCAGTTCAAGGACGCGCTCACGTCCGATCCGCGCATGAACGTGAAAGTCGAACGCGAAGCGGATTTCTACGCGGAGCAATCGACGACGCTCGTGAACATCGTCACGTTCCTCGCCGGCATCATCACCACGCTGATGGGTCTCGGTGCGATGTTCGGCGCGCTGAATACGATGTACACCGCGGTCGCCGCGCGCAGCCGCGAGATCGCCACGCTGGAAGCACTCGGATTCGGCGGTGCGGCGGTGATGGTTTCCGTGCTCGTGGAAGCGCTGCTGCTCGCATTCATCGGCGGCCTCATCGGCGCGATCGGCGCGTGGCTCGCGTTCGACGGCTTCCGCACGGCTACGCTCAATTGGCAGACGTTCAGCCAGGTCGCTTTTGCGTTCGACGTAAACGGCAGGTTGATCGTGCGCGCGATCATCGTGGCCATGGTGATCGGCCTGGTGGGCGGCTTCTTCCCCGCGATCCGCGCGGCGAGAATGCCCGTGTCGGTAGCATTGCGCGAACGGTAAAGGTTTGGAGTGCGGCGGCGATCAGCCGCCGCTTTCAAAAGCCGCAGCGGCAGCTGCGGCTGCCGCGTTGAAAGCGGCAGCGCTGCTGCCGCGCTCCAAAGAGCTTTGTCGTACCATTGCCTCGGTGATCCACTTCTATCACGTGACCAAGCGGTTCGACCGTTACTCGACGGCGCTGCACGACGTCACCTTCCAAGTCGAAAAAGGCGAGTTCGTTTTCCTCACCGGTCCGAGCGGCGCGGGCAAGTCGACGCTGCTGAAGCTCATCCTCCGGCAGATCACCGCGACCGAGGGACAGATCGTGGTCAACGGTCGCAATCTCAATGCGATGAAGAAGTCGCAGCTCCCCTACTTCCGCCGCGAGATCGGCATGGTCTTCCAGGACTTCAAGCTCATCGAGCGGATGACCGTCTTCGAAAATCTCTCGTTCATCCTCACGGTGCTCAACGTGCCGCCGAAGGAGCATAAGAAGAAGGCGTATCAGGCGCTGCGCACCGTCAACCTGCATCACAAGCTGAACGCGTATCCGCCGCATCTCTCGGGCGGCGAGCAGCAACGCGTGGCCATCGCGCGCGCGCTCATCAACGATCCGCTCGTGCTGATCGCCGACGAGCCGACCGGCAATCTCGATCCCGACCTCTCGCACGAGATCGTGCAGATCTTCACCGAGGCGAACCTGCGCGGCTCGACGGTGCTCCTCGCCACACACGACCGCGACCTGATCCGCAGCAGCGGCCGCCGCTGCATCACGCTCGAGCACGGACGCATCGCCGAGGAGAAGGCGCGCGTCATCGAGCGCCCGCACGTGCGCGAAGGAGTGTTTGGCCTGGGCGGCTAGCGCCGCCGGCGAGAACGCACCCCCGCGTAAACTGTCCCAGCATGCCCCGCGACTTCATCCCCGGACGCCGCGAGCCGGAAGTCCCGTCCAATACCTTCTCCTATTTCTTTCGCGAGGCGGTGCGGCGCATCTGGGTCTCGAAGCGCACGAGCTTCGTGGCCGTGGCGATGATCGCCATCTCACTCTTCATCGTCGGCTCGTTTCTCCTCGTCGCGGAGAACCTCAATCGCGCGGCCGAGGAGTGGCAGGGGAAGTCGCGGGTGATCGTGTATCTGGAGAGCGATGCCACGCCGCAGCAGGTCGACGCGGTCGGCCGCTGGCTCGCCGCGCAGCCGGATTTTGCCCGGCGGCGTTACGTCACGCGCGAGGAAGCGATGGCGCGGTTCAAGACCTGGTTCGCGAACCTGTCCGAGGTGATGGGACAGCTCGAAGACAACCCGTTCCCGCCGTCGTTCGAGATCGACGTCGAGCCCCGGCTCGCGCACTCGCGCGCGTTTCATCAAAGCATCGGCGCGCTGAAGGCGATGAGCGGCGTCGATCAGGTGCAATACGACTGGGAATGGATCGACCGGCTGCGGCGCGTGGTGAACGTGATCAACATCGCCGGCCTGATCGCGGGCGGGATCCTCGCGGTCGCAGCGGCGTTCACGATCGCGAACGTCATCCGCCTGACCATGATGCTGTACCGCGAAGAGATCGAGATCATGCGCCTGGTCGGCGCGACGGAACGCATCATTCGCGGCCCGTTCCTCATCGAAGGCTTCCTGCAAGGCATCCTCGGCGGGCTGCTGTCGGTGGCGCTGCTGTTCGCGGTGTACGAAGCGGCACGGCGCTCGCTTTCGGCAACGAGCTCGATCCTGTGGGGCTTCCTCTTCGCCGGCTTTCTGCCGTGGCAGAAAATCGCTGCGCTGATTGCGGGCGGCATGCTCGCGGGATGGTTCGGAAGCTGGTTGTCGGTGCGCGAGCGCGGCGAAGACCGATAAACTCCGCGGCGATGAAAATCGTCGAGTGTGTCCCGAACATCTCCGAAGGCCGCCGCGCTGAGATCTACAACGCCGTCGCGCAGGCCGCCGCATCGGTTTCCGGCGTGACGCTGCTGAACGTCGATCCGGGCGCCGACACGAATCGCACCGTCATCACCTTCGTCGGCGAGCCGGAGGCCGTGCTCGAGGCCGCGTTCCGTCTCGTGCAAAAGGGGACGGCTCTCATCGACATGACCACGCACCGCGGCGCGCATCCGCGCATCGGAGCGGTGGATGTCGTGCCGTTCATCCCCGTCGCAAACGTCACGATGGATGAATGTGCCGAGCTCGCGCGCCGTTTGGGCGAACGCGTCGGCCGCGAGTTGTCCGTGCCCGTGTATCTGTACGAGCACGCGTGCAGCGCGCCGCATCGGCGCAATCTCGCGGACGTGCGCGAGGGCGAATACGAAGGCTGCGCGCGCAAGCTCGGCGACCCGCAGTGGCAACCCGATTACGGGCCGAACGCGTTCGTGCCGAAGTCGGGCGCGATCGTGATCGGCGCGCGCAAGTTTCTCGTCGCGTACAACGTCAACCTCAACACGCTCGACAAGCGGCTCGCCAATCGTGTTGCGTTCGACATCCGCGAGCGCGGCCGCATGCGCCGCGACGATGAAGGCAATCCCATCCTCGACGAAAAGGGCGAACCGGTATGGGATCCGGGTCTGTTGAAGTCCGTGAAAGCCGTGGGCTGGGTGATCCCCGAGTTCGATCGCGCGCAGGTGTCGATCAATCTCACCGATCTCGATGTCACGCCTCTGCACGTCGTGTTCGATGTGTGCGAAGAACGCGCGCGCGAGCGCGGACTGCGCGTGACCGGCTCGGAGATCGTCGGCCTGGTCCCACTCTCCGTGCTCCTCGATGCAGGACGGCATTACCTCGCAAAGATGGGTCGCCCGACGGGAGTGCCGGAGGCGATGCTGGTGAGCACGGCCATCCGCACGCTGGGGTTGTCGGAGGTGAAGGAGTTCGATGCCAACGAGCGCGTGATCGAGTACCGCCTCGCCACCGCGCCGCCGCGACTGGCGGCGATGTCGTTGCGCGAATTTCTCGACGAGCTCTCGAGCGAATCGCCGGCGCCGGGCGGCGGTTCGGTGTCGGCGCTGGCAGCGTCCGCGGCGGCGGGACTCGCGGCGATGGTGGCGGTGCTGTCGCATACGAAGAAAGGCTTCGAGTCGAAGCATGAGGCGCTCGACCGCATCGCGGTGCGCGCGCAACAGTTGAAGGACACGATGCTCACCGCCGTCGACGCCGACACCGCGGCATTCGACTCGCTGCTCGACGCGATGCGCATGCCGAAGTCGACACCGGAGGAAGAAACCGCGCGCAGCATCGCGATGGCCGATGCCACCGTCGGCGCCGCCGCAATTCCGCTTGGCGTGTTGGAGGCGTGCCCGGAAATCATCGAGCTCAATCGCGAGATCGCGAAGATCGGCATGCAGGCGTCGCTGTCGGATGCAGGTGTCGGAGCACAAGCGGCGCGTGCGGCGGCGGCCGGGGCATATCAGAATGTGTGCATCAACCTGGCGGGGCTGACCGATCCCCGAAAGCCCGAGTTCCTGGCGCGCGCGGATGCCGCGTGGGAAAAAGCGCGAACGCTGCACGCATTGGCCGAAGAAGAGATTCTGGTGAAGCTCCGCCGCGACGCATGAAGAGCACCCCTCATCCGCGCTTCGCGCACCTTCTACTAGCAGCACGCGCTGCGCGGGATTGGGTCGGCTTCTCCCCTCTTCGAGGGGAGAAGGTGCCGAAGGCGGATGAGGGGTGCTCTTCGTGAGGCGCCATCGTCCGAATGACCCACGCGACCCACGCGCAAGCTCGCTGCTCGTACCTGCGACCACTTACGCCGAAGCCGACTTCGTCCTCATCGGCCTTCCCTTCGATGCCTCGATTCCGACAAGACCCGGCGCGAAGCACGGACCGCAGGCGTTTCGCGAGGCGCTGCCGTCGCTCACGACGTTCGGGCGCGGCATCGAGCTCTCCGGCCGCGTATGCCATGACCTCGGCGACGTGGACCTCGGACATGACGCGATTCAGATCGCGCACGATCGCGTGCAGTCCCTCGCGCGCGACGTCTTCGCGCGCGGTGCGATGCCGTTCTTCATTGGCGGCGACAATGGACTGACCGGCGCGGTGATCCGCGGGCTCGCCGACGCGCGCCCGGATCTGAAGCTCGGCCTCGTAGTCATCGACTCGCATTACGACGTACGCGAATACGACGACGCCGATTCGCTCTCCAGCGGCACGCCGTATCGCCGCGCGCTCGAAACACCCATCTGCGACGGCACCCGCACTTTCATCCTCGGCACGCGCGAATTCGCAAACTCCTCGTACTACGACCGCTGGGTGCGCGAACAGGGCATCACCACCGTCCCCGTCGACGCGTTCGACATCGCGCCGGCGCAGGAGATCGCGGCGCAGGCGCGGCACATGCTCGAAGAAACGAGCGACGCGATCTTCCTCTCCATCGACATCGACGCGGTCGAACTGCCCGGCTCCTCCGCGGCGGCGCCGGGCACGCTCACCTCGCGCGAGATGATCGCCATCGTGCGCGAGCTCGCCGCGTCGCCGAAGCTCATCGGCGTCGACCTCTCGGAGCTCTCGCCGCCGTGGGATGTCAGCGGGATGACGTCGAAGCTGGCGGCGCGTCTATGGCTCGAGGTCTTCGCGCGCCGGACGCCGACGGGCTGAGAGCCCGCCGCTCCAGTATTACGACCCGAACTCCCACGCCAGCTTCTTGAACACGCGGTCCACGCGCTCGACCATCTGCGTGATGTCCTTCTTCGCGTGCGCGGCAGAGAAGAACGCGGCCTCGAGCTGCGATGGCGGCAGATACACGCCTTCGCCGAGCATGAGGTGAAAGAAGCGCGAGAAGCGCTCGCGATGCGATTGATTCGCGGTATCCCAATCGGTGACCGGACCTTCGGTGAAGAAGATCGTCCACATCGAGCCGACGCGGTTCATCGTCACCGGCACGTTGTGTTTCTCCGCCGCGCTGCGCACGCCGGTCTCGAATTCCTGGCTGCGCTCCTCGAGATCGTCGTAGATCGAGGAGTTGCGCAGCACGGAAAGCGTTGCGCGGCCCGCCGCCACCGCCACCGGATTTCCCGACAACGTGCCGGCCTGATACATCGGCCCTAACGGCGACACGAGCTCCATGATCTTGCGCGACGCGCCGTATGCGCCGATGGGCATGCCGCCGCCGATGATCTTGCCGAGGGTGGTGATGTCCGGACGGATGCCGTAACGCGTCTGCGCAGCGCCATACGCGACGCGGAATCCGGTCATGACCTCGTCGAAGATGAGCAGCGCGCCATGCTCGTCGCAGATTTCGCGCAGGCCTTCGAGGAAGCCGGGCTGCGGCGGAATGCATCCCATGTTGCCCGCGACCGGCTCGACGATGATGGCCGAGACTTCATCGCTCATCTTCGCGCGCACGTCGTCGAGATCGTTGTAGCGCGCGATCAGCGTCAGGTTTGCGAGCTCCGCGGGCACGCCCGCGGAATCGGGCACGTTGAACGTCGCGCCGCCGGAGCCGGCCTTCACGAGCAGCGAGTCGACGTGGCCGTGATACCCGCCCTCGAACTTGAGCACTTTCGAACGCCCCGTCGCCGCGCGCGCCAGCCGCAACGCGCTCATCGTCGCCTCGGTCCCCGAATTGACGAGGCGCACCATCTCCACGCTCGGCACCGCCTGCACGATCATCTCCGCGAGCTCGATCTCGCCCGCGGTCGGCGCGCCGAACGAGAACCCGCGCGTGGCCGCTTTCTTCACCGCTTCGACGACGTAACGATGGCCGTGGCCGAGGATCATCGGCCCCCAGGAGCCGACACAGTCGATGTACTGGAGATTGTCGACGTCGAAGATGCGCCCGCCCTGCGCGGTCTCGATGAAGAGCGGCGCGCCGCCTACGCCGCGAAACGCGCGAACGGGTGAGTTGACGCCGCCGGGAATCACTTCCTGAGCACGTTGAAAGAGAGCTTCCGAATGCTTGGCCATGGTCGGCGCGGATTATATGGGCGCCCGCCGCCCGGCCCGGTCTTAGAGTCTTAGAGTCTTAGAGGGTCGACATGCACGTGGCTGGAATCCCCTCTACGACTCTACGACTCTACGACTCTAAGACTCTACGGCTCGGGCGCGGAGGGCGGGCGGGTCAGTACGCATTCTCATGCCTCAACCCATGCACCACGGTCATGAACAAGATCTTGCAGTCGAGCAGCAGCGACCAGTTCTCGATGTAATACAGGTCGTGCTCGATGCGCATGCGGATCGAGGTGTTGCCGCGCCAGCCGTGCACCTGCGCCCAGCCGGTCATGCCCGCGCGCACTTTGTGGCGCAGCATGTAATGCGGGAACTCGGCGCGGAACTGTTCGACGAACTCGGGGCGTTCGGGACGCGGGCCGATCACGCTCATGTCGCCGATCAGCACGTTCCAGAGTTGCGGCAGCTCATCGAGCGACCAGCCACGGATCAAGCTGCCCACGCGCGTGCGCCGCGGATCGTCTTTCGCGGCCCACACCGCGCCCGTTTCGTCTTCGGCGCCGACGCGCATCGAACGAAACTTGAGGATCGCGAACGGCTTGCCGTCGAGTCCCATGCGCATCTGACGGTAAAAGATCGGCCCGCGGTCCTCCAGCCAGATCGCGATCGCGACGAGCAGCATCACCGGCGACAGGAGCAACAGCGCGATGGACGCAACCACGAGGTCGAACGCGCGTTTCACGAAACGGCTCCAGCCGTCGAGCGTCGTGTCGGAGAGGTTGATGGTCGGCAGTCCGTCGAGATCTTCGACGCGCGAGCGCAGCACCATGAACTGCAACAGGTCGGGCACGACGTGAATGGAGAGGCAGTTGCGCACGAGGCGATCGAGCAGCTCCATCATCGCCTGCGATGACGCGTGCGGCAGCGCCACGAACACGTGATCGATCGCATTCGCCTTCACGATCGCTTCCGCGTCGCCGATCTTGCCGAGGTGCGGGATGCCGGGGATCTCGCCGTCGTCGCCGTTACTGAGATAGCCGGCGATCTCGAAGCCCAGCGCCTCGCGCTGCGCGTTCATCCGCTCGAAGACCGTGCGCGCCAGATCGCCGTTGCCGGCGATCAGCACGCGGTCGAGATCTTTGCCGTGCCGATGCCGGCGCACGACGACGAAGCGGACGATCGTGCGTCCGATGATGGTCAGCACCACCGCGCCCACGAGGAACAGCGCGAGCGTTGCGCGCGAGTACGGCACGATGTGGCTCTCCGCCGGCCGCACCCACAGCAAAATGCCGGAGAGGATGATCGTCGCCACGACCGATCCCATCGCCACCGCGACCCACTCCTCTGTTTTTCCGCGCGCCGGACGAATGCGATAGAGACCCTGCACGGCGAAGCAAAGCGGGAAGACGATCGTGATCAGCGGCAGCAGCGGTGCGTAAGTCGAAAAGTCCTGCTGCCCTTTCGTCACCGGGATGACCTCCGTTTGAAAACGGAGGAACCAGGCCGCGAGCATGGCCAGGTTCGACGCCACGGCGTCGTTCACGAGGTAGACGGACGCAAGCGCCCTGTGCTTCTTTTCGATCATTCTATGTTCGTCTTCAACGTCCGCCCCGCAACGCTGCCAGTTCTTCTCTCAACTCCGCATCGAATCGCGTGCGCGAAAACGCCGCCGCGTGCGCGCGGATCGTCTCACGATCCCACTGCCTCTGTTCCACTTCTCCGAGCGCGCGGCGCAGCGAGTCTACCTCCGGCTCGCCGAAGAAAATTCCGGTCGTGCCTTCGACCACCGAGTCGAGTACGCCTCCCTGACCGAGCGCGACCACGGGTGTGCCGAGGGCCATGGCTTCGAGGGGAGTGATGCCGAAGTCTTCGACGCCGGGGAGGATCAGGCTGCGCGCGCGGCTGAGGCGGTCGATGATCACGTCCCGTGAGACGTTGCCGAGGAGCTCGACGTTCTGCCCGCCGCGCTTGCGAAACGCTTCGAGGAGCGGACCGCCGCCGAGGACGACCAGCCGTCGTTCGCTCGCGACTGCAGCGGCGATGGCGAGGTCGATTTTCTTGTAGGGCACGAGTGCCGAAACGACCAGGTGATAGTCCTCGCGGTCGTGATGGAGCGGCGCGCGCAGAAACGCATCGTCGACGAATGGATGGATGATCGTCGCGTCGCGATCGTAGTAGCGGCGGATGCGGTCGCGCACGAAGCGCGAGTTCGCGACGAAGCGGGTCACCGCGCGCGACGTCTGCACGTCCCAGCGCCGCAGCCACGGCGCGATCGACGTCATCGCCGCGCGCTGCAGCGGCTTCGAGCGCGGGAAATAATCGTCGAAGCGATCCCAGATATAGCGCATCGGCGTATGGCAGTAGGACAGATGCGGCTTCCCCTGCGCGTCGATGCCTTTCGCGACGCAATGACTGGACGACACGATGAAGTCGTACGGCGTGAAATCCCATTGGCGCACCGCGCGCGGAAAGAGTGGCAGGAGCTTGCGGTAGTCGTTCGTGCGCGACGCGAGCGGCTGCACGGATGATGTGTGAATGGTGCGAGACTCGATCTTCGGCGAGACCGAGCCGGGATAGTGCAGCAGCGTGAAGAGCTCGGCGCCGGGCAGCGCATCCAGGATCGCTTCGAGCACCGCCTCGCCGCCGCGCATGCCGGTGAGCCAGTCGTGCACCACCGCAACGCGCGTCGTCATTTGTCCTTCGGCGGCGGATATTCGTCATCGGCCGCGCACGCATCGCAGATGTGATCGTTGCGCTGATATTCATCGGCCGGCACGAGGGCCATACAACGCACGCAATAGTGCTTGCCAGTGCGTTCCGGCAGCTCGCGCGGGATCGGCTCATCGTGCATCGCGACGGATTGTACCGACGAAGGCCTCCGGCGGCCGGGCCGCGGGCCCGGACCCGTCTGCGGGCCTAGCCTCCGCGACACGCTGTCGATCGTGGCAACTCTGTGTCGCGGAGGCTAGGCCCGCAAGCGGGGTCCGGGGCCGGTGGCCCCGGCCGCCGGAGGCCTCCTGTGGTCTATCGTTCACCACACGATGTTGCTGCTGATCCGTTTTATCGCCACGATGATCAAGGCGCGGTTCCGTTCGCGCATCGGGCCGCTCGACGAGTCCGTCGTGCGCTTCACCGCCCTGCCGCACGACTGCGATCTCAACTTCCATCTCAACGCCGGCCGCTTCGTGAGCTTCATGGACATCGCGCGCCTCGAGCTGATCGGCCGCACGCGCTTGATTGGTCCGATGCTGCGGCGCGGATGGCGGCCGGTGATGGGCGGCGCGGTGGTGCGCTTCCGCCGCGAGGTGAAGCCGTTCGAGCGCTTCGACATCCGCTCGCGCGTGATCGGCTGGGACGAGAAGTGGATCTACGTCGAGCACGTCGTCGAGAAGAACGGCACGTTCTGCGCGATCGGCCACATGCGCACCGTGATTCGCGCGAAGGATCGTAACGGCAACGTGCCGCCATCCGAGGTGCTGGCGGTGCTGAAACAGGACATCGCGTCGCCGGACTTGCCGGAGTTCGTCGCGCGGTGGCGCGATGCCGAGGATGCGCGGTGAGGAAGAAAGAGAAGGCGGAGAAGATCGGCGAGATTCTCGATTCGCTGTATCCCGCTCCGCCGATTCCGCTCCAGCATCGTGATCCGTTCACGCTGCTCGTGGCGGTGCTGCTCTCGGCACAGACGACGGATGTGCAGGTGAACCGAGTGACGCCTGCGCTGTTCAAGCTCGCGTCGACGCCGGAAAAGATGGCGCGCTTGAGCGTCGATCAGATCCTCGGCGCCATCCGCGCGTGCGGCCTCGCGCCGACGAAGGCGAAAAATGTGAAGAAGCTCGCGGAGACGCTCGTCGCGGAGCATGGTGGCAAGGTGCCGCGCGACATGGAGGCGCTGGAGCGTTTGCCCGGTGTCGGCCACAAGACCGCGAGCGTGGTGATGTCGCAGGCATTCGGCCAGCCGGCGTTCGCGGTCGATACGCACATCCATCGCCTCGCCCATCGCTGGGGCTTGTCGAATGGGAAGAGCGTCGAAAAGACCGAGCGCGATCTGAAGAAAGTGTTCCCGCGCGAGGAGTGGGCAAAGCGCCATCTGCAGATGATCTACTTCGGCCGCGAGTACTGTCCCGCGCGGGGACACGATGAGGATGCGTGCCCGATCTGCTCGTGGGCGCGGGGGAGGCGCAGAGGCGTAGAGTCATAGAGTCGTAGAGGAGTTGTGGGCGACCTCTACGACTCTAAGCCTCTAAGACTCTACGACTACTTCAACAAGCGTCGTTCCGAGCCATCCCCGAACTTCACCCACTTCGGCACGTCGCCCTTCGCCATGCGCACCTGCAGCGCGCTCACCGCGCCGACTCCGCGTTCCGGCACGACGTACGCGGTCTGCGCGTCGCGTGTCCACGCATACGTGATCGTGGCCGGCGCGACGTACGCGGCGGGCGCAGACACGGTCTGCTCGATGATGCCGGTCGCGCCGCGTGAGAGCGCGGTCCACCCGTCGCCATCGCGCCGGAAACGCGTGCGCGTCGTGGTGCGATGCGCCGAGACCGTACCGCCGACGCGATGCGTGACCTCGACCGACGTCGGCGACGCCCATGTCTCGATGCTCGTGCCGTCGCGCTTCACGATCACGCTGTGCGCAATCACTCCGCCCGCCGGTCGCGCATAGATCTCGAACGTCTCCGTTCCTTCGCGCCGCCGCCGCGTGTCGCGCAACTCGTACGTGCCCGACGCGAGCAACGCACCGCGCTCGAGGCGTCCGGGATGCACTTTCTGCGTCCCGGCGACGATGTCGCAAATGTCGTCTTCGAGGGTCGCGTTGGCCGGGGTCTCGACGAAGCGGCCGAGCTCGACTCCCGCATCGGCGCTGCTGACGATCACCGTCGGCACATTCGTGATGTTGCGCCCGGCGATGACTTCGGCCGGCTTCAGAAAATCGGCGTCGATGCCGATCAACTCGACGGTGATGTTCGGATTGGCAGCACGCGCAACAGACTTGAGCAGCCGCGGCACGTGCTGCCGGCTGTCACCGCACCACGTCGCGAGCACGACCTCGAGGCGCACGGGCCGATCGATCGCCTTCAATCGATCCACGATCGCCCCCTCGGGCTCGTAATGATCGGCGATGGCGCGCCACACCGGCGCCGTCGCCCACAACTCATCGATCGTCATCGATCCGGCTTTGCTCTGATGCGGCGCAACGACGATGCTCTTGCCGCCCGAGTTGACGATGTACGTCGACCCGGACTGCACCACGCTCCCATCCACCGGCCCACTCACCTCGGCCGCACTCGTCGCGCTGGTGCGATCGGCCTTGAACGCGAGCTCGAACTTTGGTGCGCGCGTGACGGACTGCTTCTCGGGATCGAGCAACAGCACTTCCTCACCGCAGACAACCGCGATCATGCGCGGCGAGCTCGTCGTCAGCGTCTGCGCGTTGCGGACGAGCGTGCCGTCGACGTACACGTCGCGGATGCTGTCCCGCCATTCGCGCGGCGGAGTGGAAATGAGGGTGGCCAGGATCAGGGCGAGGATGTGCATTGTCGGCTCCTGTTCGTGAAGAAGGTTGTCGGTTGTCGGTTGTCAGTTCGGACGTGGGGCGCAGGCGAAAAGTCACCGACAACCAGACCGCCGAACCGGCCGGCGGGCTGAAAGCCCGCCGCTCCAGATGTCTCACGGAAATTTATTGTATGCACCGAAAGTTGCGCTACCCACACGGTAAGACCGGCAACTATGGAAGGTGGCCGGGCTATATCAAGAAGGAGAATCAGAAGCATGCGCAGCACTGGTAAAGTCAAGTGGTTCAACGACGCGAAGGGTTTTGGGTTCATCACGACTGAGACCGGCGAGGACGTTTTCGTCCACTTTTCCGCCATCCAGGCGAACGGCTTCCGCTCGCTGGCGGAAGGCGCCTCGGTCGAGTTCGACATGATCCAGGGACCCAAGGGCCTCCAGGCCTCGAACGTCACCCCCATCTAACCTGTTCGCTCCCAGCCACCTCGACGAAAAGGACGGCGTACGCCGTCCTTTTTGATTTCACGTCCGGTCCATGAAATCGTCCAGGAAAAACATCCTCGCGTTCGCACTGCTCGCCTCCATCGCGGCTGGCGCCGATGCCGCCGACGTCGACACCGTCCGTGCGCAGTTCCACGCCTACTACACCGGCGCCGGCGCCGATCCGTCTTCACCGCGCATGCGCCGCGGACTCGACGAGCTGGAGTCGCTCACGCGCCAGATCACCGGTCCGACGTGGCTGCGCAGCGACGGCAGCTGGTACGACATCAACTACAACGAGACGCCGAACGGCGGCTGGGGTCCGTGGGACCACACGCGTCGCCTCATCGTGATGGCCAAGGCGTATCGTACGCCGGGTCAAGGGATGTATCGCAACCCGGCGCTGCGCGCGCAGATCGACGCGGCGCTCGCGTACACGAAGACGTTTTACGGTGCGACGATTTTTCCCGCCGGCAACTGGTGGTTCTGGACCATCGGCATCCCCATCGACCTCGGCCCCACGCTCGTCCTGATGGAAGGTGAAGTCGATCCGCAGGTCCACGCGGATCTTTTGCATGCGATGCAACTTCGCATCGGCAACTCCCCGACAGGCCGCGGAATCACCGGACCGATCCCCACCGGACAGAACCTGGTCTGGTCCTCCTTCACGCACCTCTGCCTCGGCATCCTGAAAAACGACGCGCCGATGCTCGCGGCCGTCCGCGACGCGATGGATTTCGTCGTGAAGCCGACGTCCGGCGAAGGCATCAAGCGCGACCGCTCGTTCCATCAACACGGCGCGCAGCTCTATACCGGCGGCTACGGCGGCTCGTTCGCGAACGACGTCGCGCGCTACGCGTTGCTCACGCGCGGCACGTCGTACGGATTGCCGGCAGAGTCGCTGGCGTCGTTCAGCGATTACGTCGCCGACGGCATCGCGTGGACGCTGTACGGCAGCTATTTCGACGTCTCGGTCATCAGCCGCGAAGTGGCGCGCCCGTCGACGACCGGCTTCAATGGAATCGCGGCGTTGCTGCAGACATCGCAGATTGCGTCGCCGCGCGCATCGGAGATTCGCGCCGCCGCGTCGAAGATGCTCGGCACATGGGGCGCGCTTCCATCGGAGCTCGCGGCGCTGGCGTCGAAAGTCGAAGCATCGCGTTTCCCATCGGCATGGCCGAACGGTCATCGCCATTACTTCGCCTCCGACTACACCGTGCATCGCCGCGACGGCTGGTTCGCGTCGGTCAAGATGTTCTCGACGCGCACGAAATCGGGTGAGAGCACGAACGAGGAGAACCTGCGCGGCGCGCGGCAATCGGACGGCCGCTTCTATCTCGTGCAACGCGGCGACGAATATTTCGGCCGCGATATCTGGCCCGCACTCGACTGGACGCGCCTGCCCGGCACGACCGTCGAACAGAAGGCCGACACGGCGAGCAACGCGTACGGTTATGGCACGCGCACCTTCGCGGGCGGCACTGGCGATGGACGCAACGGTGTGTCGGCGATGGAGCTCGCACCGCTGCAGTCCGCGCTCATCGCGCGCAAATCGTGGTTCTTCTTCGACGACGCGATCGTGTTCCTGACGAACAGCATCACATCGACGAGCACGAACCGGATCGAGACGATCGTCAATCAGTGGCCGCTCCTGAACGCAAACGCGCAGCTCGCGCGCCGCGATGACTGGGCCGTGCTCGAAAACGTCGGCTACTGGTTTCCGACGCCGGTCGATCTGAAAGTCACCCGCGAATCACGCACCGGCACCTGGGCCTCCCTCGGCGGCTCAGCCGACGCCACGCCGCACACGAAGTCGTTCGTGACGATGTGGCTCGATCACGGCACGTCGCCGGTGAACGCGTCGGCGGAGTACGTGATCGTGCCGAACATGACTTCGACGTCAATGGCCGCGTGGGCTGCATCGCGTCCGCTGTCGATCGTCGCCAACAACGACACTGTCTCCGCGGCGCGCGATCATCGCACCGGCGCGCTCGGCATCGCGTTCTGGCGCGCGGGCGCAGTGGAAGGCATTCAGTCGAGCGCCGCCGCAGTCGTGTACATCACCACGCCGACGTCGACCACGATGCGCATCGACGCCGCCGATCCCAACGCGAACGCGAGCGGCACGCTCCAGTTGACGCTTCCCGGCGCATGGCGGACGAGCGACGTGGCGTCGTTTAGAAACACGCGATCGACGATGCTGACCATCCCGCGCAAAAGCGGCGAGACGGTCACGATTCATTTGCAAAAGGTGCAAGGGCGGCGGCGGGCGGTTTCGCACTGAGGGAAAACACCGTCTTCTTCCCTCGCGAAGGGAGAAGGTTACTCAATGACATCGCCTGTGTAACCTTCTCCCCGCCGCAGCGGGGAGAAGGTGGCCGAAGGCCGGATGAGGGGGGCCGGGAACCTCCTGTGGCGTGTAGCACCTGAGGTTTCCGCTGTCCTCCGTCGTGTGGAAGGTGGAGTCTGACATCGGTGTGACGTAGGCCGGAATGGTACGTCGGCGCCGCGGTCGCTCGTCGCATGGCCGAACTCCGCACGGATGGCAGAGTGCAGAGACAAAGGGGCACGGGCCGTCGGTTCGCTTTGGAATTTCCCTTCGCTCTGCAGCGCATCTGAGGGACGCACCCTCATCCGCCTGCGGCACCTTCTCCCCTCGCGGAGGGGAGAAGGTTACACAAGACCAGCCGTCAGACTTGCCGCGCGCGCACTCTCCGCGCGATCGTCAAGGCCGCGACGATCACCAGCGCGATCATGCCGAAGATCGGCACGATGTAGATGAACAGCCAGATCGCGATGGTTGCGATCGACTGCAGCGAGCCGACCAGCGCGCGCACCGCGTCCTTCACCACGACCAGCGCCTGCCAGCCGCCCGGCTCGACCACCGGTTGCGCGATTGCGTCGGGCATCACTTCGAGCGAGATCGACGACATCGCGGAAACCTGTGACAGATAGCTCAGCCGTCCTTTGGCCTGCTCGATCTGGCCGCGGATGGTCATCACCTGCTGATGCACTTCCAGCACTTCCGAAGCGCGCTTCGAACGCTCCCGCGCCACCGTCAGCAGCGCGAGCAACTCCGTCTCCGTCGCCTCGAGATTGCGCACGTGCGACTGCAGGTCGACGTACTCCTGCGATACGTCTTCGCTGGTGATGTTCTCGTTATCGACGCGCTTCGCGAGCCCCCGGATCGATGCGAGGGTACCGGTGAGCTTGTCCGACGGCACGCGCAATGTGAGCGTCGCGCGCATCAGCTCACCGTCGCGCCAGATGTTCGAGCCGGCGACGAAACCGCCGATGGCCTCGACCGAGCGCGTGACGGCGTCGACGGTCTCCATCGTGTCGGCGACGACGATGCGCATCTGCGCCGTGCGCACCATCATCGGCGTCACGCCTGCCGCGGGCGCGGCACCTTGCGTCTTCACGCGCGCTACCGATGCATTTGCCGGCAGCGCCGTATCGGTCACATTCGACGCGGCTTTCTCCTGCCTGCTGCACGACAACGACAACAGCACGAACAACAACGCGATGATCTTCTTCACGATGACCTCCACACGCGACGTTGGACGCATGAGGAGCTTGCGAAGAAACCGGCGCCGTCAGTCCTGCGCGCAATATGAGTTCGCGCGTTGCGCGACATACGCCGGATCGACCGGCTTGAGCAGCGTCTCGTCCGCCCACGGCGCAAGCCTGCGCAGCTCGGGGTTCGGATCGCCGAGGAGGATGACGCCGCATTTGGTGCGGTTGCGTGTTTCGCGCAACGTTTCGAGCGCGCGGTTCGCCACGTTGAGGCCGACGATCACGACGCGGAAGTCGCGCTCGCCCAGCAGGTCGAGCGCGCGATCGCCATCGGCGGCGAACGTGACCGTGAAATGCCGCGCGTCGAGCGTCGCGATCAGCGACTTGCGGAACTCGTCATCGGCATGAATCAGCAACACGGGACAACTCGGTCGCACCATGCCGCGTCAGCCCGCAAAGCTCGTTCCAGACGCCAGCGCACGCTGTAGGCATCCGCGACGTCATCCATCAAACAACTGAACAGCACGCGCTCGATCGAGGGATTCCGCTCGACGAACGCGCGCGTCTCGCGCACCGCGATCTTCGCGGCTTCGTCGACCGGATAGCCATAGACGCCGCAACTGATCGCCGGAAACGCGATCGTGCGCACGCCATGTGCGGCGGCGAGCGCGAGGGTGTTGCGATAACACGACGCGAGCATCTCCGGCTCGCCTTGCAACCCGCCGCGCCAGACGGGACCGACGGTGTGAATCACATACTTGGCCGGCAAGCGATAGCCGCACGTGATCCGCGCCTCACCCGTCGGACAGCCACCGATCCTGCGACATTCTTCGAGCAGTTCCGGCCCGGCCGCGCGATGAATGGCGCCGTCGACGCCGCCTCCGCCGAGGAGCGAGGAGTTGGCGGCGTTGACGATGGCGTCGACGTCGAGCCTGGTGATGTCGCCGCGATGGATCTCGAGCATGATTGCCTAAGTCGCCTTCTCCCCTTCAAGGGGAGAAGGTGCGCGAAGCGCGGATGAGAGTGTTCATCGAGCCGCAGGGCGACCCCTCATCCGCCTGTGACACCTTCTCCCCTCTGCGGAGGGGAGAAGGCTACTTTTTGGCAAGCTTCACCACGATGTCGTACTCGCTCTTCGTCACAGGCTGAATCGACAACCGCGACCCCTTCTGCGTGACCACCATCTTCTCGAGCCCGGGCGTGATCTTCAGCGTTTCCAGCGGCACGATGTGCGGGAACTTCTTCACGAATTTAATGTCGACCAGCGTCCAGGTCGGATCTTCCGGATCGGGATATCCGGCGCGGCTGACTTCGGCGAGACCGGTCACGCCGGACGGATCCGCGTTCGATGCGTAGAACAGCACCCTGTCGCCCACCTGCATTTCGTCGCGCATGAAGTTGCGCGCCTGATAGTTGCGCACACCCTCCCATTTCGTCGAACCGTCGCGCTCTAGATCATCGATCGCGTACGCGCCCGGTTCACATTTCATGAGCCAGTGTTTCATGCGCGGAAGGATATCCTTCCCGCGATGCAATTCGAACACGCCCCGCCCGAAGCGCGGCAGCTCCTGCCTATCCCCATCCGCGACCTCGGCCTCTCGCTCGAGCGCTCGCCGGTCGCGGAGCTGGTGCGGCATCTCTACGCGGAGCTGGAGCAAAACGGACTGCGCCATTTCCGGCCGATGTGTTACCTCTCGGACGAATGGGGATCGCCCACCGGCGAGCCCGTCATCGGCATCCCCTTCTACCTCGGCGACACGCGCGTGGCCAACCTCGAAGACGCGATCAACGACGTCGAAGACGAACGCGAGATCATGATGTACCTGCGGCACGAAGCGGGCCACGCGTTCAATCACGCGTACGAGCTCTATCGCACGCAGGAGTGGCGGCAGCTCTTCGGCTCCACGCGCAAGCCGTATCGCGACGACTATCCATTCGTCCCTTTCTCGCATGACTTCGTGCGCTACATCCCCGGCTGGTACGCGCAGAAACATCCCGACGAAGACTTCGCGGAGACGTTCGCCGTGTGGCTCGATCCGACGTCGCTGTGGGAGTCGCGTTATGCGGGCTGGGGCGCACTGCGCAAACTGCAGTACGTCGATCGCATCGCGCACGCGCTCGGCGACATGCCGCCGGTGAAGTCGGTCGGACAGACTGACGTCACCGTCGCGGAGATGGAACAGACGGTCGAGGAGTTCTACCGCCAGATCCACGTCGACGAGTCGCCGATGATCGCCGACCTCGCACTCGACTCCGATCTCACGGACATCTTTCCAGCCGCCGGCGAAGATGAAGAGACGCGCTCCGCGGCGCTGCTGCTGCGCGAGCATCGGCGCACCGTCATCGATAAAGTCAACTACTGGACTGGTGTGCGGCGGACGCTCGTGCGCACGCTGGTGATGACCATCGAGAAGCGCCTCGCGGAGCTCGAGCTCGTGGCCGTGCGCACGCGCAGCCGCAATCAGATGGTCGAGCTGACGGTTTACATCACTACACTGGCGATGACTTTCCTGCTCGGGAAGAAGCGACTGAAGCATCGGAGGCCGACACGTTGAAGGTCACGATCCTCTACAACACGTTCGAAGGGTACGAGGAGTACCCGGGGGCCGACATCGAAGCGGCCGCCGAGAACGGGAAAAAGAAGCGGAAGAAGAAGACCGACATCGAGGCGATCTCCGAAGCCCTCAACAGCCTCGGGCATGAGCCATCGACGCTTGCGATCGATGGACGGCCGCAGACGTTGACCGCCGTGTCGCGTTCGAGTGCCGACCTGTATTTCAACCTGGTGGAGTCGTACGCGGGCGACGACACGATGGAGATGCATTTCGCCGCGTTCCTCGATCTCGTCGGGAAAAAGTACACCGGCGCCGGGCCGCACGGCTCGTGTCTGGCGATGGACAAGACCGTCGCGAAAAAGCTCATTCGCTATCACGATCTCGACACACCGTACTCCGTGGTGATGAACAAGGGCCGCGTCGAGCACGCGCAGGACATCCGTTTTCCGGTGATCGTGAAGCCGGCCTCCGAGGACGCGTCGAAGGGCATCAATGCCGCGTCGGTGGTCGATTCGCTGAAGGATTTGTTCGAACGCATCGCGTACGTCGAGAGCGAGTTCGACACGCCCGCGCTGATCGAGGAGTACATCGAAGGCCGCGAGATCTACGCCGCCATCCTCGGCAATGAGAAGCCCGAAGCGTTGCCGCTCGTCGAGCTCGATCTGTCGAAGCTGCCGGATGGCATGCCGCGCATCGCCGGCTACGAAGTGAAGTTCGATGTGACGACCGAGGCGTACAAGAAGACGAAGTCGGCGCCCGCGAAGGACCTCGATGAGGATCTCGTCGCGCGCATTCACGAAACCGCGCTCACCGCGTATCGCGTGCTGAAGCTGCGCGACTACGGCCGCGTCGATCTGCGCGTGACGGATGCGGGGAAGATCTACGTGATCGAGGCGAATCCGAATCCATGGCTCGATCCGGCCGCGGAGTTCGCGATGGCAGCGAAGGAAAGCGGGCGGTCGTACAAGGAATTGATCGGCGAGATCATCGAGCTGGCGATGCGGCGGTAGCTATGGAGCGCGGCAGCTTCGCTGCGCGTTGAACGCTGCAGCTATCGCTGCCGCACTCCATAAGCGGGGATCGCGGCGCGCAGCACTTCCACCGCCCGCCGCAAATCGTCGCAGTTGAGCACATACGCGAGCCGCACTTCGCTCTTGCCGAGCGGCGACGCGTAGAAACCGTTCGCCGGCGCGACCATCACCGTCGCGCCGTCATGCTGAAACTCGGCGAGCAACCATCGCGCGAAATCCTCAGCGTCGGCCACCGGCAAACGCGGCATGCAGTAGAACGCGCCTTCCGGCTCGCTGAGCTCGACGCCTGGAATCGAGGTGAGTCCGTGATAAAGCACGTCGCGGCGGCGGCGATATTCGGCCACCATGTCGCGCGTGTATTCGTCGCCCAGCGATTCGACGCCGAGCGCGATGAATTGAGCGAGCCCGGGCGGCGAGAGCCGGCCCTGCGCCATACGCAGACACGCGTCGTACACGTCGCTGTTGCGCGTGACCAGTGAGCCGAGGCGGATGCCGCAGGCGCTGTAGCGCTTGGAGAGACTGTCGACGACCACCACGAACTCCTCGTCGTGGGGCAGCTCGAGCGCGCTGATCGCACGCTTCTCACCGTAGACGAACTCGCGATACACCTCGTCCGACACGAGAAAGAGGCCATGCTCGCGGCAGAAGTCGGCGACCATCTCCAGCTCTTCACGCGTATACACGGTGCCGGTCGGATTGCCGGGATTGCAGAGGATCAGGATGCGCGTGCGCGGCGTGAGCGCGCGCTCGAATACCTCGCGCGGCGGCACGTGAAAGCCGTCGCGGCCGCGGCTCGTGACCGGGACGATGTTCAGTCCGGCCATCGTCGCGAACGCTTTGTAGTTCGCGTAGAACGGCTCGACGACCATCACGTCGTCGCCTTCATTCGCGCACGCGAGGAACGAGAAGAGGATCGCTTCGCTGCCGCCGGTCGTGGCAAGCACCTGACTCGTGTTCAGAACGAGGCCGAGGCGGCGCTCGTAATAGCGGATGAGCGAACGCAGGAACTCGGGCGTGCCGGTGGAGGGCGAATACTCGAGGACGCGGCATTCGAGCTCGCGCAGCCGGTCGCGCATGCACGCGGGCGTTTCGATGTCGGGCTGGCCGATGTTGAGATGCAGCACGTGTGTGCCGCGCGCTTTGGCAGCGTCGGCCAGCGGCGCCAGCTTCCGAATGGGTGAGGCCGGCATGTTGAGCGCGCGCCGGGACAATCCCGGCGCGCGCCGCGTTTCGAGCTCGTCGAATGTCGTCATTTATTTTTTCTTCGATCGAAGGACCGCGGGGTGCTTCGCGTTCTTCTCGGTCTGCGCCAGCCGCTGCTTGTCGTCGCTGAGCTGCTCGCCGCGATCCGAGCCATCGGTCTGCGCGCGTCCGCCGATCTTGTAGTAATCCTGATTCGGTTGTTGTTTGCTCATGCTCCCCTGGTTTGCGAAGGGGCTGCCAGCAACTGGGGACGCTGAACCGCGGCGAGCTCTTCCGAAATTTCTGGGCGGCCCCGGTAGACTTTCGCCATGCCGAAAGTCCTCATCGCGCTTCTCCTCGTCGCCCCTCTCACGCTCGCCCAAACTGGTCCGAAGGTCGCCGATGCGATCGTGCCGGTCGTCGGTTCGACCCGCGGGCAGTCGAACGCGAACTTCAAGACGGAGCTCCAACTGACGAACACGAGCGGCGTCGCGACCGGCGGATGGCTGATCTATCGGCCGTTCGGTCTCGTGCAACGTTACGAGCTCGCGCCGTTCGCCACGCACTCGTTCGCCGACGTCGTCGCCGCCATGGGCGGCAGCGGCCTGGGATCACTCGATATCCTCGTCGACGGCGACTCGCTGCCGACGATCGTCGCGCGCGCATACGACGATCAACCGAACGGCACCACCGGCGTCACGGTGCCCGCAATTCCGATCGACTCCGCGCTCACACGCAACGACGTCGCCGCGCTCATCGCGCCGCGCGATCTCACCCGCTATCGTTTCAACGTCGGCGTGCGCAGCATCGACCCGGCCACCCTCGACGTCACGATCCGCGACGCCGCCGGCATCACGCGCCATACACGCTCGCTCACATTCGCCGCACACGAGTTCCTGCAGCAACCCGGCAACTCGTTCGCCGGGATCGCGCTGCAGCCCGACGATTCGATCGAGATCCGCGTCATCGAAGGCAACGCGATCGTGTACGCGACGACCGTCGACAACGCGACGAACGATTCGTCGCTGCAGGTGTTGCGGCGGTAAGCGCGCCCGAGAGGCCGTCCCTACGCCATCAACTGCCGCAGCACGAACGGCAGGATCCCGCCGTGCTCGTAGTAATCCACCTCGATCGGCGTATCGATGCGCACTGTGACCGCGACATCCTGCGTTTTGCCGTCGCCGCGATGAATGCGCAGCGTCGCTTGTTGACGCGGGCGCAGCACACCTTCGATCCCAACGACGTCGAACGTTTCGGTGCCGTCGAGGCCGAGCGTTTGCGCGTTCGTGCCGTCGGCGAATTGCAACGGCAGCACGCCCATGCCGACCAGGTTCGAGCGATGGATGCGCTCGAAGCTTGCGGCGACGACGGCGCGGACGCCGAGGAGGCGGGTGCCTTTGGCGGCCCAGTCGCGGGAGCTGCCGGTGCCGTATTCGTGGCCGGCGAGGATCACCAGCGGCACATTCTCCGACGCATACTTCATCGCGGCGTCGTAGATCGCCATCCGTTCGCCGGATGGGTGGTGAACAGTAACGCCGCCTTCCACTCCGGGCACCATCAGATTCTTGATGCGCACATTGGCGAACGTCCCGCGCGTCATCACTTCATCGTTGCCGCGGCGCGAGCCGTAGCTGTTGAAGTCCTCGACCGACACTCCGTTCTCGAGCAGGTAACGTCCGGCCGGTGAGCTCGGCTTGATCGAGCCGGCGGGGCTGATGTGGTCCGTGGTGACCGAGTCGCCGAAGATCGCCAATGGCTTCGCGCCGACGACATCGGCGGCTTTTCCGGCCTGCATGCCGAAATCGCGAAAGAACGGCGGCTCGTGGATGTACGTCGAGGTCGCATCCCACTCGTAGACCGTGCCGGTCGACGAAGGGATCTCGTTCCACAGCGGATTCTGTTCGGCGAAGTTCGCGTACATGCGGCGGAAGTCTTCCGGCGACAGCGCCATCTGCACCGCCTCGCGCACTTCATCGAGCGTCGGCCAGATGTCGCGGAGATAGACCTCGTGTCCGTCGCTCGACCTGCCGATCGGATCGTTCGACATGTCGATGTCGATGCGTCCGGCGAGCGCGAAGGCAACGACGAGCGGCGGCGACATCAAAAAATTCGCCTTGATCGACTGATGCACGCGCGCCTCGAAATTGCGGTTGCCGCTGAGCACCGAGACGCCGATGAGGTCGTGCCGGGTGATCGCGTCTTCCACGCGCGGATCGAGCGGGCCGGAGTTGCCGATGCAGGTCGTGCAGCCGTAGCCGACGGTGTGAAAGCCGAGGCGGTTGAGGTATTGCTCGAGGCCGGCTTTGCGGTAGTACTCGGTGACGACGCGCGAGCCCGGCGCGAGCGACGTCTTCACGACCGGAGGCACTTTCAGCCCGCGCTCGACGGCCTTCTTCGCGAGCAGACCCGCCGCGAGCATCACCGACGGATTCGACGTGTTCGTGCACGACGTGATCGCGGCGATGAGCACGTCGCCGTGATGGAGGTCCGCGACATGGGTCGGCGTATCTTCCGCGAACGCCACCGCGTCGACACGATCGGGCGACGGGCGGTTGTTCACCATCTCGTATTCGGTCAGCTCGCTGGTGTTGCGCGTGTCCTTCGCGCCCGGCACCGTCTCCATCGCCTGTTCGCCGCCGCCTGCCACATGCGGCGTCTTCGCTTCGGCGCCGACGATCGTCTTCACTTTTCGCGACACCTCTTCGAGCGTCTTCCCATACCCATTCGGCACGTCGGCCTGCAGCATGTTCACGAACGTCGGCTTGAGAACGTCGATCTCGATGCGGTCCTGCGGGCGCTTCGGGCCGGCGACGCTCGCGCGAACGCTCGACAGGTCGAGCTCGAGCACCTTCGTGTACTGCACGTCGCCTTTTTTCGGGATGCCGAACATCCCCTGCGCCTGGTAATAGCTGCGGAAGTTGTCGATCTGCTCTTTCGTGCGTCCGGTAAGCTCGAGATAGCGACAGGTTTCCTCGTCGATCGGGAAATAACCCATTGTTGCGCCGTACTCGGGGGCCATGTTGGCGATGGTGGCGCGGTCGGCGACGCCGAGGGACTCGGCGCCCTCGCCGAAATACTCGACGAACTTGCCGACCACTTTCGCGTGGCGAAGAAGTTGGGTGATGGTGAGCACGAGATCGGTGGCCGTGACGCCTTCGCGCAACTGCCCGGTGAGATGCACGCCGACCACGTCCGGCGTGAGGAAGTAAACAGGTTGACCAAGCATGCCGGCTTCGGCCTCGATGCCGCCCACGCCCCACGCGACGATGCCGAGACCGTTGATCATGGTGGTGTGCGAGTCCGTGCCGACGAGCGAGTCGGGATACCAGACGCCCTCCTTCTCCAGCACGCCGCGCGCGAGATACTCGAGGTTCACCTGGTGAACGATGCCGATGCCGGGAGGCACGACCTGGAAACCGTTGAACGCCTGCATGCCCCATTTCAGGAACTGGTAACGCTCACGATTGCGCTCAAACTCCATTTGCAGATTGCGCAGCATGGCGTCGGGCGTGCCGGCAAAATCCACCTGCACGGAATGATCCACCACCAGATCCACTGGCACGAGCGGCTCGATGATCTTGGGATTCTTCTGGAGCTTCGCGGCGGCGGAGCGCATGGCGGCCAAGTCCACC
>DASPNA010000046.1:0-23342 GCA_035626775.1 Thermoanaerobaculia bacterium
AATCGACGCGTCGCTGGCGATGCTGCAGGTCGCGCATGCGCGCGTGCCGCGCGTCGCGGCGGGCGATCTGCGCGCGCTTCCGCTGCGCTCGAAGTTCGCGCGGATCACATGCATGTACGACAGCCTCAATCACATGCTCGACGCGAACGACCTCATCGCGGCGTTCCGCTCGGTGCGCGCACTGATGTCGGACGACTCGTTGTTCCTGTTCGACATGAACCATCCCGACATTTACCCCGAGGTGTGGGGCATCTCGGATCCGTTCATCGCGAGGGGGAAGGACTATTACCTCGAGATCGCGACGTCGTATCGCTCGCGTGAGAAGACCGGACGCGCGAACGTCACCGGCTGGGCGGAGCTCGGCGGCAAGCGCGTGCCGATCCGCGAGCAGCATCGCCAGCGCGCCTACACGGAGCGCGAGATCGTGAAGGCGCTCGACGAAGCGGGAATGACGCCCGCCGATGTCATCGACTTCGATCCCTACGGAGAAGCAGATTCGATCGAAGCGCGGACGGTGAAGTTGTTTTTCGTGTGCGCGCCCAAGCTGGAGCGACGGGCTCTCAGCCCGTCGAACCCCCGGTCGAACCCGACGGGCTGAGAGGCCGTCGCTCCAGCATCAAAGCACCGCGGAGAGACTACTGTCCGAGGACGCCCTTCTTGAAGTCAGCGCCCGGGCCCGGTTTCGGACCGATCCACGTGTTCAGGATCGCGTCGGCCACGGCCTTGCCGCCGAGGGTGCCTTTGTTCTTGCCGTTGACCTCGACGGTCGTGCCGGTGCCGGGAGCGTAGGTGAGGACGATGCGCTGCCCTTCCTTCATGTCCTCCATCCACGAGCCGAGGGTGCGGAACGCGGTCTTCACTTCCGCCGAAGCATTCGGCGTGTTTGCCTCCAGCCCCTCTTCCCATGCCTCTGCCATCTTGGCCATGTCGACGTCATAGAGGAAGTGCATCACCTGCCGGCGCGGAGCGTCGGCCGCGATGATCGCGGCAGCGTTGTTCTGCTTCGACGGCAGGTAAAGCGCACCGGCGTAGACCTTCACCACGAACTTCTTGCGCAGCGCCGAGCCGTTGAGCACGAGCTTCTGCGTGCCGACCGTGGCAGCGTCATCGAACTTGACTCCGGCGATGGTAGCCGCGCCGGCGCTAACAGCCGCGAGCGTGAGCGCCGCGGTGATCACGAATTTCCGCATCTGATTCCTCCGTATGGACGATTAGGACGGGGATTGTAACGCCGCCTTCCGACGTTAAACTCCATTCCGATGTCTCAATTTCTCCAGCGTTCGTTCTCGATCGGCGACGTGCACATCGCACAGCCGCTCGCGCTCGCGCCGATGGCCGAGGTCACCGACACGTATTACCGGTCGCTGATCAAGGAGCTCGGCGGGGTCGGCCTGGTCGTGTCCGAATTCATCTCGGCCGAGGGATTGACGCGCAAGAACGACCGCAGCCATCAAATGCTGGCGTTTGAGGAAAGTGAACGGCCGGTGGCCATTCAGATCTACGGCGGCGATCCGGAGCGGATGGATGACGCGGCCGCGATCGTCGAAGAGCAGGGTGTCGACATCGTCGACGTCAACATGGGTTGTCCGGTGAAGAAGGTCGTCAACAGCGGCGCCGGCTCCGCGCTGCTCAAGGATTTCGACAAAGCCGCGCGCGTCGTCGAGAAGATCAAGGCCGCGGTGAAGATCCCGGTCACTGTGAAAGTGCGGAAGGGGTGGGAGTCGAACGACGTCATTCCACTGCTCAAGCGTTTCGAGGAGATCGGCGTCGCCGCGATTGCCATCCACGGACGCACGCGCAATGAGGCATACACCGGCGCGAGCGACTGGGATTACATCGGCCGCGTCAAGAGCGAGCTGACCATTCCGGTATGGGGTAACGGCGACGTGAAAACACCCGCCGATGCGATGCGCATGTTCGAGCAGACGAAGGTCGACGGCGTGATGATCGGCCGCGCGGCGCTGCACAATCCGTTCATCTTCCGCGACATTCACACGTACGCGCGCGGTGAGCAGGACGTGTCGAACGAGATCGAGCGCCGCATCGACGCGATGCAGCGTTATCTCGCCAAGATCGATACTGCGCCGCAGATCGACAAGTGGAAGCTGCACAAGGCCCGCACGGTGATCGGCTGGTTCTCCAAAGGGATCCCGCACGGCAAGGACATCCGCACCGGATTGCAGGACATCGTTTCGGTTTCGGATGTGCGGCACTTACTCGATCAGGCGCGCATACGGCTCGCGGCATGAAGTCGCAGAGTCGCAGAGTCTCAGAGGACGTGCGAACGACATCTCTGCGACTCTGAGACTCTGCGACTCTGAGACTCGTCCCCATGCCTTTCCCTCCCCACATCGATCGCATCCTCACCACCTACGGCATCCGCGCCGAAACCAAAGCTGCCCTTTACGACCTCTATCTCTCCCTCGGCGGCGAAGTGCTCGAGGTCTTTGCCGACCTTGCGGAAGGTGTGACCGCGGCGTCGATGCTCGAGCCGGACGACACGCTCACCATTCGCGAAACAGTGGTCGAGCGCTATCTGCGCCGCAATCATCCGCGGTGGCTCGAAGGATTGCCGACGCCGAGCCTGTGGCATCCGCGCGCGGCGGAAGGGCGGGCGGCCGGCGCGGTGGTTCCGCAGGCGGCGTTGCCGGAAAGCGCACGTCGCGTCATCGGCGAGGATCAACCGATGCCGGACGGGATTCTCATGCTCGGCCGTAATGCCCATTTCGGCGGGCGCGCGGAAACGATTTCGTTCGACGTCGTCGCGCGAGAGATCGACGACGCACTCGCGATCGGCCAGGCAGCCGGACAACAGCACACCATTCCCGGATCGGTCGGCTCGACCTCCGGTACCTTCGACGGCGCGCGGAAGCTCGCATTGATCTGGGAAGTGCAGCCGAACGTCTATAAGCCGGCCGGCGAGCGTAATCGCGCGATCGCGAAACTCTATCGCCGCCATCGCAACTGGCACCTCATTACGCTCAGCGCGGCAATTGAGTGGTTGCGTGCACAGAGTGTGGCGACGTTCATCCTGCGCGGCGATGCATTGGCCATTACGCATGAAGTGAATCCCGCGAAGCGCGTTTCGGAAGCGATCGCGGCATTGCACGACCGCACGGTGAGGCAGGTGACGAGCGCTTTGGGGATCGCATTGTCCGAGCCGACAGACGCGGATGAACGCGAGTTGCTCGAAACCGACGTCATGAATCACGCGTTGCGCAAATACGTGCTCAAAGCGGGCGCGGCCGGAGCGATGTGGCGTCTGCAAATGCCTACGCCCGCGTTACAATTCCCCGCTTCGTCCTGATCCCGAAAGGTCCTCACTGTCCATGAACAGACGCCATCTCGCCGTCGCAGCCGCACTCTGTCTGACGTCCGCCTCCGCATTCGCCGCCGGTTTCAGCCGAACCATGGATTTCCGGCCCGCCACTGCTGAGGAGCTGGCGATGAAAACCGTTCCGAGCGATGCCGGCGCCGAAGCGGTCATCCTCGACTGGCAGCGATGGGACGATGACGAAGTCGCACAATCGGCCGAGTATTACCGCATCAAGATCCTGACGGAAGAAGGGAAGAAGCACGCGGAGATCGAGATCCCGTACGTCCCCGGTTATCCGCTCTATACGAAGATCACCGACCTTTCGGCGCGCACGATCCGTCCGGACGGCACGATCCTGCCGTTCGACGGCAAGATCTACGACAAGGTGATGTACAAGGCTCGCCGCAGCACATTGCGGGCGAAAGCATTCACCTTTGCAGACGTACAGCCGGGCACCATCATCGAATACCGGTACATCCGCCGCTGGACCGAAGGCTATTTGCTGTCGACGTACTGGCCGTTGCAGCGCGATATCCCGATGCTGCACGCAAAGCTCTCGCTCAAGCCGGCGGACACGCAAGGGCAGTACGGCAGTTTCTTCACCTACATCGGCTTGCCCGCCGGCGTCCTGCCGACCCGCAAGGGCAACGACATCAATCTCGAGGTCAGCAACATGGCCGCTTTGCGGCCGGAAGCGTACATGCCGCCGGAAGAGCAACTGCGCGCGCGCGTGAACTTCTTCTATACGGACAGCAAGGTGACGGCCGAGAAGTTCTGGCCGATGCAGTCGCGCATTTTCGCGGAAGAGATCGAGCGCTTCATCGGGAAGGGCGGCAAGGCCGACGCGCAACGCCTTGCGCAAGGCGAGACCGATCGCTTGGCGCTGCTCCGGAAGATCTATGCGCACGCGCAGTCGCTGCGCAACCACTCGTTCGAAGAAACGAAGACCGATCAGGAGATTCGCAAGGAGCGCATCAAAGAGGCGCGTAATGCGGACGACGTCCTGAAGAAGGGCTCCGGTTTCAGCACGGAGATCAACCGCGCGTTCGTAGCCATGGCGCGCGCCGCGGGCTTCACCGCCGACGCCGTGCGAGTGTCGCCGCGCGACGAATTCTTCTTCACCGACAAGTTTCCCGACGCGAATCAGATGAGCGGCGAGATCGCCGTGGTCGACGTCGATGGCAAGAAGATCTATCTCGATCCCGGCACGCCGTACGCGCCATTCGGGATCGTGTCGTGGGAGAAGACCGCGGTCGCCGCGATCCACATCCTCGACAAAGGCGACCCGGTCTGGCTCCGCCTCGGTCTCCCGCCGGCGAGCGACGCGGTAACGCGCCGCCACGCGGATCTGCGCATCGAGGACGAGAACCTCGCCGGAAAGATCACCGTAACGTTCATCGGACAGGAGGCGCTGGTGCGCCGCCTCTCCACGATCAACGAAGACGAAGCCGCGCGGAAGAAGGCGATCGAGGATGAGGTAAAGGAGTGGTTCCCCGACGGCGCAACGCTCAACCTCACGTCCGTTTCAGGGTTCGACACCTCCGACTCGGAGCTGAAGGCCACCTTCGACGTGACGCTGCCCAACCTCGTATCGAGCGCCGGCAGCAAAGTGGTCGTGCCCATCTCCGTGTTCACGAGCAAGTCCAAGAATCCGTTTGCGCCGGCCACGCGCACGCATCCGATCTACTTTGTGTACGCGAATCTCGAAGAGGATGAAGTGAAGTTGACGGTGCCCGAAGGAATGAAAGTGGCGACGTTGCCTGCGCCGGAGACGCTCGACGGCGGTGCCATCACCTATCGCGCGGAGACGAAGCGGCAGGAAGGAGCGATTACGTTCAAGCGGTCGACGAACGTCGGAGTTTCGCTCGTCGATCAGAAACACTATTCGGCGCTGCGCAACCTCTTCGCTGCGATGACCACGGCCGATCAGCAACCGCTCGTTCTCGTTCCGGCAACCTCGGCGGCCTCGAAATGAGAATCGCCACCGTACTCCTCCTCGCTGCCCTTGCTCCGGCCGCAGTCGCGGGACGAGGCGATCTTCCGCCGTGGATCCGCGCGTCCATTCCGGCCGAGCTTCCGCCCGCCGGTGACGCGACCGCGCAAGTGCTGCTCGACGAGCGGTTCGTCACGGTCAATCACGCCGGCGACATCGCCACGCGCCATCGCCGCGTGGTGAAGATCCTCACCGCCGCCGGCCGCGAGGAAGCATTCCTCGGCGTTCCGTTCGACGACGCCACGAAGATCAAGTCCATGAACGGCTGGAGCATCGATCGCAACGGCACCGAATACACGCTGCGCATGCGCGACGCCGTGGAGTCCAGCCTCGGCGACTACGAGCTCTACACCGACGCGAAGATGAAGTCGTTCAGAGTGCCCGCCGACATCGGCAGCGTCGTCGCGTTCGAATACGAGCAGAGCGAACGGCCGTATTTGCTGCAGAGCACGTGGTACTTCCAGGAAAACGTTCCGGTGTTGCGCGCGCGCTTTCAACTCGTGTTGCCGCCGGGCTGGTCGCACGATGCGAAGTGGATCAATTACACCGCGGCCCAGCCGGTGGCGCCGGGCACGTGGGAGTTGCAATCCATCCCCGCGATCGTCGACGAGCCGCGCCGTCCGTCGCGCATCGCGCTTTCCGGACGGGTCGGATTCAACTTCCTCGCGCCTGAGGCGAAGCCGCTCGGCTGGAGCGACGTCGCGTCGTGGTATCTGCACCTCGCGAATCCGCGTTCCACGCCGACGCCGCCGCTGCAGGCAAAGGTGCGGGAGCTGACGAAAGACACGCCCGATCCGATCGCGCCGCTCGCGCGCTTCGCGCAGCGCGACGTCCGTTACATCGCGGTCGAGATCGGCATCGGCGGTTACCAGCCGCATGCCGCCGGCGACATCTTCGCGAACCGCTACGGCGACTGCAAAGACAAGGCGACGCTGCTGCGCACGATGCTGAAAGAGGTCGGGATCGACGCGTACTACGTGCTCGTCCATGCGACGCGCGGCGCGACGAAGCCGGAGTTCCCATCGATCGGCGCGTTCAACCACGTCATCTCCGCGATCCCGGTTTCTGCCGAGCGCGCGAAAACGCTGCACGCCGTTATCGATCATCCGAAACTCGGCAAGCTCCTGCTCTTCGATCCGACCAGCACGCTCACGCCGCTCGGGCAGTTGCCGGAGTATCTGCAGGACAGTCGCGGCCTGCTCGTCACCAACGACGGCGGCGAGTTGATGGACCTGCCGGCGCATGCGCCCGAGGTGAATCTGTTGCGGCGCACGGCGACGTTGCAGCTCGGCGCCGACGGCACGCTCGTCGGCACCGTCGAGGAAGTACGCAAGGGCAGCATGGCTTCGAACATGCGCGCGTCGCTGCAGTCGCGCACTGCGGCCGAGCGTGTGCACTACGTGCAGTCGGTTCTCGCATCGCACCTCGCCGCGGTGACCGCGGAGAACATCGTCGTCCAGAATCTCGATGATCCGGAGTCGGACCTCGTCGTTCGCTATACGATCGTCGCTCCCGACTACGCGAAGCGCGTGGCCGACATGCTGCTCATCCGCCCGCGCGTGATCGGGCAGAAGGCCGAAACGCTGATCGATCCGAAGCGCAACTACGAATACGTGACCGATGGTCCTTCGCTGCAGAATGACGACGTGGAAATCCGCCTGCCGCCGGCGGTGAAGCTCGACGAATTGCCACCCAAGGTGGAGATCAGGACGCCGCTCGTGCAGTACGCCAGCGCGTCGACGTTCGAGAACGGCGTGCTGCGCTACAAGCGCCGCTATTCGATGAACACGTTCGCGATCCCGCGCGAGAAGTTCTCAGAGCTCAACGGCGTCTGGAAGCAGATCCTCGGCGACGAGCGCGCCAGCGCCGTCTTCAAGTAGGCGCCCTCATCCGGCCTTCGGCCACCTTCTCCCCTCGCGAAGGGGAGAAGGTTACATAGGCGGCGTCCTCGAGTAGCCTTCTCCCCTCGCCGAGGGGAGAAGGTGCGCGAAGCGCGGATGAGGGGTCGCTCCAGATATCATCGCGCGCCATGAGACGCATGCTCGTTGGCGCCGCCGTCCTCTTCTCGCTCTCCCTCACCGCCCAGACCCGCCTGGAGCTCACGGTCGACACGATCATGCGCGGGCAGGGACTGGCCGGCTATCCGCCACGCGCGGTGCGCTGGTCGCCCGACGGACAGCAGGTGTTCTTCGAGTGGAAGCAAAACAACGATCCCACCGAGGAGACGTACGACACGTATGTGGTCGGGCGCGATGGGAAGGGCTTGCGGAAGCTTTCGGAGGCGGACGCGAAGAACGCACCGCCGGCGAACGGCAACTACTCGCGCGATCGGCGACGCGCCGTGTATGTCGATCGCGGCGATCTCTTCCTGTATGACGTCGCGGCGAAACAGCGACGTGCGCTGACCGACACCAACGAGGGCGAATCGAGCGCGCGCTTCACCCGCGATGAACAGCGCGTCGCGTTCGTGCGTGGCAACAACCTCTTCGTGCTCTCGCTGAAAGACGGCTCGCTCGAGCAGAAGACGAACATCGTCGGCCCGGACGAGAAGGGCCCGCACGTGACGCTGTTCGATGACGAGAACAAAGGCAGGACCGAAAGTCAGAAGTGGGTGGCGGAAGAAGCGAAGAAGCTGAGCGACGTGGTCGCACGCCGCGCCGCCGAGAAGAAAGAAGAAGAGGAGAAACGAAAGAAAGAGCTGGCGCTGACGCCGATGAAACTGAAGCGCGGCGAGTCCGTGTCGGACTTGCGGCTCTCGCCGGATGAAAAGTACGTCATCGCATTCATCAGCGTCGACAGCGACGAGGCGAAGCGGCCGGTGGTGCCGTCGTATGTGACCGACACCGGCTACACGGTCGACCTTCCGGCACGCACGAAAGTCGGCGATGCGCAACAGGCTTCGCGCGTCGCCAGCGTCTCGACGACCGACGGCAAGGTGCAGTGGCTCAAACACGGGTTGAAAGTCGTCGAGCCGGTGAAAGAAGCGGCGAAAGACGCGACGGCCACCGCCACCGCGACTTCGACCACGGAGCCTCAGAAAGTCGAAGCGACGGCGGAGAAGACAGAGACGAAGGAAGCCGCCGATCGCGACGTCGAGATGGAGGACCTGTTCTGGTCCGACGACGGCACGAAGGCGGTCCTGCCGGTGCGCGCCGCTGATAACAAGGATTCCTGGCTGCTCGCATTCGATCCCGCCACGGCGAACGCGCGTGTGATCGCACACGAGCACGATCCGGCCTGGGTGCATTGGCTGTCCGCAGGTTCGGCCGGCTTCGTGCCGAACACGAGCACGGTATGGTTCATCTCCGAGCGCACCGGCTGGCTGCATCTGTGCTCCGTTCCATACGAGGGCGGCGAGCCGCGCGCGCTGACCAGTGGCAAATACGAAGTCGATTTGGTCGAGGTCTCCGGCGATCGCAAGCACTTCTTTCTCACGACCAGCCAGGAGTCGCTCTTCGAGCGTCATCTCTATCGGTTGCCGTTCACCGGCGGGACACCGACGAAGCTGACGACCACCGTCGGATGGCACGAAGCCAGGCCGTCGCCGGACGGCCTGGTGTTCGCCGATCTTTACTCGTATACGAACAAGCCGACGGAGCTCTACCTCGGCGCCACACGCATCACGACCTCACATGCGCCGGAGTTTACGAGCTATCCGTGGCTCGACGTCCCGATCGTCCACTTCACGGCGCGCGATGGCGCCTCGGTACCGGCGCGTATGTACAAGCCGGACAACTGGAACGGCGGTCCCGCGGTGATCTTCGTGCACGGCGCGGGCTATCTGCAGAACGTGCATCGCGGCTGGTCGAACTACTTCCGCGAGTACATGTTCCATCACCTGCTGCGCGACCGCGGCTATCTCGTGCTCGACATCGACTATCGCGCGTCATCCGGCTACGGCCGCGACTGGCGCACCGCGATCTACCGGCACATGGGCGGCGTCGATCTCAACGATCACCTCGACGCCGCGAAATGGCTCGCGTCCGAACATCGCGTCGATCCGAAGCGCATCGGCATCTACGGCGGCAGCTACGGCGGCTTCATCACGCTGATGGCGATGTTCACCTCTCCCGACACGTTCGCCGCTGGCGCCGCACTGCGGCCCGTCACCGACTGGGCGCATTACAACCATCCGTACACCGCGAACATCCTGAACACGCCGCAGAAGGACCCTGAAGCCTACCGCCGCTCGTCGCCGATCTATTTCGCGGAAGGTCTCAAAGGCGCCCTGCTGATGTGCCACGGCGTGATCGACGTGAACGTGCATTTCCAGGACACGGTCCGGCTCGCCCAGCGCCTCATCGAGCTGCGCAAGGAGAACTGGGAAGTGGCGATGTATCCGCTGGAAGATCACACGTTCGTGGAGCCGACCAGTTGGGCGGATGAGTACAAGAGGGTGCTGAAGTTGTTTGAGCGAACATTGAAATAAGGAGTCGCAGAGTCGCAGAGTCGCAGAGGGTTGGTGTCACGTGCGCCTCTGAGACTCTGAGACTCTGCGACTGGCCCGGCAGGGAAGACGCCACGGTGCGCACCTGTTAGCTCATCCTCATGACTGTAGTTCTCTCAGAGAAGGTCCGTCGCGTCGGGATGATCTCCCTCGGCTGCCCCAAGAACCTCGTCGACGCCGAGATCATGCTCGGGCAGTTGCAGGCGGATGCCGAGCACGTCGTCATCACCAACGACCTCGAAGAGGCCGACGTCGTGATCGTCAACACGTGTGGCTTCATCGACGCGGCCAAGCAGGAGTCGATCGACACCATCCTCGAGATCGCGGAGAAAAAAGGCCGCGGTGTCGAACGGCTGATCGTGACCGGCTGCATGGTCCAGAAATACCGGACCGAGCTGCAGGAGGCGATTCCGGAGATCGACGGGTTTGTCGGCCTCGACCACCTCGAAAAGATCACGGCGATGGTCACGGGCAAGGCGCCGGATGATCTCGCGCCGACGCGCCGCAAGATGTCGCAGCGGCTATACGAAGATTTCCCGCGCGTGCTCACGCAGGGCACCGCGCACGCGTATCTGAAAGTGAGCGAAGGCTGCTCGAATCCGTGCACTTTCTGCTCGATCCCGCAGATGCGCGGCAAATTCCGTTCGCGGAACATGGACGCGCTCGTGCGCGAGGCGCTGGCGCTGCAGCAGGCGGGCGTGAAAGAGCTGAACCTCGTCGCACAGGACACGACGCGCTACGGCGAGGACATCGGCCTCGATCACGGACTGACGCAACTCGTCAAGCGCCTGATCGCGGAGACCGACTTCCGGTGGATACGGTTTCTCTACGCCTATCCCGGCTCGATCGACTGGTCGCTCTTCGAGCTGATGGGCCGCGAGCCGCGCTTTGCATCGTATGTCGACATCCCGCTGCAGCACGTGTCGAGCGATGTGCTTGGTCGCATGCGCCGTCCCGGCTCGCCCGCTGAATATCGCGAAATGATCTCGCGCATGCGCGAGCTCGCGCCCGACCTCACGTTGCGCACGACCTTCATCACCGGCCATCCGGGCGAGACGCCGAAAGAGTTCGGCGAGCTGTATGACTTCGTGGAGTGGGCGCAGTTCGACAACATGGGTGCATTCACGTTTTCCGCGCAGGATGCGACGCTCGCCGCGCGCATGTCCGACATGCCTACGCCGAAGACCGCGGAGCGCCGCCGCGCGAAGCTGATGGAGCTGCAGCAGAAGATCGCGCTCAGCCGCAACGAGCAGAAGGTCGGTCAGACCTTCGACGCGCTCATCACCGGCCTCTGCGGCGAAACCGAGAATCTCGGCTTCTCGTTGTATGAAGGCCGCATCATCGGGCAGGCGCCGGAGATCGACGGTCGCCTGCTCGTCAACGACGGCATCGAGCTGCTGCCGGAGTCACTGCCGGCGTTTGCGAAGGTCGAGATCACCGACGCGCATCCGTACGACCTCGTCGGCGCCATCGTCAACTAGTGTTCCGTCCGGAACACTAGACGACGAGTTTCGCGCGCTGCAACTCTTCGACGATCGCCTCGACGTCTTCCGCCGCGCGCGCGAGATCGACGTCGTACTCGGCCGCAACCGCGTGCGCGATCGTGTCGACCGGCTCGCCGCGCTGCAGCGACTCCCACACCATCGCGCCCGTTTCATTGAGCACGTGATAGACGCCCGTGCTCTGATCGAGCAGCAGCAGATCGCGGCCGACCTTCCGGCTCAGCACATCGGGTGAGATCGGCAACGGCGCGCTGCGCGGCTGCGAAAGGAACGAGCTCTGACGTTCGCCGCCCGCGGTCCAGGTCCAGATGTAACGACCGGAAACGAGCATGCTGTCGATCTGCACGCGCAGCGTTTCACCGGCGCGCATCGACCGCGGCCGCAGCAGCGGCAGCACCAGCGTCGCGTGGACGCTCCCTTCCGCCCACGGTCCCGACGTATACGTGACGCCGTCGTGGAGTGTGCTCTCGAACCAGAGTGCGATGCCGTGAATGGTGCGCTCCTCGGGTTCCTCGGGGTTCCTCGGAGTTCCTCGGGGTTCCTCGGGGGAGCTCGAGCCGTATCCCTCCGAGGAACCCGAGGACCCCCGAGGAACCCCGATGGTCCATTCAGCCGAGCCATGCGCGTTCGGCGAAGTGATCGTCTCGTAATCGAGCTCGGCCCAGCAGCGCGGTTCGCCGGCGAGCTCGCCACGCTCGACGACGTGCGCCTGCGGTGTCTGTAGCGCCATCGTTTCGCCTGCGTGCAGCTCCACGCCCCCGATCGACCGCCACGGTTCGACGATGCGTGCGTACAGCTCATCGCTCGAGACCGGTGCGCACATCAAACGGTCACGGCGTGGGATCAGCGTCCCTCCCGGTTTCAAAAAGCGATCGCGCGCGCTGATGATCGTGGGGAGGTGTTCTTCGAACAGAGGCAGCGCGTTACCGAGGTCGGAGATGATGATGTCGACCGGCTCGGGCAAGTCGATGTCCGCGCCGTGCGCCTGCAGAAATTGCACGCGCTCCGCGAATCCATTCGTCCGCGCATGCTCCTCCGCAACCGCGATCACCTCCGCCGGCTCGACCGCGTAAACGCGCGCCGCGCCGAGGCGGCAGGCGAGCAGGGAGAAGGTACCGACGCCGGTGCCGAGATCCAGGACGACTGCAGATGGCGAGACCGCGGATGTCAGCGCACGCGTGTATGCGTCGATCCGTCGCCGGTCGCGCAGCATCGCGCCGTAGTCGATCAGTCGATACACGTCACGCGATGCTCTTGTTCTGACCGGGCGGATGCTGGTTGTCCCGGGCTCCGTCTTTACCGAGCCCGTGCGTCAGATCGCGGATGGTGCCGAGGCGCTCGAGTTTGGGCGGGATGTATTCGCGTTTGGGCGGAGTCTTTCCTTCGCTCGTTGATTCGTCGTGCGGAATCACTGACGACATTCTAACCGCGGAGGTGCTCGAGCGCGTGAGGCCGCTCGCGAAGCCAGTAGGCGAGCGCGACAACGCGTAAGGATTTCTCGTTGAGTTCCTTCGATTCACGCACGGCCTTTATGAAAGCCGCGACGTCGATGTATGGCGACGCTGCATCGATGTCGACCGGTTGCTCCGGCGTCAACGCCACGCGCCACGGATCGCCGCGAAAGAACGTCTTCGGCCGCGTGCGGATCGATTCGCTGACGCGGTTTCGCAGCAGCTCGCGCAGCACGTGTTTGTCGATGAGCCATGGAAAGGGATCGAGCGCCAACGCCGCGTCGATCACGCGCAGATCGGCCCACGGATAGACGAGCTCGATCGGCGCGCCGGTCTGGAGCGGATGCGCCCATTCGAACAGGCTGGACCACATCGCCGACTGGAGCGGATGCGCATGCGGAGGAGATGAGGCGAACAGCTCGCGCAGAAAAAACCATGGCACGCGGCGCTTGATGCGTGCGTAACGCATGAGTGCCGTTGCGATCGCGCCGAATCTGCGGGCATCGATGAGAGGGCGCATCGCGAGCTGCAGGTCGGCGGAGAGCACGGCGTCGGCGGGATGACCGTGCATGGCCACCGGTGCGTGTTCCGCAACGGCCGAATAGATTGCGCGCGTCATCGATCGTGTGAGGAGCGGTCCCGGTTCGGCGGTCCATTCACCGCTCTCCAGCGAGTGCAGCGGCGACCACTGATCCAGCGCAAAGAAGCGGATCGGAATCCCGATCGACCGTGCCGCCTCCGCCGCAAACGATTCTTCGACGTCGCCGGCGCGCGTGCGGTATACGGATGTCGCGGCGAGGATGCGTGCGTGCGGATCGCGCTCGTGCGCGAGCGCGGCAAGCGTCGTGGAGTCGAGACCGCCGCTCATGAACACGATTGCGGACGACGTGGTGGTGCGATCGGCGATCGCGTGTTGTAGCGCGGCTTCGAATTCCTGGAGCGGCGGGCTCTCAGCGCGTCGTCGTTGGTTGTTTCGATTCCAGTTGAGCGACCAGTAGCGGCGCACGCGTCCTTGCGAGAGCACGTGGGCAGGGGCCAGTCGTTTCACATGCGCGTAGATCGTCGCTTCGGCGTCGCTCGGAATTCCGCTGTCGAGATAATCGGCGACGGCGCGATCATCGAGTGTGTCGGCGTCGACTTCGCGTCGCGCGAGAATCGCCTCGAGCGAATTCGAAACGAGCAGCGCGTCGTCGATGCGCGCGAGATAGCACGGACGAATGCCGAATCGATCGCGCGCCACGAACGCTTCGTGTGTTTCCCCGTCGTGCAGCGCGAACGAAAAATCGCCGAGGAGGTGTTGCACGCATTCCGTTCGCCAGCGCCGCCACGCGTGCAACAAGAGCTCGCGATCGTCGGCGTCGTGGACGCCGAGCTTTCGCGCCAGCGTGAAGCGATCGTCGAGACGCACTTCGCCGATCAGCGACGCGGTTCCGATGCGCGCAACGCGTCCCGCGCGGAGCTCACACGTGCCGTCGTCGCGAAAGATCGCCAGGTATGGCTTCATCGCAGCCACTCCGCGAGCTCGTGATCGAGGAACTCCGGCAGTTCGTCAGCGTCGGTGATCGGCGGTGCCGAGAACGCAAACAGCGGAACGCGATCTACGAGCGCGGACGTGACGTCGAACATCTTGCGCGTCATCTCCGGATCGGGGAGCTTCGCGGTGAACACGTTCGCGATCAATCGCTGCCAGCCGCCGCGCGGTTCGAGTCGTTGCAGTCGCGCGGCGTCGGCGCGTGCGTCGAGAAACAGGATGGCCGCGAGCGGGCGCGCTTCGCTCGCGGCATTCACGCGCACGAGCTTTTTGTCCCACGACGGCGCGCGATCGGGAAACGCATCCACCGATCCGTGCAACGCTTCGACGATATCGGGCCAGAGGCGAATCGCCGCGAGCGACGGCAGCGCATGCAACGCGTCGTCGATCTCGGTGAGATCGTCCGACAACACCTCGTAGCCGTGTCGATGCAGAATCGCGGCGGTCGTCGATTTGCCCGCGCCCGACGTGCCGGCGAACAGCACCGCTTTGTCGCGCATCACCACGCTCGCCGCATGCAACAGCACCGCTCCGCGCGCGTGGAGCGCGACCGCGAGCACCGGACCGAGCGCGTACGCGGCGAGATCCGCATCGGTGTAATGGGGAGGTGTGGTGAGCAACTCGATCATGCTGCCGCGCGCATCGATGAGAAACGACGTCGCGTCGGCGAAGCGCATGACCAATGCGCCGTCGACAGTCCGATCGATCACGATGGCATCGTCCGCATGGGTCGTTTCCGTGCGATACCACGGAGTCGCACTTGGCGCCGTCGCGCGCGTCCGAAGCCGCAAGGTGAGATCGGCATCGCCTGCCTCGGCAGGTTGCACGCCGGAAAGCTCGCAATCGGATGCGAGCAGTCGGCGGTGCAATGTGTAATGGAACAACCGCGACATCGTCGCGGAGATCAGACCATGACGGAGACGAACCGCGCCACGTCCTCCACCACCGCCGGCTCGCGCAGGATGCGCCGATGGCCGAGTCCTTCCGTGGTCACGAGCTTCGCGCCGGGCCACGCTTCGGCCAGCGCCGCGCCTTCGCTCCAGTACGTGTCGCGATCTTCGCGATCGTGCACGACCAGCAGCGGCGTCGTCATCGTGCGTGCGGTCTCGGCGAGCGAGTAGTCGCTCCACTTGCGCGCGAACCGTTCCTCGATCCGCGTCTGCATCGCCTGGATGGTGGCGTCGTCGAGGCCGAGGATGTCACCGAAGCGCGCGGTGTAGTCGACCGGATTGAGCGGCGGCGCGAGGAACGCCAGACGATTCATGGCCAGTCCGTCGCGCAACGCGAGCGTCGCGGCGGCGCAGCCAAGCGAGTGTGCGATGACGGCGTGCGGCTGGCCGGCGGCGTCTGCGACGGCGCGAATGGCCCATGCGAAGTGCGGCAGAGACGAGCGCGAGCCGGGTGAGGCGCCGTGGCCGGGCGCGTCGAACGTGACGACGCGGAAGCCGCGCTCCACGAGCGGCGCGACGAACGGCGTGAGCTGCGAGCCGCGTCCTTCCCATCCGTGCGCGAGGATGATGGACGGACCGACGTCGCCGCCGAAGCGCCATGCGCGCACTTCACTCGCGCCGCCGAGGCGGACCGTGAACGGCGTGCCGTGCGCGAGGATCTCGCGCTCGCGAGGCGGCGCGGGAAAGCGGCGCGGCGTCATGAAGAGATCGGCGGCGACGCGCGATGCGACTTTCGGTGCGGTCGCGGAGAGGAGGCGAAGCGCACCGCGCATGACGGTGAGGGTGAGGGGACGGGCGACGTCGGTGGGAGTTGCGGCAGCGGGTCGCGGCATCGGGATCCTCCTGTGTGGCTGGAGAAAATAGCACGACCGTTCGTTCTGGTCCAGAGCCGTTTTAAAAACACGGCAAGGCGCGTGATTCCTTGCCGCCTGCCTCGACGCCGACCAGCACGCCGAGCGTGCGCGCGAGATCCAGCGGCGACGCGTCGACGTTTTCGTAGACGCCGCGCTTCACGCCTTTCCCCCAGAACATGAGCGGCACGCGCATGTCGCTCTCGACCGGCTGGCCATGCGTGGTGCTGTTCGAGCCCCACATCCAGATCCAGCCGGGACGCAGCGCGATGAGGACGTCGCCGGAGCGCTCCTCGCGGAAAGACGCGCGCATCAGTTGCTCGAGGCGCGACGGCCGCGCATCGTCTTCGCGCATTTCCGTGTTCGTCCACACTCCGGCTACGCCATCGAGCTCCTTGACGACGTCACGCAGCGCGCGCTTCACGCGTTCGACGTCGAGTCCGAGAGCGCGAACTCGTCGCTGGTTCAGCCACAGGCCCGGCTCTTCGAAAAAGTACACGAGCGCATGCGCAAGCGGCGCATTCGGCTCGAACTTCACACCGAGGCGACCAGCGAGCCTGCGTTCGATGGTGAGGCGCGTTGGCGGCAGATCGGACATGCGTGTCGCGCGCGGATCGGGCGTGCGGACGTCGATGCGTCCGACATCGGCATGCGGCTCGCGCAGCTTCACGATCTCCGGATTCGGCGTGACGCCGTGATCCGCGGTGATGGCGACGAGCACCTCGTTCCCGAACCTTCGTTCGAGCGCGTCGAGAAACATCGCCAGCGAACGATCGAGACGCGCGAGCGTGTCGGCGATCTCCATCGAATCGGGACCGTAGTAGTGGCCGACGTAATCGAATGGCGTGATGCCCACCGCAAGCACATCGACTGCATCGGCACGCGCGCCTAGGTTTTCGGTGGCGATGACGTGCTGCGCGAAATCGAAGATCAGATCCTGCGCGAACGGCGAATACGTGAACGCGCGCATGTTCTGCACCGGATGCGGGAAGGTGCCGCCGTAGGTGGTGTTCTTCAGCGGCCAGGCGGCGGGAGGATCGAAGGTGGTGCGCTGCAGATCGTCCGGCGGAATGTATGGAGCGGGACGCCACTGTTCGGAGGCCGGCATGTAACCGCCGACGTACGCATTGAACGAGAGCACGTTGGGGTTGGGGCGGTAATACGTCGACGACACGAAGCCCGGCAGATTGCGGTCGAACCAATACGCCGCGTCCGCGCGGCGTCCGGCCATGAAAATCGACGCGCGATCCTTCAGCGCCAGTGCGATGACGCGCGATTGCGGGAAGCGCGCCTTGAGGCGATCGCCGAACGAGTCGCCGAGCAGATTCGCCGGCGACATGCCGACCGTTTTTCCCGCGGTGACCTGCACGCGATCGTCGTATGTGCAGTAGCGCGGCGTTCCGCCGTGCGTCCACCACGGTTGCAAAGGCGACTCCTTGCGTGCCTCGAGATCCGGTGCGACATAGGGCGTGATGTCGTCGAAATACCAGCGCCACTGCGCTTCATCGAACGGCGTGTCACGCTCGAACCAACTGTTGCCGACGATGCCGCTGTCCTTCGGCAGGAGGCCCGTGCCGATCGATGCGTGACCGGGACCGGTGAAGGTGACGCTGTAGCGATAGCGCGCGCTCGGAAAGACCGCGCCTTCATTTCTGAATCGATGAAATCCTCGTGTGGTCAACCACGGCGCGAAGCGATCGACGTAATCGAAGCGGAGCTGATCGACCGAGATGATCACGATGAGACGCGGCGCTTCGGCAGCGCCTGCGGCGAGCGAAACGATCAGCGCGAGCAGCAGGACCCAGCGGCGGAGCATCACTCGTCGCGTAACGTGTCGAGCTTCCTCTGCATCTGTTCGCACGGTGACCCGCTGCCTGCTACGGCGCGCTCCCACGAGCCGTACATCGGATTGGGAACGATGAAGAACACTTCACCCCACCAGTTGCGCACGCTGTCGACGATCTTGTTGCGCTCTTCGAGCGTCTTGCCGGATGCCGGTGCGAAGTCGTTGAGATCGTCGCCGATGACCAGCAGGATGCGATGCGTCGATGCGACGTGTTTCCGTCGGTGGGTCTTGTCGCTCGTGTTGAAGCCGAGGTTTCCCTGCATCAGCAGCGTGTCGATCTTCGGATCCAGCGGGAAGCCGAGTTGCTCCAGATTCCTGCGCGTACCTGGTTCTTCGTCAGCATCGCGGTTGGTGATGTAGAACGGCGTGACGCCGCGTTTCATCGCGTAATCGAGGAACTCCCTTGCTCCCGGAATCGCGAGCGCCGCGCCTTCCGCAGTCCATTGTTTCCAGAGCTTCGAGTCGTACGTCTTGTGCGCGCGGATCGCGCGCGCTTCGAACGCGCTGTTGTCGAGCACTGTTTCGTCGAGGTCGAGGATGACCGCGGGCGGCTGCGTCGGATCGTTCTGCGTTTCCTCGAGCGCACCTTGAGCGAACAGGTTACCGAGGGCAGCGTCGAGGCCGCGGCTCGCGGTGGCGAAGACCTGGGTGGCGGCCGCGCGATACTCGGCGGAGGTCTGCACCCAGAGCGTGGCGTTCAGCAGCGACAGGCCGGGATCGCACGGTGCGGCCGTGGATGCACCAACCGGTGCAGGCGTCGCGGCCACTGCTGCTGCTGGCGCGGGTGCGGGAGCCGGCATCGGAGTCGGAGTGGTCGCGCACGCGAAGACCGCGAATGCGAGGAAGACCGGAAGCAAACGTTTCATCGGATCGTCTCCTGAAAACAAAACGGCCACCCGTTGCCGGGTGGCCGTTCGTTTACCACGATTCGATGCGGGATTAGAAGCTGACGCGCACTCCGAGGCGACCCTGCCAGCGCGACGCGAGGTTCGCGGTGGAGAATTGGTTGCCCGGGGTGAGGCGGCCGTTGGCTGCTTCGCGATAGACCGGGAGACCGGTAGTCGGATCCTGACCGTTGTACGCCACCGGCACGTACGTGTTGTTGAGCACGAACTTCTGCACGCCGGCCTCTTCGTCGAAGAGGTTGGCCAGGTTCAGGATGTCGGCCTGCACGGAAACGCGCGTGCCGAACATCTGCGGCAGACCGATCTCGTAGTGGAAGTCGAGGCGGCGGGTCCACGGCTGGCGGAGCGAGTTGCGCTCGGGCGCCTCGCCCGAATTCGGATCGAATCCAACGGACCGCAGGAAGTTCGAGAACAGTCCCTTGTCGATCGGCGCGACGTTCGTCGCGCTGGCGCCGGTCGTACGGCACGGTCCGGCCGCGGTCGGCGCACCACTCGCGTTCGCCGGGCAGAGGATGAGGTCCGTCGGGATGAACAGCAGGTCGTTGTTCTGCGAGCCGTCGCGGTTCGGGTCGCCGTTCATGAGCAGCGAGTACGGCTGGCCGGCCTGCGCGACGTAGAAGAGCCCGAAGCCGTGCGTCACGGGACCGGTGGCGATGTTGTACGTCGCGGCGATGTTGAAGCGGTCTTCGACCTGGAACGACGAGGTCGTCACTTCCGGATTGAAGATGTCGCCGTCGCGGGTGATGAAGCCGAACTGCCAGTTCGAGCTGGCCGTGCTGGATGTGCCTTCACCGATCGACTCGGCATTCTGATGCGCATACGAACCGCTCAGCGTCAACGCGCCCCAGCGCTTCTCGAGCTGCAGAGTCTCGGTGATCTCTTCGCCTTCCTGCGTGTTCGTGAGGAAGTACGCGTTGCCGATGGCGGTGCTGACGTTCGCATAGGTCTTGCGGCCGTCGAGCGGGCTCACGCCGACTTCGCGCTTGTTCACGTTCTGGTAGTACACGTCCTGCTGCGTCTGGGAGTAGAGCACTTCGACGCTGCCGCGGACCCCGAAGAAGAGCTCGCGGTCATAGCCGAGCGTGGCGCGCAGAACGCGCGGGAACTGGAAGTCGGGATCGGAGAGCGAGATGTCCGGCACCGCGCCCGAACCGAGGTTGCGGGGCTGTGCGTTCGGATCGGGGTTGAACGCCGGGAGGCAGGCGGCGGTGGTGCAGCCGAGCGAAACCTGCTCGACGCCGGTGCCGCCGTAGTTGTTCGAGATCCACACGAACGGCGTGCGGCCCTGGAAGACGCCGATACCGCCGCGGAGTTGCTGAGTGCCGGCGCCGCCGATGTCCCAGTTGAAGCCGAGACGCGGCTCCCAGGTGATCGACTCGCTCGGGATGTCCGAGGTGTCGAAGCCGATGGCGGTCTGGACGAGCGGGTTGAACGACGGCCTGGTGGCGAAGTGCGGCTTGTCGGCGCGCAGGCCGAACGTGAGCGTCACGTCCGGGCGCATGCGCCACTGGTCGCTCGCGTAGAAGCTGTACTGCGCGGCTTCGAACGCGGTGGCGCGGCGCGGATCCGAACCGGTGGCGAAACCGATGCGGTAGATGTCCGGCGTGCCTGCCTGGAACGCGGCCAGGTTCGCGAAGTGGTAGTAGCCGTAGAAGTCGGAGATGAAGAGGTTGGCGAACTCGAACAGCTCGTTGTGCGTGCCGACCACGAAGTTATGGTTGCCCCACACATACGTGAAGTCGTCGGTGATCTCGAGGATGGTCTGGTCGAGCGCGTTCGCGCCCGAGAACCGCTCGATGCCGGCCTGAATCGTGCCGCTGCGCTCACCGCCGCCGATTTCGACGGTGGGGAAGAGCACGGGAGTGGAACGCTGCTCTTTGATGGTCTGGTAACCGATGCGGCCTTCGTTGAACGCGTTCGCGCTGAAGACCGTGTTGAGCTGAGCGACCGTGGAGTTGGTCTCGCTCGGGAAGTTGTAGATGTTGGTCGGGTAGTAGAAGCGGGTGTTGTTCCGGGTGAAGCTCGACGGCGTGTTGTCGTTCACGGCGTCGACGTAGTTGTGGCGCAGCGTGAGGTTGTTCGACGAGCCGATGTTGGCGTCGAGGCGTCCGAAGAACAGCTTGCTCTCGGTGGCGAAGGCGAGATCGCCGAGGCCGCCGACGTCGAGGCCGTACCTGGTCTGGAGCTCCTCTGCGAGCTGGAATCCGAGCGTGTTGCCGAAGACGCCGGGGAAGGCATTCGAGTCCTGCAGGCGCGCCAGACGGATCTCCTCGCATTCAGCGGCGTTCGCGCACGCGCGCGTGCCGTTCGGCTCGGAGCGGTCGTTCGTTTCACCGCTGACGAAGAAGAACAGTTTGTCGCGGATGATGCGGCCGCCGAGGCGTCCGCCGTACTGCTTCTGTTCGAACTCGCCGAGGACCGGGAGGCCGGGTCCTTCGCCGACGAACGACGGGTCGCGCTGCGTGCCGAAGAGCGAGCCTTCGAAGTCGTTCGTTCCGGAGCGAGTGACGGCGTTCACGCCGCCGCCGGTGAATCCGCTCTGCCGGACGTCATACGGCGAGATGAGGAGCTGCAGCTGCTCGATGGCGTCGAGCGAGATCGGCTGCGTGCCCGCGCCGCCGCCCGGGGTGCCGGATGCAGACAGACCGAACAGGTCGTTGTTCACCGCGCCGTCGATCTGGATGTTGTTGTAGCGGTTGTTGCGGCCCGCGACGAACATGAACGTACCGTCGCCGGTGAGGCTGGTGTTGAAGTAGGGATTCGTGCGCGCGAAGTCCTGGATCTGCCGGTTGACCGTCGGGAGCTGCTCGATCTGGTCTTCGGAGACCGCCGACGACGAGCCGGTGCGGTTCGGGTTGATGACGTCGTCGGCGACGGCCGTGACGGTGATGGCCTCGCTCACGGTGCTGAGCTGCATGTTCACCGGCACTTCGGCCGTGGCACCGAGCGCGATGCTCACGCCGGTCGCTTCAAACGGACGAAACCCTTCGAGGTTCGCGGTGATGCGGTATGGACCGCCGACGCGAACGTTCGGAATGGTGAAGCGGCCATTCGCGCCGCTGACCGTGTCGTAGCGCGTGCCGGTCGGCACGTGTACGGCTTCAATGGTCACGCCGGGCAGCGCCTCGCCGGACGCGGACACCGTACCGGAGATGTTGCCCGTCGTGGTTTGCGCCAGCGTCATCGGCGCGAAGGCCAATGACGCGATGGCGATCAACAACAACGATCGCTGGAAAATACGCATGAATCCTCCTGATGTGCTGAAAGCGAAGATGGGCACGCGCCTGCGACGGCGCGCTTTTGTGCTGACTGATTTTGGTCCGACAGTTTAGATCAGACCGAGACGAACAGGTAAAGAACGTGGCAAAAAGTTGACCGCCTCAGAAACTCTTGAGGAATGCTTCGTTCGACGGAAACTTCTGCAGACGCTCGAGCAGCATCTTCATCGCGGTCAGCGGATCCGTACCCGCAAGCGCGCGCCGCAGCGTGATCACCTTGGTGAGAATCGGCGGCGGTAACAGTTTTTCTTCCTTGCGCGTGCCGGTCTGGCCGATGTTCATGGCCGGGAAGATGCGCCGCTCGAAAAGGCCGCGGTCGAGCACGATCTCGGTGTTGCCCGTTCCCTTGAACTCCTGGAAGATCACTTCGTCCATGCGCGAGCCGGTATCGACGAGCGCGGTGGCGATGATGGTCAGCGAGCCCCAGTCTTCCGCGTTGCGCGCGGCGCCGAAGAAGCGGCGCGGCTTCTCCATGGTGCGCGCGTCGATACCACCCGAAAGGATCTTGCCCGAGCCGCGCTGCTCGTTGTTGTACGCGCGCGACATGCGCGTGATCGAGTCGCACAGGATCACGACGTCCTTTTTCGTTTCGACGAGACGGCGCGCGCGCTCGAGGATGATCTCGGCGAGATGGATGTGGCTGTCGGCGGTCTCGTCGGAGCTCGACGCGACCACTTCGCCTTTCTCCACCGACCGCCGGAAGTCCGTGACTTCTTCGGGCCGCTCATCGACGAGCAGCACGAACAGGATCACGTCGGGATGATTGAGGTTGATGCCGTGCGCGATGTCTTTGAGGAGCGTCGTCTTGCCCGCTTTCGGCGGAGCGACGATGAGGCAGCGCTGTCCTTTGCCGATCGGTGCGAGCAGATCGAGCACGCGCGTGGTCAGGCGCTCGGGCTCGGTCTCGAGCTTGAACACCTCGTTCGGGTCGATGGAGATGAGCTCGGAAAACGGCCGGCGCGACTCGCGGTACTCCTCGAGCGGCAACCCTTCCACGGTTTCCAGTCCGACGAACTCGAGACCGTTGCCGGTGCGGCGCGCGGAACCGGTGAGCGCGAGACCGGCCTGCAGGTGAAGGCGCTCGACGAAGTTGCGCGGAACGATGGGATCGCCCTGCTGCTGCATGTAGCCGTTGTTCGGATCGAGCAGGATGCCGGTGCCGTTCGGCTTGACGAAGAGAATGCCGGCGACCGGGACGAGTTCGCCCGGCGCGACATCGATCGGAGCGGAGCTGCTGCCGTTCTCCTGACGCATCGGCCGATCGCCGCCGTC
>DASPNA010000047.1:0-8749 GCA_035626775.1 Thermoanaerobaculia bacterium
GGCCAGTTCCATCTCGGCCTCCCGCAGCTTCTTCACGATCTGTTCGGGCGCGTGCTTGGTCTTCTTCACGAGAATCCTTTCGCCCCTCTCCGGGCTGTCAGACTCTCATATCAGATGGTCCAGTTTTTCGGGAGCACGCCATTCACCGCCCATTCCGCCACGGCTGACGACTATTCATTCAGCGTTCACAACAACACGAAGCTCACCATCAAGGAAATCCTCGTGTCGGAGGACGGCGAGGAGTGGGGCTACTTCGACATCGGCAAAGGCATCCGCGCTGGTCAGACCATCGAACTGGTCTGGGACTCGTCCACGAATGGCGAATCGTGCGAGCAGTTCTTCAAGGCCGTGTTCTCCGACAATGAAGAATCGGATCCGACGAAGTTCGACTTCTGCGAGTCCGGCGTGACGTTGGAATTCGAGTAAATCGTCACGTCGCGAATACGTCCCACGGCGTGCCATTCGCCGGGGACGCGCGCGCGGAGAGCGGGCAATCCGCCTTCGACATCGGAAACGACGGCATACCACGGTCTGGCAAATCGCGCGTTTGCGCGTAAGGTGGCTGTCGTTTCCGGGCTGAGTTGATCCCACCGCACGACCGGCCGCTTCGAGTGAAAGTAGAATGCACCGCTCGTAACAGCCGACATGACGATCGCATCCTGCGGGACGTTGCGATCGACCCATTGAACGGTGCGCGGATAGATCGCGTCCCATTCATCGAGGTGCAATACGTGCCGGCGCCCGATCTGTGTGATCTGGAGAGCGAGGACCACAATCACGAGTATTGCGCCTACGATTCGCGCGCGCGATGCGAGCACGACAAATCCGATGATCAACGCAGGCAGCGCCGGCAATAAGAACCGTACGGCCGTGTGATCGGGACAGAAAGCATAATACGCATAGAAAACGAAAAACACGCCGAACCACGACAATAGCAACGCACGATTCACGCGTCGGTCGAAAGCGACGAACAATCCACCAGGAAACACCAATGGCGTCGCAAGAATGGCCAGCCATTTCGCGTGTGTCGCTAAACACGCGGGCACCCCGCTCAACGACACTACGCCATCGCCATATCCAGTGGCGAACGGGTTTCCGTAAAGCCGGTTTGCGTACCACATCAGCGCGAGGGCAAACGGCGCAGCGGCTGCCACCGCTGTGAATGTGCGCTTGCGTAACGCGATCATGAGCGGAACGATCAGCAGGATGTTCGTCGGCCGCACAGCCACGCCCATTGCAAACGCGACTCCGCATGCCGCGGCCCAGCCCCAGTGCTGTTCGGCCTTCAATGCGCAGGCTATGGCAATGAGCGTCCACAGCAATGCCAATACATCGCTCACAGGTTGCACCGCCTGCGCAATGAGCACCGGCGACGCAGCGAACAGCATCGCCGCCACTACGGACCATCCGTTACTGATTCCCAGTCGCCGCGCAACGAGCGCGGTCAAAAACAAACAAAAGACTGCCGCAATCGGGACGACCAGATAAGGCCCGACCGCCCATCCACCTATCCACGCCCCCGCCAACAGGTGCAGCGAAGTTCCCATTGGATACGTGGGCACCATCGTCCCTGCTTCCACTCCCCGAACGAATCCATACGGCGTAAAGAGATAAGTGAGTGAAGGATCGAGCCTCGCCTCCGCCAGCAGAGGCACCGTCTCTGCCACTCTTCCGCGGCCCAACATCCGGGCCTCGTTCAAATAGCCGGATGAATCCGGCCCGGCTGCGAAATAGCAGGTGTTCTTCAGGAGCAGGACGAGATACCCGAGAAGGAAGACGCTCAGGGCGATGCGGCGGGCAATCGTCACGACTCATCGCCTCGATTCGATGCGCGGAAGATCGCGGCGACGCCCGCAAATGGCGCACACGAATTCATTGCGAGGCATGCTCGAGCACGTGGACGTATTCGTCCGCGGCGTCGAGCTCGTCTTCGGAAAAGATTCTAATGCCGCTCTTTCGGAGCAGCGCAGTCGTCACCCCATCGCCGGGCACACGCGTACTGGTGAACGTACCGTCGTAGATGAACGAGCTTCCGCACGACGGGCTGGCGCTCTTCATAATCGCGACGCGTACGTCATGTACTACTGCCAACTCGGCGGCCGCTCGTGCGCCTTGCGCAAAGGCACTGGTCACGTCGGCGCCATATTTCGTAAGGACGCGGCGAGATCCATCGTTGATGATTTCCGCGGGAGGACGCGGTGTGCCGAGGCCGCCGAGCATCTCGGGACACGCAGAGATCACACGCTCCTGCTCGATCCAACGTTGGAGAACCGGATGCGATGATTTCTTGTCGTGCCCGTCATGACGCACAAGAGCGCCCAAGAGGCATGAGCTCACCAGAACCCTGATCATCCGATGATGGTACCGTATGGAACGGACGCAACGCTCATGGAGCATGAAGGCATCAATTCATCCGTGATCGCCTCCGCCGCGTACGATGACGAACGGATGATGCTCGCGATCAGGTTTCGCAATGGACGGGTCTACGCTTACAGCAAGGTTCCGCGGAGCGTCTACGACGATCTCGTGACATGCGAGTCGGCCGGCAAGTACTTCAACGACGTGATTCGCACGACCTACGATTCCGAGCTCATATACGACCCGGAACGGCCGCGAGTCACGACCACGTGAGCCGTCGCCGGCGGATCGAAGGCGGATCTTCCCATCGATCAGTTCACGCCGCGGGTTGATCGCGTCCCCACTGGATCCCTGATCCGCGGGTACTCGGCCTAGGGCGTCGCGAACGGCCGGGTCCTCGACCCTCTCCATGAGTTGCTCGACAGTTCCGCCGTATTGGCGAAAAACGTAGGCCGAATAGCCCCGGGCCCAGACGGCGATCGTATGGTTAGGCGCCGGGAGGCCTCCCGGCGCAGGAACCCACAAGCCCCACTGGCGCCGGCCTTTGATATCAACGTGGCCTTGCTGATCCGAAGTCGTCTCGACGAGGCGGCCGTTCCTGCAGCGAAAGTCATGGATATCGCAGACGAAGTAGACAACGGACGCTCCGGCGATCGGCGCACCGGTGTCGTGATCCACGACAGTTACTCTGAGATCGCTGGCCACGCGGAGTGGCGCGATGATGCACGCTTGAAAGAAGACGAGCGGAGCGAAAAGGAACAGCGTTCTGATCGTGCTGGTCATCCGCCGGCGCACACGGAGAGTGTAACGCGCTGTGCCGGGAGGAGCGGCACTCCGTCGGTGGGCTCGCGGCCGCGTATGATTGGCTGTCTCGGATGCAAACGCCGCTACAGAATCGCGCTGACGTTCTTCGCGACGGTCCATTCCTCGGCGTTCCGTTCGACGACTTCGACCGCAGCGGTCGCGAACAGCTCATCTTTCTGCTGATGAACGGCCTGAGGCCCGACTCGCAGGTCCTCGATCTCGGTTGTGGCGTGCTGCGCGGCGGATACTGGCTGATTCACTTTCTCGATGCGCAGCGCTATCACGGCATCGAGCCGCACGCGGAACGCCTTGCGATCGGCACCGACATCATTCTCGAATCCGAAACGCTACGCCTCAAGCAGCCGTCGTTCGACTCGAACACGACGTTCGACATGGCGATATTCGGAAAGAAGTTCGACTTTTTCCTGGCGTACTCGATCTGGACGCACGCGCCGAAACACCAGATCGATCTCATGCTGGACGGTTTCATTCGCAATTCATCGGAAGACGCCGCATTCCTGGCGTCCTTCCTGCCGGCCCGGCGCAAAGCGGACGACTACACCGGCGACCAGTGGTTCGGGACGAGTCACGATTCCGACGTTCCCGGGTGCATCCAGCACAGCTTCTCCTGGATACGAAACACGTGCAGCCGTCGCGAGCTCCACGTGCAGATGCTCGGTCGAGATGGGATCGGCCAGATCTGGCTGCGCGTCGACCGACGTGGAACCAAGCCGATGATCCCCGAGCTTCCAGTTCGCAGCCGCAGCGGCCGCGCTTTCGAGCTATTGCGCGAGCGAATGCGAAGCTATCATTTCGTCTGATCTGATACGACGAAGCTCCTCAACGCACGCTTCCAGGTGAGCGATGACCGGGTCGCTCGCGAAGTCTCCGGGCTGGGAGTCAATGACTTCGCGCAGGGTCACTTCGACCCGATCAGTTGTCGTGAAGTCGTGGACCGCAAGGGCATCAAGTTCCCGGAGCAACCGACTCAGGAATTGATTTCTGTCGGGGTCGCCGTGTGATGTCGCAGCTTCGTCAGCGACATATTCGACGAGCAATCCAAGCATCTCGTCGGGATCGGACCAGCGATGAAGCTCATCGTTTCCTGTCATTTAGTGCTTGAAGGGCGATACCTTCCGCTTGATGCTCTCGAAATGGTGTGGCCGACAGAGCACGGAGTACGCCACTGCTCCGCGTGTACACGCCGGTCCTCGACACGGGACATCAGCTCGTTCCGGCCCCAGGCTATCGTAGAACTTCCGGTCCAGATCCTGTTCGATCGCGGCCCGCGGCGGCGGATCCGGAGCTCCCGGGCGCGGAAGGAATGCATCGAACTGGTGGTAGTAGAGAAACGCCTCGAGCAGCAAATCGTCGGACGGCGGCGAGGCAAACTGCGTCGTCCCCAAGGCGATGCTCACCAGCGTAGGTGTGTCCAGCCCCTCGCGCGGGAATCCACGGCCTGACGCTGCGCGTGGGATGCCATTCTCATCGTCTTGAGGATCGTCGGCATCCGTGATGAGGAGCACCGGAGTGGCAAGATCGAGTTTTGATGATTTCGGTGGTAAGTAAAACCAGCCTTCGGGCAGCTCTTCCCTTAAGGCTGATCGCAATAGATCTCTCAGGACAATTACGGCCGATGTTGCCATGACGGAAGTATCTCATCCGGTCGGAGGCCGACCCTCGGCGCGCTCCGAGACGTCCGGCGACGCGCCCCTCTCTCGAAGTGCCGCGAATCGTTCCGAACTCGCCGCTGCCGCCACCCGCCCCGCCCGATTCCGCGCCTTCTCCTCATACATCGCGCGATCGGCGCGCTCGATCGCCGCCGGCAGATCCTCGGTTCCCGAAAACCGCGCGGCGCCTACGCTGGCCTCCAACTCCGGCACGGCCCGGAGCGCCTCGCGCACGCGCGGGACGACCTCCTGCGGAAGCACGGCGGAAAAGAGCAGGAGGAACTCGTCGCCTCCCCACCGATACACGCGGTCCAGCGGTCGCACGGAGCGGCGCAGCGTCTCCACCAGGCGCCGCAGCAGTTCGTCGCCCGCGGCGTGCCCGCCGCTGTCGTTCACCAACTTGAGGTTGTCCATGTCCAGCATGAGTGCCGTGCCGAACCGGCCGCCGAGGGGCTCCAGCCCGGCGCCCTCGTCATAGGCACGCCGATTGAGCGCGCCGGTCAGCGGGTCGTACAGCGAGAGTTGCTTGAGCCGGTCGTGCGCGAGCGCCAGCTGATATCGCGCGTCCTCGCTCTCGCGGCTGACGTCCTCCAGGAGCAGCACCACCATCCCGTATCCAAGCAGCATCTGCAGGATCAGGTCGATGAAGCTGTTGTACATCAAGAGGTAGACCAGTGGCCCGTGCGGAGGCTGCCATGGCTGGAACCCCTCGACCGCGAAGCCGACTGCGTAAAGGATCCAGAGCGCCGCCACTCCGAGGAACACAACACCCGTCGTGCGGCTTCCGAGCGTCGCGCGCGATCTCGAGACTCTGAGCAGGAGCGAGGCGCAGACGAGGAACGGCGCCACCAGGACCGGCGTCTGGAAGACCATCACGGCGTTCAGGAACGGCCCGGAGAGGGCCGTGCTGACCAGCGCGTAGGCCAGAGCCGCCGGGACCGCCCAGCGCATGAAGAGACGCGAGCGGCTCCCGCGCACGAAGTTCAGCGTGCCGGCGAGCAGGTACGCGACGTAGAGGAGCTTGCCGGACTGGTAGACCAGATTGGCCGCGCGGGGCGCGAGCGGCTCGGCGGCCATCAAGTGCGGGAACGCGTACTGGATTCCCACGCCGCAGAGCGCCACCACCAGTGCCGCCCAGCCACGCGTCCATTGCCGGAAGTACGGCTGCGGACGCGGATGGCTGCGGAGAAGGGCCGCGAAGAGGCTCACCAAAAGGACGGCGCCGGCGAGCTGGCTCAGAAGGCCGATGACGGCGATCAGAGCGCCGATCTCCTGGTCAGTCATGGGCAACGGCCGCTTGCGCAGCGAATCCGATTAGCACCACGGTCCGATTTCCTGGGCACTTCAACTCGTGTCACGGCGCACCTGACGGATCGCTCACCGGCGTTGAACCGCACGCCACAGAGTAGCGCACTCGGGATTCACGCGGCGCGGTTCAACGCCGGTGCAGGCGCAGAGTCGGACGGCTGCATCCGGCCTTTCTTCGACGCAGTGCAAACTGCAGCTATGGGTCACGATCTTCTGGGCTCATACCGCATCGCTACCGCCCCCGAGCGAGCTCCGCGTTCCAATCGACTATTGCACCATGATCGCAGCACCCGTCCAACGTGACGTTGATGGAATACCGAGGGGGGGCATTACTCAACGTTAATCGAGGAGCATCATCCGGACAACTACTACACGATGCAGCCTCGAGAACCCTCCGCATCATGTGGTAGGTTCGCGGGATGAGCGCGAGTCGCGTGCGCAGCGCTCTCGTCGCAGCGACCTTGACCCTAGCCTGGGCCGCCATTGCGATCGGAGCGTTCGAACCGTTTTATCTGCGCATCTACGCACAGCGGACGGCTTTGTCGAAACAGTGGCTCGAGCTCCCTTATCGCCGGATCCCGGGATTGCGCACTGTGCTGAATGAAGCGAACCTCCGCACCCCTCCCGGCGCGCGTGTGCTGATCGCGCTTCCTCATCGCCCGTGGCAGTCGGGATACGGCTATGGTTTCCGGCGCGCTCAGTATGTGCTTCAGGGGAAAGTCGCGGTTCCGCTGCTCGACCGTACGACGGACATGCTCGATCCGAGCAGTGTCCGCCGCGCCGATTACATCATCTGCTGGCGCGAGTGCGTCACGCCGCCTGGCTTCGCCGTCGCCTGGCGGAACCAGGACGGCGCCCTTCTGAGACGCGCGGAATGACCTCGTGTCTGCTGACTGCGGCGCTGCTCATCGCTGTCGGTATCCCGATCGCGTTCGCGTTGCCGGCGCGAGCGCGCCGATGGCACGGGCTGTTGGGCGAGGCATATCTCCTCGGCGCAGGTGCGGCGACGTTCGTGTTGTTCTTGTTATCGCTCACCGGTATCCCGTGGTCGCGGACGACATTGGTCGCCGGGTTGTTCCTGGTCGCCCTTCTCGCGGCGCTGATGGCCTCGCGCCGAGGCGCACCGCGTCCGACCATGCCGGCGCTCAGTCTCGCGAACATTGTCGACGGTTTCACCGCAGCTTTAGCGGGCGGGCACTTTCTGGTCGCGACTGCGGCGCCGCCGATCGAGTCCGACTATCTCCTCTTATGGGGAGTCAAAGCGCGGATGTTTCTCGCGGCGGGCGGAATCGACTGGAGCTATCTCGAAGCGCCCCTCAACATCACGGCGCATCCCGACTATCCCTTACTGCTTCCGTTCCTCTACGACACCTACGCGATCATCTATGGTTCGTGGCCGGAAGCCTGGGCCGGATTCGTGACTTTTGCGTTCGGCTTGGCCGGACTGCTCGTGTTGCGAAACCTTCTTGCCGACGAAATGCCGAAGTTGCCGCGTGCCATCGCGACGCTGATCCTGATGCCGGTGATGTTTTCTCCGTTCATCGGGATCGCCGAGGCGCCGTTGATCACTTACGCGACGATCGGCGTGCTGTACGTCCGGCGCGGCATCGCCAAAGCATCACGCGGCGAAGTCGTCGCCGGCGCCGTCTTTCTCGGCTTGGCGGCATGGAGCAAGAACGAAGGACTCGCGCTGATTTTTGCCGTCGCGCTGGGAATGATCATCGCTCGTCGTTACGGTTTGCTGCCCGCGCTTTTACCCGCGGTTGCCATCAATCTTCCTTGGCTGGTCATCCACCGGCTTCACGGTCTGAGAGTCGATCTCGCGGCCGGCGGCACGATCGAGCGGCTGGCCGCGCGCCTGCGTGATCCGCTGCCGATCGTCGAGGCATTGATCCCGCGGACCGGAATGCCTTTTATTTTCTGGCTCGGAGTTACGGTTGCTGTGGCGGTCGGCATCCGTCGCATGACGGCCGACAATCGCTTTCTCGCAGTGACGACCGCGGTGCAGTTTCTGATCTACGCCGGTGTTTACTTCATGACACCACGCGAGTTGACCTGGCACATCGACACCTCATGGGAACGGGTGCTTCGCCAGATCCTGCCGCTGATCATGCTCACTGCAATGCTGCCGACGTGGTCTGTGATCCGTTTTCGCGCGGAGAACCAGCGGCCGAGCTAGACGGCGCCGGACATGAGCAAGCTGAGTGTTTCGCGTCTTGGATTGCTACGCGGCCGAACGGCCTGACGCTCGCCGGCGGCCGACCGTGCCGAAGATTACCACTCAAGATACCAGCGGCGGCCGGCTTCCGGCCGAGTGCGGCGCGCACATGAGCAGGATGCACCGCACGATCAAAAGCCCCCCTCCCGAAGGTCGAGAAGGTAGCATTTCGAGTCGCGGGCTGTTCACCTGCGCTCGCCCACATCGCAGTCGGTCGCCCATAGATTTCTATTGACCCATGCCTAAAGGTAGCGTGAAGTTAGGTGTGATGTACCAGGACGTTGTTCCTTGAAAAGGGTTGTCCATCCGGGCGACTTTCGTCACTCTGAAAGCTCTCAAACGAACAGGGTGACAGGAAGGAACCCAGATGGACGTGCACAAGAATGCGCGA
>DASPNA010000048.1:0-16225 GCA_035626775.1 Thermoanaerobaculia bacterium
AATTGAGATAACAGAGGATGCGATGGGTGGCCAGCGCCTCCGCGGACTGAAACGCGGAGCTGAGCAGCGGGGTGCCGAGGTCATTGCGGTCGATGTGCGGGACGTGACGGACGCCGAGTTTTTGTGTCGCCTCGGCGATGCCGGGCTCGTCGCCGAAGACGAGGATCTCCGCGTCCGGAAACGCGTGCTTCCAGCTCCCGATCGCGTTTATCTGCGAGCGCGAAGTGTGCTCATCGACGAACGGCTTCGGGATCGTGAAGAACGAGATCATGCGCAGATCATCGCAAAAAGCGGCGCATGCGCCGATAGAGCTCGAGGAGTTGCTCCGGGATCGGCAGCGTCACCAGCGCGGAAAACGCAAAGCGCGGCAGCAGTAGCGCCGCGATTCCATACAACCGCCAGCGCAACGCGGTGAGCGGCTCCGTCGCGTTGCGCGCCGCGTTGAGGATGCGCCGTGATCCGGCGCGACGCATGCCTCGCTCGCGTTCGTGAATGCCGAGGGAGACTTCGTAGAGCAATGGGCGGCGAGGGCCGTTGAATGCGAGCGCGCCGGCGATCATCGCGCGGAGGATCTTGCCGCGCGTTCGCGATGCGCTGCCCGTGTGGATGCGGATCCACGCCACCGGCCGCTCATCTTCCCAATGATCGAAGCGCGATCCCTGCAGCGCGCACTTCAGCCAGAGGTCGTAATCCTCCGCGCCGTGAATGGTCTCGCCGAAGCCGCCGGCGCGCTCGAGGTCGGCACGCCGCGTCAAGGCCGAGGCGATGTGCAGAAACGCGAAATGCTGCAGCTTCTGCAGCGCCTGTTCGGCGCCGTGCACGCGATCGTCGAGAATCGGCCGCGACAACTTTCCGTACTGCGACATCAACGCCTTTTGCGGCTCGCCGGTGCGGAAGTAGACGACGTTGCCGAACACGATTGCGGTCTCCGGGTGCGCGTCGAGAAAGCGCACGTGCTCGTCGAGCTTCCACGGTTCGAGCCGATCGTCCGCGTCGAGGAACTGCACGAGCTCCGCAGACGCCGCACGCAGCGCGGCGTTCCGCGCCGCCGAGACGCCGCGATTCGGCTGGCGAATGCAGCGGATGCGAGGATCGAGCGCCGCGAAACGCTCCGCGACTTTCGCCGTCTCGTCGGTCGAGCCGTCGTCGACGACGATGCACTCCCAATCGGTGAACGTCTGCGCGCGCACGCTCTCCAGCGCGTCGCCGACGAAGCGCTCGTAGTTGTGCGCGGGCACGATCACGGCGACGCGGCTCATGCGCGATCCATCAGCCGCCGGTACAACGCCACATGTTCTTCGGCGGCGCGATCCCAACTGAAGCGTCTTTGCGCGAACGCGCGCGCTTCCACACCCGCTTCGCGCGCGACAGGCAGCACCGCGCGCAACGCTTCGAGCACCGCGGCCGCCTTCGCGGGAACGAGCGAAGCCGCGCGGCCCGCGCCGGCGAGGATCGTGCGATATGGCGCGTCGTCGGAGAGGACCACGGGCAGCGCGCTGGCCATCGCTTCCTGACACGCGAGCGGAAATCCCTCGCCGCGTGACGGCAGAAGAAACGCGTCGGAAGCGCGATAAAGCTCGGCGACGCGATGCGGTGGGAGGGCGCCGAGGGGGAGGACGTTGGGGTGAGCGGCGGGGCGTTTGCCGGGGCCGACGATCACGAGTTGAAACAGATCGCCGGCGGCTCTGGCCGCGGCCAGAGCGACATCGATCCCTTTCTTCTCGACGAGCCGGCCGACGAACACGACGCGCGGCTTCGCGTCCCAGCCGAGCTCCGCGCGCAGTCGTTCCCGTTCTCCGGCGGCGGGCGGACGGTAATGCTCGAAGTCGACGCCGTTCTCGATGTGCACGACGGGCACTTGCGGCACGAGCGCGCGCAGTTGCTGCTCGACCGTGCTGTTGTACGTGACGAGCGTCTGCGCGAGTGAGGCCGTGTGGCGGCCGATCGTGCGGATGGCGACGTCCTCGATGCCGTTGAGCAGCACGTTCGAGTAAGGCACATGCCCGACATGTTCGGTGAGCACGCGCGCAATGTCGCGGCGCCGGTTGGCGAGCCGCAGCCCGATGGTCGCGTTCTGCGAGAGGAACCCGTGTCCATGAAACACGTCCGCGTTCGCGATGAGCTCGCGCATCGTGCGATGTAATCGCGGCGAGAAGATCGCGTACGGGACTCCGATGATCTTCTCGAACGGATTGATCGCGGGGACTGTGACGAGCCGATACGCGCGCTCGGTTGCGTCGCACGGCGGTTGATCGCAGGAGGTGACGACGTGCGTGACCTCGTGACCATGGCGCACGAGCGTCGTCGCGACGGCATCGATCATGGTCTCGATTCCGCCTACGTGCGGCAGCGCGAACTGCGACGCGATCACGATCCGGAGCGAGGTCAACGCGGTTTCACCAGGACGGTCTCAGGCGACGATGTCGTCGTCGTCGAAGTGCTCGACAGGTCTGACGGCTCCCGCCGCGCGCTGCAGATTCTCGGTGACGAACTGCAGTTGCTGATCGACCTCGCGGAAGCGTTGCGCGATGGTGTGCAGGATCAGACCGACCACGATGTTGATCATGCCGGCGAGCACCAGACCGGTCGCGAGAATCGCGGAAGGGAGGCGCTGCACGATGCCGGTGCGCTCGTATTCGAGGAGGACCATCACCCCCGGGATGAGGCCGAGGAACATGAACAGCAGGCCGATTGCACCGAAGAACGACAGCGGCTTGTAGTCGCGGAACAACGCCAGCATCGTGCTGAGGATGAGGATGCCGTCGCGCACTATGCGGATCTTCGACTCACTGCCCGCGGGGCGCGAGACGAGATTCACCGGCACCTCGACGATGCGATAGTTCCTCTGCAGGCACTTCATCGTCATCTCGACTTCGGTCTCGAAACCGCCGCCGAAGAGCGGCATGCCGCGCACCAGTCTGCGGCTGAAGGTGCGGTAACCGGAGAGGAGATCGGTGAGGCGCACGCCGAAGATCCACTTCAGCACGAACAGGAACGCGTAATTGCCGACCTTGTTGAGCAGGCGGAACTCGCTGTCCGAGCCGGTGTGCAGGCGCGAGCCGATGACCATGTCCGCCTCATGATTCGCGATCGGCGCAATCAGCGAATTCACCACCTCGGCCGGATACGTGCCGTCGCCGTCGACCATCACGTAGATGTCGGCGTCGATCGTCCGGAACATCGACTGCACCACGTGCCCTTTGCCCTGGCGCGATTCCAGGACGACTTTCGCACCGGCCGCGCGCGCTTCGGCGACCGTGTTGTCGGAGGAGTTGTTGTCGAATACCCAGATCGCGGCGTCGGGGAGCTCGCGCCGAAAATCCGTCACGACGGAGCGGATCGTCAGCTCTTCGTTGTAGCAGGGAATCAGGACTGCGACGCGCAATTTGTTGGCCGATCTTCCGGGCGCGAATTATACATACGCGCTTTTCGCGCCGCGGGCCGCTCAACGTACGCGCCGGAACACCGCCTGTCCGATCGAGGGATCGAGATACGTTGCGCGCCAGTGCGGATCCTGGAGGAGCGCGCGCGTCAGGCGCGTATACACCGGAGAACGCGGCCCCTGCGCGGCCTTCGTCCAGAACTCGCCCATGTTCGTCGTCGCGCCCCAGAGGCTGTCCCACGAGTGGTCGAGCACGACCCACTGCACGTTCGCGGGGATCTGATCGGCGGTCGTACCCGACTTCAGGAAGATCACTTTGCGCGTGAGCTTCGCGCCCCAGGCGGGATACGACCACGTGTCGAACGTGCCGTCGATCGCGATCGTGTCGTTCGGTCCGGCGATCCGATCCGCGTGATTCACCGCGCGCCGCTGGCTGAACCAGACCATGCGCGTGCCGGGATACTCGAGCGCGATCTGGGCGTATTCGAGCGGCGTGAAGCGATCCTGGACGGCGCAGAACATCGCATTCACGACGAAGCAGGCGGCGACCGCCACCGCCACCAGCCCTTTCACGCGGGCGAGCGACTCCTTCTCTTCCAGTTGTCGCACAACGGGACCGACGGTCCAGCAGACCACGAGAGGCACGATGAACGCGAAGTAGCGCGGGAATGCCGCGAACATCCCCACGGGCCGCACCGCCACGGGCAGGGAGATCGCGATTGCGAGGAGGGCCATGACCGTGGCGATGGCGCGCTGCCGGCGGGTGGCGTCGTCGCCTTGTCGTCGATAGAAGAAGACAGCGAACGGCAGCGCCAGCACGAGCAGCGTGAACAGCTCGCCGTAGTGTGAGAAGAACAGCTCGTAGTGCGGCCAGAACCAGTGCTCGTCCCGCCACGGCACCCACACGCCTTCGTCGGACGACGAGAACGGCACGGTCAGGATCAGATACGGCACCTGCCACAGGTTCTGCCAGTCGCCGTAGCGCAGGATCGCCGTCTGTTCGCCGGTGGTCTGTGCCTGGATCAGGCCGACCGGTTTGAAGAAATCATCGACGTACTCGAGACAGCCGCAGAGAAGGAATGCCGCGATGGCGACGAGCGTGGCCAGTGCGAAGTCGCGCAGGCGCACACGCCGCGCGCGCAACTCGCGGATGAAGCGGTACAAAAGAAACGGAGCGATGGCAACGCCGACCGCGGCGACGCTCGACTTCGTGCCGGCGCCGACGGCCAGCGCGAGCGTAGTCAATCCGAGGTTGGTGCGGCCGCCTTCGACGGTCCAGCGCGCCGCGAACACGATCGCTGCGATCGCCAGGAACACCGCCATCAGGTCCGCCTTCTCGGCGCCGCTGTTGAGCAGCAGCACCGGCGTCGCGCCCACCACGAGCACGCACAGCGTCACGTGCAGTCCGCGCCCCCACCAGCGCCGCGCGATCGCGCCGGTCGCGACGAGCAGCAGGATGTAGAACAGCGTGCCGACCCACTCCGTCACCGTGTCGCGTTGCTCCGTGATGAGGATCGCCGACAGCAGCAGTTCGTAGTTCCACGGCAGCAGCGTGATGCGCGAGTCGACGACCGTGAAGTCGTCGATCCCATGCGCGTCCATCAGCAGCGCCGCTTTCGGCAGGTGATAAGCGAGCGCGTCGTGATTCGCGGGAGGCAACACCACGCCGCGCCCAAGCACGTACACGATCCAGAGCAGAAGGGGCAGCAGCAGGAAAAATCTGGAGCGACCGGCTCTTAGCCCGTCGAACCAACGGGCGGGCTGAGAGCCCGCCGCTCCAGACTGGACGAACAGCGCCGCCACCGCCAGCACCGCCCCCCGCGTCCACCAATGTGCATACGCGAGCGCCCAACTCGCCGCGAGCCACAACGCCAGCCCGATCACCGCCCCGGCCGTCACGAGCTCGAGCGGCTCGCGCTCTTCGACGCCGTCCAGCCGCCGCCACAAGAACGCGGCCGCGGCCATTCCGACGCAAAGCACGGCGGCCGCCACGGCCGTGAATCCGATCATGCGGCGTCGTCAGTAACAGAAAGCGCACGCTGCGGCAAGCGCGGTTAGAATGCGCGCCGAATAGACATGACCCAGAAACTCCGCATTGCGATTTACGCCGACGGCGCGGACGTGCGCGACATGGTTTCCGCGCGCGACGCCGGCCTCGTCCAGGGCTTCACGACCAACCCCACGCTCATGCGCAAATCGGGCGTGACCGACTACGCCGCGTTCGCGCGCGAGGCGCTCGACGCCACCGGCGGCATGCCGATCTCGTTCGAAGTCTTCGCCGATGATTTCGATGAGATGGAACGGCAGGCGCGCCTCATCGCCACGTGGGGCGAACCGGTCTTCGTGAAGATTCCGATCACGAACACGAAAGGGGAATCCGCGATCCCCCTCATCGGCCGCCTTTCCGGCGCAGGGGTGAAACTCAACATCACCGCGATCCTCACACTCGATCAGGTGCGCGACGTCGTGAACGCGCTCGATCAGAACACGCCTGCGATCGTGTCCGTCTTCGCCGGACGCATCGCCGACACGGGCGTCGATCCCGTTCCGCTCATGCGCGAGGCCGCGCAGATCTGCGCCGCGAAACCGAAAGCGGAGCTGCTCTGGGCCAGTCCGCGGGAGCTCCTCAACATCTTTCAGGCGGACGAAGTCGGCTGCCACATCATCACCGTCACGTCCGACATCCTCAAAAAGTATTCGACGATGGTCGGCAAGCCGCTCGACGAGCTCTCGCTCGACACCGTGAAGATGTTCTTCAACGACGCGTCCGCGGCTGGATTCAAGCTGTGATCGTCACGCGCACACCGTTCCGTGTGACGCTCGGCGGCGGCGGCACGGACCTCCCTTCGTATTACGGCGAGCACGGCGGCTTCATCTTCGCGATGGGGCTCGACAAGTACATGTACGTGATCGTCAATCGCCCGACGGTCGGCAGCAAAGTGCGGCTGCATTATTCGCAGAGTGAAGTGGTCGACGATGTGAGCGAGCTGCGTCACGAGCTCGCGCGCGAGGCGCTGCGCGCGCACGGCATCCGTTACGGTTTCGAAGTCGGCTCGATCGCCGACCTCCCCGCCGGCACCGGTCTCGGCTCCTCGAGCTGCTACCTGGTCGGCCTGCTCAACGCGCTGCATCACGATCGGCGTGACTACGTGCCGCTGCAGGCGCTGGCCGAAGAGGCATGTCACATAGAGCTCGACATCCTGAAGCAGCCGATCGGGAAGCAGGACCAGTACATGGCCACGTACGGCGGCCTGACCGTGCTCGACATCGCGCGCGACGGCACGGTCGCGGTCCGGCAGTTGCGACCGAGCAGCAGCGACATCTCCGAGTTCGTCGCGCACACGCACATCTATTACACCGGTGCACAACGCGACGCGCGCGAAGTCCTGCACGATCAGAACGTCGCCATGCAGAAGAAGGAGAGCGTCGATCACACCCGCGTCGCCGACAGCCTGCACCGCATCAAGGACCTCGGCTACCGCATCCTCGACGCGATCGAGAACTCGAACTTCGATCAGTGGGGCCTGTACCTCGACGAGCACTGGCAGAACAAGAAGAAGCTTTCCGCGAAGGTGTCGCTGAGCAAAGTCGACGCGGTCTACGACGAAGTGCGCCAGCGCTTCGGCGTTCTCGGCGGCAAGATCATCGGCGCGGGCGGCGGCGGATTCGTGATGCTGTACACGCCGAAGCATCATGCGGATCTCGAACGTTTCATGGAGCAGCATGGCATGCAGCGCCTCCACTACACCGTGGAGGCCGAGGGGACGAAGGTAGTGGCGCAGATGGGACAGGGGTACATGTCGCCACGCCACTCGATGGCCATGCAGGAGCCGGCGTGATCCGCAAACGCCTCGGCATCCTCGGCGGCGGCATCTCCGGCATCGCGCTGGCGGCCCATCTCGACGAAGACCTCGACATCCTCGAGAAGAGCGACCGCACCGGCGGCCTGTGCGGCACGATCGTCGAGAACGGCTTCACGTTCGACGCGGCCGGCCCGCACATCATGTTCAGCAAGAACAAGGAAGTGCTGAACCTGATGCTCGGCGTCCTCGGCGACAACGTCCACCAGAACCGCCGCGAGAACCGCATCTACTTCAAGGGCGCGCTCGTGAAGTATCCGTTCGAGAACGACCTCGCGTCGCTCCCGAAGGAAGACAACTTCGAGTGCATCTACAGCTACATCGTCAACCCGCGCGCGAATGAAACTCCCGTCACGAACCTCGCGCAGTGGTCGTACGTGACGTTCGGCGCCGGCATCTCCGAGAAGTACTTCATCCCGTACAACGAGAAGATCTGGAACTACGACGCCAACAAGATCGGCACCGAGTTCGTGGAGCGCATCCCGAAGCCGCCGATGGAAGACGTTTTGAAGTCGTCGATCGGCATTTCGACCGAGGGGTATCTGCACCAGTTGTATTACTCGTATCCGACGGTGGGTGGCTTCGAAGCGATCGTGCACGCATTCGAGAAAAAAGTGCGCGGCACGATCGAGACCTCGTGGCCGGTGGCATCGGTCGAACGCGATGGCGATGAATGGCGCGTGGTGTCCGCGTCGGGCGAAGAGCGTCGCTATCAGACGCTCGTCAACACGATGCCGATTCACGAGCTGCTGAAAGTCTGGAAAGACGCGCCCGATGAAGTGCACGAGGAAGCAGCGAAGCTGAAGTACAACTCGCTGCTCAACGTCCTCATCGGCTGCGACACCGATCCCGGCCACAACTACACGGCGCTGTACGTGCCGGACACGAACCTGCTCTTCCATCGCCTTTCGTTTCCGAAAGCGTTCGGCGAACAGTGCGTGCCGCCGGGCGGATCGTCGATCATGGCGGAGATCACCTCGAACGAGGGCGACGGCATCTGGGAGATGTCGGATGATGCGTTGATCCAACGTGTGATCGGCGAAGTCGAGTCGATCGGCTTCGTCGATCGCGATTCGATCGTCTACAAGCGCGTGGCACGGTTCAAGTACGGCTATCCGGTGTACGACCTCGAGTACCGCCGCAATGTCACCGCGATGCGCGAAGCGGTCGCGAAAACCGGCCTGCACCTTCTCGGACGTTTCGCGCAATTCGACTACATCAACAGCGACGTCTGCGTAGAGCGAGCGCTCAAGTTGGCGGGCGAGCTTCGCAATGGATGAGAACGCGCCCTACCAGTACTTCGAGGACGTGAACTGGGGTTTGCTGCGTCTCTGGAACGGGCGTCGCGGTTTGCGCGTGCTCGACGCGGGATGCGGCTTCGCCACCACCAGCGAGCGAATCCAGAAGCTCGGCAACGAAGTGACCGGCATCGAGGAAAGCGCGGTCGCATGCGAGGTCGCGGGCAAACGCATCTCACGCATCGTGCAGGCGGACCTGCGCGACGCGGACCTCGGTGACGAACAGTTCGACGTGTTGATCTTCGCGGACGTGCTCGAGCACGTGCCGTGGCCGGTCGGCGTGTTGAAAAGCTATCTGCGCTACGTCAAGCCGGACGGCAGCGTCATCGTGTCGCTGCCGAACGTCGGCCTGTGGTCGGTGCGTTTCGCGCACCTCTTCGGCCGCTGGGAGTACGAAGAGACCGGCGTCCTCGATCGCACGCACCTGCGGTTCTTCACACGCAAAAGCGGGCGCTGGCTCCTGCGCGAATGTGGCCTCGAGCCCGTCGCGACAACCTACAATCCGGGCCTGATCCGCCCCCTGGTTCCTCTGGCCAAAAAACTACTCACGAAGCCATCTGGAGCGGCGGGCTCTCAGCCCGCCGACGCTCTGCTCAACTCGCGCCCCTACCAGCTCTACCTCAAGACCGCATACCCGATCGAGCGCGCCGTGGCGTCGCTCTGGCCCGGTATGCTCGCGTTCCAGATGATCTTTGAAGCGAAGCGGGTCCCATGAAACTGACGGTCTCCATGATCACCATGAATGAAGAAGGCGCGGTGGCGAAAGTCATCAAGGACATCCAACGTGTCGCGCCGGATGCCGAGGTGTTGCTCGTTGATTCGAGCAAAGACCGGACCGCGGAGATCGCCGAGGAGCTCGGCGCGCGGGTCATCAAACAGTTCCCGCCACAGGGTTACGGTCCGGCCATGGATCGTGCGGTGCGCGAAGCATCGGGCGACGTCGTGATCACGCTCGATTGCGACGACACGTATCCCGTCGAAGCGATCCCGGAACTGCGACGGCTCGTCGAACAGGATGGGTATGACCTCGTCAACACGACGCGCGTGCACAAGCGGCCGAAGGCGATGCCCTTCGCGAACTTTCTCGCCAACCGCTTCTTCGCCCTCGGCGCGCGCGTGCTGCACGGCCTGAAAACGACGGACGTGCACAGCGGCATGCGCGCCTATCGCAAGTCGATGATCGATCGCGTGCAGTGGACCGCGAAAGGCGCGGCGCTCCCCGTGGACATGTACGTGATCCCGCACCGGATGGGCTTTCGGACGATCGAGATCCCGATCGACTACCGCGAGCGCATCGGCACTACCACGCTGCATCGGTTTTCGAGCACGGTGTGGACGTTCAAGCGACTGTGGAACGCGCGGAAAGTGAAGCGGGCGTGACGACCCCTCATCCGCGCTTCGCGCACCTTCTCCCCTCGCCGAGGGGAGAAGGCTACATGGGTAACCCTCGCCCCGCTTGCGGGGAGAGGGTGGCCGAAGGCCGGGTGAGGGGCGGTAGCCAATGACCCCAACGGTGGCCATTCTGTGCGGCGGCTTCGGGACGCGCCTCGGCGACCTCACACGCGACCTCCCCAAGCCGATGATCGAAGTCGGCGGCCGTCCTTACCTCGAGCGCGTCGTCGAATCATTCGCCGAGCGCAGTCTGCGCGACTTCGCGTTCCTGACCGGCTACAAGTCCGAAGTCATCGAACAGCACTTCGGCGACGGCGCAAAGTTCGGCGTGCGCATCGCGTACAGCCGCGAGACCGAGCCGCTCGGCACCGGCGGCGCGTTGCGCGAAGCGCGCTTGCTCCTCGGCGACCGGTTCGTGCTCACGTTCGGCGACGTGTTGCGCCGCTTCGACTACGATCGTTTCGTGCAGCAGCACATCGGCAATTGCCTGGCCGTCTATCCGCGCATGACCATCGGAAACGCGGACGTCGCCGAAGGTCATGTGGTCCGCTTCGACAAACACGCGCCCGAGCTGCCATACCTCGACGCCGGCTTCTCCGTGATGATGGCGTCGACGATCGACATCCTGCCGCCGGCGGGCGCCTGCTCGTTCGAAGAGATCGTGTACGCGAATCTCGCCGAGCATGGCGGACTCGAAGGGGAGATCGTCGATCACGACTTCTACGACATCGGCACGCCCGGCGAACTGGCACGTACGCGGGCGGCGCTGGAGGAACCTTCTTGAAGATTCTCGTGACCGGCGCGGCCGGTTTCATCGCATCGAACCTCATCCCGCGCCTGCTGGCGCGCGGCGACGAAGTCGCCGGCGCCGACAACTTCTTCCTCGGCAAACGGGCGTACGTTCATCGGCATCCGCATTTCACCTTTCACGAAATGGATCTGCTCGAGCTCGATCGCGTCGTCGCGCTGATGACGAGCTTTCGTCCCGATCGCGTCTGGCATCTCGCCGCAAACAGCGACATCAGCTACGGCACGAAGTACACCGACTTCGACCTCAAAGGCGGCACACTCGTCACATACAACGTGCTCGAGGCGATGCGCCGCACGGACATCAAGCAGATCGTGTTCTCGAGCAGCGGCGCGGTGTACGGCGAACCGACGGTGATGCCGACCCCTGAGAACTACGGTCCGATCCTCCCGATCTCGCTTTACGCGGCGAGCAAGGTTGCGTGCGAAACGCTGATCACGGCGTTCGCGCACAACTACGACATCACCGCGTGGATCTATCGCTTCGGCAACATCGTCGGCCCGAATCCGACACACGGCGTGATTCACGATTTCGTGCTGCGCCTCTATCAGGATCCGACGAAGCTCACCGTGCTCGGCGACGGCACGCAGGCCAAGCCGTACGTCTACGTCGAGGATTGTCTCGACGGCATGGAGTTCGGCATCGAGCACGCGGTGGAGCACGTGAACGTCTACAACCTCGCCGTCGACGATCAGACGTCGGTCCGCGAGATCACGGACTGGACGATCGAGGCGATGGGCATCGATCGCAACGCGATCGCCGTGCAGTACGGAGACAGTCCGCGCGGGTGGCGCGGCGACGTGCCGCAGGTGAAGCTCGACACACGCCGCATGACGGGGCTGGGCTGGCGGCCGATGCTTTCCAGCCGTGAAGCGGTACGACGGACGATCGTCGAGACCGTCGAACAGTTCAAGGACGGACCGCTGTCGTGAACCGCGGCACGCGCGTCGCCATCGGACTGGCCGTCACGGCCGCGATGGTGCGCCTCGTGCCGCTGCAGTTTCTCCATCCGCTCAACTGGGACGAGCTCGAGTTTTATCGCGCGACGGCGTGGATCGCCGAGGGACGAGTGCCGTTTCGGGACTTCTGGGAGCATCACACGCCGCTCGTGTGGTTCCTTTTCGCGCCGTTCACGCTGCTCACCGACAGTCCGGGCGTCGACGCCATCATCGTGTTGCGCTGGGCGCAGATACCGGTTTGGATCGCGACGTTCTGGCTTCTCAATCTATGGATGCGCAATGCCGGCATCGATGCGTTCGCTCGATGGGCGGCCATCGCGATCGCGGTGTGCAGCTCGCTGTTCATGACGCCTGCTGTCGAGTATCGCGTCGAAGCCCTCGGCTGTGCGTTGCTCATTGGCGGACTCGTGCTAGCGCAACGACAGCGGTGTTTTTTCGCCGGCGTGCTGTTCTGCCTGGCGGGCTTCGCGAATCTGCGGCTCGGACCTGTGCTCGTGGTCGCGGTCGTTGCGCTGCTTGGAACGCCGGCGTCCTCGCCGGCTGAGCGGGCGCCGTCTCGGCGCCGTCCCCGGGAGCACGGCGGCGGGACGCCACCTGCTCAGCCGGCGGGACGCCGGCGTTCCGGTCTCATCGCGGGTGGGGTTGCTGCATTCGCTGTTTGCCTCGCGTACTTCGCGATCACCGGCTCACTGACGGCCTTCTATCAACACGTGTGGGCCGACAACCTCGCGGAGAAATTCGCGACGCCGGTCATCGGCGGGTTCGTGCACCGGCTGCTCGTGCCATTCGGGATTCGCATCATGGCTTCCGATCGTCTGTTCGAGCTCGCCGCGGTCGACATCGGCGGCATGGGCGTGCTGCTCCTCGGATTCGCCGGAATGTTCTTCGCGTGGCGCAAACGCGGTGACGTGTTGCTGCTCGCCATTTTGCAACTCGCCAACGTCGTGTTCATCGCCATGATGAAATTCATCTACAACTATCACCTCGCGCTCGCGGTGGTGTTGATGGTGCCGCTGATCGCGGTGACGATCGAGCGGATTCCGAGGCGCGGTGCGGTGATCGCGCTGCTGTGCGTCGCGTGGTCGGTGAACGCGTTCGCGTCGATCTTCCGCGGCAAGGAGCTCGATCGCGCGTACCAGGACACGATCATGCGCAGCGTTCACGCATACACGCGGCCAGGCGATGAAGTCTGGAGCGGCATTACGTGGGCGCTGCACCGCGAGCCGGCGTATCGCTTCTGGTTTCTGCCGGAGCTGGCGCGGCAGCTCGTGCGGCAGGGACTCGCGCCGCGATACGAAATTCGCAATCCGCCCGCGGCGTTGGTCGTCGATCACAACGCACTGGTGTGGCTCGGCACCGTGCAGCGCGAGCTGGCGCCGTACTTTACGCGGCACTACATCCCCATCTTTCGTGAGCTGTGGGTGCCGGCGATGAACGCGCGTGTCGCACCCGGGCAAACGGCCGAGTGGAGCGTGCCGCGCGAGGGTACGTACCGCGTTTACGTCTCGCGCGAGCTGGCGCGGCATCCGTGGTTTCGCACGCCGCTCTTCGTCGCGTCGTACCGGCGCCCGGATGCGTCGCGATTCACCGTCACTTTGCCGGAGGAAGGCGCAGGTCCGATCCGCATCGAGCGCAACGGCCGGCTCGTCGCCGCGTTCAATCCGACGAACGACGAGTACGCCGTGATCCTCCTGTCGACCAATGACCGCGTGCTCTTCAAACAGCCGCCGCCCGGCGCGACGCTGGAAGGGGAGACCACGCGCGTGACGCATGTGCCGAGGTTGTGGGCGCGATGAGGCGGGCGTTGTTTCTCGATCGCGACGGGATCCTGAACGAGCTCGTGTTCTATGAATCGAGTGCCGAGTGGGAGTCGCCGCGCAACCTGGGCGACCTGCACATGCTCGACAACGACGCCGCGTTGCAGCGATTCGCCGACGCCGGCTGGCTGCTGTTCGTCATCACCAATCAGCCGAGCGCCGCGAAAGGGAAAGCGACGCGCGAGGGATTGCAGCAGGTGCAGGACGAGATCCTGCGCCGCCTGCCGGTCATCACGCGCGGCTACGTCTGCTTTCATCGCAGCGACGATCTGTGCGAGTGCCGCAAGCCGAAGCCGTACTTTCTGCATGAGGCGGCGCGCGAATTCGACATCGACCTCGCGCAATCGTGGATGGTCGGCGATCAGGACAGCGATCTGCTCTGCGGCCGCGCCGCGGGATGTCAGGTCGCGCTGATCGAGCATCCGAGTTCCGCGAACAAGCGCGGCCACGTCGAGCCCGATCTGCGCGTAAACGATCTCTCGGAGCTCGCTACCGCACTGATTCCCACTTCGTCTGCGTGACCTTCAGCGCGGGATGCGAGACGAGCAGGTGCCACACCACGGCGGCCAACCCTTCGGTGTGCGGTGTGATCCGTTCCTGCGACACCACCGGAATGAGCACGCACGCCTCGGCCACCTGATTCGTGTAGCCGCCGTCCTTGCCGACGATGCCGAAGACTTTCGCGCCAGCATTGCGCGCTTCGTCGACCGCGCGGACCAAATTCACGGACACGTTCTTCTCCACGTTGCCGCCGCCGACGGAGAACACGAGCACGGCGTCCTTCGCGTTGATGCGCGAGCCCTTCAGCCATTCGGAGAAGCAGCTGTCCCATCCCTCATCGTTGACTCGCGCGGTGAGCTCGGAGACGTTGTCGGTCGGCGTGTATGCCTCGAAGCAGCAGATCTTGCGGAAGTCGTTCACTGCATGGCTGGCGTGACCTGCGCTTCCGCCGACGCCGAGGATGAAGAGGCGGCCGCCGGAGTCACGGGAGGTGGCGAGTCCGGTGGCGACGCGATCGACCGCGTCCGCGTCGATGCGGCGGATGACTTCGATGCTTTCGTCGAGAAAATCGCGGGAGAAGGATGCCATGGGCGCGGATGATAGCGCGTGCCACTTTACGCAGTGCGCGTCGCCGTCGCCGCAGCCGTCAAAGGCTTCGTTCCCACGGCAATCAACGACAACCCCTTCCGCGGATTCTTCGGTTCGATCCTGCGCAGGATCGGCACGAACAGATCGAAGATGCGCGACTGGCCGGCGGGGAGATGCGCGCGTTTGAACACGCGGCCGTTCAGCCACCAGCCGAAGCGGCCGAAGATGTTCTGGTACGTCATCTTCTCGGTGACGAAGCCGGCGGCTTCCATGACGCGCTGCAGTTCTTCGCGCGAGTAGCGCCGGAAGTGGCCGACCTGCGTGTCGATCGTGCCGAACAGCTTCTGATCGGCGGGGACGAACAGCGCCAGGCGTCCGCCGGGCACGAGCACTTCATACAGCCGCTGCAGCGCGCCCTCGTGGTCCTCGATGTGCTCGAGCACGTTGAGGCAGACCACCGTATCGAACTCGTGATGCTTCAGCGCGAGGCACTCGTCGGAGTTGAGATCGAGCCGCTCGACCTTGATGGTCGGATTGCGCGAGAAACGGTTGCGGAGCATGTGCAGGTACGGCAGCTCCAGATCGGTGGCGACGATGAGATCGCGGCCGTACAGCACGCGCGTCATGTTGCCGATGCCGGCGCCGACTTCGAGCACGCGATTGCCGACGTACGGCGCGATGCCCTGCCAGATCCAGTCGTTGTAATTCGACAGTTTCCCCATCCGTTCCAGCGTCACGTATCCGCCCGCCTCGGAATCGCCGCGCACGAACAGCCCGTACTTGAAGATCGTCCACACGGCGTTCACGCCGTCCTTCCAGCCGATCTTCTTCCCTTCCCAGTAATCGCGGCCGTGATACGAGATCGGAACCTCGTAGATGCGATAGCCGCGGCGCGCGAGCTTGGCCGTGACTTCCGGCTCGAAGCCGAAACGCTGCGAGTTGAGCTTGATGGACTGGATGATCTCGCGGCGGAAGGCCTTGTAGCCCGTCTCCATGTCCGTGAGATTGAGGTTCGTGGTGACGTTCGAGAGCCAGGTCAGGAAGCGGTTCCCGACGGTGTGCCAGTACATCATCACGCGGCGCGGGTGCCCTTCGAACCGCGAGCCGTACACGACGTCGGCGTCGCCTTCGAGGATCGGCTGCAGCAGCTTCGCGTAATCGCGCGGGTCGTATTCGAGGTCCGCGTCCTGGATGATCACCACCTCGCCGCGTGCTTCGGCGATGCCCCGCCGCACCGCCGCGCCCTTGCCTTGATTGCTCTCCTGCCTGAGCAGCCGGATGGCCGGTTCGTTCTGCGCGAGCTCGGCTACAAGGTCGACCGAGCCGTCCGTCGAGCAGTCGTCGACGACGAGGATCTCCTTCGTCATCGGCTGCGCGAGCACGCGGCGCAACAGCTCGCGCACGGTCGACCGCTCGTTGTAGAGCGGGATGACGACGGACAGGAGCGGCTGCGGAGTCATGACTTTCGGCGGCATTGTAGAACCGCGGCCTAGAACTGCGGACGCGTCCGGAACGTTCCCTATAATCGCGCGCCATGAATGCACCGGCGCGCGTCGCGCTCGGCTCGCTGGCCGGAGCCGCGATCGGGGCCGCGGTCGCTCCACTCACCAAACGCTTCTT
>DASPNA010000049.1:0-8126 GCA_035626775.1 Thermoanaerobaculia bacterium
TACCGCATGACGATGATGCGTCGGGAGCTGCCTCTGTCTAAGCGCGTGGATCGCGAGTGTGCTGCAGCTCGCGCCAGAATAGCGTGATCGAGGATTCTCCTTGCGGAGCCGGGACCCTCGGTCCGTCGCAGGACTGCCATCCTCAGATTACCGACCCACCAATCCACTATTCGCAAGCTTGACCGGTCACTCCATATCAGCGTGAGAACCGTTATTAAACGGGCCAACTACACGTACGCAGCGAATTCACGGCATCGCTCGATACCATTTTGTGAGACACGCCGCCATCCGCGCCGATTAATGCCGCACGCTCCGCCGTCGCGGTAATCCCTCCGAGACCAGGAAATCCGAGCGCATCATGACGATGGTGTACGGGTTCCACGTCGACAGCGTGTAGTAGATCGACAGTGTGCGGCTGGCGACACGCGTGAAGCGCTCGATCATGTACGGCGCATATGGACCGCCCGGCGTCGTGACCGGATCATTGGGGCCGATCGTCGGTCCGGTCAGACCGTCGCTCGGTGAGATGCGCGGATCGTGAATGAAAGTTCCCGCGGCACCGTCACGAGGGGCATTGAAAATGAGCTGTGGTCGCTGCCATGGTCCCCACGGCTCGCTGGCATACGTGAAGTAAAACCCTCGGTTCTCCGGTGAGCTGCGGATGCTGTCGTACGTCATCAGCCAGAGGCGGAGCTCGTTCGAATAGATCACCGACACGTTGCCGACGCCCGGCGCGTGATTCGGGATATTGAGCGGATTGTCCAGGACGACCGGCATGGCATCCGCTTCAGAGGTGCTCCATGCCGGCTGCCCGTTCACGAGTCCGGTGAAGTAACGCGTTCCCCGCCCGCTCTCGAAATCAGCCGCTCCGACGACGGAAAGGTAAACATCGCTCCCCCGATAGGCGCCCAGACCGAAGATGTACACGTCGTTTCCGGACTGGCGCGGCGCGGTCGTGATGAATTTTCCATTCGGCCGCGAAGAAATCGTTCGCAGGACGGTAAAGCGACGGGCGGCCTCATCGAACCGCGTCAGCACCGAATACTCATTGATATTCGGGTCGGGGAGATTGATGTCCGCTCCGGTGTTCACGACGATGTACGTCGACCCGTTGAGCCGGATCCCGGCGTGGGGCACCTCGCCCGCACCCATTCTCACGCCTGGCATGCGCACGAAATACGGCGAGCCGTCATTGTTCGTGAAGAAGTCGAGGAACAATCCTTTGGACGGATCGGTGCTGGCGCTCGACGCCATCGTGTCACTGGCGAAGTAGTTCTCGGAGGGTGACGGACTGATGGTGTCGCCGAATAGGAAAATGACCCTGCCGTTGGATTCGAACGACGCGCCGATGTCGGTGCCGAGGACTTCCGCGCGCGTGGCCGTCTGGCTGGTGGTGGGAACACATTGTCCCGTCTGCGCCTGGGCCGTGTAATCGCAGTCGCCGATCATCTGTTCCACTTTCCTCGTCGAGCCTGGGATCCACGTGAGAGTGGTTGCATGCGTCGCCACGGCGAATGCCGCCGCCAAAATGGTCAAAGCAGTTCTCATATGCGATCAGACTGCCGAATCGTTCTTCTTGTTTACAGGGCGAGCGCGCCGCGATTCTTTGATCGACTAAAATGACCGAGCCATGTCGAAGATCGCGACCAACGCTGTCCGCCTCATCTTGCTCACGATCGTTTGCAGCGGAGCGGCGACGGCTGCACCGCGCGCCGAAGCCACGTCTGCATCCGCTGAGAAGAGCTCGAAGAAGAAAACGCATTTCGAGAAAGCGGTCGAGTTGTACATGCTCGGGCCCTCGAAAGCCGACGAGATCATCCAAGAGCTCGATCTGGAGCTCGCCGAGCGGCCCGAGAATTCGAAGGCGTACATCATCAAGGCCATGACTCTGATGGGCACGCGTAGATGCGCCGCGGCATTGAAAGTCGTCGATGAGCTCCATGCAGTGCCGGCCCTGAAGGGCAGAGTGTTCCCCGCCGCGTTACAGGTGCGCTCCCAATGCCTCTACGACGCCGGAAAGTATGCGGAGGCGAAGGCAGCGATCGAACCGTTCCGCGAGGAATTTCAGCAAAAGGAAGAGTGGCGCAAGGAATACGCGACGCTGATGCAGGCGATCGAGAAAGCGTTGCGGAGTACGCCGAAGCAGTGAAGCGCTGACGACCTACGCGCTTCAGTCACAAGTCGGCGAACTCCTCAGTCCGGCCGCGCCGGAGGCCTCACGTCGTCTCTACAACGCCATGAGCGCTTCGCGCACGCGCTTCAATCCCTCTTCGCAGTCGCGCACGCTCACCGCGCCGGCGCTCAGGCGGAACCACCCATCCTCGCGCTTGAGGCCGAACGCCTGGAAGGGGACGACGGCGAAGCCGGCTTGCTCGAGCAGGAACTTGCGGATCGCTTCATTCGTGCCGAGCTTGTCGACGAGGTCGAACTGCACGGAAAGATAGATCGCACCTTGCGGCGCGATGGCGTCGACCGGCAGTCCTTCGCGGCGCATGGCGACGAACCCGTCGTACAGCGTGTCGAGCCGCACCCGCAGCTCGCGAATCATCTCGCTGTGAAACGCCGCGAGCTCCTCTTTCTCGCGGAGGAATGTCGCGACCGCGAGCTGCTCCGCTTTCGGGGCCCACGCGCCGATGTGGCCGATGAGATCGCGCATGCGTGCTGTGACCGCGGGCGGTGCGACGGTCCAGCCGACGCGCAGACCGGTCGCGGCGAGCGCTTTGGAAATGCCGTCGACGAAGATCGTATACGCCGATGATTCCGGGACGACCTGTGGCGGCGCCCAATGCCGGTTCTCGCCGAACGTCAGCATCCAGTAGACCTGATCCCACAACAGGAACAGCGCGCGCTCGCCGGCGGCCTCGCGGCGCTCGTTCTCTTCGACCACCAGCCGCGCGATCGCTTCTACTTCACTCTTCGCCATCACGGTGCCGGTCGGATTGAGCGGCGTGCAGACCGCGATCAGCCGCGCGTCGCGCACGTGCGGGCGGATCATCTCCGCGGTGGGCATGAAGTTCGTGTCGGCGCCGACCACCAGCTCCACCGGCACGCCGCCGGTGAGGTACGTGTAGTGATTGTTGTTCCACGACGGCGTCGGGTAGATGACTTTGTCTCCCGGATCGACGACCGCGGCGTATGCGGCGTAGATGATCGGACGCGATCCCCCCGCGATCAGCGTCGACTCGATCGGGTAGGTGAGTCCCAACTCGTCGCGAAACATGTCTACGACGCTGCGCCGCAACTCGAGCGTTCCATCGGATGGCGGGTAGTTCGTCATCCCGTTCGCGAGCGCGTCAGTGATCAACGCTTCGAGACGCCGCGGGATGCGAAACTCGGTTGGCGAGAAATCGCCGACGGTGAGGTTCGCGACAGAGCGGCCGCTCGCCATCAACGCCCGCACCTCACTCGCAATCTTCAAAACCTCGGAGCCAATCAAGCCCTGCGCGAGCCGCGAGAGCGACGCGTCGGTGGCGTTGGTAAGTACGTCTGTCATGGGCGGGATTGTAGTCGTAGAAACTGACAGTCGTAGAGTCTTAGAGGAGTCGAGGGTTGGGAGGCCGCCGCTTCTCCTCGAAGCCTCTACGGCTCTCAGCCTCTACGCCTATTTGAGCCGGTACGCCCGCCGAATCCGCCCGAGGTCTTTCAGCGCGCGAAAGAAATCGGTGGAGCGAACCTTCGACCCTTTCACGTCGTGCCACGTCGTGATCGGCAGCTCGTAGATCGCGCGGGCGGCGGCGTCGCGGCCGCGTTGTTTGACGAGGCGCGCGATGATCTCGACGTCGAAGATCCAGCGCGACAGGAATGGCGTTGCGAAGAGCTCGCGGATCGGGTCGCTGGCGCGGAAGAGCTTTGCTCCGCATTGCGTGTCGTAGACCGCGAGGCCGAGCGACGAGGAGATGAGGGTGGCTCCGACGCGGCCGAAGTAATGGCGGGCGGGGTTGCGACTGATCGAGCGACCGAGAAGACGGACGCGGGCGGCGAAGACCATCTGGATATCGGGACGCGTTGCGAACACGTCGAGGAAGCCGGGGATCTCGGTGAGCGGAGTGGCCAGGTCGGCGTCCCAGAAGCCGACCAGATCGGGGTGGCGATCGAGCGCCGCCAGCACGCCGCGGCGTACTGCTTCGGCCTTGCCGCTGTTGCGTTCGAGCCGCAGCACGGAGAAACGCGTGGGATCGGCGGCGTGCAGCGATTCGAGCAGGCGAAACGTGCCGTCGGAGCTGCCGTCATCGACCAGCAGGATCTCCAGACGCACGCCATCGATTGCGACGTTGCGCAACGCCTCGACCGGAAGCCGGTGCTCTTCGTTGAAGCAGGGAACGACCAGGATCAGGTGCACGGCGCGCATTCTACGCAACCGGTACAATATCGGCTCGCTGACTCGTCAACATCTTGACCAGTCAGTCCGCTGAATGATCGCCCGCACACTCGAGACTCCGATTCACGGACGCTTTCTCCACGAAGATCGCGGCGGGGAGCGACTGTTGGTCGGCTTCCACGGCTACGCGGAGACGGCGGAGGCGAACCTCGCCCAACTCGAGAAAATCCGCGGGATCGAGCGCTGGTCAGTGGCGGCCGTGCAAGCGCTGCATCCGTTCTACACAGGCCTCGGCAGCGTGGTGGCGAACTGGATGACGACGCTCGACCGCGAGCTCGCCATCGCCGACAACGTTGAATATGTGCGCCGCGTCGTGGCCTCGCTGCCGGTCCCGCGGACGCTCGTGTTTCTCGGCTTCTCCCAAGGCGTGGCCATGGCGGTGCGTGCCGCAGCGCGTTCGGCGCCCGCGGCCGGCCTGATCCTGCTCGGCGGAGACATTCCGCCGGACATCACCGATGACGGAGCCGTGGTCCTCCCTCGGACGCTTCTCGGGCGCGGAACGCTGGACCCGTGGTACGACGAGGAGAAGTTCAAGAAAGACCTGAGCTATCTGGAGCGGACGACGCGCGTCACGCCGTGCGTTTTCGATGGCGAGCACGAGTGGACGGACGAGTTTCGCGAGGCGGTCGCGACGTTTCTGGAGGCGCTGTGAAACTATGGACTGCGGCGACCGCAGTCGCCGCTTTCCTCGCGGCGGCCGCAGCCGCCGCACCCGCAAAGGTCGAGATCGTTTCGGCGGACGACATCTCCGTCACATATCGCGAGCTTCAGCCGCTGCGTTTGGCGGTCGACGGGGATCTCTACCATCGCAAGGATTGCCCCGCGGTGCCGAAGAACGCGGAGTCGATTGCGCCCGGCATCGCCACGCTGCGCCGCCTGCAACCGCACGCTTGCGCGGTCGGCGCGAAGCCGGAGTACGCGCAGTTCACCATCAAGCGGGCGCCGCGCGATCCGAACGTCATCGCCGTCCTCTTCCTCGGCAACAGCCTGACGTACTTCAACGAGATTCCGAAGATCACGCAGGCGATCTCCGCGCGTGAGAAACGGCCGCTCCGCGTCGACGCCGTCACGCGCAGCGGCGTCACACTCGAACAGCTCTGGATCGACACCGATGCGCGCAAGCGCCTCTGGCTCACGCACTGGGATTACGTCATCCTGCAGGGCGGAGCGGGCGCCGCGCATCCGACATACAACGCGGATGTCTTTCAACGCTATCTCCACATGTTCGCCGCCGAGGTGCGCCAGAGCGGCGCAACACCGCTGTACTACATGGTGTGGCGGCACGAGGAACCGCCGAACTACGAAAGCGCATCGCTCGCCGCGGCGAAGCGCGCGAATGTACGCGTGATTCCGGTCGCCCTTGCGTGGGTCGATCTCATTCGCCGCGGGCGGTTCGAGCGGCTCGATGCGGGTGGGGGACATCCGGACGCGTTCGGCGCATATCTCGTGGCGTGCACGGTCTACTCCACGATCTACGGCAAGCCCGCGCACGGCACGCCGCACGACTTCCGGCACCTTGCCGCGCCGAATGAAACGTACGACGCGGCGTTGCGAGAGCAGCGCATCGACGCGGATGACGCACGCGCGCTGCAGGAAGCGGCATGGGCGGCAGTGTGCCGTATCAAATGACGATGAGAGGCCTCCGGCGGCCGGGCCCAACGGCCCCGGCCGCCGGAGGCCTCTCATCGTCGCTTGGGATGACGGCGACGCACCTCGCCGTTGTAGCGCTGTCTGATGTCCGAGCGTTCCGAGCGCCTCAAGGCGCGCCTCAAAGAAATCCCCGAACGGCCCGGCGTGTATCTGCACAAGAACGCCGTCGGCGAGGTGATCTACGTCGGCAAGGCGCGCAATCTCCGCAACCGCGTCACGACGTACGTGGTCGGCAGAGGCGCGCGCGATGCGAAGACGATGACGCTCGTGCACGAGATCGACTCCATCGACTTCGTTACGACCAACAACGAGCTGGAGGCCATCCTCCTCGAGAACAATCTCATCAAGGCGCACCAGCCGCGCTACAACATCCTCCTTCGCGACGACAAGAGTTACCCGTACCTCAAGGTCACGATGTCCGAGGATTATCCGCGGGTGGTGTTCACGCGGAGGATGGATCGCAAGAAGGGCGATCTCTTCTTCGGTCCCTTCTTCGCGGGCACCGCGCGCCGGATCCTGAAGCTCGTCGCCGATCAATTCAAGCTGCGCAGTTGCGATCTGGTGATCGTGCAAGGGAAGAACGCGCTCCCGCGTCCCTGCCTCTACTACGACATGCACCAGTGCCTCGGCCCCTGCGTCGTCGGTCTCACCGCCACCGAGACCTATCGCGAGATGGTCGACGACGTCGTCCTCTTCCTCGGCGGCAAGACGCGTGAGTTGCAGGACCGCCTGCGCCAGCGGATGTACTCGATGGCGGAGGAAGAGAACTTCGAGCTCGCGACCTACTACCGCGACCTCATTCGCACCGTCGAGCGCATCCAGGCCGAGCAGCAGGTGGCCTCGGCCGCCGAAGATGAGGACATGGACGTCTGGGGCCTCTACGAAGAGGGGAGCGACGTCGCCGTGCAGCTCTTCGTCATCCGCGGCGGCAACATCGTCGATCGCCGCGAGCTGTTCTGGGAGAAGGTGCCGGGCTATCGTCCGGGCTACTTCCTGAGCGAGATCATGCAGCGCTACTACCAGGACAACCTATTCATTCCACAGGACATATTGATCCCGTTCGACGTCGAGGAGAACGAGCTGCTGACGGAATGGCTGACCGAGCAGGCGAGGCGCAAGGTGCAGGTGCGCGTGCCGCAGCGCGGACGCGGTGTCGATCGCATCGACCTCGCCAATCGCAACGCGCGGCTCTCGCACGAATCGCGTTTCCGCAAGTCGACGCAGGACCGCCTCCAGATCGCCGCCTCACGCCTTGGCGAGATCCTCGGCTACGGCGATCGCGAGCTGCAGAAGATCGAGTCGTTCGACATCTCCAACATCCAGGGCACCGATTCCGTTGCGGGAATGGTGGTGCTCGACCGCGGCAAGTTCGACAAAAACCAGTACCGCATCTTCAACATCAAGACGGTGATCGGCGCGGACGATTTTCGCTCCATGGCCGAAGCGGTCGATCGCCGCTACCGCCGTCTGCTCGAAGAAAAGAAAGCGCTGCCGGACATGATCCTCATCGACGGCGGACGCGGCCAGCTCAACGCGGCTCTGGCGGCATTGAACAAGCTCGGCATCGAAGAGATCCCGATCGCGGGACTCGCAAAACGTGAAGAAGAGATTTACGTTCCGGATCGCGACGAGCCGATTCGCCTCGACAAACACGATCCCGCTTTGCAACTCCTGCAGATGGTGCGCGATGAAACGCATCGATTCTCCGTGGCGTCGCATCGCCGCCGGCGGCGCAAACGCACGCTGCACAGTGAGCTCGATGACCTGCCGGGGATCGGCGGCAAACGCAAACGTCTGTTGCTCGAGCGCTTCGGCAGCGTGTCCGCCGTGAAGCAGGCCAGCGCGCAGGACCTCATCAACGTGCTGGGGCGGAAGGTGGGGCAGGTGTTGTGGGATGAGTTGCACGCGTGACGGAGTGCCATCTGGAGCGACGGGCTCTCAGCCCGTCGACGGGCTAAGTACAGCTCCCCGGAAGTGAGTGTCCTGTGGAGGGTCATGCCGCTGCTGGAACCGATGATTCGGCTTTGCCGAGAGCCTTCGCGAAGGAGGCTTCCGACCATCGGAACGGATGCGCGGCGGCGTTCCATTCGGAGAGGAA
>DASPNA010000050.1:0-25459 GCA_035626775.1 Thermoanaerobaculia bacterium
CGTCGCGCTTGAAGACCGACTCCACCGGCACCGAGAGGACCTTCGACTTCTTCTCGCCGATTACTTCGATGTTCGCGGTCATGCCCGAGCGAAGCTCGCGGCCCTGCGCATCGAGGCGAATCTCCACGTCGAAGACGCGGACCTTCTCGTCGACGCGCACGGCGGGCGCGATGCGGTCGATCTTGCCGTCGAAGCGGACCTTCGGGTAGGCATCGAGCGTAACGCGTACCGGCTGGCCGACGCGGATCTTGCCGATGTCGACTTCGTTCACTCCCGCTTTGACGATCATGCGCGACGTGTCGGCGACGGTGAACAGCACCGTGCCGGCGTTGAACGACGAGACGCCGGAGGTGATCGACTCACCGATCTCGACGTCCTTGGTGAGCACGACGCCGTCCATCGGCGCGACGATGTTCGAGCCGCGGAAGTCGGCGGCGGACTGACCGATGGGGATGCCGCTCTTCTCGACGAGTGCGTACTTTTCACGCTCGCGCTCGTAGTCCTGGCGCGCTTCGAGGTATTCGGTCTCGACGTCGCGATGCGCGGACGGCGCGAGCAGTCCCTGCGTGAGGAGCTTGTTGTTGTCCTCGAACTTCTTCCTGGCGTCGCGGAAACGGATCTCGGCGGAAACGACGCCGTTCTTCGTATCGGCCAGCGACTGGGCCTGATTGAGATCGGGCTCGACGCGCGCCAGCACGGTGCCGCGGCGCACGACGTCGCCGTCGCGGTGCAGGATCTCGATGACTTTGCCCGAGATCGCCGATTTCACCTCGACCTTGACCTCGGGCTCGACGGTGCCGACTTCCGTCACTTTGACCTGGACGTCCGCCACCTCGCTCTTCGCCGTCTTGATCGGCGATTCGGGCGGCTTCTTGTCCTTTCCGTTGGCTTTGATCGCGACCGTGCCTCCGATGACGACGAGGAGGAGCAGGATCGAGACGATGGTGATTTTGCGTTTCCGCTTCGCGCTCATGGTTGAACTCCTTCCGAGCTGGTGGTTCGAAAGGAGTATTCGTTTGAGCGTGCGAATAGTTGCAGGAGGTTGTTACAAGTGCCGCGGCGCGCTCACGCCGCGACCTCACGCATTCGCTCGACGAGTGTGGCGAAGTCGTACGGCTTACTGACGAATGCGACGTGTCCTCGTGCCTTCCATTCCGCGAGATTCGGCGCTTCCGCATCGCCGCTCGCGAACACGACGCGCACATCGGCGTGCGATGCGACGAGGCGACGGTAGACGTCGACACCGTTTCCGTCCGGAAGCGTGAGGTCCAGAATGACGACGTCGGGGAGGAATTCCGTCACCGCCCGTTCGACTTCGGAAGCGCGGTACACACAGCGCACTTCGAAACCTTCCATCTCCAGCAGCGCTTTCATGCCTTCCACGACCATGGCGTCATCGTCGACGAGCAAGAGACGTCTGACCCGCAGCTCCGGCGCCGCAACGACATCCACCCTGTCGTTCGCCGATTGGGCATTGCTCGCCACCGGAAATGTGAGAGTAAAAACCGTACCTTTGCCGCGGACCGAGTCCACAGCGATTCTTCCGCCGTTCTTCGTCACGATCTGTTTGGAGACCGCGAGACCGAGACCGGTGCCGGTGTGTTTCGTGGTGAAGAGCGGGTCGAAGATCTGCGGAAGAATGTCATCCGGAATGCCCGTGCCGGTATCGGCCACGGTGATCGTGACCTCGCTGTCGCAGGTCGCCATCGCAATGCGAAGGTCCCCTCGCCCTGCCATGGCATCGCGTGCATTGATCGCGAGATTGGTGATCACTTGATGCATCTGATGAGGATCGAGCCGCACCGGAATCGGAAAGGCCGGCACGTCGACCGTCATGGAGAGGCCATCGACGAACAGCCCGCTTACCTCCGCCGCTGCGTCGCGCAACCAGCCCGCGAGATCGACGGTCTCGAAGTTCGGCTCGCCGGGATTTGCGGCGCGGAGAATGTCACGGGTGATCTGCCGGCCGCGCCCGACGGCGGCGCCGATGTGGCGGGCAGCCCTGCACACGGTCTCATCCGCGCCGTTCTTCTTTTTCAAGATCTCCACGAATGGCTGGATCCCCATCAGAACGTTGTTGAACTCGTGCGCGATGATCGCGGCGACACGACCGAGGCTGCTGATACGCTGTTCCTGTTCGAGCTCGCGCTCTGCTTCGAGCCGCGCCGTAATGTCCTGCATCGCGCCGATGAGACGTACGGCCCGGCGCGAGCCATCGCGTACGAACATCCCGCGGTCTTCCACGTGGCCATAACGGCCGTCGGCGCGCCGGAACCGGTAGCGAATATGCCAGTGCGTGGCGTCGGTCGATTCCGTAGTAGCCTCAAAATGGCGGCGGACGTGCTCGGCTTCGGCAGGATGAATGTGCGAAAGCCACCAGTCGAAGGGCACACGCGACGGATCCCCGTCGTAACCCCACGCGGTCACGAGTGCCTCGTTCGCCCAGAACGTGTCCGACCCGACGGCCCAGTCCCAGATGACGTCACGCGTTGCATGCGAGGCGAGCAGAAACCGCTCCTGGCTCACGCGCAACGCCTCCTGTGTGGTGTTGTGTCTCCGGCGCTCATCCCTCTCCGCGATGGCACGCGCGATGGCGGTCCCGAGATGAGACAGCCGGTCCTTGGAGACGTAATCGGTCGCTCCCTGCCGCAGCGTGGCCACCGCGCGCTCCTCGCCGATCGCGCCGGAGACGACGATGAACGGGATGTCGGGTGCGGTCTCCCTGACGATGCTCAGGGCCATCATGCCGTCGAAGCCGGGGAGGTTGTAGTCGGCAAGAATGATGTCGGATGAAGTGGCGGCCAACGCCGCACGAAGCTCGGACTCGGTATCGATTCGAGCGTAGTCGCACTCCATGCCCGCACGCCTGAGCTCGCGCCGGATCAGCTCCGCGTCGAACGGGTTGTCTTCGAGATGAAGGATGCTCAGTCGCCGATCCATGATCATCCGAACGGCGGCCGATTCACCATCAGCCAGTAGAAGCCGAGCTCCGCGATCGATTTCGCGAACGCGTCGAATTCGATCGGCTTCACCACGTAGCTGTTGACGCCGAGCTTGTAACTCTCCACACGATCGCGCTCTTCGGCGGACGAGGTGATCACCACCACGGGAATGAGCCGTGACCGTGGATCGCGCTTGAGCTCGCGCAGCACGTCGATGCCGTCGACTTTGGGCAATTTCAGGTCAAGAAAGATCACGCGCGGCACATTGGCCACGTCCCGTCCGGCGTACTCGCCGGAAGCGAAAATGAAGTCGAGCGCGGCGGCGCCGTCACCGAGCGCCACCACGCGGTTGGCGAGGTGATGTTTCTTCAACGCCCGCAAAGTCAGTTCGAGATCGTGCGGGTTGTCCTCCACGATCAATATTTCCAGCTCGGCATCGTTCAACGTTCCTTCTCCTTCCGGTTTGCGAGCGTGAATGAGAAACAGGCGCCGCGCCCTTCTTCCGCATCGGCCCAGACCCTTCCGCCGTGACGTTCGATGACGCGCCGGACGATGGCCAGCCCGACGCCCGTTCCCTCGAATTCATGAGCGGCGTGCAGGCGCTGGAACACGCCGAAAAGTTTGCCGGCATACTTCATGTCGAAGCCGACGCCGTAATCGCGCACCCAGTAGACGTTTTCGCCGTTTCCGTGCGAGCCGCCCACTTCGACGCGGATTTCCGCGGACTGCGAGCTGAACTTGATCGCGTTCGACAGGAGATTCACGAACACCTGCCGCAGCATGGCGCGGTCGCCCACCGCGGGCGGCGCATCGATGTGCACCGAAACGCGAGGGTCCGCTGCCTCCGGAATGTCGGTCAGTGCCTCGCGCGCGATCGCCGCGACGTCGACCGGTGCGACCTGCAGCGGCTGGCGTCCCAGACGCGAGAAGGCCAGGAGATCGTCGATGAGACGGCCCATCCGCGACGCTTCGGCGCGAATCGTGGTCAGGTATCGCCGGCCCTCCCCATCGAGTCTTTCCGCAAAGTCCTCTTCGACCATCCGTGCATAACCGCTCACGGCACGAAGCGGTGCGCGCAGATCATGCGAGACCGAATACGAGAACGACTCCAGCTCCCTGCGGCTGTTTTCCAGTGCGGCGGCCATGCCGTGAACGCGGGCGTCCAACTCGGCGATCTCGTCGCCGCCGCCGACCAGACCGTGGAGCGGTTCTCGTCGTTCGATTCGGAACGTGTTGTCGACGACCACGGCCAGCCGCCGCGTGATCCCGCGCGCGAAATAGACGAACAGCGACGCGGCGGCGATGATGTTCATCATCAATCCCGCCAGCACGACGTCCCGGAGATTTCGCCGGGCCGCCGCGCTCCTCACACTGCGCGATTCGTTGATGTCGCTGTAGCGGGCGTTGAACTGCGCTGCTCTCACACGGAAACCGTCCATCAGCCGTTTGCCGTTGCCGGCGCGGACCACCCGCGCCGCTTCATCCCGCTGCCCGCTTGCCACACGATCGCGTTGCAGCGTTTGATACTCGAGAATCATCTGCGCCGCGGCTCTGAGTCCGGGGACATCGGATGACAGGTTGGCAGCGCTCGCTTCAAGACTGCGGAGTTGCGCCGGAACATCCCTGATCGCGCGGTCGTACGGCTCGAGAAAACGGCGGTCCTCGGTGATGACGTAGCCGCGGATGGCAGTCTCGGTGTCGACCAGGAGCTGGAGGAGGTGATAAGTCGAGGCCACCGTTCGCTGCGCCTGCACTTCGGCTTCGTGCTGTCTCGACGCAGAGCGTTCCATCGCCATCAGCACCAGCGCGAACGCAATCTGAAACCCGAGAGGAACCGCGAGGATCAGCAGCCCTTTGTTGCGCAGAGTGTGGCCGCCGGCTACCGGGAAACGCTGCGATCGATCGTCCACGAGCCGATTATCGGAACTGGCCTTACGTCGCGCATGCGTAGGTTTACTTATTGGGCGGTAGGCCGGAGACGGCGCGCCGATTGAACTGGTTATGAACGGAAACGCCGTGCCGGAATGCGAGCATCACGAGCTCGGCGCGATTCCGAATGCCGAGCTTCCGATAGATATTGAATCGGTGCGACTCCACCGTCCTGACGGAAACCCGAAGCAGTTCCGCGATCTCGGCGCTCGTTTCCCCGCTCGCCGTCAGTGTCGCGATTTCGATTTCGCGCCGCGTCAGCGTGTCCCGGTTGTCGACGCCGTGCGGCCACGGCGCGATCGATGGGATCGGCGTGGAGATCCCCACGGCGCCCTGCAGCTTCGATCCGTCCATCACAGGAGCGACGATGGCGAACACTTCGAGCTCCTGCCCGTCGCGTGTCCGGGCAGTAAACTGACCTCCCCAGCTCTCACCGCGGCGCAATATGCTGAAAATGATCTCGGTGCGCGAAGCATCCGAAGGCGCCGGAAGAACGCTCGCGATCGGCCTCCGGATGACTTCGTCCGCGCGCCAACCATAAAGATCCTCCGCAAACGAGTTCCACGAGACGATCAACCCTCTGGCATCGGTGACAATCACCGCCTGCTTCATCAGGTCGAGCAACGGTGTCACGGGCAACGCAAAATCAAGGACTGGCATGACGACTCGAACGCGCGCTTCTTCGTGCGAACGGTACGCCAAGCAAACGCGGCGCTGTCAGCGCCGCAACTGATATGTCACATGTCCAGAAAACGCCTACGCGTTATAGCCTCTTCAGTTGCTCGGCCGGATAACTCGCCGCATCCACCTTCGCGTGCGCCTGTGCAATCTTCCCATTTTCGTCGATCACGTACGCGATGCGGCGCGCATATTCGTCTTTTTCGGAATCGCCGGCGCCGTAGGCCACGCCGATCTTATGGTCGGTATCGCAGAGGAGCGGGAAGGTGAACTTGTACTTTTCCGCGAAGCGCTTGTTCTCCGCCTCGGAATCGAAGCTGACGCCGAGGATCTGCGCGTTTTTCGCTTCGTACTCGGCCTGGAGGTTCCGGAACCCGGAACCCTCACGCGTTCAACCGGGTGTGTCGGCTTTCGGATAAAACCAGAGCACGACTTTTTTGCCGCGGAAGTCACGCAGGCGCACCTTGTTGCCGTTGTGATCGACAGCCTCGAAATCGGGGGCATTCTCGCCGGGCTTCAGCATGCGCGCTTCTCCTCGGGTGAGTGCTCGGATGATGCCGCGAAGGGTCACGCCGTTATTCTACGGCGGAATGACACTCGACGAATGGAACGAGCGGTATCGCGTGCGCGAAGAGCTCGACCGCGAGCCCGCGAGTTTGCTCGTCGGCGCCGCGCGCGGTGTTCCTCCCGGCCGCGCTCTCGACCTGGCGTGCGGCGCGGGACGCAATGCAGTGTGGCTCGCACAGAACGGCTGGAACGTCGTGGCCATCGACGGAGCGGAAGAAGCGGTGCGGATCGTGCGCGAGCTCGACCCGCACATCGACGCTCGCGCGCTCGATCTCGAAACGGACGCGTCGCTGCCCTTCGACGACGCGTCGTTCGATCTGATCGCCATCCTCTATTTCTTATGGCAGCCGTTGTTCCGTGAAGCGCACCGCCTCTTACGGGAAGGCGGCCTCATTGTGAGTGCCGTGCGCACCCACGGAAGATTTTGCATGTCCCTCGCCGAATTGCGCGCGCAATTCGACGGGTGGGAAATTCTGCGCGCCAATGACGGCGAGATCGCCGAGATCGTGGCGCGGAAACGTAACTACCAGGAGAACAACGTGCCGGTGTAGGTCGTCGCGCTGCTCAGCGGCGGCTGCAGCGTGATCTTGTACGTCACGTTATTCGCGCTGAAGTTCGCGGTCAGCGTGACCTCCGCCTTGGAGCCGAGCGGGCCGCTGCCCCCGATGGTGACGCTGGGGTTCTGCATGTTCAGGGTGCCGCCGCCGATGTTGATGCCGGCCAGCGTGATGTTGAAGGTGATCTGCGGCACCGACAGATCGAGCGTGTAGTTGATCGTCAGGATCGAGATCGAAAAACTGCCGCTGAACTGCTGCGCTGCCGCGGTGCTGAGCTGCCCCTCCTGAATATGGGAGAGTGCGTCCTGTTTCGCCGAAGTAATGGCCATGAATTTCCCCTTTCTCTGATGCGCGGAGAATATCCATAGGCCCGGCAGTAAATCGGTTCTCTTTGGAACGCGCTCTACTGTTTCATCCATTCGAAGACGCGATAGTGCTCACCTTCCATGCCCAGCCGCGCATAGACCTCTTGTGCGGCCTTGTTGCGATTGTCCACATAGAGACGAATGCCGCGGATCCGAGGGTCGGGCTCGACGTGGCTGCGGATGTGTGCGTAAAGCGCCGCATAAATGCCGCGGCGGCGAAATTCGGGAACGGTATAGACGCTCTGGATCCACCACACCATGCCATTGCGCCAATCACTCCATTCGTACGTGATCAGGAGCGAGGCGATGACGCGGCGGTCCACTTCGGCCACGTAATAGCGGCCGAGCGAGGGGGTGTCGAAGAGGGCGGCGACGCCGCGGCTGAGCACCTCGCCATCGAGCGCCACGTCTTCGGTCTCCTGCGCCATCGCCAGTTGAAACTCGATGATGGCCGCCGAGTCTTCGCGCCGCGCTTCGCGGATCAACAGATTCGTCATGGATAATCTCCGCGCTTGACGATACCAAACCTGATGCGCGACGCCACCGCGACGCGCCGCGCCCTTTTGCTCATGACCGCATCGGCGGTGCTGTTCGGCGTCATGGCCTTCGCCGCGAAACTCGCCTCGGCGCGGCTGTCGGGATCGCAGGTCGCGTTCATCCGCTTCGCCACCGGCCTCCTCCCCGCGCTCCTCATTCCTCGCTTCCGCAGAAGCGCGCTCACGTTCCAGCGCCTCGACCTCCTCTTCTATCGCGGCTTCTTCGGCGGCCTGGCGGTGCTCTTCTACTTCATCGCCATCGAGAAGATCTCGGTCGGCGTGGCCACGCTGCTCAACTACACCTCCCCTCTTTTCTCCGGTCTCTTCTCTCTCTTCTTTCTGCACGAGAAGATCAGTCTCAAGGTGTTGATCCCGGCGCCGGTCGCGCTCGCGGGCGTCTTCCTCGTCGTCCATGCGAACGCGCGTCCCGGCGACATCCTCGGTTTCGGCGTCTGGGAACTGGTCGGCCTCTCCTCCGCGCTCGCCTCGGGTGCCGCGGTGACGGCCATGCGCGCCGCACGGCGCGGCGAGAACTCCTGGGCCGTCTACGCGAGCTTCTGTCTCCTCGGCACCTTCGTCACCGCGCCGCTTGCGATCGCGACATGGAAGACGCCCACGCTGGACGAATGGATCTCACTCGCTGCCACGTCGATCTTCGCGATTGGCGCGCAGTTGCTGCTCACATTCAGTCTGCGCTGGGTCGATGCAATGACGGTCGGCGTGATCTCGCAACTGGCCGTGCTCGTGTCCCTCGTCCTCGGCGTCGCGATTCTCGGCGAGCACATCACGATGATGGCGGCGGTCGGTTCCGCCCTGGCGATCGGCGGCGTAGTCGGCGTCGTCTACGTCACCTCGCTGGCGAAGGGCACCGTGCGCGCGGCGGACGAAGTGGCGCCGGAAGCGTAAACTGCGCGCACACATGAAAGGCTGTGCTCGTTCCTGCTTCCTGTGGCTGGCCGGTTGGGCCGCCGCATCCGCCGCGTTTTACGTCTACCTGCAGCGCTTCACGCGACTCGAGCCGCAGATCTGGTGGGCCTCGGGTGGCGCTGGTTTGTGCGCGGTGCTCGTGTGGTCGTACGTGTACGGCATCGTCACGACCGCGAAGGAGCGCTCGATGCTGCGCGAGGCGGCCGTCGGCGGTCAGCCGCAGGACGGCAAGTGGGTCGCCGTCAGCGGCACGATCCGTTCGCTGAATCCGTTGCGCACGCCGATGACGAATGTGCCGGCCGTAGCCTACGAATACGAGGTCTATCGCATCACGTCGTCGGGCGGGAAAAACAGCAGCTCGACGAAACACACGTACTACCAGGGCAAAGCGCTGGCCGCGAGCACGATCGCGACGCGGCAAGGTGTGGTGCGCGTGCTTGCGGTGCCATCCCTCGCGGAGATTCGTGGGGAAGAGACGAACACGTCGCAGGCGATCGCGAACGTGACCGAGTACATCCAGAACACCGTCTTCCAGACCTCGGAGACACCGAAAGACAAGCGCATCGGGATGGCCGAAGAGCACGCCGATGACGACGGCACATTCCGCGTCGACAAGAAGATGATCGATGAGCCGCCGGAGATCGAGCAGTGCTTCCTCGACGAGAAGCACATCAAGCAGGGCGAGGCCGTTTGCGCGTTCGGCCTTTATTCTGCGCAACGCGGCGGGCTCGTGCCGCATCCGAACTGGGCGAAGCAGGCGCGCATCATGCGCGGCGACGCGACGGCAGTCGCCGCGCAGTTGCGCAACCGGATGATCAAGTACGCGGTCGGCGTCGTGATCGCCGGCGGCGCCGCCTACGGCATCGTCATCCTTTATTCAAATGCCGGCTGATGTAGGCCGTCATCTCGAACATCGACAGCGACTCGTTGCCTTCGAAGATCGGCCGGAGATTGTCGTCCGCGCGGATGCGGCGTTTGTTCTGCGGATCCTGCAGGTCGTGCTTCTTGATGTACTCCCACACGCGCTTCATGGCGTCGCCGCGGCTGAGCGGCTTGGCGCCGACCACGTGCGCGAGCTCGGGCGACGGCGTCACCAGCGTCGCGAGCGCGCCACGCGCGGTGTTGCCGGAAGCCTGCGGCGATTTCACGGCGCGCTGCTTACTTTCCTTCTTCCCCTGAATCGGCATGACGAGCGAATCCTCCGGCACGCGAACGGTGCACCTCGCGCGCCAGAGGATGTGTCTCAGTTGACGCCGAAATTCACGGTCAGATCGAGGTACGTTTCGACCGCCACACCATTCAGCGAGCCCGGCGTAAAGCGCCAGCGCTGCACGGTATTCACGACCGAGTCATTGAACGGCGCGAATGCCGCGGGGACGACGACGCGCGGATCGCGCACGTGGCCATTCTTGTCGATGACGCAGCGAACGACGACGGTCGCACGCAGTTTCGTGCGAATCAGCGACGTCGGATACGGCGGCGCGGGACGATAGCGACCGACCGGCGCTTTCACTTCGTGCGCTTCGTAGATCTTCTCCGGCACCGGCGTCGCGGCAACGATCGCAGGAGGTCCGTCGAGATCGCCGACGCCGCCCTCGACGCCCCATGGCTGTCCCAGGGGACCGGGGGCGGTCGCATTGGGATCGCCGGTTGCGTTGGAATCGCCTGTCGACGCCACCTCGAGTTGCGGCACCTCGTCGGGGATGCTGGGCGGCGCGGTGATCTGATTCGGCTGCTGCGGTTGCGGAGGCGGCGTCGCCGGCCGCTGCGCTACGGGTTGGCGGACGGCACCACCATCAGGTCTGCCGAGTGGCGGCGGCACGAGCACGGGCAGAAGCACCGGCGCCTGCGAATACTCGTCGGGCGCGCTCGTCGGAAAGTCCACCGACGCGATGCTGAACGCGACGGCGCCGATGATCACTGCGCTGTGCGCGAGCACCGAGATCGTGAATAAGCTCAGCCGCCCACTGGCTGCGCGCGTCTGCGCATGAACGACGGAAGTCTCGAACATGATTGCCTCCTATGGATTCGTTCGACTCGGCGCGAGCGCGGAACGAAACCGCAGAGGGTCACGGACGAGTGACAAGACGGTTCCTCGGGTTCCTCGGGGTACCTCGGGTTCCTCGGGTTCCTCGGAGTTCCTCGGGGGGAAGGACTTGAATCCCCTCCGAGGAACTCCGAGGAACCCGAGGAACTCCGAGGTACTTAAAAAAAGGCCTCCCTGCTTGCGCAGAGAGGCCTTCGTTCACTTCGATGATTTGGCGCTTACGGCTTCTTCGTGCAGATCGTGTACGTGCCGCTGCCGCTGTACGCGTAAACGCGCCAGCGATACGTGCCCGCCGTGCCGTTGTAGTTGATGCTCTCCGTGGAGGTCGCGCCCTCACTGCGGGCGACGATCGTCCAGGTGGAGCCGCTCAGCTTCTGCAGATAGAGGTCGAAGTCGGTGCCGGCCGGCCCGGTGAGCGTCGCGGTGTGCGCGCCGCTGATCGAGGAGACGTAGCCCGAGCTGCTCGGCTTGTACGAGTTCGCGCCGGTGCCCGAAAGCGTGCCGGTTGCGCTCGTGCACGTCCCGCCACCGCCACCGCTGCCGGCGTACGTCGCCTTGATGGAAACGCCGGAGAACGTCGAATACGCGTGGATGCTGATGAACCAGTCGCCCGCGACCGGATTCGTCACGTTGACCGTCTCCGCGTTGCCGCTGAGATATGGACGATAGTCATAGCTCGACGACGTCGGCTGCGAGCCGCGCTTCACATACAGATCGCCGTCGCCCGTGCCACCCGACATCACGATCGCGAGCGAGGTCTGGCTCGCCGGAACCGCGATCTTGTAGTGCTTCCAGCTTCCCGTCGAACCGCTCTGGCTGGTGAGAGCCACGCCGTTCGAGAGCACCACCGTCGGAGCCGGACCGGCAACACCGACTGCGTCCCACGCGAGATTGACGGAGGCCGCCGCGGCTGCGCCGTAGAGATCGCTCGCGGCCTGCGCCGTCGCCGTGCGCGCACCGCTGAAGTTGGTGTTCGAGTTCATGTAGACGGTTAGCGCGCGATACCAGATCCGCGCGCCCATGTTGATCGACGTCATGGCAGTCGCATTGAGCGCCGTGACGTTGACCGTGGTCTTGCCGCGCGGATGCGTGCCGCCGGTGACCATCAGCTTGAAGGCGAGGTTGGCGATGCCGGAGTTGATGTGCACGCCGCCGCCGTCTTCGGAGCCGGTGTAGCGGGTCGGGTAGTAGTCCGAATCGCCCGACGAAGTCGGATCGGCCATGGAGCGAAGTGCGTCGCCGGAGACGCCGGGCGTATAGATGTCTTCGCCGACTTTCCACGTGTCGGAGCTGACCGCGCCGTCTTTCCACGCTTCGACTGCCGCGGCCATGATGTCGGAAGTCGCTTCGTTCAGCGCGCCGGACTCGTTCGCGTACACGAGATCCGCGCTGTAGGTGGTCACGGCGTGGGTGAGCTCGTGCGCGCCGACGTCGAGCGCGTTGCCGAGAGGCGAGAAGTTGGTGCCGTCGCCGTCGCCGTAGACGAGCTGCGAGCCGTTCCAGAACGCGTTGTTGTACGCGACGCGATGGTGCACGGTGGTGCGGATCTGCGCGCCGGCGTTGTTGAACGAATCGCGGCCGTGAACCGCGCTGTAGTAGTCATACGACGTGGCCGCGTGCGCGTGCGCGGTCGAGATCACGGAGTCCGACGTGGAACCGCCCGTCTCGCTCAGCACGAGCGTGCCCGGGAGCGACGAGCTCTGATTGCCGTTGTACGTGGCGCGGTTGCGCGCGCGGTGGATCTTCGGAGCGCGCAGCACGAGGTCGCCGCTGATCGCGTCGGCATAGAGGACGTCGATCTCGTCGCCCTGCTCGCTGCGATAGCTCACTGTCACGGCGTACGCGAGGAACGCGTTGCCGCGCTCGTTCACAACGTACGTCAAACGCGGCCATTCGCTGTACGCGCCGTCGATGCCTGCCTGTCCGGCAGCGCGCTCGATCGCCGACCAGCCGCTCAGGGCAGGATCGCGCGGGAGCTCGCGGCTCGGCTTGAAGCGGCCATTGACCGCGAGGACGTTCCGGTCGGCGTCGGAGTGCACGATCATCTCGGCACCGATCACCGGCAGTCCGTTGACGCGCTGCTGCAAGCGTACGTGCGACTGGCCGAGCTCGTCGATGAACTCACCGATCGGCTCGAAGGTCTCATCGCCGACGGCCTGGAACAGGCTCTTCTTCTGTTCCATGAAGGCCTGCGCCGCGAAGGTCGCCTTACCAGGAGGCAGTTTGCCGAGGTTGCCCTGGACGAACTCAGCGCCTCCGCGGTCGATGGACCGCTGGGTGCGCATCATCCGCTCTTCTACTTCGTTTTGACCGAACGCCACCGTTGCGGTCAGGAGCATTGCGACTGCGAGTAATTTCTTCATCCTCTATTGAATCCTTTCCTGTTGATGGCCGGCCGTCCCTAAGGCAACGGAGAAGCCAACAGCTAAGTTGTTGATTCTAATGAAGAAGCGACTACTGCTGGCCTAGAATACGACCCGTTACTGATCTGTGAACGGGTCAAAATCTATTCACATGGGTACCGTCGGGACCCGCAACGGACCGGGAGGCCGCCGGAGGCCTCCCGTCTTGAGTGACCTCTGGCACGCTTCGTTCGTAGAGCATGGCGATGGCGAAGTTGCTGCGGGATCCCCAACTGGAAGCGCTCGTTCGCGAGCTCAATGATGTGGACGGCGCCACAGACGAGGCGCGTGCGGTCTCCGCGTGGCCGTCGAGCGTGCCGGAAGGCAACGCGCTCGAGACGCTCCTCATCGAAGTCGCGCAACGCGGCGCGAGCGATCTGCTCATCGTCGCGGGCGCGCCTCCGGTGTTTCGCATCGGCGGCCGTCTGTCGCGCACCGCCGATGCGCCGCTCGCGAATGACGACATCCATAACCTGCTCGCGGGTGTGATCACAGGACGCGTGCGCGAGAAGCTCGAATCCGACGGCTCCGCCGACTTCTCGCTGCGCCTTGGCCGCCCTGCGACGGAAGACGATCGGCGCGCGTGGCGCTTTCGCGTCAACGTGCATCGCCAGCGCGGCACGCTCGCCGCGTCGATCCGCGCGTTGCCGACGGAGATCCCGACGATCTCGCAACTGCGCTTGCCGGCTTCACTCGCGGAGCTGGTGAAACCGCAGCGCGGGATGGTGCTCGTGTGCGGTCCGACGGGCTCGGGTAAATCGACGACGCTCGCGGCGCTGGTCGGTGAAGTGAATCGCACCGAGGCGCGGCATATCATCACGATTGAAGATCCGATCGAATACGAACATCGCAACGCGAAGTCGATCATCGAGCAGGTGGAGATCGGACGCGACGCGCCGTCGTTCGCGGCATCGTTGCGCGCGTCGCTGCGGCAGGATCCGGACGTGATCCTGGTCGGCGAGATGCGCGATCTCGAGACCGTGGCGACGGCGTTGACCGCGGCAGAAACGGGACATCTGATTCTGTCGACGCTGCACACGAGCGATGCCGCGCAGGCGATCCATCGCATCGTGGACGTCTTCCCGCCGGTGCAGCAGACGCAGATCCGGCAACAGCTCGCGCTCAGCCTCAACGCGATCGTGGTGCAGCACCTCATCCCCCGTTCCGACAACCAGGGCCGCGCCGTCGCGGTGGAAGTGCTGCTCGCGAACAACGCGGTGCGCAATCACATCCGCAACGAGAAGCTGCAGAATCTCGCCACCGAGATCACGCTCGGCAAACGTCAGGGAATGATCTCGCTCGAGGATTCACTCGCGGGACTCGTGCGCGAAGGGTTGGTCACCGCGGAGGATGCGCGCGTGCGTGCGTCACGGCCGGACGAGCTGGATTCGCTGCTGCGCGGATCGCGATGACATCTGGAGCGCCGGGCTCCGAGCCCGTCATTCGTGTTTCGACGGGCTGAGAGCCCCTCGTTCCAGATTGCACTCCCGCTGCGAATCGTTTTCGCTGGACATCTCCGGAGCCTCGATGATGCGCACACCCTCACGCGGCGCATCGACCGCATCCGCGATCGCGCGCACGACCTGCGCGAGCTTCACCGGATAGAGCCGCGCCGCGGTGTCGCGATGCGCGGGGAGCGCGCCCCAGATCCAGTACAGCGGCAGCAGAGCGTACGGCCACCAGTGGCCGGGGCCGAGCACGTACCAGGGGCGGATGAACGTCGCGGCGATGCCGCTCTCGCGCACGAGCCGCTCCCCTTCCGCGCGCACGGCGAGGTAGTCCTTCATCACCGGCGCCGGTTGCGCGACGCTGAGATAGACGAAGTGGCGAATGGAGCTTCCGGCGACGGCGCGCACCGATTCGCGAATGGCGACGAGATCGATCTCGCGAAACTGTTTCGCTTTCGCCGGCGACGGATGCGGCACACCGACGAGTTGAATGAACGTCTCGCTCGGCGCGATCGACCGCCCGAACGTCGCCGCGTCGAGCGCATCGCCCATCACCGGCTCCGCGCCGTCCGGCAACTTGCCGATCGATGACGGCCGCACCAGCGCGCGTACGGTATGGCCGCGCGCGATGAGCTCGGGAACGAGATGACGTCCGATGTAGCCGGTCGCGCCGGCGATGAAGATGTTCATGTTGCGACTACGTGCCACGCGTGCGCGCGGACGTATCGCGTCACCAGGCGATGCCGTAGTCCTCGCCGTGATTCGAGCTGCCGCCCCACATCGTGCCGTGCTCGCGATCGAACCAGATCGCGTTGATCGGGCCGGACGTGCGCTCTTCGAACGTCATGTCGTAGCCCATGCCTCGCAACTCGTTGCGCACCCACGGCGGCGTCTGTTGGTTCAGCAGAATGCGACCCGGCACAGACTGCCGGTCGCCGAGCCACTTGCGCTGCTGGAACGTGTTGAAGTTCGCCGCCTCCGACGCTTCCTGCGGTGTCATCCCGAATTCGACGACGTTGAGGAAGAACTGCAGGAGGTTCTGGTCCTGCGTGTCGCCGCCCTGCACAGCAAACGCGAGATACGGCGCGCCGTCCTTCAGCGCGAGCGTCGGCGTGAGCGTGACATGCGGACGCTTGCCGGGCTCGATCACGTTGTATGGATTCTGCGCGCGATCGGTGTCGAAGCTCTGCGCGCGCTGACTCAGACCGACGCCGGTTTTTCCGGCGATGACCGCCGGAACCCATCCCCCGCTCGGCGTGACCGAAACGACCCAACCTTCCTTGTCCGCCGCTTCGATCGACGTGGTGCCGAGACGGAAGGACTCGTCGAATGCTTCGAGCTCGGCGGTCGTGCGCGGCTTCGCGGCGGTTTCGCTCCAGTTCTTCAGCAAGTCGAGGAACGGATTCGTGTCGCGCTGATATGGATACGGATCGCCCGGTCCGATCTTCGGATCGTTCTTCTCCGGATTGACGAGCTTCGCGCGCTCGCGCGCGTAGTCCTTTGACAGCAGGCCGAGGACGGGCTCGTGCGGCGGAAAGTCGGGAGACGGGTCGCCGTAATAGAAATCGCGATCGGCGTACGCGAGGCTGAGCGCCTGATAGACGGTGTGGATGTAGCGCGCGCTGTTGTAGCCCATCGACTTCACGTCGAAGTTCTCGAGGATGTTCAGGGCCTGCAGCATCGACGGCCCCTGCGTCCATACCGTCAGTTTGTAGACGTCGACGCCTTTGTACTTCGTCATCACCGGCTCTTCGGTCTTGACCTGCCACTTCGCGAGATCCGTCGCGGTGATGAGGCCACCCTGCTCCTGAACTGAACGCGCGATCTCCTGCGCGATGTCTCCTTTGTAGAAACGGTCGTACGCCGCGTAGATCGCTTCCTTGCGATTCCTGCCACGCTTGAGCGCCTGCTGTTCGGCATCGACGAGCTTGCGCAGCGTCGCGGCGAGATCGGGTTGGCGGAACATCTCGCCCGCTTTCGGCGCCTCGCGTTTCGTGGCGTCTTCCGAAGCGTGCGGCAGAAACACCGCGGGCGAATACTTCCACTCCTTGATGCGCGCTTTCTGCCGCTCGATGCCGTTTGCGAGCTGCGCCTCGATCGGAAAGCCATCCGCCATCTGAATGGCGGGTGCGAGCACGTCTTTCAGCGACAGCGTTCCGTACTCCGCGAGCATGACCATCAGGCCGCCGGGCGTGCCGGGAGTGACGGCCGCGAGCGGACCATACTCGGGCGGGAACGCCATCTTCTTCGACGCGTAGTACTCGGCAGTCGCACCACTCGGCGCGACGCCGAGCGCGTTGATGCCGATGACCTTCTTCGTGCGCGGGTTGTAGATGAGGGCCTGCGTTTCGCCGCCCCATCCGAGCGTGTCCCACATCGTGCACGTGGCCGCGAGCATCGAACAAGCCGCGTCCACCGCGTTGCCGCCTTTCTGAAACATCATCGACCCCGCGGTCGCGGCGAGCGGCTTGCCGGTGATGGCCATCCAATGCGCGCCGTGCAAAGGCGGCTTCTGCGTGCGCTGCGCGGCGAGCGGCAACGCGAGGACCATGGCGAACGCGAGTGTCACGTGTTTCATGCGGCGAATCGTATTCGCTGAGTCTCAGAGTGGCAAAGTCTCAGAGTCTCAGAGGGTAGGGAGCCACGTGCGCAGAACGCTCCGCTCGACCCCTCTGAGACTCTGAGACTCTGCCACTCTGAGACTCTTCCCGGGCTCCCGAATTGCAATCACCCGTAGCGTGCGACATCGCACCGGAAAGGAACCTGGAATGGCACGCAAACAAGAATCGCGGACGAAGGGATTCGACCGCCTCCGCGGCGCCGCAAGCGCCCTCAAGAGGATGTTCACACGCGGAGACGGCGCGGCGGAGCTCGACGACTCCGATCGCTCCATGTCGACGCAGTCGACGTCGCGCGGAGGCAATCGCCACACGGCGCAGGCGCCGGCACGGACCACGCGTCGTGAAGCCGACATTCCGCTCGACGTCATCGATCGCGCATACACGCCTTCCGACACGAGCTCGAAAACGTCGTTCCGCAGCAACGGCGCCGATCACCAGAAAGATCAGGAATTCGCTCTCGGCGTCGCCGACGATCGTTGGAACGACGAGGACCGCATCACCAACAAATCGGGCGATCCGCGCATCGGCACACACCGGCGCACGTACGAGCCGGCAGAGGCACGCACGGAATCGCGCGAGTAACAGCGAAGGAGGAGAACACATGGCTGAAGACTCGAACAGCGGATGGGGAACGGGGACCGGCGGCTCGGGCACCGGCTCGACCGGAACTACAGGGGGAACATCGTCCGGCGGCGGTACGATCGGTAGCGGAACCAGCGCCAGCGGCGGCGGCAGCATGGGCGGCGGCACCGGCAGCGGCGCGGGCTCGTTCGGCGTGACCAGCGCGACCGATCGCGGCACCGGATCGGAGCTGTGCCCGCATTGCGGTCAGTCCCTCAAGGGCGGCGGACTCGAGCAATTCCTCGGGCGCCTCGGCATCACCGAGGACATGATCAACAACCTCAAGACCCAGTTCCAGAACGTCGAGATCGACGAGTACCTAAACACCGCTCGCGACTACCTGAAAGACTCGAGCGGCAAGGCGACGACGTATGCGAAAGAGAACCCAGGCAAAGTCGCGGCCGGCGTGGCCGCGCTCGCACTCGGCGCCGGTCTGATCTACGCGGCGACGAATCGCGACAAGACCTAGTGCAACTGCAGTATGACCGGGAGGGCGACGGACCGCTCGTCGTCCTCCTTCATGGCTTTCCCGAATCGCGGAAGACCTGGACGCGGCAACTCTCCGCGCTCGCGAACGCGGGTTTCCGCGCCGTCGCTCCCGACCTCCGCGGGTACGGCGCTTCACCGAAGCCGCGCGGCATCGCTGCATATCGCGTTGCGCTCATCGCCGAAGATGTCATCGAGCTGATCGCATCCCTCGGCGGTGCGCCGTGTGTGCTGGTCGGGCACGACTGGGGCGCCGCGGTCGCGTGGCACATCGCGATGATGAGGCCCGACGTGATACGCAAGCTGGTCATCCTCAACGTGCCGCATCCGTCCGCCATCTCACGCGAAGTACGGCGCAGTTGGCGGCAACGACTCAAGCTCTCGTATCAACTCTTCTTTCAGCTTCCGCTGCTGCCCGAGCTGGCAATGAAGATCGTGACGCGGCAATGGCGCCGCGACTTCACGCCGTTGATCAACTACTACCGCGCGCTGCGTTACAAACGCGAGCGCTCGCGCCGCGTCGAGATCGAAACACTCATCATCTGGAGCGAGCGCGAGCCGGTGTTTCTCCCCTCGACCATCGAAGACATCGACAAGTGGGTGCCGAACGCGCGCATCGAGCGCGTTCCGCGCGCCGGCCACTACGTGCAGCGCGACGCGCCGGAACGCGTCAACGAGCTGCTGATCGCGTTTACGCTTTCTGCGCCTCGCGCCACTCCTGCCACTGCTGCGCAACCGACGACGTGAACGTGAGGCGCGGAGTCCATGCCGTCTTCTCGCGTGTGATCTTCGAAAAGATCCGCTGATCGACCGCCAGCGCATCGGCGAACGATCCCATCGTCTCGCGTGCTTTTTCGAGAGGAACGCGTTGGATCTCGAGATCAGGCGAGACGGCGCGCATGCTTTCGTCGAGCGTTGCATCGGAATCGTCGATGCCATGCAGCATGCCGGATGCTCTCTGCTCGACGATGCGGACGTAGAGATCCGCAAGCTCGCTGATGTGCACCATCGCCCAGCGATTCCTGCCGTCGCCGACGAGTGTCGTCGCGCGCTTCTGCTCCGCGGCCGCGAACCAATCGGCGCAGATGCTCTGGCGTCCGCCGTATACGACGCCGGGCCGCAGCACCGCCCCGCCCGCATCGAGCACGATCTGTTCGTGCGGCGGACGCCACGCCACGATGTCCAGCGGCTGCGCCGGCGTGGTTTCATCCGCCGACGTCGTGTTGCCGACGACCCAGACGCCGGAGGTGAAGAGAACGTGGCCGCCGAGTCCGATGAAAGTATCGATCGCGTTGCGATCGGCAGCGACTGTGTTCTGCCGTGACTGCGCGGTGTGCACGAACGCATCGAAGCCGCCGAGTTGCTCGCGCAGCGACGGAAGCGACTCGAGATCGCCGCCGAGGATCGCGACGCCGAGCTCGCGAAGCTTTCCGCTATCGGCGTCCGGACGAACGAGCGCCGTCACTTCGTGATTGTTTTTGCGGAGAGCGCTGGCGACCGCCGAGCCGATGTAGCCGGTCGCGCCGGTGAGAAAGATATTCATGAGCGACGCAATCTGGAACGGCGGGCTTTTCGCCCGCCGTCCCGTGGCTCGACGGGCTGAGAGCCCGTCGCTCCAGTTATTTCTTTTTCGATTCCATCGCCTTGCGGAACGCAAGCGCCATGGCGGACTCGCTGGAACCTTCGTCGTTCCGCTCATCCATGAACTTCGTGTATTCCTCGCGCTCGGCGGCGGCCTTCGCCGCTTCGTGGCTGAGGGAGATGCGCTTGCGCTGCGGGTCGATGCTCATGATGCGCACCAGCAGCTTCTCGCCGGCCTTGTGCATCTCGGAGGGATCGGTCCCCGCGGGTGCGTTGATCTCGGAGTTCGGGATGAGTCCGGTCAGGCCGGGCTCGAGCTCGACGAAGATGCCGGGCGCGGCGCCATGATCGACGGTGCCTTCCACCACTCGGCCCGCTGAATAGCGATGCGCCGCCGTCTCCCACGGATCTTCGGTCGCAACCGCGCGCAGAGAAAGCGAAAGGCGCTTCTTCGACGGATCGACCTCGCGCACCCAACCCTGCACGTTCGATCCGATGGCCACTTCCGCGTCGCCCGGCTTCACGCCGTGCGGCAACTGCGAGACGTGTACGAGACCATCGACGCCCGGTTCCACTTCGACGAAGTAGCCGAAGTCGGTCGAGCGGACGATGCGGCCGTTGAACTGCGTGCCCGGCGTGTAGCGGTCAGCGACATCCGACCACGGATCGGGCTCCTGATCTTTCATCGACAGCGAGATACGCTTGCCGTCGTTCTCGATCTTGATGACCTTGACGTGGACTTCCTGTCCGATCTGGACGACGTCCTGCGGATTCGTAACGCGGCGGCGGCTCATCTCCGAAACGTGGAGCAGGCCGTCGATGCCGCCGAGGTCGACGAATGCGCCGAACGGGGTGAGGGTCTTGATGCGGCCGGTGAGCTCGGCTCCCGGCACGATGCGCGCGCGCGTTTCCGCGGCGCGTTCCGCGGCTTCTTCCTTCAGCAGCGCGGCGCGCGAGACGACGATGCGGCGGCCGTCCTCGGAAAGCTCGGTCACGCGGAACTCGATCGTCTGATTCACGAACGCGTCCGGATTCTCGATCTTGCCGAGCGCGATCTGCGAGAGCGGGCAGAACGCGCGCAGGCCGGCGATGTTCACTTCGAAGCCGCCTTTGTTGCGGCCGGTCACCCTGCCCTCGACAGGCAGGCGATTCTCGAAAGCGGCGCGAAGCTGGTCGAGTGAAGCCTTCCCCTTGATCAGCTTGCGCGAGACGCGCAACTCCGCGCCGGTCTTGACGACCGTGGCCTCGATCTGGTCGCCGATGTCGAGACCTTCGAGCTCCGCCGCATCCATGACGGCCTCGGAAGGTCCGCCGTAGGAAATGTAGGCATCATCGCCTGAGATCGAAACGATCGTGCCGCGCAGCGGCTCGCCCTGCTGGGGCGTTTTCAGGTCCAGGTTCTCCATCGCCTCGGCAAAGGACGTAGCCTCGGCGTTCTCTCTCGACTGAATCATGGGGGTTTGCGTTACCTTTCAGTGATTGGTTCTCGGGTCGTGAGAACGGTTGGGACGTGCATCGTACTCGAATTTGCGAGCAAGGTCACGACCGAGATGACCCGACAACCGGGGGTGTTCGGAAAAAATTTTCGGCGTGGTCACTCGACCCAAAAGGTCGGGATTCACTCGACCCGGAAGGTCGGGATTCACTCGACCCGGAAGGTCGAGATTCACTCGACCCGGAAGGTCGCCTTCGCCACCACCGGATCGCTCGTGCTGTAGGCGCGCAGGTTGAGTCCCTTGTCGAGCGCCTGCACCCACGCGATCGACCACTGCCCCTTCGCCGCGAACTGCGGAATCTCGAGCCTGCCGATGAACGTCTGCCCGTCGGTGGATGGCATGAACGTCACCGGACGCCGTGCACCGCCGACGCCGCCGGGCGGAATCGCCTGCGCGCTCAGCGTCGACGCGCCACAACCACCTTCGTCCACCATCTGCGCATTCACCGTGATCACGCTCACCTGCGCGTTCGACACGACCGTCGGAGTCAGCGTCAGCATCACCACCTGCGGCGGGATGCCGTCGCATATTTCGGCGGAGATGTTGAGCGAGACCGCGCGCACGACCTGGTTGCTCTCGCCGCGGAACGTGGTCATGTTGTTCGCTTTGTCCTGCAACTGGACCTGTTCGAGCGCCCACGCGCCGCAGTCGAGGCACGACGGCGGCATGACCGAGCACTCCCACGTCGCGTTCGCACCCGGCCTGCAGCCGAAGCCGATCCGCGCCGCTTTCTGCGGACTGACGAACACACCGCTGACGAGCGACACGCCCGACTTGTCATCCTCGGCCTGAATGAAGAGTGTGTTCTTCTCGCCGGCGCGCATGGCCTGACGATCGAGCCAAACCGCTTTCAACTGCGGACCGCTCGAGTCCGGCGCGGATGACGCCACGCGAAACGTCGCACTGCCCGGCAGCGTCCCTTGCGATTGATTGAGGCTGACGTTGTTGCTGGCGTTGTCCGTGAGCGTCAAGTACTTCACGCTCCAGGTCCCTTCCGGTGCTTCCTTCGGGATGCTGATGTTCGCGACGAAGCGGTTGGTCTCCCCTTCGCGCGTGCACGAGAATCCCTGCAGCGAACCGCTCGGGCTGGTGATCACGCCCGACACGCTGCGCACGCCGGAGAGGTTGTCATTCACGAACGCCGCGAACATCGTCGTCTCGCCGTCCGCGATCTCCGCCGGCGTGAACTGCGCGGTCAGCAGTTGCGGAGGAACGGTGTCGGTCTCCGGATCGTCCTCGGCCTGCGGCCCGCGCGGCTCCTCGGAGGTCGTGGTGCGAGATGACGGCGAATCATTCGGAGCACGCGACGCTTGCGATTGCGGCTGTGGCGGACGCGGTGTCGGAGGCTGCGCGATCTGCGGCTTCGCGCGATTGATCCCGAGCGCGTTCGCGACCGGCGTGACGATGCGATCGAACAACGTCGGAGGTTCGGCCGCCGCGGTTGCGGCACGGGGCGAGGCAGCGGGCGGCGCGGAGCGCAGCAGCTCGTTGTATCGCTCTTCGCGCGTTCTCCGCTGCGCGATCGTTTCCGGCTTTCCGTTCGAATCGGTGGGCACGAGGGTGTACGCCTCCTCCGATTCCGTCGCGGCGTTCTCCAGCGTTCCTTCCGCGGACGCGGTCGCTCCCGCAACGGAAGCGGTTGCGGGCGCGAGCTCTTCCTCCACCTGCAGCGAGCGCAGGCGCATCCATACCGCCACGGCGAACACGATGCCGAGGACCGTGAAGAAGATCGGAAGGAAGGCGCCTTTTTTCAGTTGACCACTCCGGGGACGGCAAGCGTAAACGGCGAGATCTCCGCTTCGAATCGGTCGCCCTCGCGCGTACGCATCGTGTATGTGCCGTGCATCGTTCCCATCGACGTCGGCAACGGACAGAAGCTGGTGTATTCGAACGTCTCACCGGGATCGAGCTCGGGGAACTCGCCGACCACGCCGGGCCCCTGCACGCGCTCGACGTTGCCGTCGCCATCGGTGATGATCCATTCGCGGCTGACGAGCTGCGCGCTCTCGTCGCCGACGTTGGAGATCCGGACATGATAGGCGAACGTGTAGGTTTCGCGGTTGCTCTGGTCGGGGAGATACTCGCTCTCGATTTCGATGCGGATCCCGCGGGTAGTGGTGTCGGACATGATGGCAACGTGTAGAGCGCGCTTCGGCCGCGCGTTGTTCCCTCTGCTTCTTATTGTTGCATGCGTCCCGCCGCTCCTCGGTCAGCCGGCGAACGTCCAGGCGGCAGAGCCTTCGACGATCGTGGTCCCCATCCGGGCCAGCCTCGCACCGCTCGTGCCGGAAATCGAGGCGCGGGTACCGAAAACGTTCGCGGACAAAACGCGCGAACGCGGCATCGACATCCGCTACGAGGTCGCGCGTGCTCCGATTCAGTTGCAGATGATCGGCGGCGGACTGCACTCTTCGACCACGATGAAGTACGCGCTCGAGGCATGCCGCGGACGCTTTCCGTGCATCTCGTGCGGCTTCGGCGAAACGCGACGCCTCGCCGACATCAAGCTGCATTCGAAACTGGAGTGGGATGCGGCGTGGCGCATCCGTTCGACGACGCGTCCGCTGCCGGTGCATTACCCGAAACGTTGCCAGGTGACATGGCTCGACCTCGACATCACGCGCCGCTTCGTCGCGCCGGTCGTCGAAGAGCAACTCCGCGAGACAGCGGGCATCATCGATCGCAACACGCCAGCGCATACGAACATCCGGCCGCATGCACAACAGATCTGGAGCGCGTTGCAGACGCCGGTCGAGCTCGCGCCGCGCACGTGGCTCGTGCTCGAGCCGAACGACGTCGCGTTGACGCCGATCCAGGGATCGGGCGCGCTGGTGACGAGCACGCTGCTGCTGAAGGCGCAGACGCGCGTGGTGATCGGCGAACGTCCCGTCGTCGTTCCGCGTCCGCTTCCAGCTCTGAAAACCGGTATCGCACAAAACGCGAGCATCCGCGTTCCGTTTGATCTGCAACTTTCCTACGAGGACGCCAGCCTCTTCGCGACACGCGACTTCGCGGGGAAGACGTACAAGGTGGACGGGAAACCGCTGACGGTCGAATCGATCCGTCTCGCACCGGCCGCAAACGGACGCGTGCTCGTGGAAGCGCAGATCGACTATCGCGGCGGTACGCTGCGCAACTATCGGGGGCTGGTGTATCTCGAAGGCACGCCGACGTTCGACACGGCAACGAAGAGCATCGTGGTGCCAGACCTCGAATACTCGCTCGACCCCAAACGTCGCGGGTTTCTGCGACGGATCGTCGAGCGCGCGGCGCACATTTCGATCCGGCAGCGACTGCGCGAGTCCGCTCGCTTCGATCTCGCGCCTCGCATCGCCGAACTGCGCGCAGAAGTCACGCGCGCGCTGACGCGCGACCTCGGCAAAGGCGTGCACCTGCGCGGCATCGCCGACGCGATCGAGCCATCGTCGGTGACGGCGTTGCCGGCGACGATCCAGGTCCACGTAGTCGCCACCGGCCGCGCCGAAGTGCTATGGAGCGCGGCGGCAGAGCCGCCGCTTTGAAAGCGGCAGCTGCGCTGCCGCACTCCTTAAGACGGCTATTCGCCGATGATGTCGCTGAAAAACGCGTCGCTTGCGACCGGCCGGCCCAGGAACCGCTCGACCAACTCGCGCGCGGGCTCTTCGCTCCCGCGGCTCAGAATGAGCTCGCGGAAACGTCGCCCCGTCTCCCCATTCATCAAATCCGCGCCGAATGCGGAGACGAGATCGAGCGCGATCACCTTCGCCCACATGTATCCGTAATAACCGGCCGCGTATCCTGAGGCGATGTGCTCGAACGTGCCGGGGAACTGCGTCCCTTCGACGTAGCCCATCGGAGTTGCGCCTTCCATCTGCGCCCACACTTCGATCGCGCGTCCCGGGTTCTCGCTCGACAGCGCCATGTCGTACGACGCGTACAGGAGCTGGCGTCCATAGTCGATGCCCGCGCCATAGCGCTTCGCATGATTCAAACGATCGACGAGCGATTCGTCGACCGGCGGACAGTCGCAGTGATTGCGCAGGAGCGACAGGCTTTCCATCCTGCTCGCCCACTCCTCGTACATCTGCGACGGCGCTTCGACGAAGTCGCGTTGCACGCTCGTCCCCGCATGCCCGGTGTAGTACGTGTTCGACAGCACGCCGTGGAGCACGTGACCGAACTCGTGAAGCAGCGTCTCGAGCTCGTCGTGCGTGAGCCCCTGCCGGTCGAAGTTGGTCACGAGCACGCTGATCGGCTTGCGTCCGGTGCGACGGCTC
>DASPNA010000051.1:0-23487 GCA_035626775.1 Thermoanaerobaculia bacterium
AGTCCACACGAGATCCATCCCGATCACATCGCGCTGTCGCGTGTGTTCTGCGAAACGATCCAGCGCGACGAAACGCTCTTTGCCGATCTCGCCACCGCGCGTGTTGCCTTCTATGAAGTCAGCGCGCCGCTGCCGCGGCCGAACGCGCTGGTCGACATCACCGACGTCGCGGAGACCAAGTACGACGCGATCGCGCAGCACGCGTCGCAGCTCGCCGCCCGCGACTACATCGGCTATGCGCGCGGCCTGAACGCATATCGCGCGATGACGCTGCCGGCGGGAACGAAGTTCGCCGAGGCGTACTTCGTGGTGGAGCTACCGTCGTTGCGGACGATGCCGCTCAGCGCGATCGCGGGCTCGCGCGCGATCGAAGTGACTGCCAAGGCGTTGCCGGTCAGCGTCGTGATTCGCACGAAGGACCGTCCGGCGCTCCTTGCTGAAGCGATTGCGTCGGTCCGCGCGACCGGCTATCCGTGCGAGATCGTCGTCGTGAATGACGGCGGTGCGAAGCCCGACGTCGCCGGGATCGCACTCGTGCATCACGAGCAATCGCTCGGCCGCTCGGAGGCAGCGAACGCCGGCGTGCGCGCGGCGAAGAACGCCTTCGTCGCGTTCCTCGATGACGACGATCTGTTCTACCCGGAACATCTGGCCACGCTCGCAAACGCTGCAAAGTCGAATCACGCGGCGTGGTACACGGACGCAGTGTCGGCGTTCCTCCGTCCTTCGGACAAGGGCGCGTACGAAACGCACTCGCGCCTGCGCCTTTTCGCGCAGGACTTCGATCGCGAGCTCCTGCTGCTCGACAACTACATCCCGCTGCCGACCTTACTGATCCCGCGCGAAGCATTCCTCGACCTGGGTGGCTTCGATCCGGGGTTCGATCTCTTCGAGGACTGGGACTTCCTGATCCGGCTCTCGCAGCGTGGCAGTTTCCTGCGCGTGCCGCGCATCACGTGCGAAGTACGCCATTTCGAGGGCGGTTCGTCGGTCGTCCTCTCCGCGCCCGAGGGCTCGCCGCGATTTCGAGCGGCGAAGCTGCAGGTGTGGAAGAAGCATGCGGCCCTGATCGACAACGAAGTGATCGCGAACGTGTTCGAACGGCAGAAGCGGCGCAGCGGCGCGCTCTACGCGGACGTCGTCGAGACGAGAGGTCAGGCCGACGCTGCGCAGGTCGAGATCGCGCGCGCGACGCGCGAGAGCATCGACTCGCAGAACCTGATCAACGGCTATGCGCTGCGCGTGCGCGAGCTCGAAGGTGCGGTCGCGGCGGCACAGGTCGCAGCAAGTACGTCGCTGGCCGAAGTTGAAAAACTCGTGGCGAGGCTCGAAGCGAAGACGATCGAGACGGTCCAGCTCCAACGCGAGAATGCCGATCTCCACGCGATCAACGCCGAAGCCGCGCGAGCGCTCGAACAACTGCGCGTCGAAGTCGAGCGCCTCAACGGTCTGCTGGCGATGATCTATCGCTCGAAGACGTGGAAAGTGCACGCCACGATCGAGAAGCTGCGAGGCCGCGGTTGAGTCGCGTGCTGCTGGTCTGTCCGGAACCGCTCGGTCACGGCCAGCCGGCCGGCATCGGCATCCGCTTCCTCGAGATCGCGCGCGTGCTGCGCGATGACGGTCATGCGATCACGATGCTGTCGCCGGACACGGGACTGGGCATCGACAGCATCATCACGCAGAGCGCCGCGCATGACGTCGCCATCATCCAGGGCCACGTTGCGAACGCGTTCTTTCAGCACGCGCAGCCGATCCCGACCGTCGTCGATCTGTACGATCCGTTCATCGTCGAGAACCTGCACTACTTCGCGGAGCGGGGCGACGAGGTGTTCCGCCACGATCACGCGACGCTCATGGACTCGCTCACGCACGGTGATTACTTCCTCTGCGCCTCCGAAGCGCAACGGCTCTTCTACCTCGGCCTGCTGCTCGCAGCCGGGCGTTTGAATCCAGTGCTGTTCGAAAGCGATCCGCGTCTCGAATCGCTCATCGGCATCGCGCCGTTCGGTGTGCAGGCGCCGCGTCTGCCGAAGCCCCGCGATCTCTCCGCGCCCGCGATCCTGTTCGGCGGGATTTACGATTGGTACGATCCGATCGCCGCGATCGACGCGGTCGCGCTCGTGCGTCAGTCGCTGCCGAACGCAACGCTCACGTTTACGACGCATCCGAATCCGGAGCTCACGCCGCAGGGGAAACTGGCCGAGGCGATGGAGTACGCGCGCGCGAACGGCCATGCGTTCGTGCGCTTCGAGCCGTGGGCCGCGTACGAAGAACGGGCGGTGTTCTTCGAGCGTTTCGCGCTGGCACTCCTGACCTTCCCGCGCTCGATCGAGACGGACCTGTCGATGCGCACGCGCGTCTACGACTACCTCTGGTGCGGTTTGCCGATCGTCACCAGCTCCGCGCCAGGGACGGACGAGCTGCTGACGCGTTACGACGCGGGCGTCGTCGTTGGAACGCCGCCGTCTCGGCGGCTGAGCACGCGGCGGCCCGCCGCGGGGAACGGGAGCGAGACGCTCCCTCCTCAGCCGCCGGGGACGCCGGCGTTCCACTTCGCCGAAGCAATGCTTTCAATCCTCCGCGATCGCGCGCGATACGAAACGATGGCCGACGGCGCGCGGCGGTTCGTCGACGAGCATCAGTGGCATCGCACGCTCGCGCCGCTGCGCGCGTTCTGCAACGCGCCGTGCGCGGAAGAGACGAAGGACGCGTTTGCAACGAAGCCCGCACTCACACCGCGGCCGCCATCGATTTTCGACCGCCTCAAACGGCGGCTGCGCGCATGAGTACCGAAATCATCATCGTGAACTGGAACAACCGTCGCGAGACGCTCGAATGCATCGCCGCGGTGGAGGCGCAGCTCGCGGACGTCGACGGAGCAACGATCACGGTCGTAGACAACGGCTCGAACGACGGCAGCACGACCGCCATCGCGTCGCGCCATCCGAACGTGAAACTGTTCGCGCTCGCGGAAAATCAAGGCTTCACGGGCGGGCTCGCCGCGGCGTTACGCGGCTCGAGCGCGACCAACGTCATCTTCCTCAACAACGACGCGGTGCCGCAGCCCGGCTGGCTGTCCGCGTTCGTGCGCGCGATCGACAGCGCGCCGGACGACGTGGTCTCGATCGGCGGGAAGATCGTCGATCGGACCGGCACGAAGATCGACTTCATCGGCGGGATGATGACGTTCGACGGCCACGCGTTTCAGGAAGGCTTCCGCCACCCGCTCGGATCGCGCGAAGAACCGAAGGCCGGCGACGAGTTGCTCTTCGCATGCGGCGGAAACATGATCTCGCGGCGCGCACGGATGATGGAGCTCGGCGCGTTCGACGAAGACTTCTTCGCCTATCTCGAGGACGTCGACTTCGGCTGGCGCACGTGGATCGCGGGGTATCGCGTGTTGTTCGAGCCCGGCGCACTCGTGCGTCATGCGTCCAGCACCACCAGCAACCGCCTCGGCGATTTCGAGCGCGGCGTACTGTTCGAGCGCAACGCGCTGCAGACTGCGATCAAGAATTATGAGAACCTCGCCGAGTCGGGCGCATCGGTGTTCTTTACGTATCTGCGCCGGCTGCATCACTACGCGACGACGCGCAATCCCGAGGCGAAAGAGCTCGGCCGCGCGTTCGCATCGCCGATTGCATCCGTGTCGCGCAGATTGAAAGTGCTGCGCAAGATCACCCGGCGTCCGTTTCTCGTCGCGATCGACGATCCGCTCACGACGATGCAGTTCCGCGCATTCGACTGGATCGTGAAGCACGAGGCGAAGCTCGCGCGGAAGCGCCATGAAGTGCAGTCGAAGCGCAAGCGCAGCGACCGCGAAATCTTCGAGCGTTTTCCGCTGCACTTCGTTCCCACCTACCCCGGCGACGACACGTTGATGCGCAGTCCGCTCTTCCGCCTGCTGCGTCCGCAACTGGCTTCGAAGGAGCGCGAGCTGAGCGATATCATCCGGCCGTGAGCCTGCGCAGGTTCCTCGTTCATGGCGTGTTCTGGCGGCAGCTCCTGCGTTGGGGCGTGCTCAACATGCCGCTCTGGGTCGAGCCCACCGTGCTGTCCACCTGGGCGGCCGTGTTCCTGCTGTGGGGGCCCGGCCGGCGCGGCGTGATGACCAACCTGAAGTCGATCCTCCCCGGCTCGACGGCGTTCGGAAACTTCTTCCGCTGCTATCGCGTGTTCTGGAACTTTGCGAACGTGATCGCGGACAATGTGCGCTTCAAGGAGCTGCGCGTGTCGCCCGACTGGGAGTTCGTCGGCTTCGAGCATTTCGAGAAGCTGCAGGCGCATGAAGGCGGCGCAATCATCCTCACCGCGCACATGGGCAGCTACGACCTCGGCGCGCACCTGTTCGCGGAAATCTCGGAGCGCCAACTGGTGATGGTGCGCGCGCCGGAAACGGATCCCGAGACGCGCCGCTACGAAGAAGAACTGCACGATCGCACCGTCCCCGATGCGCTGAAGATCGACTTCAGCACGCGCGCCAGCGAGCTCGCCCTCGATCTGTTGCACGCATTACAGCGTGGCGAGATCATCGCCATTCAGGGCGATCGGGTCACGCCCGGAATCGCGTCGCTGCCCGGCACGCTGTTCGGAAAGCGAGCGCGCTTTCCGACGGGACCGTTCGCGCTGGCGATGGCCGCACACGTGCCGGTCTTTCCCCTCTTCATCGTCCGCCTCGGCCGCAGACGCTATCAGCTCGTCGTCGGAAAGCCGTTCGAAGTGCCGCGCACGCGCGATCGCGCCGCGGCGTTCGAGCGCGCGATGACGGAGTGGACGCGCGAGCTCGAGAGCGTGCTGGGCGCGGGATGGCATCAGTGGTTCGCGTTTCAACCGTATGCCGAGGATGCGGCGTGAGGTTCGTGCGCGGGCGTGCGGATGCGCGATGGTTTCCGTCGCGGCATAACGCGGCGTTGTTTCGTCTGTTCGCGTACCTGCGATTGAGAAACGTGCAACCGGAGCACCGTGACGTAATCCTGATGGTCGATCGACATCAGAGCGCCATGGAGACGTGGATGGTGATGTCGTGGATGACGCTGACGTTCGCGTGTTATCTCGCGGCGACGTTGTTCGCCAGGTGGAACGTCGCGATTGCGCTGCTGGTGTCCGTCCCGCTTGCGATCGCGCTCATGGAAGTGCCGGCGATCATTTCTGCGCTCACGATCGCGCCCGCCGCGAAGGCGATCGCGCGCGGACGTGTGAATCGGATTCGCATCAACGCGTCGGTGCTGATGACGCTGTTCGCCGCGGCGTCGGCGTACTTTGTGACGCGGCCGACGTGGGTGCGATTTGTGGCGTGGCAGTTCCTGGCGATGCTCGTCGTCAACGCAATCGCCGCCGTAATCGTGTTTGCGTTGCGCGACTCGATCGCGGAGCTCGAAGCGGCAATCGGAGGTGCGACATCCGCTCCGTGATCATGGTGTCGGCCGTGCTCGCGCCGATCGCACTCATCCTGCTCTGGCCTTACTCACCGGCCGCGGCAATCGGGGTGCTGGCGCTCTCGCATGTGTTGCTGCTGTATCCGACGCTCCGGCCGAACGTGCAGTGGTTCGGGCCCGTGATCACGCATTTTTCGACCGATCGCAAGGAGGTGTGGCTGACCATCGATGATGGCCCCACCGCCGACACGAACGCAGTGCTCGACCTCTTCGACAGGCACGATGTGAAGGCGACGTTCTTCGTCAAAGGTGCGCTCGCGAAACAGCGGCCGGAGCTCGTACGCGCCATTGTCACGCGCGGCCATTCAGTCGCAAATCACTCTCATACGCATCCGTCGGCGAGCTTCTGGTGCCTGTTGCCAGGCCGGATCGCAACGGAGATCGATGATTGCAATCGCGCGCTCGGCACGGCGCAACGCTGGTTCCGCGCGCCGATCGGTCACAAGAATCCATTCGTGCATCCCGCACTGCGCGGACGCGAGATGCGACTGATCGGCTGGACTGTGCGCGGCTTCGACGGCGTGCTCAGTGATCCCGACCAGATCCTCGGGCGCATCCTGCCGCGGCTCGTGCCGGGCGCGATCGTTGTGTTGCACCAGGGGCGCGAGCACTCGCTGCGCGTGCTCGCGCACGTGATCGTCGCGCTGCAGGAGCGCGGCTACACGTTCATCATTCCGGACGACGCGCAGTTGCGCGCCGCCTGAAGATGAATAGATAGCTGTTGTACGGCATGCGTCCCCACAGCGGCCGCACCTCCGACTCGAAACCATCGAACGCCGACTCGATCTCGGTGCGTGTCGGATACTTCAAGTGTTCCGCCTTCATCCAACGCAGCATGCGCGCGAGGCCGTCGACCAATGCTGTGAGCCGATAGCGCCACGAGCCGTCGCGGATTCCCTGACGGATCACGACCACGGCATCCTCCCCTGCCGCTCGCGCGGTGTTCGCGAGAATCGTCTGCTGCGATGCGGAGTCGAGGTAATGCAGCAAGTCGAGGATGACGATGTCACGACCGGACGGCAGCGGCTCGCGCGCGTCGCCCGCGATGAAGTCGATGCCGTCGTATGCGCGCGCGGCTTTGCGTGCGACGTCGATCTTGCGTCGATCGAAATCGATGCCGGTCATCGGTGCGGTATGGCCATGCTCGCGCAGGTACAGCGGCAACAGACCGACGCCGCATCCGAGATCGAGCACGGGCGCGTTGCGTCCGCGCAGGGCGTCGAGGACGGCGGAGTACGCGGGATCGGTGCGCACTTTCCAACGCGCGTAACCCTGCAGCGAGCGGCGGTCGTACAGCGCGGCCAGACGCTCCGCAATTTCACGGTCAGTCACGCGCGCGTAGTGTACGTGCTCACGCGAGGTGCTCGATCAGATCGAGCAGGTCCGGCAGGTTGAATGGCTTCGGCAGGATCGCCGCGACGCCCATCTGCAACAGCGCCTGCGGATCGACGCGCACGTGCGCGGAGACGACGATGATCGGGATCTTGCCGAGGTGACCGGTTTCCTGGAGGCGTTGCAGAAAGTCCCAGCCGTTGACGTCGGGCATGGCCAGATCGAGCAGCACGACGTTCGGATTGTGAATCGTCAGCGCGCGTTGCCCCTCGGCGCCATCGCCGGCGAGCAAGACCTGGAATCCGTGCTGGCGCAACGCGGCGGCGAGCATTCCGCGGATGGGCAGGTCGTCGTCGATGACGAGGACGCGCTTGCGATCGACGTCGGCGACGCGCTTCTGCTTACTGCCCGGCTGCTGCTCGACGTTCATGGCCGCACGTCCCGACGGACGAGAACGCCTTGCAGAAGTTGCGCCCGCCTCAAAACAGGTCGCTGTCGCCCCATGAGTAGTACAAGCTTTCGCGCATTCGCGCGGTCGCATCGGCCAGCTCGAAAGGGACACACATCAGCGACAGATCCTGCGGTTGCGGGCGCGTTTCAAATCCGAGGTCGATCAGGATCGCGTCGAACCACCGCGGGCGCGGCGGGAACCACGCCTCGACCGACTTCACGGGATGCGACGGAAGGATATGGCGCAGCGTGACTTCGACCGCGTCCGGGAAATGCGGGTCGAAGAGCGCGTCACCCCAGCGGAAAGTGTCGTCGATCCGGAACGCGATCCAGCCGACCAGCTTTCGCCACTTCCGCACCGCGACGACCGCGTACTCCGGCACATCAGGACACTGCAGATAGCGCCAGCGGATGTACGCCGCGTTGCGTCTCGCGCAGAACCGGTAGGAACTGGCTACGCGTTCGAACAGCTCATCGAACTCGGGGCCGGGCTCGCTCACGAGCTCGAACGAATAGCCGCGCAACCACCGCTCCGAACGTTTGATCGCGGGGAACGGCGGCGCGACGCGATACGTCACCGTCTCGACGCGATCGCTGCGCAGAAAACGAAGCGAGAACTTCTGGATGTTGTCGACGTTGAAGCCGTAGTTGAACGCGACGTTCCCTTCGCAAAAGTTCTCGTAGAAATGCAGCGCCGTGCGTCCCAGGACGCTGGTCGGACCACGTCCGATGTGACGCACCGAGAGGTCGGTCATCGTGTCGCCGATCTGGTTCGCGTTCAGCTCGCGCCGCTTCGCGCCGTCGTACATCCGGAACGGTACGCCGTAGCCGGCGTAGTGCCCGGCGAGTTGCGCGCCCGCGAACGTGAGGCTGATGCGCTCGCTGCCGAATGGGTCGTCGCGGTACTTCCAGCGGAAGTGCTCGAGGCTGCGCGGCGAATGCGGAAAGTAGCGGTTGAACAGTCCGAGGATTGCTCGCTCGTCACCGTCGCGATAGGCGCGGATGATCAGACCACCCGGGATGTCAACGGGCATGCGTCGGCTCGACGGACCGGATGGTGCGTACGTTCAGCGGCGGACCCGAGCGGCGCTTGGCCACGATGCGGATCGAGCCCGTGCTCACGATCAGCGGGTCCGGGAGCATCTTGAGCACCATGCGTGCGAACGGCGCGACGATCGGATGATGCGCGGCAATCCAGTGCCGCAGGAACTTGTGATCGCGATACTCGAAGTCGGGGCCGATGTCGTCGATCTCGAAACCGGAGCGCTCGAGCAACTCGATCAGCGCGGAGCGCGAATACAGGATCAGATGCGTGCGAAAGTTCTGCGCCATCCGCTTCTGCTCGGAGAACAGGTAGATCAACCCCTCGGTATCGAACGTCGACAGAAACAACACACCTCCCGGCTTGAGCAGATCTTTGATGCGTCCGAGCGCGTCGTGGGGGTCGGAGATGTTCTCGAACACATGGAACAGCGTGATGGCGTCGAACGACGGGCCGGTGTTCACGAACGATGAGAGCGTGGCGCAGTAAACCTCGAGTCCGCGCGCTCGCGCGTGACGCGCCGCGGCCGACGCGGGATCGATGCCGACGTACTCGTACTCCTCGGCCGCAGCGACGCCGAACGAGCCGTCGCGCACACCGACTTCGAGCACGCGCGCGCGCAGCGTGAGCTGCTTGCGCAGCCAGTGAAAGCGACGGCGGCTGGTGCGCTCGCGTGCGGGCGGCGCATGTGATTCATACGACGGCGCGGGCGGCGGCTCGTGCGCGCGCAACACGCGGCGCGTGAAATGCGGGTGCGATCCCTCGTCGTCCGCGAATTGATTCAGGTAGCGGCACTTGCACCGTCTGCACGCACGCACCACGTTGCCGGGGATCTGCGCGCAGCTCCACACCTCGGATGAGAAACACACGGGACAGCGACGCGCGGCACGATATGCGTTGCGCCGGTTGGCCATGCGCACCGAAAACGCGGACGCGATGCCGCCGAGGAGGCCGAATGAATGCTCGCGCGCGGGCTCTGCGGGATGCACGACGAGATACTCGACGCGAAAGCCGTACTTGTTGGCGAGGAACGCGACCTCGAGCTCGCAACCGCGGCTCGGCAGACGCGACTCACCGAAAACGATCTTCGCGGCGGCGGATGAATACGCGGCGAGATGGATGGCCGGATCGGGCAACAGCGGCACGAGCATCCAACGCGTCAGCGCGGGCGCGGCGTAATCGGTTTGCGTACTGGCGAAGACGACATCGGTCGCGCCCGACTCGACCATTGCCATCGCATCGCCGATTGCGCTGACCGGATACGCGAGCTCGGCGTCGGCGATGACGATCACGCTTCCCTTCGCGTCGCTCACTCCGCGCCGCACGGCGGCCCCGTATTGCTCGCTCGATGGCGTGAGGACTTCGAACGTGAGACCGGTGGTCTCGAGGTACTTCGCGATGGCCGCGGCCGCGGCACTGGAGCCGGGCTGGTCCAGAGGGACCACCACGCTCACGCTCGTCGCGCTCATGCGGTGATTTTATATGTTCCGGCGATTTCGCCGGTCTCGCGCAGGACGACCCGCAGGTAGAGATCGCCGTGCAATGACGCGAGGATCTCGCGCGGGACATCGATCTCGCGTCGCGCCGGAAAGTGGCCCGCGGCGGTGTCAAACGACGAGAGCGGAGAGGCTTCTATGACGACGTCTTCGCGGTCGAGTTGCAGCGGTAAGCGTAGCGGTTGCGCGTCCTGATCGCGCAGCCGCCGTTCGAGACTCTTGAGCGCACGCGCCGCGAATGGACCGTTCCACTTCTCGAGATAGCGAAGCTCTGACTGCGCGTAATGCGCAGCGGCTTCGCTCGCGACCTGCGTTGCACTCTGATTGAAAAGATGACGGCAACTCGCCTTCGGCACGTAGACGATCGGCCGCCGCACGGCCGCGATGCGCCGCAGAAAATCGGACTCTTCGAAGTACAACGGGAAGCGTTCGTCGAATCCGTCGACGCGATCGAAGTCGGCGGCGCGTACAGCCATCACCGCTCCGGAGAGCATGCGCGTCCGCGTCGTCTCACGCGTCGACCAGAACGCGACGCGCTTGCGGAAGCGGCGCACATCGCGCTGCTGGCGCCACACGGGCGAGCGACTGGCGAGCACCTGATCGAGCTTTTGTGCGCCGGTGTTGAGGTCGCCCGGCGGCAAGATCCACTCATGCCCGTCGTCCCAGAAAAGCGCGGGACCGGCGACGGCGGCATCGCGCAGCGCGTCGTGCAGATGATCGATGGCGCGCGGTGCAAACGTGACGTCGGGATTCGAAATAACGATCCTGTCGCCATCGCAGGCACGGCGGCCGAGGTTGATGCCGCCGGCGTAGCCGCGATTTTTGTCAGCGGCGATGACGGTGTCGGCGTGCGCGCGCAACGCGTCCGCTTCCGTGGCGTCGCAACTGTTGTCGACGACGATCACCTGCAACGGCGAGGATGTCGATGCGCGTGCGGTGCGAATCGCCTCGGCGGCCAACGCGGCGGAGCGGTAGTTCACGATCAGCAGCGAGATCATCGCTTCTCGAGCGCAACCGGCACGGACGCGGGCTCGAGATCCCAGCGATGATCGACGGCGATCATGCCGACTTCGAAGCGATCGCCGGTCATCGAGAACGCCGGCCGCACGTCGCGGCGATCGAAGACGGTCATCGCGTGCTCGTCGCCGACGTACGCGATGACGGAGTACTCGCCGCGCAAGAGCGGCAGGTCGAGCAAGCGCACGGTCGCTTCATATTCGCTGCGGCCGGAAAGCGGCGCGAGTCCATCCGCGTGCGTGCCGACGGCGAAGCATTGCAGATCGTCCGCCTCGCGATGGATGCCGACCAATACGTGAATCTGCTGCGCGGGCTGATCGGATTCGATGCGCAGGCGCACGTGCACGTCTTCGCCACGCACGAAGCGATCGCGCGGAAGACCGGCCGCATCGCACACGACGATCTCGCGCAGCCGCACGGGCGTTGCCGTGTCGGGAGCATGCGGCGTGCTGGCTGGACGTTCGCGATCGCGCTCGCGCAGGAACGTCTCGTACTCGTGCACCACGTCGAGCGAAGGACCGTACGCCACGACGCGGCCCTGATCCAGCCACAACGCGCGCCGGCAGATGGAGCTGATGTAGTAGAGCGCGTGCGAGCAGAAGAGGATGGTCTTCCCCTCCTGCTGGAACTCGCGGATCTTCTCGATGCACTTCTTTTGAAAGTGGCCATCGCCGACCGCGAGCGCCTCGTCGATGACGAGGATGTCGGGGTTCACGTTCACCGCGACGGAGAAGGCGAGTCGCATGTACATGCCCGACGAATACGTCTTCACAGGGCGATCGAGAAACGCGCCGAGCTCGGAGAACTCGAGAATCTCGGGAAGCCGCGCACGCACTTCCGCGGACGAGAGGCCGAGGATCGCGGCGTTGAGCGCAGCGTTGTCGCGGCCGGTGAACTCGGGATGAAAGCCGGTGCCGAGCTCGAGGATCGAGGCGATGCTGCCGTGTGTTTCGAGAGAACCCGACGTCGGACGCGTGACCCCGCAGAGGAGCTTGAGGAGAGTGCTCTTACCGGCGCCGTTCTGACCGATGATGCCGATGGTCTCGCCCTGGCCGACCTCGAACGAAACGCGGTCGAGCGCCGGAAAGACGTCGTGCCGCGAGCGACGCGTGAACACCTCGAGGACGCGATCGATCGGACGCCGGTAGACGTCGTACTGCTTCGACAGCTCGACCGCGCGGACCGCGACTTCCATCGGCGACATTCTACGGAGTTGTTTTCGCGCGCGTCCAAAAAGCGAAGCGGCGGGCCGGAGCCCGCCGCTTCGATGGAAAAGCGTGAATGAACGTTACGGCATCAAAGGCGTGGCCGGGACGCATTCCGGATCGAGCGTGCCCTTGTCGACGATCGAGCAGAAGCCCCAGACGCTGCCGGCCGACACTTCGATCTTCAGCGATGCCGTCTCGAGCTGTCCGAGCTCGACGCGGCCGACGAGGCTCTGGTTCGGCTTGATCGTGTGCGACTGAACGGAATGCTCGGCGCCGGTGGCCGGGTCGAGCACCTTGACCAGCGCGACGGCATCGACCGTGCCCGGGTTCACGAGATTGAAGTTCGTGTAGTAGCCCACATCGCTGCGGATACCGGGGACAAGCGCCGGCTTGCCGACCTTGACGTTCGCGCGGCCGGCAGCGAAGCCGCCAATGCCCTGTCCGAACGTCTTGCCGGTGCCTTTGTCGTTGTAGGTGCGCGCGAACGTGAGCGGGTAGCGCGACGGCGGCAACGACGACTGCGGCACCGTGACACGGAGGATGCCGAGCGAGTCACCGACGGTACCGAAGATGCCCTGCTTGAGGAAGTCCGTGTACTGCAGGAACTCGCCGCCGCGAATCGGAATCCCCTTCGTTTCGGCGACCTTCGTGCCGTTCTGGTCGTAGTACGCCAGGTCGACGTTCACGCCCTGCGTGTCGGGATTGAAGATGGTGACGTCGCTTCTCCACTCACCGACGTGGCCAACACCCGGGATGATGCCGTTGCTGTAGTCGGCCAGCGAGAGCTCGCTCTCGCGGATCGCCTGGATGTAAACGGGGTCGCTGCTCGCGTTGTCGATGAATGACGCGTAGCCGATCAGCCATTGTCCCGGCGGAACGTCGATCTCGAGGCTGAACGGACGTCCCGGCGGAAGGTTCTTCACAGCCTTGTCGGCGGTGATCGGGAACTGATCGAGCTGGAACGGCTGCAACTGCAGGGGGAACTGGCCGAGCGGGAAGCGCTGATCGTCGTAGACCTTGACGGTCACGTTGATCGCCTGCGAGTTCGGGTTGATGAATCCGAGGTTGGTGCGGAAGCGTGCGTCGTGACGCAGGCCGGCCATGTAGTACTTGCCGGTGCCGAACGCGCTTCCGGCGCCCGCGGCCGCGTCGATGCGCACGGCCGGGATGAACTGGCCGAACGTACCGGTCGAGGTCTGGTTGTACGTACGCGTCCAGATCTGCGGCGCCTTCTGCGAGCGCACCGTGATGATGACCGGACCGGAGTCGCCGGCATTCGTGAAGACCTTCATGAAGTCGACGTACTGGGTGGTCGAGCTGAAGATCTCGAGCGTGCGGTTGATGTCGCGCAGCGAAGCCGTCATCCGCAACGGATTCTGCGGCGACAGGCCCGGCTCATCGCTGTAGATCTGCACGTCGGTGCGCCAGGTGCTGTTGTTCAGACCGCCGCTGTGCGTGACGACTGGCAGCAGGTACTTGTACTCGGGGATGTCGCTGATGACGATGCCGGGATTGCCGGCCAAAGCGACACCAGGCTGCGCGCTCGAGATGTCGGTCGCGTTGCGCGCCTTGACCTCCACCTTGAACGTACCGGCGGTGGCGTAGATGTGCTGGATCGTGGCGGTCGTGCCGATGTGGCTCGCCAGCGTGGTCGTGTCCTTCTTGCCGTCGCCGAAGTCGAACGCCCAGCCGGTGGCCTCGATGTTGGAGTTGACGGTGAACGTGACCGGCGTGCCTTTCGCGCCGGTCGCGGGGAACGAGCCGAACGACAGGACCGGCTGCGGCTTGGCCGGAGCACCGAACGAGACATTGGCCTGGAGCGTCACTCCGTTCGGGGAGGCGGTGTTGTACACCTTCAGGCGCACGACTGCCGAGCCGAGACTCGCCGGGAACGTGTGGTTTGCGATCTGGGTCGTGCCGAAGGGGGTGCCATCGCCCCAGTTCCATTCGAAACGATCGCAAGGCTGGATCGAGTACTGGAAGAAGCTGCTCTCGAACTCGATCTCTTCGCCGGACTTGCAGACGACACCGTTCGTCCTCGTGCAACCACTCACCTTGCCTCGGTAGGAAAGCGACACGTTGGCCTCGGTCGGTCCGGGGTTACAACCAGTAGTGTTGGGAACGATCGTGATCGTCTTCGAGACGGCGGGCGCAGTGCCCAGATTGTTGGAGATGACTACCGAGACTGTATACGTCCCCGGCGTGCTGAAGGAGTGAGACGGGCGATCCTCATTCGACGAGGCACCGTCACCGAACGACCAGGACGCGTTGTCGCAGTTCTGCAGGTTCGCGGTGCCGCGCCGTGCGGTGAAGCGTACCGAGTCGCCGGTCTTGCAGTTGACGCCGATGGCGCAACCCTGGCTGCTCGCATAGGTGAAGTCGATGCTCGAGGGCGCCGTGCAGTTCGATCCGCCACCGACGGTGATCTGTTTCGTGACGGTCGTACCGGCGGGCTTGTTCACGTTCTTCACATTGAGCGAAACCGTGTACGTCCCGGGGCCGCCATACGCGTGCGTGGCGAGCGCTCCTGTCGCCGTAGAGCCGTCGCCGAAGTTCCAGCTGTACTGGTCGCACGCCTGAGCGCTGTATTGGAAGTAGCTCGCTTCAAAGACGATGTCCACGTTCGCCGCGCAGGTCTGGCAGCTCGAGCCGATGGCCAGCTGGTGAGCCTCCGGCGGGGCGACGCAGAGGCTCTGCGCGACGTCGAATGTCTTGACCACTTCGATGCCGAACACGGTCTCAGTGACAGTGACGGTGTGCAATCCCGGCTGCGTCAACTTGAAGGTGGCGAGCGGGTTGCCCGTGCCCGAAGAAACGTTCGCGGCGCCGCGTTTCACGGACCAGGAGAGCTGCCAGCCGGCGGCGGATCCGCCGCCAGGACCGGCGACCGCTTTGATGGAGCAGTTGTCGTTGACGAAGTTGCAATTGGTCAACTCGATGACCGGATTCGGAACGGAAACGGTCTCGCTGAGCTCGTACGTCGCGTAGGCCGGGACCGGCACCGCGGCCGGTGCGACGCTGATGACCAGCTTGATCACGCTGCCGTTGACGAGCAATGACTTATCGAAGGTGAAATCAGGCACGGTACCGACCGGAACGACGCCGGACGTCCCAGCGGTCTGCGTGGAACCGGCTGTCAGTGACCAGGTCACGGTCCAGTCGGTCGCCAACAGCGCCAGCGGGTCGTTGGTCGCACGCGCGATCGCACCATAGGTGACGTTGTTGCCATTGCGCGTCGCCTGCTTCAGCTTCGCAACGAACGGTTTGACTTCATATCCCTTGGCTGCAACGACCGCGTTGTACGGCAGAGCGGGAAGTGCCAGCGTTGCCGGGTCGTACTTGCCGTAGGACGCCGTCATGGCCACGCTGCGCGCGCCGAGCGCGCCGACATCGATCTCGTCATTCGGGCGAAGCACGCTCGGCGTGGCACCGAGAGTCCACGTGGAGACGTGACTTTCGACAGAACCGTCGGACGCGTCGATGAACTTGTCGCCGACGACCGTTTCGAAACCGGAGGCGGTGATGAGCTCGCCGGTCGATTTGAGGGCAATACGAGCTTCCGGAACTTTCAGCACCACCGGGATCGTGTCGGTGACCTGCGAGTCAGAGGTCGACGTCGCGGTGACGTTCTTGGTCGTCGTGATTTTCGTCGTGGTATTGAGGCCGGTGAACTGATGGGTGATGTCAGCGCCGGTTGTTCCGGACTTCGTGTTCGCCGCTCCGGCATCCGGGTTCGCAAAGTTCCAGGTAAGCGAGTGCGTCGATGCAGGAGTCACGCTCGCGGTGAACGTGACGATGTCGCCGGGGAACGGGCCGGACTGCGTCGGCTTCGCGTTGGGATTCGGCGTTCCGAACGACGCGGTCTTCATCGTAGCCGCGAGCTGCGGACCATCTGCACCGAGCTGGTAGACGTCACCAAGGCCCCACGCGTTGTACATGAAGTACGTCTTGGTTCCGGACTTGATGATCTGAACCGCGGATGGCGACTGCACAAAACCGCCGGGCTGCGCATAACCGGAAGGCGCGGCATGGTAGTACTTCCGGAAGTAGTCATCGACGTTCAACAGAGTGAGGTTCGAACCGTCGATTTTGAACAGAAAGACCTGGTTCACTTCGCGGTTGTCATGCTTCACCACGCCGCCGACGGCGAGATACCCCGCCGATGCATGCATGAATTTAGGGTAGAAATCGGTCGGATAAGGACTCTGCGTCGAATGGCTGTAGCCCGATCCGCTCCGGGCAAGCCGGTGAATGAGGGCCGGGGCCGGTCTCGCGGCATGTTCGGTGACCCACAACGTTCCCTGATCGTCGAAGCTGAGACCGGCGATATATCTCGACGTACTCGAGCGCGTCACTTCCGCGATCGGCGCGCCGCCGTTGATGTAATTCGCGTACGTGAACACCAGGATCTTGCCTTCACCATTGAACACGGCGATGACCTGGTTTGCTTCGTCCTTCGCCCACGCCTGAACGCCATAAACAGGCGAGTTGCGAATCGCGGGCTGGCCGGGAGCAGACGGTGTGGTGACGTCATACACAACCGAGCTCGTGGCCGTGAAGATGTCCGAGACGATGGCGTAGTAGTTCGAGCCAACTTTCAGCGTGAAGACGCTGGTCGGGCGCACTGGCAGCTCATCGAGGAGCTGCAGCGTCTTCGGGAAATGCGAGGCACCTGACTCACCGGAGTCCTTGACGATGCCGAACCCGAACTCGTCATACGCCATGTAGATGTAGCCGCGGTCGTCGAAATCGAAATCCCACAGACGGTCCTGGTTATCGGCGACCGGAACCTTCCATCCGCCCGAGAACGTGCTCTCGGGATAGACGTGCGCGTCGAAGAGTGCGATCCTCTCGAACGGATCGCGCTCTCTGTACGTGGAGCCGGTACCGACGACGTTGATCGGCACCATGGGGCTCGACAGCTTGCTCGTAAAGAAGGTGCTCAGCGAATACGCGCCCAGCGCCTGGCCGATCTGCACGTAGACGCGCGGAGGAGCGGCGCCGCGCTGAGAATGAGCTGTGCGGATGATGCCGGCGCGCGCCGTGCGCATGCCGGAGTGCTGCACGCTCTTCGTTTCGTTGGAGTCGACCAGACGGCCGACAAACGACGTGATCGGCGAGGCATACTGATACGTCGGTTTGCCTGCGTTCGGCTCGCCGACCGCGTTATTGCCGCTGCAGCCCGTGCAGACCGCGGCCGGTTGTCCGACCTTGGTCGGCATCGGGTAGTTCTGAGCGAGCGACGGCGTCGCGACGACGACAGCCGCAACGAGCGAAAGGACGCTTTTCCACACCATTTTCAACTAACACCCCCGGAAACGTTTGGACCGTTGGAAATCGAACGTTATTGTAAGCGACCAGAGTTGGACGTCAACGATTTTTTTTGCTGGGCCGAGCGGGATGGAGCGGACGATCGACGCCACCAAAAAAAAGGCGGGCTGGAGATCCAGCCCGCCTTCCGGCTACTGCGTTTGAAACGAGATGACTACGGGATGAAGTCCGGGGTGATGTCCGCGGCCGGGCCGGGGAGGACATCGTTGACGCCGCCGTCGGAGAACTCGCTGACGTCCTCACGCGGCGTGCAGCCATTGCCAAGCCAGGCAGCGTCGAAGTCCACCGAGTAGCGACCCTCAGCGCGCATCGACACGACAACCCAGTTCTGGGTCGCGAATTCAGTCGAGGCGAGCGTGGACGAGCCGTTGTCGAGGTTCATGTAAACCCAGCCAGCCGGCTCCGTGTCGATGATGTCCTGCGGGAACACATCGCCGTCGGCGATCGACGTGAGCGAGGTTTCCGGCAGGATGATGTCGTCGGTACCAACCGACGGTGAAACGATGATCTCACCACCAGCGACGCCTTCGCCGTTCTCGTCTTCGTCGAAGACAACGGTTTCGGTGACGAGCAGCTGACCATTCAGCGAGGCGCGCTCAGCGCCCGTGCAAGCGGTGCCGGTGACGACACCTTCGCGCCAGATCTTGAACGAAGTCTGGAACTCGCCGGTGCCACCGTTGATCCAGCGCGCCGCGAAGAGCGACGGAAGCGGCTGACGGCGGTCGAGCGTACGCGGGATGAGCGGGGTAACGGAGATCGGGGCCTGATAACGGCTGTAGAACGTGCGGTCGAAGTTCGTGCCGAGCGGCTCGACGGCCTGCGTGTTGCCAGTGCCCTCAGGAATCGCACGGATGTGAACCATCGGATTGCCCTGGGCGAAGTCCAGGCCGCTGTTGACCTGCTGGTAGTCGCCGATCAGGATGTTGTCGAAGCGGATTTCAGTCGTGAAGTACGGGATACCATCGGTCGGGAGACCGGTGCCGCAGAAGTTCACAACGTCGATCGTCGCATAACCGACAGCGTTCACGTGCTCATTGCCGACGTCGTTGCAGCCGGCGAACAGCGGGTTGCCCGGAACGGCGGCAACGGTGCCTTCGGTGAAGGCGGTCTGCATACGCTCGCGGTGGAACTCAGGCAGCTGGCCCGGGATGTTCGGGCGGTGGCAGTCAGTCGTGTCCAGGTTCGAACCCGGCTCGATGACGTCCCAGCTGTCGGTGACGCCATTGAAGTTACCAAAGGCCGGACCTTCCGAGATGTCGGTGCCCGTGCCGGCGCTCGTGCGCGAGCCGGAAGCCGGCGCAACGACACCCAGCCAGATCACGTCAAAGAGGTTGATGCTCTGGACGTCATAACCGGTCAGGTAGATGTTGAAGTCGATGACCGGGTACGAGAAATCGGTCCAGAGAACAACGTGGGCGATCGCCGGATACTGCGACACGTTCGTGATCGTGAACAGAGTCGTCTCATCCGTGCGGTCTTCCGAAACTTCGAAGTACGGCAGCAGAAGCGTTGCGGCCGGAGCCACACCGATGTCGCAGCTGTCGTCGTTGTTGGTCGTCGCGGGCTGCCCGGTGAGGAACGTCGCCTCAGCGTTGATCCCGCGCGGACCAGCAAACGCCGACCCTGCAACCACCAACGTGGCCAACAGAGCCCAAACGGTAAGTTTCTTCATTTCTATCTCCTACACTTCCTTGATTAATGAATACGAACGAAGGTTGGCTCACCCAATCCAGACGATACGATCACCTCCGTATTCAGATTTTTCATGTGAAAAATATGTGTGCCAGATGTTGTTGAGCTTCTACAACGTAAGACGAAATATTCGGAATGTCAATACTTCGAGGGCCCGTATATGCGATTTCGACATATGGGACCCCGCACGATTCGGCGGAATATACCCCTCTTCCCCCGGCAGCGCAAGGTGAATTTGCAGCGCTATTCACCCGTCCCGCGGTTCAAAAACACCTGAATACTGCCGTTTTTCGTCGAAAGTGCCGTCGCCGAGTCGCTCTCGTACATCACGATCACGTCCGGCCGCGCATCGCGATTCACATCCGCGACCACCAAGTCGTAGTTCTTCTGCGGCGCGATCGTCAGTCCCTCGACCTGCGCCCGTCTGAAGCCGCCCTTGCCGTCACCCATGAGCAGGACCGCCTCGCGCGGATCGTGGCGCGTGAAAATGATGTCCTCCTTGCCGTCGCGATCGAAATCGCCATGGCTCAATCCGAGGATCGGCCGCCCCTGAGGAAAGCGCATGATCGTCGTGCGCGTCGGTTTGCCCTCGTGAAAGCTGAGACGGTCCAGCGCGATCACGTTCTGCAGCGGCGGACGCGCGACGATCGCCGGATCGAGTTTCTCCGGCCAGGAGCGGGACGAGGCCATGATGGCGTCGTCCACGATCTTCGAGGTGAACGGACCACTCGTCACGGCCTGATACGTGCCACGCCCGGGGATCACAACGCCGCTCTCATCTTCATAGACGCCGTACCTGGCTCCGTCGCCGTCGCTCAGAAACAGCGTATGCGTCGAATTGCTGTACATCGTGGAACCGAGGAGATCCGGACGCTTGTCACCGTTGAAGTTGCCTGCCGTCAGCCAGTCGCCGCTGACGCCATGCCCGCGCTCGGACAGATTCACCCCTTCCCACTTCTGTCCGTTGTCGCGATTGAGATATGCGCGGAGACCGGAATACGTCGCATCGCGCAGCTCCTTGCCGCGCGCGAGTGGTCCTTCCCAGAGCGCGACCACATCCGTCCAGCCATCAGCGTCGATGTCGGTCGCGAGGATCCGCCGCGACGGAAACTTGCGGTCGCGCTTGACCTCGGTGAAACCGCCTTTGCCGTCGCCGAGGAGGACGATCACGCCCTCGAGGTGGACGGCGAACGCGACATCCATTTTCTTGTCTTTGTTGAAGTCGGCCGCCGCGGCCGCGCCGTAGTCGATCCTGTAAGGCCACTTGGCGCTCCAGAGCTTCCAGTTGCCTTTGCTGTCGCCGAGGTAGATGGAGGGCGTGCCGGAAGCGGCACCGCGCTCGGACGGAACGATGAGATCCATGTGGCCATCACCGTTCATGTCGGCGACGTCGAGCGCATTACGCCAGGAGCCGTCCGTCGGCAATCCCTTCGAAGCGGCTTCGAAGCGCACTTTGGTTTCGGAGCGCGGCGGCTCGAGCGGCTCGTACTCTGGACGGATCTTCTTCATGTACTCGATGGCCTGATCCGAGTACTCCTTCGTCTTGAGGGCTTCGCGGCGCTCTTCGCGAGTACGGCGCGGAGGCGGCTCGGGAACCCAGATCCACACCCACTTATCGTTTTCCTGATAGAGCTCGTCGATGATGTTGACGTTCGGATGCGACTTCACCCATCCCGCGTGCGGCGTCGGTGTGACCCAGCTCTTGTCGACCTTTCTAATGGTGAAGACCGTTCCGTGCCGATACCACTTCACCGCCGGATCGGGATTGATGCCCGGATCTTCTTTCGTCGCAAGACGCTTCATCCGCTCTTCCGGTGTCTCGGGACGGATATAACGCGGCATGCCGCCGTCGGGTACGTCACTCGTGCTGGTGGCCGCCGATGCCGGCGCATTTTTCTTCGCGGCCTCCTGGGCGTCTCCCGGCAACTGCGCCAGGATGAGAACGGACAGGACACAACCGGGAAACCTTCGAAAAGACATCGTTTTCTCCTGTGAAATGGGCTAGATGACGTCGATCAGCGACGGTTGCGCGCGACGGAAGAACAGCAGTCCTCCCGAACACACCACTCCCGTGATCGTCAGTAAGAAGACGATCGAGCCGGCGTCAGGTAACGGCGTGCCGATCATTGCGCTGCGAAACAAACCGAGCAGCGGCGTCATCGGATTCCAGAAGAAGAACTTCTCGAAGCGTCCCGCCACGGGATAGAGGATCGGACTGAGATAAAACGCGATCGCGAGCGCGAAGCCGATGATCTGCGTGACGTCGCGGAAGAACACATACGTCGCCGCCAGCACGAATCCGACGCCGAGCTGCAGCAGAAACTGCAACATGATCGCGGCCGGAAGCAGCCAGATGTTCCGCAGCGGTACGCCCTTCACCACGCAGACGAGTGCAAAGATGAGCAGTGCCACGCATTCGAAGATCATCGCCGTCGCGTTCGGCACGATCACAAGCAACTCGCTTCGAAGCGGAAGCCGGCGCACGATCGCCGAGTTTTCCACGACCGACGTCGTCGAGCGCGTCAACCCTTCGCTCACACCCAGCCAGGGAAGGAGCCCGGCGATGAGGAAGTAGATATATTGATCGCCCGAACCGCCGGCGCGGCCGCCCGGAATCATGAAAGTGAAGACGAACCAGTAAAGGATGACCAGGCTGAGCGGCTGAAGGATGGCCCAGGCAAGGCCTAGGGCGGAACCGGTGAACCGTGCCGTGAGGTCACGCCTGATCAGTTCCCGCAGAAGGTGGAGAGTGGCGTCCGTGACTTTTCCCTCGGGGCTTGACAGGAGGGGTCAGCGCCCACATCTTGCTAAAGCCGGCACGTTATTGTTTAATAGCATAAAAGTCAACGCGGACAGCATGAACAGGCCAGCACAACTCGAACTCGTCGGACGCAAAATCCGGCAACTCCGCCGCCAGCGCAAACTGACGCAGGTGGAGCTTGCCGAAAAGATCGGCATCCATCAATCCGACCTTTCTCGCATGGAACAGGGCGAGTACAAGGTCGGCCTCGATACGCTGCTGAAAATCCTCCAGTGCTTCGATCTCAGCATCGGAGACTTCTTCGATGAGAACAACCGCGCTGACACGGTCCTGGACAAGTACCGTTCACTGAGCCCGATCGCGCAGAAGGAAGTCGAGAGCTTCATCGAGTTCAAGCGCGCGCAGGAGAGCGGTGACACGGATGGGGTGGAGGGAGGGGACGCAGATGCTTAGCACGAATCTTTCAGTCGAAGAGCTGCGCCAGAAAGCGCTCGCTTCGGTGCGCAGCGGCGAGTACGAAGATGCTCTGGCGCTGTATGACGAAGCGCTCGCGCTCGCGACCGACGACGAAGTCCGCGAGCTGATCACGATCAACAAGGCTGACGCGATGATCGCGCTCGAGCGCACCGGCCCCGCGGTCCAGGCGCTGCCCGCGATCCTGATGCGGCGGCGCAATCTGCATCACACGTTCCTCGCCGCGTACGCGCTCATGTTCAAGCATCGTCTGCAGAACGAGAGCAAGCGCGCCGCGTTTTACGGGCACGTTGCGCTCGACGCCGCGGAAGAGGCAGAAGAGCCGTTCTGGCGGATGGCCGCGCTCAACGACCTCGGGATCATCTACGAGATCGACTCGCAGTTCGATCAGGCCATCGATTGCTTCGAACAGGCGCTGGTGCTCATCGAGCAGATCTCCGACGATGACGAGCACAAACTGAGCTACGGCGCCGCGCTGCAGAACCTCGGCGCGTCGAAGCTGCTCAATGGCCGCCATCAGGAAGGCGTCGACGACATCAATCGCGCGCTTCCGTACATCGTGTCGGCCGCGGCTCTCGCTGAAGCGCACATCGATCTCTGCTTCGGCTATCTCGAGCTGGACGAGCTGGACAAAGCGATCTTCTACGGCCAGTCCGGTCTGTCGCTGGCAGCCGAGCCGCGCCAGATCCGCAACGCTCATTACCTCCTCGGTGAAGCCTGCTACAAAGCGGACGACGCAGAAGGCGCCGATTTCCATTTCACCGAGCTCACGAAGTTCTACCCGCAGTTCCGCAATCTCAAAAACATCCTGTTCGGCCTCGATCTGCGCTCCATGGTGAATTTCAAGTTATGAAGAAGCTTCTGGCCCTCGTCCTGCTCGTTGTAGCGGCCCCGCTTTCCGCGGCCGACTTCTCCGACATTCTCCTCACGTCGAGCGGGACGCTTTACACGATCTCGTCCGAAACGCCAGCTGCCGAGGAAGGCAGCGACGCGTCCACTTATCTCGTGCTGACCGAACGGAAGGGCGACACGGTCCGCCGTGAAGTCATCCCGGCAAGCAATGTTCGCGGTGCCCATTCGAACGGTCTGCTCGGCTACGACGCAGAGTCCGGGATGCTGTTCGTGTTCTGGGTTCAGCACTTCGGCTACCTCTACAATCAGCCTCTCCTTTGCACGCGAGACAGCGAGGGCCGCTGGTCAGAGTCGTCGGCGTTTGGGTCGCCGTCCCACTATCGTGAAAACCTCC
>DASPNA010000052.1:0-74041 GCA_035626775.1 Thermoanaerobaculia bacterium
GCGTGGTCATGGTGAAGGCGGACCCGGGACGTTTCGGCGCGCGGCCGGCCGGCTCGAGCCAGACCAGCGTCTCGTTCACGACCGGCTTCTGGCCTCGCTTGGTGAGGAACATCACCTTGCCGTTGACGACTGCCGCGTTGAGCTCGCTGCTGAAGATTGCACACACCACGATGGCGAAGAGAAGACGTTTCATTGGCTGGCTCCGGGGGGCAAAAAGTTTAGCACAAGGATTTGTGCGTCAGGCATGACCTTTGAGATAGAGATATCGTGCAATTTTTTTGATTGCGATTAAAAGTAGAAGCCGTATCATGTGGACCATGCGAGGGAGAGCGACGGGCGGGCCGCGGTGCAATAAACGGCGCCAATCGATGTTTCCCTGTCAGTACGATCGAGGCCGCGTCAGCGGCCGCATCACTCTTTGAACAGTTAAACAGCTCCCGCTCCTCCCCTCCACCACGGGGTGTGTGAGCGGTCGATCCGGTCCGTAACACCGGCGAGGTGGGTCACGGTACGTAACGTGACGCTCGTTGCGGGGCCGCCGGAAATTCATGGGGAGGAGGTACTAGTTTTCACATGGATTGTTCTAAATACACTCAGGGGGTTGCTTCGTAGCTAACACTGCGAGGTGACGCTCCACCCCGGAAGGGCGCCCGTCAAACGGCGCCCTTTTTGTTTTGCATCCCGTTTTGCAAACAATGAAAAAATCCAAGCCAGGCGTCGGGCTCGTCTCCCCTTCCGCGGCGGATTCCTGGCTGGGCGGCCACTACATCGTGCAGTCGCTCTTCCTGGCCGCGCATTCGATCCCCGCCGCGGAACGCCTGCGCTTTCGCGATGTCTGGTGGGGCGCTTTCCCCGACACCGATCCTTTCGCCGAAGTCCGCCCCCTCCTCGGCGATCCTGCCGTCGTGACCATGCCGGCCTCGGCCGCCGCGCGCGCGCAACGGTTCATCACGCGTCGCGTGAAAGGTTCCGCCGGCGCCGCCGATCTCTTTCATCGCGCGGGGATCGACGTGTTCTTCCCGGTCGAACCGATCGACCATGCGGGACTGCCGCTGCTCTTCTTCGTACCCGATCTGCAATACCGCCATCTGGCGCACGTCAACGATGAGCGCGCCGTCGAGTACTTCGATTCCTACTTTCGCAAGCACACCGCGAAGGCTGCGCGGATCTACGTGAGCAGTGAAAGCGTCATGCGAGACGTGGAGACGTTCCTCCCCGAGCTCGCGCCGAAAACACGCGTCGTGTTCCCATGCAGCATCCCCACGCCCTCGTGGTGGGACCGCGATCCCGCGACGGTCGCGGCGCAGTACGGTCTCCCCGAGCGCTACCTCGCCATCCCGAATCAGGTCAGCGCACACAAGAACCATCTCACCATCGCCCGCGCGTTGCGCGTCCTGCGCGATCGCCGCATCGACGCGTTCATCGTCTGCACCGGGCGCAACGCCGACTATCGCGATCCCTCACACTTCGAGCGCCTCTCCGCCGACATCACCAACCTCGGCATCTCCGACCGTATCCGTTTTCTCGGCGTCCTGCCACGCGCGGATCAGATGGCGCTGCTGCGCAACGCGATGGCAATCGTGCAGCCATCGGAGTTCGAAGGCTGGGGTGCCGCGGTGGCCGAGGCGAAGGCGATCGGCAAGCCGCTGCTCGCGAGCGACCTGCCGGTGCATCACGAGCATCACCACCCGCGCGCCACGTGGGTCGAGACGCATGACGTCGATGCATGGGCGAATGCGATCGAGCGTGCCTGGCGCGCGCTCTTACCCGGACCTGACGCGGTGGCGGAAGAGGAAGCGCGCGCGCGGACGAAGGCGGAGTCGGTCGAGGTGGGACGCAAATTCACGGCGCTGTTGTGCGAGACCGTAGAATGCCGCCCGTGATTCGACGCATCGCGCGCAAGCTCCGCCGCACGCTGAGCGGCCCTCCGTACGATCCGCTGGCCTGGAGAAAGTCGGGCACGCCGCCGTTCGAGGCGATGACGCACGACCACGCCTCGGACTTTTATCTGCCGCCGCTCGCAGGTGCTTCGACGTTCGCCGACGCCTGTACGAGCGCGCGCACGCTTCGCGAGGTGCACGCGTTTCTCCCGAGTCTCTCGCGCGACGTACACATCGACTTCCTCGATCGCTTCTACACGCAGGGGCTCGAGCGCTTCGGCGACGAGTGGCGCTTCGCCGACATCAACACCGTGCTGTGGGCGCTGGCATCGCGCCTGCCGCTGCGCCGCTACATGGAGATCGGCGTGCGGCGCGGCAAGAGCATGTCCATCGTCGCGCATCATCGTCCCGATTGCGCGCTCTACGGCTTCGACATGTGGATCGCCGATTACGCGGGGATGGAGAACCCTGGCAAAGACTTCGTGCGCGCGGAAGTCAAGCGCGCCGGACATCGTGGGACGCTGGAGTTCTTCGATGGCGACTCCGCGACGACGGTACCGTCGTTCATCGCATCACATCCCGACGTTTACTTCGATCTCATCACCGTCGACGGCGATCACACGCTCGCGGGCGCGCGCCGCGATCTGCTGAACGTGATGCCGCGGTTGGCCATCGGCGGAATCGTCATCTTCGACGACACCGCCAGCCAGTATCACCCCGAGCTCGGCGCGCTGTGGGACGAGATCACTGCCGACCAGTTGCGGTTCTCGACATTCACGTTCAACGAGACGGGATTTGGGATCGGCTTCGCGATTCGGAAGCAATGAAAGGCAGTACCTCGGAGTTCCTCGGAGGGGCCGGGCGGCTCACTCCGAGGTACTCCGAGGTACTCCGAGGTACTCCGAGGTACTGGTCCAAGGCAACACCGGCGTGATCAGCGCCGTCCGATAGTCGCGCGCCGCGAGGCTGTTCTGCTCGGTGATGGTGAAGCTCAGCGCACCTTCGTGCACGATGTGCCCTTCGCCGTCCGGTTCCGAAATGCTCACGACGTAGCGTCCGGGCCGCAACAGATGCGCCGGGATCGTCGCGACCAATTGCTGGCGTCCGACCGGCAACTCCTGGTTCAGCACTTCACCCGCGTCGGTGTTCGCGGATGTGAGGATCGGCGTTCCTGATTCCGTGAGCACGTTGAACGTCAGCCGCGTTGGTGCCATTCGTCGATGCACGGTGAAGTCGAACGTGATGTGCACGTCGGCGTCGGACGGAAACGCATCGTGATCCGCGCCCGGCGCGTGCAGCCGCACTTCGTGAAACGTGAATGCGTCGCTCGCGTCGCGCCGCGGTGCCCAGGAGAGATTCGACTCGAGGCCGTGCGACAGATATTCGGACACGACTCCCGCTGCCAGGCCATACGCCTTCATCTTTCCCTGATCGAGCCACAGCACTTTCTGGCAGAGCTGAGAGATGACCGCCATGTTGTGGCTGACGATCACGACCGTGCGTCCCTCGCGCGTGATCGATTCCACTTTGCCGAGGCACTTGCGCTGGAAGGCGACATCGCCGACAGCGAGGACTTCGTCGACGAGCAGCACGTCGGGATCGACGTGCGCCGCGACCGCGAATGCGAGCCGCACGAACATGCCCGACGAATAACGCTTCACCGGCGTGTCGAGCAGTGGGCCGATGTCGGCGAACGCGACGATCTCATCGAACTTGCGGCGGATCTCGGCGCGCGTCATGCCGAGGATCGTGCCGTTGAGGAACACGTTCTCGCGGCCGGTGAGCTCGGGATGGAATCCGGTTCCCACCTCCAGCAAGCTCGCCAGGCGGCCGTGCAGCGTCGCCGTCCCCTCGGTCGGCTCCGTGATGCGCGACAGGATCTTCAGCATCGTGCTCTTGCCCGCGCCATTGCGGCCGACCACGCCGACGATCTCTCCCGCCGGAATGTCGAGCGTGACGTTGCGCAGCGCCCACAGCTCGCGTCCTTTCGAGCGGCGGCGGAACACCTTCCACGGTTCCGCAAGCAGCTCGCGCACCTGCGCGGGCTGCCACGGCTCGCCGATCGAGTAGCGCTTCCCGAGGTTGTCGATCGAGATCGCGCTCATCCACGCTCCATGCGGCGATGGTAGCGGAACAGGAAGAAAGAGCCGGCGATCATCCATGCGATCAGCGGCAGGATCGAGAGCCGGCTTCCCTGGCCGAATAGTTTTTCGGCGACGTTGAAGCTCGACCATGCGGAACCGCAGCGGCACGTAGTCGTAGAGCGGTCGTTTGTCGCTACGTGGCCGGCTTCGCCGCCGCTGATGAATTGCGGCACGAGGAACTCTGTGATCGGGCTGCGGATGTGGTCGGGGGCGTGGATGTCGACAACGACGAAGAGGGTCTGCAGGGCGATGGAGATGATGGCGAGGGTTGCGGCAGCTGCGGCTGCCGCGTTTGAAAGCGGCAGCTTTGCTGCGGCACTCCATAGGAGCATTACGCCGAGGAACGGGATGATCGGGACGAGGTAACGCGCGCTGAAGCTGGCGCCGCCATGCCATCCGTTGAAGCTTGCGTTGATGAACAGGAAGAAGATCGTGGTCGCGAGGATGAACAGCAGCTCCGGACGCGCGCGGCGCCACATCGACGGCACGCCCGCAAACGCGAGCAGCAGCACGGGCGCGCTGAAGAAGAGCCCTCGAAAGTGCGAGAACGTCACGCCCCACAACGCTTCGACAGTCGGAACACTGAAGACGCCGAAAGCCGCGCCCTGCGACACGAACTGCGGGTTCATGTGCTCGATCGATGTGCTCAGGAACGAGCCGAACGCCAGCCACTGATAAACACCGAGCACCGCGAGTGGAACGATTGAGCCGATCGCGTATCGAATGATGTTCCGCCGCGCCAGCAGAAGCCCGAGCAATAGCGCCGGCGGGCCGCAGAGGTAGTTGATCGCTGTGGCCAGGCCTGCAGCGAACCCGGCTGTTGTCGTGCGTCCGGCCGTCGCCAGCACGAACGCGAGGAACAGCAACGACGCCGAGGGCACGTGCACGAAAAGCGCGGTCGCGTAACCGAAGAGCGGTGTTCCAAATGCGATCACGATCGACACCGCGATCAGCCACCGCGCATTCGCAATGCCGCGCATTCGCCCGTACAGAAACAGCAAGGCCGGAATGAGCGCGCCGAGGATGCCGCAGACAAAGACCGTGCAGACATACGCGTTGAACGTCGTCACCTTGAATGCGTCGATGTCGACACCAGCTGCGCGTTCTACCGCGACCAGTACCGCGTATACCGGCACCGCCAGCAACGCGGTGCCGGGCGGTTTGTTCGGATACACGTGCCCGCCCGCGAACGAAACGTCACCGGTCGTGAACGCGAATTTGTCGATGGCGAGCGTCCGCTCCTCGACGATGGAGCGCACCAGCGCGAACGTGGCGTTCTGATTCCACCCACCGCCTGCGAACGTGTACGCGTAGCTGCCGAGCGCGAGCACGAACAGCGCTGCTGCGACGCGCCACGAGTACCTCGGAGTACCTCGGAGTGCCTCGGAGTACCTCGGAGGGGGCGTGTGGGCTCTTTCCCCTCGGAGGAGCTCCGAGGTACCCGAGGTACCGAGGTACTCGTCCATCGTCACAGCATATCGGCGAACAGCCGTTCCATCCGGCGGAAGTAAAATGCGCCGCCGGCGAATACGAGCAACGCCGCGATCACCGACCACGCCAGCGCTCCCGCCGCGACAGGCGTGCCGAACAACGTCGCCCGGAATCCTTCGATGATGCCGCTGACCGGGTTCAGTTGCGCGAGCCACCGGTACTTCTGCGGCAGCGCCTCGAGCGGATAGACGACCGGCGCGACGAACATCGCGATCTGCAGGATCCACGGGATCACGATGCGCACGTCGCGATATTCGACGTTCAGCGCCGCCACCCAGAGGCCGACGCCGACCGCGAACAGCACCGCCACGAGCACGACCAGCGGCAGCAACACGATCTCGACTCCGGGCAGGACGCTGTACCACGCCATGACCGGGATCAGCAGCAGCGCCGCGACCCCGAAATCCACGAGGTTCGTCAGGCCATTCGCGAGCGGGATCACGAGGCGAGGAAAGTAGACCTTCGAGATCAGAAACGAGGAGCCGATCAGGCTGTTGCCCGCGTGCTGGATCGTCGCGGCGACGAAGTTCCACATGATCGTTCCCGACAGCACGAACACCGGGTACGGCACCGCGGTCTCGCTCTGCAGCTTCGCCACGCGCCCGAAGAGCAACGTGAAGATGAGCATCGAGACGAGCGGCTGCCCCATCACCCACAGTGCGCCGAGGAAGGTCTGGCGGTAGCGGACTTTGAGGTCGCGCCAGGCGAAGATCGCCAGCAGCTCGCGATGCGCCCACAGCTCGCCGACATCGACGGCTTTCCAGCCTCGTGTGGCCCGCAGCACGATGGTCTGGTGGTGAGCCGTCATGTTCAGTCGAGCCGCGGAACGGCGGGACGGCCGCCGGAGAGCGGGATGGACGGCATGTCCGGAGCCACGATCGCCCGCAACCGCTCGCGCATCGCCTCGACCGAATCAAAGTCGGCGTGCAGGATCTCGGTGATCGCTTCCACCTCAGACACGCGCAACCGCGGCTTCTTCTCCAGACATGCGTTGGTCCTGCAGCGGTTCGTACAGTACTTCCGCGTCTTCCTCGTTCTCGGGAACTGCGAACCGCAAAACGAACAAGTCCCCATCGCACCCTCCACCAATCCGTTGATCAACGCTTTCCGCACGCGATCGCCGGATGCGCGTAGGTGAGAGCGGCGCGGCGGCGACGTGCGCACAAAGCGTTAATGAACGCACTGTAGCGGAGCGTGTGCACTCGGTCAACACGTTGACTGTCTTACAATGGCGCGCACATGAAGCCGCTCGACGTCGCGCGCCGCTTGTTGCCGGCGCGGCTCAAGACCGCGATCAAGCGGCGGATGGGCATGCCGCTCACGCGGCTGCATCCGGACTGGAAGATCCTGGAGCCGATCGGACCGGTCACCGAGCGGCACGTGATCCTCGACGCTGGCTCGCATCATGGCTGGTTCTTTCACTGCTGGAAGGACTGGTGCCCGCCGGCGGTGGTGCACGCGTTCGACGCCGACGCGGACTCAGTCGCGCGCAGCCGGGAGCTCTACGGCACCGACCCCGATATCCACGTCCACCACACCGGCCTCGGCCGCACGCGCGGCAAGCTGCAGTTCCACGTGTTCGAAGAATCGCGCGTCTCGAGCTCGTTCCTTCTGCCGGAAGAAGAGAGCTGGCGGGCGATCGAGTACTCGACGGGGCCGATCGCGGATCGCACCATCGACGTGATCCCACTCGACGACTTCGCGCGGGAGAAGAAGCTCGACGACGTTTATCTTCTCAAGATCGACGTCCAGGGCTATGAATTGGAAGTCCTCGAGGGAGCGAAGGAACTCCTCGCGCGCACGCGGTATGTGTTCGTGGAAGCGGCCATCCGTCCGCTGTACAAAGAGGCTCCGCGCTTCTCGCACGTCCACGACTTCCTCGACGCTCACGGCTTTCACCTCATCGCCATGCGCGCGTGGCATCGCGGCAACCTGACGCTCGTCGAGAGCGACATGCTCTTCCGCCGCAATGACTTGATGCCGCCGATCGATCCGAACGTAGACCGCATCATGGTGCAGGTGTGACGCGGAAGGCCGCCTACTTCGAGCTGCGCGCCGATTACTTCGGCCGTCCGCTCGACGACGCCATCCTGCGCGCGTTGCTCGCGAACGGATTCGACGTCGATGTCTTCTCGCCGGACGGCGAGCTGCCCCAGGACGTCTACCCCGCAAATGTCCGCCGCTGCAGCGTGGACTACCGCCGCGAGTGGCTGCAGCGCCACATGCGCCGCGCGATCTGGCGCGACTACGACCTCTTCCTCGGCACCGCCGACCTGCCGATGGCGTTCGCGGGCTCGATCGCGGCATTCGTGCGTAAACCAGCGGTCACTGTGGCCGACGAAATCTACGTCGGCGGTTATACGGGCTCGGCGACGTTGTACTGGAAGAATATCGCGCGCTGGGCGATGCGGCGGTCGGTGTTCACGATCGTCACGGACGAGGTGCGTATTCCGCTGCAGCGTGAATACGCGTCGCTGCCTGCGGATCACGAGTTCGTGCAGTACCCGTGTTGTTATCCGACGCCGTACGACGGCCGCTCGCGGAGTGCGGCGCGGGAGGCGCTCGGCTTCCACGCGGACGACTTTGTCGTCTCAGCGACCGGCACGTTCAGTCAGTGGAATGGCGCACACTGGCTGGTGCGGCTCGTTTACGATTCCGATATCCGCGCGTTGATTCAGACCGCCGGCGTGCGCGATCCGGTGCTCGACGCACTGCTCGCGACGCTCGACGGAACGGTGTATGCGCCGGAGCGCGTCGGCTGGCGCGAGAGCGCCGAGATCACGGTCGCCGCGGACGTCGCGGCGACGCTCTACCTCTCGCACTTTCCGCAGTTTCAGGTGATGGGCGTGTCGTCGCAGAAACTCTGCACCGCACTTTGGCTGGGCATCCCGGTCATCGCGACACGTCAGGAAAGCTTTCGTTTCATCGAGCAGTACCGCTGCGGCGAGTTGATCGAGAGCGACGCCGAGCTCGCACCAGCCGTCGCGCGCATTCGCGCGAATCGCGAGGAGTACGCCGCAAACGCGACTCGCGCGGTGCGCGATTCCATTCGCCCGCAGGCGCGGCTCGAGGCACTGACGCAGCGCTTTCGCCGCCTCTGAGACCAGCACCTCGGGTACCTCGGAGTACCTCGGAGTACCTCGAGGGGCGGAGTGGTTCTGCTCCTCCGAGGAACTCCGAGGTACCCGAGGTACTCCGAGGAACTCCGAGGAACTATGATTCACGCCCGCGCCCCGGTGGCGGAATGGCAGACGCTGCGGACTTAAAATCCGCTGCTCCGTGAGGAGCGTGCCGGTTCGAGTCCGGCCCGGGGCACCAGCATCAGCTATCATGCACCGCTGAATTTCACCCCCCTCCGGAGGCAACACCCAATGACCACCACCGCAATCGAGATCCAGCCCGGGGCGCCGCTGACCGCGCTCTCCGAAGAAGAACAGATGTTCCAGCAAAGCGTGCGCGACTTCGCCGTCGAGCGCATCCGCCCGCTCGTCCATGACATGGACCATTCCGCGACGATGTCGCCGGACCTCATCAAGAGCTTCTTCGAGCTGGGGATCATGGGCATCGAAGTGCCGGAACAGTTCGGCGGCGCGGGTTCCTCGTTCTTCAATGCCGTGCTGGTCGTGGAGGAGCTGTCGCACGTCGACGCGTCCTGCGGCGTGCTCGTCGACGTGCAGAACACGCTCGTCAACAACGCCATCATCCGCTGGGGCAACGACGACCAGAAGTCGAAGTACCTCTCGATGCTGGCGTCGGATACCGTCGGCGCCTACGCGCTGTCGGAGGCCGGATCGGGCTCGGACGCATTTGCGCTCGCGACGAAGGCCGCTGACAAGGGCGACCACTGGGTACTGAATGGTCAGAAGCTCTGGATCACGAACGCGGCCGAGGCGGGCGTGTTCATTGTGTTCGCGAACGCGAATCCCGATGCCGGCTACAAAGGCATCACGGCGTTCCTGATCGAGCGCGACTTCCCCGGCTTCCGCGTCGGCAAGAAAGAGGACAAGACCGGCATCCGCGCGTCGTCGACGTGCGAGCTGATCCTCGAAGACTGCCAGGTGCCGAAAGAGAACGTGGTCGGCGAGGTCGGCAAGGGCTACAAGATCGCCATCGAGACGTTGAACGAAGGACGCATCGGTATCGGCGCGCAGATGCTCGGCGTCGCGCGCGGCGCGCTCGAGCACGCCATCGCCTACACGAAGGAGCGCAAACAGTTTGGTACTCGTGTGGCTGACTTCCAGGGCGTGCAGTTCCAGATCGCGCAGGCCGCGACCGAGCTCGAGGCGGCGCGCCTCCTGGTGTATAACGCCGCACGTCTCAAGGATGCTGGCAAGCCCTTCCTGCGCGAGGCGGCGATGGCGAAATTGTTCTCGTCGCAGGTCGCCGAGAAGGTGACGTCGCTTTCCGTGCAGCTTTACGGCGGCAATGGCTACACGAAGGAGTATCCGGTCGAGAAATTCTGGCGCGACTCGAAGGTCGGGCAGATCTACGAGGGCACGAGCAACATGCAGCTCGCGACCATCGCGAAGACCATCCTCACGGATCGCCTGTAGCGATGATCGCATTCGCCGCGTATTTCGCGGCGGCACTGCTCCCGCGCCTCTCCCCGCTCCTGGCCGGTGCGCTCTTCGCGGATGACCTCATCCACCGTCCCGAAGGGCACCTGCTCTCGTATCGCTTCCTGAATTTCGGAGAGCTCTGGTTCTGGGAGCTCATCTTCGGGCGGACGTATCTCTGGACGGCGACAGCGAAGGTCGTCGCGGCGCTTTACACCGCCGGACTCTGCGCGGTGCTGCGCGTGGTGTTGCGTGAATGGGGCGCAACGCCTCGGGTCGCGACCCTGCTACCGCTACTCGTGCCGCTGCATCCGCTCTGGAACACGTTCATCAGCATGAGCGCGGCCGGCGTCTACGCGCTCTCGTTACTGCTGATCGTCCTCGGCTACAAGCTGCTGACTCGACCGGCTGAGAGCCCGTCGCTCCAGATGGCTGGTGCAGTGCTGCTGATTGCCCTCGGCGTCTCCGGCTATCAGGTTCATGTCGGCCTGCTGCCTGCGCTCGCCTTCGCCGAGATCATTCTCTCGGAAGAAAAGCGTCTCAAGTGGCTGCGCGTCGCGGCGCAGCGTTTCGTTGCGTGTCTCGCAGCCGTGGCGGTGTACTTCGTCGCGATCCGAATCGCGGCGTTGACGGGCGTGAAGACGTGGGGCGGCCGCGGCCTCGCATTGTCGATGTCCGAGGTTGCCGGCGGCTGGAGTGCAATGCAGGCCGTCACCGACAATCTCGGCGTCATCACGCAGCCATTGCTCTCGTTCTACGGCGGCGTCGGTGCGGCGTGGCGCTACTGGTGGGTGCCGTATCTGATTGCGTGCGTGCTGAGCGGGATCACGTTCCGGCGACATCCTCTCGTCGCGTTGCTGACATTAGCCCTTCCGATCAGCGCTGCTTCAGTCGTCATCGCGCTGAACATTCCCACCTCCGGCGCGCGCGTTACCGGCGCAGTGTGGCTCGCCGCGTTACTGGCGATCCTCCCCATCCTTCAATCACGCCGTTGGGCGATGACCGTGCTGGCGACGTTGTTCATCGCGATCGCGCTGCCGGTCACGATCACGGACGCGCGGAACCGCACGTTTGCGTGGAAGACGGATCAAGCGACGGTCGCCGCAATCCCGAAAGGAATGACGGTGGAGCTCTACAAGACCGATGTCGTTCCGTCTGAGTGGCACGGGCGCCCGATCGTGATGCAGAACTTCGAGCCGGTCACGCCGTTCGACTACTCGAACGTCGTTCACAACCCCGAGTGGCTGTTGCAGTGGTCGGGATTCAGGACCGTCGCAATGGGCACCGCTATGCCTCGACCCGCCACCGCGCGCTCCGAGCTCGCGGAGTGGCGCGTCGAGCCGTCAGAGCGACGGGTCCTGCTCGCGCCGTATCAGCGCCAGCACTGATCTCGCGAAAACGAGCGGTCGAGATCACCGCGAAGCCGGACGACATGGGCTCGCCTTCAACTCTGAGTCAATGCGTTCGAGCAGGTCATGAAACGCCTGGCGGAGAATAGGTGAATCGGTAGCGGCGAGATCGGCCGACAACTGTTCACGCGCGGTCGTCAACGTCCTGGCAGCCGGGCAGTGCAAATGTTTCCGCCGAAAATACGATGCAATTCGGTGGAGTGTTTGCGCCGGTCCCAAATATCCTTCCGGATTTCCAACTGATTCGCTCGATGCCGTGATGAGAATACGCACCGCGCGTTCCTGATCGGAAGCTGAAACGCTACTGGCCTGCATCTCTGCCAACGTCAACGAAGCAATCGCCCACTCGATCATCATTTGGCATGACGTGGATGCTTGCGAAGCATATCGGTGGATCGCCTTACCGCCTGTTCATAATCACCTGTGAACCGCATTTCGGCCAAGCTGCGCGCCTCTGCTGCGATGCTCTCTCCTAAATCCTCCACCGGGCATAACCACTTGACGGGAGAACGCCGCGTGTCTCGTCCGAACACGTACGCCAACGTGATGAACCCTCGCTTCTCGTAATACTCTGCGAGTTGCCGTTCGTTTTCGAGTGCGGGTTGCGCAATGAAGAGACGCGTCGCAACCGGATCTGGCGCGGGTTTGAAGGTACGCACGTCGGTGACGGGAGTGGCCACGAGACCGGAAGTCTCGTGCTGCGGCACTGCCTCGCCGCGGCAACCCATCAGCAATAACGCGAGGGCGCTCAGTGCATGGCGACTCACATCCACATTCGTCAACGAGTCCTTCTCCAGCAATGCAACGGCAGCGCGAAAATCGTGAGAAACCAGAAGGCGATGGTCCATGCGACAAACATAGCCGGGCACAGGAATGGGAACATGCTCCAGGCGCAAAGAAGCCGCCGATTCATCGCAGCGGTCCCTGCTCGCGCCTTATCACCGCCAGCACTGACTTCGCGAACACCGGCACGCGTCCTACTCGGTGAAACTCAAAGCGGGCGAAACCCGATTCGCGGAACAGCTCCGCGAGTTTCGGGATCGTGAAGAATCGCAGGTGACCGCCTTCCCACAGCGGATCGAAGTGCTGCTCGAATCGGCCAGATATCGCGAGCGCGAGGTTCTTCAGGTATCCGTGATACGGCGTCGAGATCACACCAACGCCGCCGGGCGCGAGCACCGAGGCATATGCGCGCATGAACTCGCGCGCCGAGGGGCAATGTTCGATTACCTCGAGACTGACCACCACCGGGAACGTGCCGTACTTCGCGCCGAGGTTGTCACTGGTCGAGCCGACGTCGAAGCGCAGCCGCTCTCCTTCGTGTTCCTTCGCGATGGCGATCCCGGAAGTTGACGGATCGATACCCATGACCGAGTACCCCTCGCCCGCAAGCCTCCGTGCGATCGCGCCGTTACCGCAACCAAGCTCCAGCACGTTGCGCGGCGGCGGAGCGATGTCTTTCAGGATACGCAGCAGAGGACGCCACAGATACGCGTCATCCCAAGCCGGCGCGTCGTCGAAGTACCCGTACTGCGGCATGAGCGGAAAGTAGCACGTCCACCCGGCCTAATCATCGACCCTTCGTTCGAGAATGAACCCTCATTCACCGCTCGAAAGGTTCAACGGCGGACCCTTGACCCACGTAAGTTCTTGAAAATACGTTCGGCATCACCGTTGAAGTGAACGGTCGCTCATCAGGAGGCACTGACAGATGATGCGAAGAGTTCTGCTCACGGTCGCGGTTGCCATTCTTTTCACCACCGCCGTTCATGCGAAGACCGGCGTCGTTTTCATCCACGGCAAGGGAGGCTCGAACCTCGCGCAGGCCAGCGTCGCGCGCGCGTACTGGGGCGAGGACATGATTCGCGCTACCACCAAAGGCTTCACCATCCCCTACCTCATCTGCGCGTACGACGGTACCCGGTACATGTGGGTCGCCGGCAACACGGTCGCGGCGCAGATCTACAACTGGATGAACGCGAACGCGATCACGGACATCGTGGTCGAGACGCACTCGTTCGGCGGCGTCGTGATCCGCTGGATCATGTCGAACCCGACGTACACGGCGCACTATCAGCCGGTCATCAATCGCATCCGCTGGGTGAACTCGATCGCACCGCCGAACAAGGGTTCCGAGGCGGCGAATCTTGCCGGGACGTTGTCGGGATCGTGGCTGACGGGATGGCTGGTCGATCTCGTCGGACAGAACACCGACTCGACGAAAAACTGCACCACCTCGTCGATGAGCTACTACAACCAGTACTACCTCAAAGGCACCAGCGGCCGTCCGGCGCTGCCGAAGACGATCTACAACATCGCCGGCACCGGCCTCTGGAACGACTTCATTCACGCCGAGGACACGGGACTCGCGACGCTCTCCGGAGTGGCGGGCATGCCGGGCGAAGACGACGGCATGGTCTCGCAGTACAGCGCGCAGGCAGTGGGCGTGGTGTGGTTCACGACGCTCGCGAATCATCATCACAACCGCCGCAACGACTACCGCAAGATCGGCGACTCGCTCGCCACCGACTTCTGAGACGAAGGACACGACGATGAAGAAATCACTCCTGCTCCTTCTCGCCATTTCGCCGGTGGCATTCGCGGCTGACGTGACCGGCCGCTTCGACGCCGGCACCAGGTACGAGGAGCCGGCGGCGCACGCGCCCGCGAACGTCTCCCGTATGTTCGCGCGCAACGTCGCGCGCAGCACGCGCACCGAATCGGTCGAGCTGCCTGCAGCGGGGGGCAGCGGCATGATCATCTGGACGATCCCCGCCACGACGTCGACGAAGGCGCGCGTGAGCACGCGCGTCCGCACGCCGAACGGCTCCGTGCTGCAGCCGTCCGATCGCGGATCGCTCGAGCGCGGCATGCGCCGCTTCTCGCTCGACGAGCATGAGACCGCGGAGATGGGCGTGGGCGCCCGCGGTGCACATGAAGTCGTGCACGTCATGGCTGCCGCCGCGGCGAGCTATCACGTCGACATCGACATGCCCGCGGACGTTCCGGGCGTCACCGTCATCGCCGCCGAGCCGGACAGCCCGATCACGCTGTCGACGTGGGCTGCGCCGCTCTCGCGTCAGCCGGGCGAGCCGATCACGCTGCACGCGGAGCTTCGCGATGGCGATGCGCCGATTCGCGGCGCGCGTATCACCGCGCGTCTCGCGTCGCCGAGCGGCAAGTCGTTCGGCAACATCGAGCTTTCCGAATCAAATGACGGCACGTACTCCGCGACCGTTGCCGATCTTCCGGAGAACGCGCCAGGCGCGTGGCAGGTGCGTTTTGAGGCCGACGGCGCGAATGCGCGCGGCGCACGTTTCGCGCGTACCGGCTCGGGCGAGCTCGTCGCCGAACGCGCTGCGGCTCGTCTCGGCGAGATCACGACGGAAGTCGTCGGCAACGCACTTCGGGTGCGTGCGCCGGTCGACGTCAATCTCTCCGGCGCGTATCGCTTCGACGTGCTCGCGGCCGATGCTTCGCGCAACGCCGTCGCGTGGGGTGAAGGCGTGCGCAAGCTCTCCACCGGCGCCACCACCCTCGAGCTCGACATCCCCCTCGCCCACCTCGGCAACACGCGCGTCGAAGATCTCTTTCTCGACGTGCGCCTGCTCGGCCTCGACACGATCGGCGTCGCCGGCCGCGTGACGAAGGAGATCGACTGAGCGACCCCTCATCCGCCTCCAGTACCTTCTTCTCCCCTCATCGAGGGGAGAAGCCTACTTGCGTTCGCGCTCGCCGCATCAGATAGTGCGGACCGTGACCCGCGTTCTCATCGCCGAAGACAATCCCGAGATCCGGACGCTCGTCGGCCGCGTGCTTCAGGGCGAGGGCTACGACGTCGAGACCGTCGATGACGGCAGCGAAGCCATCGAGAAAATCAGCCACGAGCACTATGACGCGATCCTGTTGGATTTCATGATGCCCACGGTCTCGGGCTTCGATGTGATCGAGTGGATCGAGCAGCACCGGCCGGACGTGGCGAAGTCGTGCGTCATCATCATCACGGCCGCCGTGCACCAGTTGCGCAACTTCGATACGTCGAAGGTCTATGCGGCCGTTGCGAAGCCCTTCGACGTCTTCGAGCTGCGCGAAGTGGTCCGCAAGTGCGTCGAAGAGAAGACCGCCGCGAACGATCGTTGACCGGAAGCGCGCTCGGCTGTTACTCGGCTCGCATCGCGCGCTGCCGTGCCGCGAGGCGTTGCAGAAAGTCGTACGCGATGCCGCCGCTGGTCTTGCGCAGCGTCATCAGATAAACCGCGATCGCGACGACGCCGCCGAGCCACGCCAGTGTTCCATACGCTTTCTCGCCCGGGAAGAACGGCCAGAGCATGAACATCACCGCTCCGGCCACGCCCGCGAGCAACAGCAAGACGCGCTGCGCTTTCGGAGCGTCGACGTCGCGGTTGCAGGTCAGCGTCACCGTGGCCTCGCCGCCTGCTTCGGCTGCCCACGAAATGGTGCACTCCACGGCGCCGCTGGTCGCCATGCCACGCCGCAGCGGCAACGTGAAATCGCGCTCGTTGAGGCGCGACGCAATGACTTGGCCGCCATAGAGCTCGACCAATTCCGCAACGCCTTCCTCGATCCCGTCGACAGGAATCCGATCTTCCGTGAACTGCACCGCCGCCGTTTCGCTCATGCTTCTCTTCCCAACCAGCCGCGCCGCAGCTCGCTTCCGCTTTCGATGCGCAGCGCAATCAATGGACGAGGATCGGGCCGTCCGGTGAGCAACAGCCGCCGCAGCACGCGGGCGCGTGCGATCAGCAACTCCTGCGTTTCACCAATGCCCAAACCGCGCAGCGCCGCCGCGAGCATCGTCTCACTCGAGAGGCGCGTCTCGCCGAGCGCAATCAGCTCGTCACCCGGCAGCAGTCCCGCGTCCATCCCCGCGCCACCGCGCATCGCGCTGTCAATGACCAGCATCCCGTCCTGCACTTTCAATCGCGCGCCGAGGGAGGCCGACTCCGGCTCGCGCGGCGACGCGGCGAACGCGATTCCCGCTGCAGTGAACAGCTCTTCGTACGGCAGCGGCTCGGTGCCGTCGACGTAGCGCGCGAAGAAGTCGCCGACGTCGGCAACGCGCGCGACCGTGTTCTCGATCGCATCTTCATCGAGTGATGTCTCGCGCTCCTGCCACAGCAAGCGCACCGCGTCATCGAGCGACCGTTCGCCGTTCGTCGCGCGGCGGATGGTCAGGTCGAGCAGTGCGGAAACGATCTCGCCCTTGTTGTAGAAGGAGAACCAGGCGTTCGGCAGATCGTGCGCGTGCGCGGGATCGCTCAGCCACGAGTCGAAGGACGCTTGCGCGAGCGACAGATGCTGCCGCGCCGGTTGCGCTTCGAGCGTCTGGATCTCGTTGCCGAGGTGACGGAGGTAGCGGTCGACGCTCCAGAGACCGGCGCGCACGAGCGAGAGCTCACCGTAGTACGACGTCAGCCCTTCCATCGCCCACAGCAATCGCGTCGGCGTCGCGGCTGAGTAGTCGTACGGCGCGAAGCGCGCCGGCAGCATTCGCTTCACGTTCCACGCGTGAAAGAGCTCGTGCGACGTCAGCGTGAGCGTGAGGTCGAATCCTTCATCGCCTGGTCCCGCGCCGAGCAGCGCGTGACGGCGAAGGATGATCGAGCTTGAGTCCTCGTGCTCGACGCCATGCCAGCGGTCGCGCACGTGATACAGGAATCGGTATTCGCTGAACGGAAAACCGCTGAAGAGCTCCCCCTGCGTCCGCGCGATCGCACGCACCGGCTCGATGAACTGTTCCGTGTCGATGCCATCATCGCCGCGGAAGATGAGATGAAAACGCGCTCCGTTCTCGACGAACGAGTGCCTCGTCATGGTCGCGGCGGCGATCGCCGGCGAATCGATGAGGTGATCGTAATCTCGCGCGCGAAACGCACCCGCTTCATCGCGATTCAGTTGCGTTTCGATGCGCCACGCCGCCGGCGCGGCGATCGTGAGCAGATGCTCCTCATCGCGCAGACCTTCGACGAGCATGAACAGGTTCGAGCCATTGAAGTACGCCTCGTCTTCATCGAGGAAGCTCGAGCCGGCATCGAGCTGACCCGCGTAGTACCGATACCGGACCGTGACCTCTTCGCCCGCCCGCACATCGACGCGCCACGAGCTCAGCCCATCCTTCCAGATGCGCGCTTCACCGGCAGACCACTCGCGCACATTCGCGGCGTAGTTCTGCATCACATACCGCCCGGGACGCCACGCCGGCAACAGCAGGCGCGGCGTGTCCACCGGAGCCGTGAAGCGGATGGCGATGTCGAAGAGACGATCAGCCGGCCCGCCCCACGAGAGGAGGTAATGAACCATCGCGCGCGGATGATAAAGGAGTACCTGGGGTTCCACGGGTTCCTCGGGTTCCTCGGGGTTCCTCGGGGGGAAGAGAACCACCCCGAGGAACCCCGAGGAACCCGAGGAACCGGTTTACTCGTACTTCGACATGAAGGGACTCCTACCATCTGTAGCGGCGGGCTCTTAGCCCGCCGCGCGGAACAACGGGCTGAGAGCCCATCGTTCCAGAATCCTTATCTCGACGTCACGGTCGATGCCTCGGCCATCGCGAGATCCTTCAGCATCGCCGCCGCTCTCTTGTGCAGGTCCGCGAACAGCGCCGCCGGAAGACCTTTGCCGCCGCCGTCGAGTGCCTTCACGAAAGCTTCGACCAGATGAATGCTCGTCGCGTGATTGTTCGACGCCTTGGCGAAGTTGCCGGCCAGGATCGCCTCGAGCGCGTTGGCGTTCATCATCCGGATCGGGTGGACCGCCATCGGTTTCGTTCCGCCCAGCTTCATGCCGGCGTTTTCAGCGGCCATGAGCGTGGCGATCAACTCCTCGATCTCCAGGCCGATGTAGCGGGTCATGCTCTCCTTCGTCGCAGTGACCGTGTGCCGCGCGATGAAGCTCTTCGTCGCCTTCGGGTTCTCCGGATCCTGTTGACTGACGGTCGTCACGCGGAATTCGTAAACCGTGTCGTCCATGCCCGCCCAATCGTGCGGCACGGCGAGGTTGAACGCGTCCTGCGTGGAGCCGAGCGGCATGAGCAGCCCGCTCTTCGGCAGCATCGGGGAGAGCGCGGAAGCGGTCGTCCACGCCATCGGCACGACCGTCGGCACGGCACGATACGCACAACCTGCAGCACGGCCCATGGTGGTCAGCGTGCAGCCCGAATGATTGAAGTCGAGGAATGCCAGGCTCACGCTCATCTTGTCGTCCGCGTTGCCGCCGTTCGTCCCTTCGATCGTGTACGTGCGCATGATCGACGGCTTGCCGCCGTCGGCGTTCGGCAGGATCACCACCTGCGGTTCGAAGAATGTCCTCACCTGCACGAAGGAGAGGTCCTTCGCGTCGCGGCGCGCGATGCCACTCGGATCGGGTGAAGCCATGTCGTTCGCCTTCGCTTCCACGCTGTCGCCCTGGATGCGGATCGGGTAGACGGACGGCTTCGTGAGCGGATGACGGAACGGGCTCACCGAGATGCGCAGCAGCGAACCGTCGGACGTCGTGTATGGAGCGAGACTTGTGACCTGCGATGAGGCGAACGCGCTGGTGCGCCAGTCTTCGGGCGGGTCTTCGTCGGGGATGCCGTCGCCGTCGTCGTCGCGCTGCGCCACGCTGAGGCCGGGCGTCGTGGACGGCGAGTCCTCGTCGATGCATTCGTCGCGGTCGGCGCGTTTGGCGTTGCCATTGGTATAGCACTCATCCGCCACGCCGTCATACGGATCGCCGCGGAAGTGCTGGACGTCGCGGCTGATGCACGAGAAGCCGGTCTGCACGCAGTCGTGATCGGTGTTCGGATTGATGCCGAATGCGTAGTTGCCAGTCTGACCAGGCTGGTTCGAGAGCTCGATGCGGAAGTTGTCGAAGCTTCCTGCGAAGCTGCCGAGGTTGCGCACGCTCACCTCGAACGCGCCGAATTTGCCGGGCTCGATGAGCAGCGTGTCGGGCGCGGTCGGCGCCTGCGGCTTCGCGTCGACGCGCAGTCCGTAGTTCTCGACCGGGATGTCGATGGCCACCTTCTTCGTGCCCGGATGTTGCGGGAGCGGAAGGCCGATCACGTCGCCGCCGGAGATCGTGAAGCTGTAGATCTCGAAGCCGCCGATGTCCGGAATCGGATCGAGGATGCCGCCGAACTCGAGGTTCGCCGAAAGCGCGATCTGGATGGTGTTGAGGTAGTAAGTGAACTTGTCGAGCCCAAGGCGGGCCGTGTCTTTGCGCTCCGTGGCGTCGTAGTTGTCGGGCGTGATGGTGATGCCGACCGTGCTGCCCGCTTCGTTGCTCGACTTGTTCCATTCCACGCTCCGCGGCGACGGCGCGATGCGCGCGTCCTCGGACGTCGTGGCCTTGCTGGTGATGCGCGTTGAGCCCGCGGTCGCTTCCAGACCGAGGCCGATGCCCAGACTCGCGCCCGAGACGCCGAGGATCATGTTCGTGCAGATCGGGCGCGGACGGCCGCCGATGGTGATCACTTTCCCTTCCACCATCGCCTGTGCGCAATCGGCCATGACTTCGACCTCGCCGCTGAATGGGAACGGACGCAGCGAGCCTTCCTCGTCGAAGCCGAACGGCGTGGTGAACGTGCCGGGCGCGCCGCTGATCTCTTTGATGAAGTCCGCGAGACGAATGGCCGCTTCTTCGGTGTTGCTGCTCGAGCTCCAGCCGGAGAGCAACGCGATCGCCGCCGTGATCTGTCCGACGTCGATTCCTTCGGGCGCGTCGGTGATGGCCTGCTGCAGCCGCAGCATCGTCCATGCATCCGGAACGTCGAGCGCCGAGTCGATGCCCCAGTTGATGATCGGGATGCCGAGCACTTCGACCTTCACGCCGGCGAAGATCGCGTACTGCGCGACGAATTCGTCGCCGTCGATGTTCTCCGGCTTGATGACCTGCAACGCCTCGTCGATGAAGTTCGGGAACGCGAAGCGCTCGTTGCAGTTGGCGATGAGCAGTCCGTCGGCGAGATCGTGCTCGTTGCAGAAGTCGGTGAAGTCTTTGGCCTTGAAATCGAGCGGCTCGAGCTGCGTCTGCACTTCGTAATTGCGTCCGGCGAGGATCGACGCCGGCTCGTCGAGCACGGCGATCTCGACAGGGAGGCGCAGGCCGAGAGCGAGGTCGAACTCGTAGCCGATGCGTGCGTAGAAAACTTCCACGCAGATGCCGAGGACGCAGACTTCCTCGCTGATCTTGTAGCCCCACTCGATCACGGGCGGCGCGAAGGTGAAGCCCATCATCGCCACGCGGTTCATGTTCGGATCGTCGCTTTCCGATACCGCGATCGTGGTCATGGCGGCGTGGAACGCTTCTTCACTTCCCAGAGCAGCGATCTGGTCATCGGTGGCGCAGACGCCTTCGGACTCGACGAAGGTCATGCCTTTCTTGCACTTCACCCCGAACGATTCGGTGAGCGAGATATGGCGCTCCTCCGTTCCCGGCTCTGTTCCTTCTTCGCCTTCCGGGTCGTAGGCCCCATCAGCCTTGATCTTGAAGAGCTTCTTGCCCGATTTCGTGTTGACGAACTTTGCAAGCGCGCGGCCCATGTCGCAGCGACCGTCCGCGGTCGTGTCGGTCGACAGCGGATCGAGTCCGGCCGAGCGGTAGAAACGCGCGCACGCATCCTCGGTGTGCGAGGTCACGCCGTCTTCGTCGACCTGGCCGTCGCCATCGTTGTCGATCGTGTCGGGTCCGTCTTCGTCGATCGACTCGACGAGCGTGGTCTTAAGTTGATTCGACTTGTCCCAACAGTCGTCTTCGATACCGTCGGTGGCGTTGCCGGAGAACACGCTGCCGTCGTCGTGCCGGCAGGTACCCGCGGAGGTGTCGGCAGTGAGCGTTCCCTTGAGCTTCCCGGCGAGATCGAAACACGTTTGCTCGGTGCCGCGCGTGCCGTTGACCCAGTCGACGCAGTCGCGGTCGTCGTTCACGGCGGTATCGGGAAGGATGGCCGCGCCGCGCGACATGCGGCTCGCGCCGGCGGGATCGAACGACTGCTGCTCCTCAGAGAGCGCCAGTTGCGGCCCGGGCCACTTGTCGGCCGCGGCTGCCGCGTTCGGGCTGGCCTTCTGTTTCGGGTTCTCGTAAACGAGCTTGGTCTTGGTGACCAGCCGCTTGCCCGCCACTTTGCCGTTCGGGTGGGTGAACGTGCGGACGGGATGGATCTTCTCGACCGTCATCGACCCGGCGTCGCAGTCCTTCAGCGCGACGTCGTTCTTCTTGTTGATCGCGTCGGCGCACTTGTTCTTCTTCTCGCCGCTGAGCTTCCCCTTCTTCTTCTCAGCGTTATCGCGGTTGGCCTTCTGGATCGCCTTCTGGAGAGGGGTCTGCTCCGGGTCGAACGCGACTTTGGGCGACGCGGCGAACAGCGATGCTGCAAATGCGAGGGACGACAGCACGGCGAGAATGGGTTTCATGGTGGGGCTCCTTTGGTTGCCGGGACGAAACTACGGTGTCCGGACTGCGGTCGAAAGGACCCCTGACATCGGGACAATGGTCAGATGACCAATGGGCCGGGTCATTTGGAGTGCGGCAGCACAGCTGCCGCTTTTGAAAGCGGCGGCGGAGCCGCCGCACTCCAAAGCCATTGACAGCATTTCCTTTCCTCCTGAAGATCGCGTTCATGCATTCACGTTCGGCGGATCTCGCGCGGCCGCCGGTCTCGCTCACGACGCTCGTCGGCCGCGACGCGGAGCTCGCGGAGATCGAACGCATCGTCGCCGGGAACCGCCTGGTCACGCTCACCGGCGTCGGCGGCACCGGCAAGACCCGCCTGGCCGCGGAGCTTGCGCTGCGGGCCGACTGGCAACGCGAGGACAGCGTCGCGTGGGTGGAGCTCGGTCCGTGCAACGATCCGATCCTCGTCGCGCAGCAGGCGGCAGCGGCGTTGCGGCTGCGCGACAACACCGATTGCGGACTGACGGTGGCGCTCGTCGACGCATTACGCGATCGCGACCTGCTGCTGATCTTCGACAATTGCGAGCACCTCATCGGCGCGTGCGCGGAGCTCGTCGACACATTGCTCGCGCAGTGCGATCGCCTGCGCGTGCTCGCGACCAGCCGCGAGCCGCTCGGTGTCGCCGGTGAACGCGTGTGGCCGGTGCCGCCACTCGCCTGCCCCGAGGCGGCGGCGCTCTTCGCGGATCGCGCCGCGGCGGTCGATCCGTCGTTTACGGTCAACGAAAGCAACGAAGCTGCAGTAATCGAGATCTGTCGCACGCTCGATGGCATCCCGCTCGCGATCGAGCTCGCCGCGGCGCGCGTTCGCCTGCTCACTCCACAGCAGATCGCCGCGCGGCTCGAGGATCGCTTCACGATCCTCTCCGGCGGCGCGCGCACGACCGTCCCGCGGCATCGCACGCTGCGCGCCGCGATCGACTGGAGCTTCGCGTTGCTGAATGAGCGCGAACAGATGTTGCTCGCGCGGCTCTCGGTTTACGCCGGCGGTTTCTCGATCGACTGCGCCGAATCCGTCTGCGCCGGCGATCCGATTGCCAAACAAGACGTCCTCGATCTTCTCGGCAGTCTCGTCGACAAGTCGCTCGTGGTGTCGAAGAAGCGCGACAGCGTCGTGCGTTACTCGCTGCTCGAGACCATCCGCCAATACGCCGCCGCGCAACTTCCCGAAGTCGCGTCGGTCCATGAATTACGGCGTCGTCATGCGACCGCGTTCCTCGACATCGTGCGCGAAGCGCTGCCGGAGATGATGATCGCCGCGATCGAGCCGCTCGATCGCATGGACCGCGACCGTGACAACATTCGCGCGGCGCTCGCGTGGAGCGTGGAGCACGAGCCCGACGCGATCGCGTTGCCGCTTGCCGCCGCCTTCCGCTGGCATTGGTACTACAGCATCGCATGGGGCGAAGGTCTGCGTTGGACGACGCGCGTACTCGAGCGGTCCTCGCCCGCCGTCACACCCGCGCGCGCCTCCGTCCTCACCGCCGCCGGCACCTTTGCCGCCTACCTCGGCGATCTCTCCTCCGGCCGCAACTGGCTTGAAGAAGGCGAGACGATGTGGCGCGCGCTCGGTGACGATCGTGAGCTCGCGCTCAATCTGTCCGCGCAAGCGCAACTGCTCGCCACAGCGGGCGAGCTCGACGCGGCGGCGGCGCGCGCCGAGGAGTCGCTGCGGTTGGCGCGAAGCACGGGAAGCTCGTGGGAGATCGGCTATTGCCTGACGAATGCCGCGGCGTTCGTCGCACAGAGCCGCGGTGAGTTCGAGACGGCCGATCGATATCTGCAGGAAGCGGAGTTGCTCTTCAGCGATGGCGGACATCCGCTCGGCTTGCCTTTCGTGCTCAGCACGCGCGCGTTGCTCGCGCTGCGCAGACGGGATCACGCAGCCGCGGCTCGCCTTGCACTGAAGGCGCTGCCGGTGACGCGCGTGCGCAGCGACGTCTGGTTCTCGTCGCGCGCGCTGCGAGTCCTTGCATACACGACCACCAACGATCCCGTTCGCGCAGCACGGCTGCTCGGAGCGGCCGACGGGATGCTGCGCTCGATCTGCGCAGGCATGCTGCCGCACGAGCGAAGCGAGCACGATCGTCTGATGGCCACGCTGCGCGAAACGCTTTCGGCCGAGGAGCTCGAGGCGGCGTTGCGCGACGGTCGAAACATGAGCTTCGACGAGGCGTGCGATTTCGCGCTCGCCATCGACGCTGCGCCGGAAATCACAGCGCCTGCCGCCGCGCTGCATGTCAGCGACCTGGGTCCGCTTCGCATCACCCTCGACGGCAAGCCGCTCGATTTCGAAGGCGGCCGTTCGTCCGGCCGCGCGCGTGAGCTGCTCGTCTTCCTGCTTCTGCATCCCGAGGGGCGGCGGCGCGAGGAAGTGGGTGTGGCGTTCTGGCCCGATGCGTCGAGCGATCAGGTCAAGAACTCGTTTCACGTCACGCTGCACCGCCTGCGCAAGATGCTCGGCCGCGCCGACGCGATCAGCAACGACGGCGGACGCTATCGCATCAGTCCCGAGCTTCCTCACACCGTCGACTCGCGGCGATTCGAGACCGAGGTCACGAGCGCGCTACGATCGTCGGCGCCGCTGCTCGCGCAGCTCGAATCGGCGCTCGCGCTCTACCACGGAGACTTTCTGCAGGGAGAGGACGCCGGCGAGTGGTGCCTGGCGACGCGCGCGCATCTCCGGCAGCTCTACATCCGCGGCCTGTTCGCGCTGGGGCAGGGACTGGAGTCGCACGGCCGCTACTCCGACGCAGCCGATACGTACACGCGGCTCGTGTCGCGCGAGCCGTTCCACGAAGCCGCCTGGCGCCGTCTGATGGTCTGCCGCTCCCGCCTCGGCGCGCGGACCGAGGCGCTGCTGGTCTATCGCACGCTCGAACAGCGCCTGCGGGACGACCTCGCCGCGACGCCGGAGCCCGAGACCAGCTCCCTGTATCGCCGCCTCCAACAGAACGAAGCGGTGTAATCCCATCTGGAGCGACGGGCTCTCAGCCCATCGGCCCGTCAAGCGCGTTCCCGTGCGCCTCACCCGGCCGGGCCCGGTATACATTCCACAGTTTAACGCGTACAGTCGCTCACGACGTGGCCTCATTAACCCGGACGTTCACGAACGCGACTAAATCCGAGCGTGAGATGAGATGAGTTCGCTCGCACCGCTTTGCCGCATCGCGCTGCTTCTGTTCGTATCCCTTCCGCTCCTCGGCGCGACGGTAACGTGGAGCGGCGCGTCCGACGAAAACTGGTCGAACCCCGCCAACTGGACGCCGGCCACCGTGCCGGGGCCCGACGACACGGCCGTGTTTCCGGCCGACGCGACGCGGAAGACGCTCACCCTCGACGTCGATGCCGCGGTGCACGCGCTCTCGTTCGCCTACTCCTACACCATTGGCGGGCCTGATGAACGCTCGCTCACGGTCGCGGATGTCACGATCTCCAATCCTCCCGGATTCGGTTGGACCGTGGCGCTCGTCCGGCGCGTCGTCGTTCCGGTGAACGCGACATGGAACATCGGCAGGAACGACCTGACGATTCGATTGCTGGTGCTGCAGGATGTGACGCTCACGTTTCCCGCCCCGTCGGGTGAGGTGAAGGCCTTGCTGGAGGGGAGCGGCGCGATCTCCGCCACGGGTGGCAACTTCCACATGCTGCAGACGCCGGTCCACACGCAGGGTTTTTCCGGGACCATCGAGGCGATGAACCTCTTTCTCAAGGGCGACTATCCCGACGTCGACGCGACGGCCGGCAAGGTGATCGGCGCCGGGACGCTGAAGAGCCTCACCGCCTCGGTCGCCGTGTCCGCTTTTCCGTGGATCATCAAGGCGGAGGACATCACCCTCAGCGGGAGTGGGTCGCCGCTGCGCCTCAACCTCCAGGAGGGACTCCTGGAGTACACGACCTCGCTCACGCTATCGAACGTGGAGCTGGTCTTTCCCTCCAAAGGAGCAAGATCAGTGACGGTCGTTCGCGGGGGCGCGCAGCCGGCCGAAGGAACGTTCAACGGTGTACCCGAAGGGGCAACCATCACGCAGGGCGACACCAGATACCGCATCACCTACGCCGGTGGCGCGAGCGGCACCGACGTGATCCTGCTGTGGCAGGGAGGGACAGGCGACCGGACGTGGACAGGCGAGGCCGATGACCGCTGGTCGAATCCGGCCAACTGGTCGCCCGTTGGGGTGCCGACGCAGGAAGAGCGGCTCATCTTCCCCTCCGGGGGCGCGGTGCGTGAGACGACGTATGACCTGTCTACCCCCATCCGCGAGGTGTATCTGTTCGACACCTACGCCGTCAACGGCGGACCGATCGTGCTGCGGCAATCGATTCACACGGACCTTGCGAACGACATTCAGATCAACGCGGACATCAAAGTGGCTGACGATGTCGTCGCGGCATCCATCTCCGACGTCATCGTGAACGGCTCCGTTGACGTCAACGGGAAGCTCCTCGCGATCGACAGCACCACCATCAGTGGTCCGGTCATGGGCAGTGGCAGCATCACGTTGGGCTCGTGGGCCTCATTCGGCGCGCCTGACAACCCGTTCAGCGGCGACATCACGTCGATGGCGCATGTCGGCGGGGACCTCACGGAAGTCACGCTCGCCGGTTCGCTCGCCAACGCCTCGCTGTCCGGCGTCTCCCTCCGCGTCACCGGTGAACAGACCATTGGCGACGCCACGCTCGGCTCGGTACTGCAACTCAACCACCCGCTCGGTGCGGCCAAGGGGCTGCTGCACACCGGCTCGTTCACGCTTCGCACATACCACTTGAACACTTTTCCCGGACCGAGGGATGCCATCGCGACTTACCACGTCGACCTCGACGCCTCGTCCTCGGACATGGTGGACGTCCACGGCTCCGTCACCCTCACCGGCGACACGCAGCTGCCCATTACAGCACTCGCGACGCTGCCGCCCGGCACTGTCTACACGATCATCCGCAACGATGGCACGGACGCGGTCGACGGACGCTTCGTCTCTCTCTCGCTCGACACACTCGAGGAAGGTGCGGAGCTCACCGCCGGCAACGTCACGCTCCGCCTCAGCTATGAGGGAGGGGACGGTAACGACGTCACGCTCACCGTTCCGGGCGGGCAGGTGCCGCCGGTGATGCTGACAGGCGAGGACACCAGCACGACCGAGCGCAACGCCGACGGGCACGCGGTGAACGTCCCGCTGACGCTCTCGCGTCCCGCGTCTTCGCCGATCACGGTGCAGTACCACACCGAGGACCGCACCGCGCGGGCGGGAGAGGACTACGCCTCCGTGTTCGGCAGCATCACCCTTCCGAACGGCGCCGACGCCGCGTCGATCGTGGTGACGGTGCTCGGCGATCACAGCGTCGAGCCGGACGAGGAGCTCGTCGTGGTGATCGACAACGCCGGCGACGCCGAAGTGCCGGATCGCGAGCTCGTCGTGACCATCGTCAACGACGACGTCGCGTTCGTGCGGACGCCGCCGATCGTCTACTCCGGTGCGTCGACGCTCGAGGTGCTGCGACCCCTGACCACCACGGGTGCCGTGCCTGCCGTGGTCGCCTTCATCAGGGCGGCCGACGAGAACATCGTGGCCCGCCAGGCTGCGCGCGGCTACGCCGTGGTGGTGGTGTCGGTGCGCCGGACCTTCCCGCAGAACCTTGAGGACGCGCGTGCCGCGCTGTCCTGGCTGCGCGCGCACGGTACGGAGCACGGCATCGACGCACAAAGGCTGGTGGCGTGGGGCATCGGTGCCGGAGGCAACGTTGCCGCGCTCCTCGGCACGAAGGCGCTTGGTGGTGCGACCGGCCTGGACGCAGTGATCGACTGGTACGGCGAGACCGACTACATCGAGCTGGACGAGCGTCCCGGCACATGCGCCAAGGACTACGCGTCGCTGTTCGGGTGCGATCCGGCGGTCTGCCGCGACAAGGCGCGCAGCGCCAGTCCGATGGAGTACGTCTCGTCGGATGACGCGCCGTTCCTGATCGTGCACGGCACCGCAGACTGCGCGGTGCCAGCCTCGCAGAGCACGAGGCTCCGCGACGCACTCGTGCGCGCAGGCGTGGCCGCCACGTTCGTCTCCGTCCGCGGCGCCAATCACGGCGGAGACGCTTTCACCAAAGCAACGGTGAACGAAGCGGTGGACGCGTTCCTCGATCAACACCTGGCACAGAGGACGTCCAAACGACGCGCGGTCCGGCATTAAAAGGCATGGCCACTTCGCGTCCGCCTCGCTTGCGGTTCCTGGAACTCGCGGGAGGCGGCTCACTGAACCATTCCGCCCAATTCCGTCACAGCGCGCCCTGAATCGTCCCTCCCGCAACGGCGCCTGACGTATACGTCCCGGCCGCAAACCGGAGCGCCGTACGGGCGGCGTCCAGCGCGGTGCGCAATTCGGTGAGGTGCGCGGCTTTGACGGTCGGCCGACGCGACCGTTTCTCACTCGGCACGCATGTCCGGAATTGTCGTTCGCAAGGGCGCCCAAGTACGCGTCATTCGCAATCAGACGACATACGGGCGTCGTGTCGCTCTTCGGGTACGGTATCGGCGTTCATGATCTGAACGCCGTGGAGTCGAACGATGCGCCGGAGAAGCCGAACGGCGGCAAGGCGCTGCGCGAGCAGGTCCGCGTCTCACGCGCGCAATTGCGCCGCGGTCCAGTCGAACGCGATTCCCGATCAGACTGACATCAAAATTTTTCCCGGTAATCGCCCGGCTAAGCGCCGGGTAATCGCGGCTTCCTACATTGCTCGCAACGAATGGAGGAGACCATGACCCGCAAACAACTCTTCACGATCCTGGCGGTGGTGGCGATCGCAAGCTCGCTCACCGTCGCGGCAACGTCTTACGGTTCCAAAAAGGTCCAGCGGGCTCCGGTGATCGACAACGCCGAGCAGGTCAAGCGCGGCAAGTACCTCGTCACCATCGGCGGCTGCCACGACTGCCATACCCCGTGGGTGATGGGCAAGAACGGCCATCCGGAGCCGGACATGAGCCGCGCGCTCTCGGGCCATCCGGCCAGCTTCAAGATCACCAAGCAGGCCAAGCTCGAAGGGGAGCGCTGGGGTTGGGCCGGCGCGCCGACCAACACCGCGTTCTCCGGTCCGTGGGGAGTGAGCTTCGCGGCGAACCTCAGCCCGCACAAGATGAACGGCACCGGCATCTGGACCCCTGAGATCTTCCGCAACACGATCCGCAACGGGCGTCACTGGGGCGTCGCGCGTCCGCTGCTGCCGCCGATGCCGTGGTTCAACTATCGCCACATGACCGACGAAGACCTCAACGCCGTCTTCGCGTACATCCACACGCTCAAGCCGATCGACAACGACGTTCCGGAGCCGCTGCCGCCGGCGCAGGTCGCCGCGAAGTAATCCAGCTCATTCAGGAGACGACTCATGAAAAAGAAAATCCTCGTGTTCGGTGCGACCGGTGCCCAGGGTGGCAGCGTCGCGCGCCACTTGCTCGCCCGTGGTGTGTTCGATGTCCGCGCGTTCACGCGCAACAGCAATTCGGAGAAGGCACTCGCGCTCCGCGACCTCGGCGCGGAAGTCGCCGAGGGTAACCTCGACGACCGAACCACGATCGCCGCGGCATTGCAAGGAATCTACGGTGTGTTCGGCGTGACGAACTTCTGGGAGCACTTCGACCGCGAAGCCGAGCAGGGTCGCAATCTCGTCGACGCGGTCGCGTCATCGGACGTCGAGCACTTCGTCCTCAGCTCGCTGCCGCCGATCGCAAACGCCACGAACGGCGAGCTGCGCAGCCCGCACTTCGACCTCAAGGCCGAGCACGAAGACCGTGCGCGCAGCATCGGCATCCCGTCGACGTTCATCCACGTGCCGTTCTATTACGAGAACTTCCTGGCCTTCTTCCCGCCGCGTCCGGCCGAGGATGGCGCGTTGCAGTTCGGATTCCCGCAGGGCGACACGCCGCTCGCGGCGATGTCGGTCGAAGACGTCGGCCGCATCGTCGCGCCGATCTTCGAACAGCCGGAGCTCTACATTGGCAAGGTGCTCAAGCTCGCCGGCGACGAGTTGCCCGCTGCCGAGTACGCGAATGCGATGAGCAAGCAGCTCGGCCGTGAAGTTCGCTATGCGCATGTGCCTCGCGAAGTGTTCGCGGCGCTCGGCTTCCCCGGCGCCGAAGACCTCGCAGACATGTTCGAGTTCTATCGCGTCCACATGCCGAGCCGGCGCAAAGAGATCGAGGATTGCCGCAGGATCGATCCGCAGGTGCAGACCTTCGGCGCGTGGGTGGCGAGGAATGACGCGAAGTTGAGGAGCGCGTTGCAGTTGTGACGGATCTCACGCCTCGCTCGAGCGCGAACGGCGAGCCGCGGTAGTGGGACGGTGACTAAGAAGTGGATTGATCGTTGAAGTGCGGTGGCCACGGCCACCGCACTTCAGATTGGGAAAGAGTCCTCGTCGATCCAGGTTGGCGAGGGTCCGGGACCGGCCGGATCATTTCAACTGGATTCCCAGACCGCACACGACGAGCCAAACCTCATCCGCGGCGGCTGCCATGCGCTGGTTCGTCATTCCCGCGAGATCGCTAAAACGGCGCGCCGACTCATACATCGGCACAATGCCCATACCCACCTCGTTCGTGACAACGATGACAGTCGCGCGGCGCCGCCGGGCCGCGGAAATGAAGTCGTCCAACGCTCTGTCGATGTCGATGTTCGCCGTCATGGCATTGGACAGCCACAGAGTCATGCAGTCGACGACGGCGACGGCGCCGGGATCGACCTGCATGGCTCGCGCGAGATCGAGCGGCTCCTCGACGGTTTTCCACGACTCTCCCCGTTCTACACGGTGACGATCGATGCGCGCGCGCATTTCGTCGTCCAGCCCCTGGGCGGTGGCCACGAAGATGTTCTCGCTGTACGGCGCGGCCAGCGACAGAGCTTTCGTGCTCTTCCCGCTCCGTGCGCCGCCGGTAATGAGGATCAGGCGCTCAGTCATACCACTCCTCCGGTGTGATTTCGAACGCGCGCTGGAGCGTCTCGGGAACGAGCACGCTCGCCGGGTCTCCCGCGACCGCGACGCGATGATCCGCCAGCAGAACGACGGAGGACGCATGCCGCCGAAGCAGAGCGAGATCGTGCGAGGCGCAGAGGATCGTAACTCCGCGCCGATGCAGCCGTTCGAGGAGCGACGACAGAAGCGCGGCCTGCCGCAGATCGAGAAAGCTCGTCGGCTCATCGAGCAGCAGGATCGCGCTTTGTTGCGCGAGCGCGGTGGCGATGAAGACCCGCTGCAGTTCTCCCGCGCTGAGTTGCGACGCCGGCCGCTCCGCCAGGTGGGCGATCTGGGTCTCCTGCATCGCCTCGACCGCAATCTCCTGATCCACCGGCGTCTCCCAACGCATTGGCGAGAGATGCGGCGTCCGACCCAGGAGTACGAGCTGACGGACAGTGAACCCGAACGAGAGAGGTGTCCGCGGCCAGACTCCGGCGATCAGCCGTGCGAGCTCGCGCCGCCCGTACGACTCGATGGCGCGCGCGCCGATCAGAACCGTCCCCTTAGCGGGAAGGAGCAGGCCCGCGATCACCTTCATGAGCGACGTCTTCCCCGAGCCGTTCGCGCCTGCCAGCCCGACGAACGCACCAGGTTCCACGCGGAACGACACACCCTCGACGATGCTCGAGCCGCCATACTTCACCTCCACGTCGCGCAACTCGATCACGCGCGCGGCCTCCTCATCAATGCCACGAACACCGGCACGCCGATGAACGCGGTGACGACGCCGACCGGCAGTTCGTTCGGCGCCAGCGTCGTCCGCGCCAGCACGTCGGCCGCGACACAGAGCGCGGCACCGAAGAGTGCCGTCACCGGAATCAGTGCGCGGTGGTCGACGCCAATCGCCAGACGCACCATGTGCGGCACCACCAACCCGACGAAGCCGACCGTGCCGGCGAGGCTGACCACGATCGCCGTCAGAAAGCTGGCGGCAATCAGCAGAACGGTCTTCACGACCTCGACATCCACGCCGATCTGCGCGGCGAATTGTTCGTCGACCGCAATCGCGTTCAGGTTCCACGAGAACGCGTAGATGATGCCGCTCAGCAGGGCAATGGCCAACGCGGCCGGCACGAGCGTGCGCCACTCCGCCTCCGCGAAGCTGCCCATGAACCAGAAGAAGAACGCCTGCAGTTCGAACGGCGAGACGATGCTGAGGATCAGACTCAGTGCTGCATTTGCGAGCGCGGTGAAGATGACGCCGATCATGATGGCCGCGTTGGTCTCGAATGCCAGCCGCGCGCGCGCGAGCAGCAGGACGAGGGCGATCGTCGCAACGGCGCCCGCGAACGCAAACGCGGGAGTGGCGAGGGGTGCACCGAGGCCGAGTAGCGTCGCCGCTACCGCACCGAGGGCGGCGCCGCTGGAAACGCCCAGCGTGTACTCGGAGGCGAGCGGATTCCGCAGCAGCGCCTGGAACACGAGGCCCGCGATTGCCAATGCCCATCCGCTGATACAGGCCGCCACGAGGCGCGGCATGCGGATGGTGAAAATGACCTGCGATTCCACCGTGTCCGGACGCGCGCCTGAGAGCGTGTCGAGCAGCGTGCGCCGCTCGATCGCGTACGGCCCGACCATCAGAGAGACCGCCGCTCCGGCCAGGAGCGCCGCGATCGCGACGAGCGCCGTTACGTCTGTTCTCCGCATTACGGCAGATCCGGCGCACATTCGCCGCGCGCGAACAGTGTCGGATGAATGGTCCGCGCCAGTAGCGCGAGCCCGTGCACGACGCGCTGCGACGGCCGATCGAGATTGGTGGAGTCGATGAGATGCACGCGGCGGTTCCGGACAGCCGGCATTGCCGGCCACTTCTTCAGCCACGTATCGGCCCGGTTCGCGTCGGCGGCCGGATTCATGCTGCTCACCACGATGACTTCCGGCGCACGCGTGACGACGCTCTCGACGCTCAGATGCGGATAGCTCTGTTCCACGTCTTTCGTGATCGAGTCCGCGCCGGCCATAGCGAGCAGTTGATTGGTGAACGTACCTTTGCCGGCGCTGACGATCGGACCGAGCTGGTATGCGAAGAGGACGCGCGGGCGAGCGACCGTGCGCGTGCGCTCCGAAACACACGTCGCCACGCGCTTCATCTTCGCCACCGCGCGTCGCCCCTCATCCTCGCGGCCGACCATCCTGCCGAGCGAGAGAATCGACTGCTGGATCGAATCGAAATCACGCAGCCGCAACGTCACGACGCGCAGGCCGAGTCGCTCCAGCCGTCGGAGCGTCGTGGGGGGATTGCCATCGTCGGTCGCGAGCACGAGATCGGGACGCAGCGCGACCACGGCCTCGACGTCGATGTTCACGTAGCTGCCCACCTGCGGCAGGTTCTTCGTGCGCGGAGGCCAGTCGGTGTAATTCGTGACCCCGACGATCGCGTCGCCGAGCCCGAGAGCCGCGGCAATCTCAGCGGAGCTCGGCGCGAGCGCGACGATGCGCTTCGGCGTAGGCGGCGCGGCGTCCATCGATGCGGCGGTCGATAGAAGAATCCCGAGGAACCACCTCATGCCGGTACCTTCATGTCCAGGCTGCCGTAGAGAGCGTCGACATCGAAATGCGCGCGGAAGCGCGCGGCCAGGGGCGCGTATGGATCGCCGCGCTGCTGAATGGCGTCGGGAGCGAGCGGCGGAAGATCGCGCAGCTCTCGGGGGCGTTGAACGGCACGACGTCGACGCCCGTCTTCGCGAAGGATGCGGCGCCGCGCGGCCGTCGTCACGGACTTGCCTACGTGCGACGCGGTGCCGAGGACCATCAATGCCGGGATGCGGTTTTCACCAGGCAAGCGTCCACCGTCCTCGCGAAGTTCCGGACCGCGCAGCAAGCTGTCGATGCCGGCACGCACCTCGATGATGCGGCCGAACAGCCAGAGAAGATCGGAGAGCCGGTTAAGATGCGCGATCACCTCCGGCGCCACAGGCTCCGTCTCGGCGAGCCGCACGGTGAGGCGCTCGGCGCGGCGGCAGATCGTCCGTGCAACGTGATACGCCGCAGACGCAACGTGCTCGCCCGGAATCGACCAGTCGCGGAGCACTCCGTCCATGGCCTCGAGCCGATGGAGATCGGCGGTTAGCGCGTCAATCATCGACGCTGTGACATCGGGCTCTCTCGTTCTCTCGAATGGCGTGGTCAGCGCGCTGCTCACCGCAAACAGCTCGCGCTGGATCGACTTCGTCCGCTCGCGCACTTCGGTGTCGTCACAGATGGAGCGCGCGAAGCCCATCGACGAGATCAACTCGTCGAGCGTGCCGTACGCCTCAACGCGCGCCGCTCCCTTCGAGACGCCTACGCTGCCGACGAGACTGGTCTCGCCGCGGTCGCCCCGTTTCGTGGCGACGCTCATAGCGACCTCCAGCTTCCGAATGGGATCGGGACCGCGAACGCGTCTGCGATGCTGAGACCGCACACGATCGCTAGCACACAACGGATCGGTCCTGCGTGCGTGACGACGAGCGTGTCGTGGCCCGCATCCGCGAGCGCGGCGATCACGCGCGTCTGCACATCAACGATCGACTCTCCACCCGGCGGCGTCGCCGTAATCCACTGCTCGAGATACTCGCGGCCGTCGACTTCGTCCCAACGCTTGCCGTCCCACGCTCCGAACGTCTGCTCACGCCATCGCACGTCGTAAATGCACTCCACACCGCGCTGTGCCGCCACGGCCTCGGCGAGCACGCGACATCTCGACAGGTCGCTGCTCACGATGTGCCGCACTCGAGGCAGCGACGCGGCCAGCGAGTCCAGCGTCGCCAATGCATGAGGTGCGACCGCAACATCGCTGTGTCCGGAGATGAGCCGCGGATCGACGGTCTCTGGATGACGCACCAGAATCACGGCCATCGCAGTACCTCGAGCGGCGCGAAACGCGTCCAGCCGACGGCGCACGCTAGCACGCTCACTTCGACCGCCATGCTCGTGGCGCCGATGCAGTCGCCGGTCACGCCGCCGAGGCGTTTCCGGAAATGCACTCCGGCCACGGCGGTCACGATCGTCGCGACGAAAATGAACAGCAGCGCGGCGACGGAGCAGAGAATCGCGCCGAGGATCAGCGGCGTGGCGATGGCGATCGCGATCGTGCCGCGGCCGAGCGATCGCGCGACGTCCTCCGCGAATCCTTCATTGCGCGCATTCGGCAGCCACGCCATGAGCGCGACGCCGCTCGCGCTTCCGAACGCCGCTGCCAGCGGGAGCGCGAGCAGGAGATCGCGGACACCCAGGGAGCGGAACATCGTGAAGCGGGCCGCGTAGAGCAACACCAACGCAACCGCGCCGTACGTGCCGAGGCGACTGTCGCGCATGATCTCCAGCGCGCGCTCGCGCGTGAAGCCGCCGCCGAGACCGTCGCACGTATCGGCGAGCGCGTCTTCGTGAAAGGTGCCTGTGAGCAGAGCGCCGAAGATCAACGCGGCCACGGTGGCGACATCGAGGCCGACGAGCGGTGTGGCCACCATCGCCGCGCCCGCGACGACGGCGCCGACGAGGCCGCCGACGAGGGGGAAAAACGCGACCGCCCGCGCGAGCTCGTGCGTCTCCCCCGCCCGTCGCGACAGAGGAACGCGTGTCAGAAACTGCGCGGCGACGATGACGCTCCGCAGCATCAAGACCGCTCCGACACTCCGGCAGTCGCAAACGTGGCCATCTCCGCGTACATGCGGCACGCGGCCTCGAGCAGATGCGACGCGAGCAGCGCGCCGGTGCCCTCGCCGAGGCGCATGTCGAGATCGAGCAACGGACGGGCGCCGAGCCGCTGCAGCACGATATGGTGGGCACGTTCGTTGGAGCGATGTCCGAAGAAGAGGAAATCGTGAACGCGCGCATCGAGCGCGAACGCGACCGCCGCGCCGGCTGTGGCGATGAATCCATCGACGATCAGCGGCGTACGCGTAGCCGCCGCGCCGATCGCGAGTCCAGCGATCGCCGCGATCTCATAGCCACCCAGCGACGCCAGAATGTCTAGCGACTCGCGGTTCGCGCGGGCAGCGTGACGCGCCAGCGCGAGCTCGATGGCTTCGCATTTTCGCAACAGTCCCGCATCATCGACGCCGGTGCCGCGGCCGACCACGTCGGACGGCAGGAGGTCGTACATCGCGCAGAAGATCGCCGTGGCGGCAGTCGTGTTGCCGATGCCCATCTCGCCGGCGATGAGACAGCCTGCGCCGCGTCCTGCATGCTCGCGCGCCAGCTCGACTCCGACGTCGATCGCACGCAAACACTCCTGGCCGGTCATCGCATCTTCGGCGCAGAGGTCGCGCGTGCCGCGGCGGACCTTACGCGAGACGAGTCCAGGTAGCTCGCCGAAGTCACAATCGACGCCGACGTCGACGACCGTCACCGTCGCTCCCGCCTGTCGCGCGAGCACGTTCGCAGCCGCTCCGCCGCGCAGGAAATTCAACACCATTTGCGGAGTGACGTCCGCCCGATAAGCACTGACTCCCCTCCTCGTGACGCCGTGATCGCCGGCGAAGATCAGCAGCGCTTTGCGGTCCACCGACGGCGCGTGTCCCTGGATCGCGGCGAGACGTTCGGCTAGCTCCTCGAGCCGGCCGAGACTGCCGGGTGGCTTCGTCAACGAGCCGATGTGCAGGCGCGCGGCGGCCGCGGCGTCGCGGTCGAGCGGACGGATCTCGTCGAGCGCACGCAGCAATACGGGAGTGGCCGTCGTGAGCGGCGTCATCAGAATGCGTAGTGCACGCCGGCGTTGACGGTGCGTCCCGGCGCTGGGAAGGCGAGCGCTTCCGCGTACTCGCGGTCGAACACATTCTCGATCCGTGAGGTGAGCTGCAGACCATGGCGCAGCCGGTACGAGGCCGCGACATCGAACTTCACGTAGCCGTCGTTGTAGCGATCGCTGAACGTCTCGAAGTCCCGCTCGAAGCGCGGTCCCACGGCGTTCACGTTGCCGGATGCGGTCCAGTCCGCGCGCGCGTACGAGAGCGTCACCGAGGCAGCGTTGCGAGGACGGCGGTAGAGCGGCAGGCCCGTACCCTCATCGCGGGTCTGCAGATGAGTGTAGCCCGCGGCGACGTGCCACCGCTCGCCGAACCTTGCGCCGGCGCTCAGCTCAGCACCGCGAATCGTCGCGCGATCGATGTTCGCGGCGACGAACGTCACCGGGTCGAACGAGATCAGGCCGTCGTACTTGCTGTTGAAGGCCGTCAGCGACAGCGAGACGCGCGGCGTGTCGAAATCGACGCCCGCCTCGACGGAGCGGCTGGTCTCCGGATCGAGGTCGGGATTGCCATAGAACGGATACGCTAGCTCGCCGGCCGAAGGAGCGCGGAATGCGCGTCCGGCCGCGGCTCGCAGGCGCCAGCGTTTGCTCCGTTCATACGCGGCCGAAACGCGCGGGCTGGTGTGACCGCCGAAGCGGCTATGGCGATCGAGACGCGCGCCACCCGTGATGCGCAGGGCGCCGAGCTCGACCCGGTCCTGAGCGTAGAACGCGGTAGTTCGGATCGTCTCATCGAGGGCGACGTCTTCGTTCGATGTCGCCAGCACGTCTTCGATCTTGTGCTCGACGCCGAAGACGATCGTCTGCCCGCGCGGGGTCATCGTGTTCTGGACCATGCCGCGCCACATCTTCGACTCGGAGGTGGAGCTGGTGGCAAAAAAGTCCTCCGGATCCTCGAATGCGTCGTCACGGTCGGTGACGCTGCCGCGGATCTCGAGGCCCAGAAGTGGAGAGGCGTGCAGCACGTACTCAATGCCGCCCACCGCCAGTTGCGATTCACTGTTCCGCTTCAGCGCGGGCGCGGGGCCGTTGAACGGAATGCCGGTGTGCGAGTCGCCGGCGAAAGCATGCAGCGCGAGGGTCGAGTCAGCGGTGAGGTTCCGCTGCAGGCGTCCGTTGAGCTGCACGTTGCGGAATTCATCGTTGTCGAACTGTCCGGCGGTGCTGAGGAACGACCCGCCCGCCTTCCACTGCAGCGCTTCCCAACCGCCGGCGAGCTGCGCCGATTCGGTGTGCGTGGACATGCTTCCCGTCTCCACTCGCAGCGTGCCGTCTACGTCATCCGTGACGATGTCACGCGACGCGGTGACGATGTTTACGACGCCGGCCATGGCTTGGCTGCCGTATAGCGGCGACTGCGAGCCGCGCACGATCTCGATACGCTCGACGCCACTCGTCAAGAGCGAACCGATGTCCGCGCCGCCGAAGAACGGGTCGTTGATCTCGATGCCGTCGATGAGCAGCAGCACTTGCGACGAGCTCGCGCCGCGCAAAAACGCCGACGTCGTGTGGCCGGGCGAGCCGCTCCGGACGACGTTCATCCCGGCGATGTCCCGCAACGCCTCCGCCACCGTCACCAGCTGCGATCGCTGCAGGTCTTCGGCGGTAATGATCGACACCGAGTCCGTCGCATCTTCGATTGGCTCGGAAATACGGTCGGCGGTGACGACGATCGTCGCTCCGGAGACGCGCACAGACGCGACAACATCCTGCGCCGAGACGGCGGGAGAGACGAAAAGCAATGACAAGAGAGAAAAAAGGCCGAAGCGCTGCACAGAAACCTCCTCAGTCCACGAAGGGGTTGATCAGTCGTTCGTGCTCAGAGGTTTCCTGGCTTGCGACGCCCTACTCTCTGCGCCTTCCCGAACCGCGCGACGACGGTTCAGTGGCCTGATGCAGATTTCGTTTCGCTCACAGTAGCGGGCCTGCGACGGATTTACACCGTCTTCCCATGTGAAGCCGAACGTGTGTTGTGAAAGAAAGACGAGCGACGCGCTCGTCCGGAAGTGAGCACAGGGTACAGCACCCTTCCGAAACACTACAAGCAGTGGCCGGCGTCACGCGTCTCGGGTCGAATCGCGCGGAAAGCACTTCGGATCCGTCGCAGACAACCCACGACTGCGAGCGTAGCGACGGTCTACTCCCTAATCTCGATCCCGTACTTCTGGATTTTGGACTTGAGGGTGTTTCTCGCGAGGCCGAGTCTTCGCGCGGCTTCGCGAATGCGGCCGCCGCAACTCTCGAGCGCACGCACGATCAGTTGCTTGTCGACCGCGCTCATCACCTCGTCATAGACGTCGCTGGTGATCTCGCTCTTGCCGACCAGCGGCCCGACGATCGAGCTGGGCATGGCGTGCATGCCGTCGGTCACCGGGAGCACTGGCGCCTGATTCGAATACAAGTTGTAGAACTCGTTTTTCGTCACCGTGTCGCCGTTCGACATCACGATCGCGCGATGGATCGTCGCCTCCAGCTCGCGTACGTTGCCCGGCCAGTCGTAACGCATGAACAGGTCGAGCACGCCGGGCTCGAGGCGCTTGTTGTCGATGCCGAGGTCTTTGCAGATCTTGCGGATGAAGTGCTCGGCGAGAACCGGGATGTCGTCCTTCCGGTCGCGTAGCGGCGGCATCATGATCGGGATGATGTTCAACCGGTAGAAGAGATCTTCGCGGAACGTGTCGTCCTCGATGGCCTTCTCGAGCTCGAGGTTCGTCGCGGTGACGATCTTCACGTCGGTCTTGATGGTCTGCGTTCCGCCGACGCGCTCGAACTCCTTGTCCTCCACGACGCGCAACAGCTTGGCTTGCATCGCGAGGGACATCTTTCCGATCTCGTCGAGGAAGATCGTGCCGTTGTTCGCCAGCTCGAAGCGACCGAGCTTGCGGCGATCGGCGCCGGTGAATGCACCCTTCTCGTGACCGAACAGCTCCGACTCCGCGAGCGTCTCCGGCAGCGCCGCGCAGTTGAACTTGATGAATGGTCCATTCCGGCGCGGGCCGATGTTGTGAATGATGCGCGCGACCAGACCCTTGCCCGTGCCCGACTCACCGCGCAGCAACACCGTCGAATGTCCGGCTGATGCCTTGCGAATCGCGAACTGGATCTTCGCGACGGCTTCCGACTGTCCGATGACCGAGTCGAGATGCTTTTCGACCAGTACCTCGCGGCGCAGCGTTTCGTTTTCGAGCGACAGCCGCGTGCGCGCTTCCTCGAGCTCCTCGTACAGCCGCGCGTTCTCGATCGCGATCGCGGCCTGATCGGCGAACGCTTCGAGGAAGCTGAGGTCCTTCTGCGAGAAAAGCTGCCGCGCCTGGCGATGATCGACGTAGATGGCGCCGGAGATGCGCTCCTTGATGATGAGCGGCGCGCAGAGGATGGAGATGATGTTCTCCGCGATCACCGACTCCGATTCGACGAAGCGATGGTCCTCGCGCGCGTCGGCGGACATCACCGAGCGGCCGGTCTGGATCACTTCCTTCACGATCGACTGCGGTGAGCGTTTCGAATTCGGTTCCGCACCTTCCTTGATATTGCGGACGATGCGCGTGCGCATGGCGCCAGTGAGTGGATCGAGCAGGATGATCATGCCGCGCTCGGCGCGCAGCCTGCGGATGCAGACGTCGAGCACGCGGTTGAGCACTTCATCGAGGTTGAGCGTCGAGTTGATGATCTTGACGATCTCGTACAGACCGACCACGCCCTGATCGGGCGCCTTGCCGGCCGGGCGGATGCGGAACAACGCACCGCGCGCGCGTTCCAGATCATGCGTCGCGTCGAGCCGCTCGAAGATCCGGATCGCGCTGCGGATCATCTGTGTCGCGTCTTCCGGCTCCTCGCGCAGCAGGCCGATGTCGAACAGCAATCGCGCGAGCTCGTACGGCGTGTCGAGCTCTTCGAGGGTTGCGCGCACCTGATCGAATTTCGCCGTGGCCGTTTCGCGATCGCCGTGCGAGCCGTGGATCTTCGCCCACGCCCAATCGTTCTTCGCGAGCGAAAAGCGATCGCCGAGTTGCCGCGCGTATTGTTCGCCGAGCTTCGCGTGGCGCACCGCCGCTTCCATGTCGCCGCGCTGCAGCACGAGCACCGCCATGGCCGTGTGCGCGCGCGCCAATCCATGCAGCGTGCGATTCGCTTCGAAGATCGCCATCGCGCGGGTGAGGTATTTCTCCGCCTCTTCCGCATTTCCGCGCTCGTCTTCGATCGACGCGAGCACGTATGCGGCCTCCGCGATCAGATCCTCGTCGCGCGCCCGCTCCCCGGCCGCGAGCGCCTTCTGCGCGTATTCGAGCGCCTTGTTGATGTCGCCGCGTTTCTTCGTCAGCCGCGCGAGCGGGACGTAGACCGACAAGCGCGACGCGCGCGTTTCGTCGAAGCCTTCCAGGCTGATGCAGCGCCGGTACTGTTCGAGCGCGTCGTCCCATCGGCCAAGCATCTCCAGCGCGTCCGCGAGGTTCTCGCGCGCGAGCGCTTCATGCTCGAACGCGCCGATCTTTTCATCGATGCGCACGCTCTTCTCGAAGAGCGCCGCCGCCGCGTGGAAGTTGCCCCGCCCATACTCGACCACCCCCACGTTGCTGTACGCCGTCACGAGGTCCCACAAATCGCCCTCGGCCTCCGAGCGCTCGAGGTTGCGGCGGAAGTACTGCAGCGCCGTGTCCCACTCGCCGAGCTTCCAGACCGTGTTGCCGAGGTTCATCGACACGACTTTGCAGAGCTGCTCGGAACCGAGACGCTCCCCGATCGCGAGCGCTTCCTCGAGGATCTCGCGCGAGCGCTGCCAGTTGCCGCGCGCGAACTCGATCAGGCCGAGGATGTTCTTGACGTAGCCGTAGACGACGGTCGGCTCCATCTTCTCGAGCATGTTCTTCGCGCGCTCGGCGGTGTCGCGCGCGGCATCCAGGTCATCGCGCATGCGATACAGCCACGCGAGCCGATTGAGCATCTCGGCGACGTCGACGGTGTGACCCAGCTGTTCGTACGTCGACAGCGCGGACTGGTAGTACGTCATCGCCGCTTCCTGATCGCCGCGGCGCACCAGCACCTTGCCGATCTTCTTCATCACGCGCGCGATGTCGACGTTCGCGACGTCATCCGGATGCCGGCTCTGGATGCTCTTGAGCAGGAACTGGAAGGCGTGCATCGCGCTGCGATAGTCGTCGCGGCGGTAGTACGCATCCGCCAGCTTCTCGCGCACTTCGGCTTTGCGCGCCTCTTCGACGCCGCCGAGGTCCATCAGCTCGAGGGCGACGCGATAGAACTCGGTGGCTTCTTCGTGCGCGAGCGTGCGCGTTGCCAGATCGCCCGCTTCGATCGAATAGCGCGTGCCGCGCTCGATGTCGTTCGCGCGCGAGAAGTGATACGCCACCTGTCCGATGAGCTGCGTCGAGCCATCGTTCGCCGCGGGCTCGAGCGCTTCGCCCACGCGTTGATGGAGCTCCGTGCGCCGCCGCTCCGGCATCGCGTTGTAGATCGCGTCGCGCAGGTGCATCTGCGGGAACGTGATGGTCTTCCCGGAGTTCGATTCATCGATCAATGCGAGACGCGTCAACTCGCGTACCGCGGCATACGTCGCCTCGGGACCACTGTCCGAAACGTGCGTGAGCAGCTCGAGCTCCATCGTTTCACCGAAGACGGACGCGATCTCGAGCACGGTGCGCGTCTCGGGAGAAAGCGCTTCCACCTTCTCCATCAGGATCGACGCGAACCCGCCGGGAATGCGCAGCGCGCGGATGCGGTCCATGTCCGCGGTCCAGCCTTCGGCGGTCCATTCGAGGTAGCCGTGCGCGATGAGGTAGTCGACGATGCGACGGATGTTGAGCGGCGAGCCGGCGGACTCCCACAACATCCAGCGTACGAGTTCATCGCTGACGTTCAGATCGCCGAGGAGCGATTGCACGTGCTCGCGGACGAGCGGCTCGGTGAGCGTTTCGACGCGAATGATCGGGAAGTTTCCTTCGCGCGCGCGCTGCTCCCAGAACGCGAAGCTGGGGGATGCGGATTCGATCGCCGCTTCGCCGCCCGAGTCGAGCGTGAGCGTGCCGATGACGAGCAGGCGATTCTGTTTCGCTTCGCCGACCAGGAACGAGAACAACTCCGCGGTCGATGGATCGGCCCACTGCAGATCGTCGATCACGAGGATCAGCGGCGAGCCGCCTGCTTCGCCGCCAACGCTGAGGAATCCGTAGAGGTCCTGCATCGACTGCACGATCCGGTTGTAGAGACGGAACTTCTGGCCGTGCTGCGGCGGACTGGTTTCCGGTCCCGCGCTTCCGACCACCGGCCGAAGAATGCGGCGGATCTCCTCGGCTACATCCGCCTCGGGATTCACGGCCGCAACCATCTGCTGGAAGACCTCGAAAAACGGCGCGTAGATCGTTTTGCGATTGACGGGACAACGCCCGCAGAACACGCGCGCGCCGTCGAGTTGCGCGCGCAACGTGACGTCGCGCACGATGCGGCTCTTGCCCATCCCTTCGGCGCCGGCGACGATCACACCGCTGCCGTTGCCTTCACGCGCTTCGGCGATGAGCGCCGAGAGTTGTTCGACTTCGTGCTTGCGGCCGATGAGCGGCGCGGCGTAAAGCTCGCCGTGTCCGACCAGCAACTCCGTCGGAGGACTGGTGCGACCTGACGCCTCGGCCACGGCTTGCAGTAATGCAGCGGCCGATGGGAAGCGATGCCGCGGATCTTTTTCGAGAAGCTTGCGGATGATCTGCTCGAGCTTTTCCGGAACGCGCGGGTTGATCGCCGACGGCGGACGGATCTCCTCATCGAGATGCATCCGGATCACTTCGATCGCGGGCCGTCCATAACCCGGCAGCGCGCCGGTGACGGTCTCGTACAACGTCATGCCGAGGGCATACAGATCGGCGCGCGAATCGACGCGATCCTGTCGCAACACCTCGGGTGCCATGTATTGCAGTGTGCCGCGAATCTTGCGATCGAAGACCTGACGGCTCTCGATCGCGAGGCCGAAATCCATGATCTTCGCGCTTCCGTCATCGCTGACGAGGATGTTCGACGGTTTCAGATCGAGGTGCACGATGCCGAGGTGATGGATGTGGTGCAGACCGGAGGCGATCTGCATGATCACGTCGTACAGCGCGTCCCAGTTCTTGCCATCGAAAAACTCGGTGATCCGTTTCCCCGCGAAGAACTCCATCGTGAAGTACGGATAGCGGTCCTGCAGGACGCCGTAGTCGTAGACCTTGATGACGCTCGCGTGCTCGAGTGACGCAAGTGTGGAGAACTCGGTGCGGAAGCGCAGGAGCTCTTGCGCGTCTGTTACCTCGCGCGAAAGGATCTTGATTGCCTCGTCGCGTTTGTCGGGAACATCGAACACCCGAAACACGCATGTCTCGGGAGTCTGCTTGAGGACCGCGCGCACCTGGTACCGCGGCGGTAAGGCGATGTCGGGAGAGATCGCTTCGCTGGTCGTCATTTTGTGAGGGTGAGAATATAACCCACGTGGCAAGCACCGAGGGTCAGAGATTTGGCCAGCGCCCCTCATCCGTCCTTCGGCACCGTCTCCCCGCAAGCGGGGCGAAGGCCACCAACATCAGCCTTCTCCCCTCGGCGAGGGGAGAAGGTGCCCGAAGGGCGGATGAGGCGTGATGCCCGTGTATCATTCCGGCCGAGTGGCTGACCCCTTCCCTACCTTCGAGGGCTTCGAGATCGTCCGCGTGCTCGGCAAGGGCGGGATGGGGACGGTCTATCTCGCGCGGGATCAGCGCCTTGGCCGTCTCGTGGCGATCAAGGTCCTGAACGCGTCCGACCTCAATGAGGATCGCAAGGCGCGCTTTCTGCGGGAGGCGAAGTCAGCCGCGTCGATCCGTCACCAGAACGTCGCCACCATCTACGAGGTCGACGAGACCGCCGACGGCGTCCCGTTCATCGTCATGGAGTATTGCGAGGGCGAAACGCTCTCGCAACGCATCCGCCGCCGCGCGCTCGACACCGTCGAGTTCCTGGCCATCGCGCGGCAGATCGCGGCCGGCGTCGCCGCGGCGCACGAGAAGAACATCATCCATCGCGACATCAAGAGCGCGAACATCATCGTCGAGAATAGCGGCCTCGCGAAGATCCTCGATTTCGGCCTCGCGAAATCGCTGCCGCGCTCGATCACCGATCCCGGCCTCGAACAGACGTACGAGTCCGCGACCGGCCACTTCTTCGGCACGCTGCACTTCATCAGTCCCGAGCAGGCGCACGGACGGGATGCCGACGTTCGCAGCGATCTCTTCTCCGTCGGCGTGGTGCTTTATCACATGGCTACGGGGCATCTGCCATTCAACGCCGATGCGCCGTTGATGGTGCTCGAGAAAGTGCGCGACGGTGAGCCGGAGCCGTTCGTGCCGATCGATCCGAGCTTTCCGCCGGTGGCATCGCGCATCATCTCGAAGCTGCTGCAGAAGGATCCGGACTCGCGCTATCAGAAGGCGCGCAATCTCTACGGCGACCTCGAAGACATCGACACGCCGACGATCCGCATGACGCAGACCTCGTTGCGTACGCAGCTCGGCCGCACGCTGCCGCGCCCGCGATGGTTCCGCGTTGCGATCACCGCGACCGCGGCCCTGCTGGTCATATTCGCGGTCTTCATCGCGCAGCGCGGCGGTACGGATACGGCAGCGGAGACGACCAACACCGCCGCACCGCCGCCGATCCGTTCGATGGCCGTGCTGCCATTGCGCAACATCGCCAACAACACCAGCGACGAGTTCCTCTCCGTCGGTCTCGCCGATGCGCTCGTGACGGAGCTGCAGCAGATCCCTTCGCTGCAGGTGCGGCCGACGTCCGCCGTGCTCGAGTTCGCAGGCTCGAAGCCGGACACGAAAGCGGCCAGCAAGAAGTTGAAAGTGGACGGGATTCTCGAAGGGCATTTCCTCGCCGCCGGCGATCTCGTGCGCGTCACGTTGCAGCTCACCGACGCGCGCACCGGTTTCTCGGTGTGGTCGGACAGCGTCGACGGACGTCGCGACAATCTGCTGAAGCTGATCGACGATGTTTCGTCGCGCACGGTCGATGGTCTCAACGACCGCATCGGCGTGCAGCAATCGCAGGCCGCCCGTTCGCAGGCACGCTCGGCGAATCCGAAAGCGTACGAGGAGTATCTGCGCGCCCGTGCGCTCAACGGCAGCTTCGAGCCGCAGCAATACGGCGAACAGATCGCCGCGCTCAAACGCGCGATCGCACTCGATCCGAATTTCGCCGCCGCCTACGCCGATCTCGCCGCCACGCTGTCCCTCGGCTCCGCGCGCAGTCTCGCCTCGCCCGAAGATCTCGCGAAGGCGGAGTGGTACGCGCGGCAAGCCGTGCGCATCGACCCGAACCTGCCGCAGGCGCACCTCGCGCTCGGCCGCGTGTTCGTGCGCGAGCCCGATCGGTTCCGCGAATCCGTGCGTGAAGTGCTCGCCGCGTTGCGCCTCGAATCGAACGACACGCAGGCGCTGCATTCCGTCGTCACGTATTTCGTTTCGACCGGCGAGCTCGATAAGGCGCAATGCGTCGGCGACAAGCTCGTGAAGGTCGATCCGATGTCGAACGAGGCGCTCGCGCGCGGGTACTGGAACATCAACGCCATCGATCCCGACGGCGCCCTCAAAACCGCGCAAGTCGCCCTCGGCGCGAAGGAAACGGAGCTCGCCGGCCACGACATCCGCGGCATGGCGTTTATCCTCCAGGGGAATCTCATCGAGGCCGACCGCGCAGCCGACGCCGCACTCGCCGTCGTCCCCCGCCACTATCTCGGCAAGAGTCTCAAAGCGATGGTCGCGGCCGCACGCGGCGATCGCGCCACCGCACTGGCGCGCGTGAAGTCATTCGAATCCGACGCAAACCGCAATCACTGGGCCGCGCTCCGCGTCGCGATGGTGCACGCGAAGCTCGGCGACACGCCCGAAGCGCTCGTGTGGCTCGACCGCTGCGCGAAGCTCGGCAATCACAGTTGGTACGCGCTGGTGAAACATCCATGGCTGCAGCCGCTGCACGCGACGCCGGAGTTTCAGGCGATCGTCGCGAAGATCAAGAGCGATCTCGATGACGTGCGCGATGACGTCATCGGGGTGTATCAGTTGATGTGCAAGTAGCGATGTAAATTCGAGCCATGGCATCTAGAGAGCGCGAATCGGCCGAACTCCTCGCGTTGATCGAGAAGATGCTCGCGACCGACGATCAGTCGCTCGATCTTTCGAATCGTCCCATCGCCACGCTGCCTCGCGAGATCGGTACGTTCCGGACGTTGCGCACGCTGAAGCTTCCCAACACCGGCCTACGGAAACTTCCCGCTGAGATTGGACAGCTGCAAGAGCTGGAAGTTCTCGTTCTCGATGACAATGGCCTGACCGAACTGCCATCCACGATCGGCCGGTTGCAAAATCTTCAGGAGCTCTCGGTTGCTGACAACCATCTCGCTGAGCTGCCGGACTCCATCGGCGAGCTCGGACAATTGCGCGAGCTTTCCGTCGGTCCCAACCCCTTGCATAGCCTGCCTCCGTCAATCGGCGGCCTTCACTCTTTGAAGTGGCTCTGGGCCGACACGACCGATCTTCAGGCCCTTCCTCATGAGATCGGAATGCTTCGCAATCTCGAGATACTCAATCTCGATTTCACTCTGGCGTTGATGACGCTGCCACCTCCGATGGCGGAGCTTACGCAGCTGAAAGTTTTCAGTTTGCGTGAAACGCGCATGAAAGCGCTCCCGAAGTGGTTCGGCCGGCTGGAAGGCCTCGAGGCGCTTTGGATGGGAGGCCGGCGTTCTCCTCCCGAGAATATCGAGACGCTCGGTCACCTCACTAATTTGCGCAATCTCCGGCTCGACCTCCTCCGATTCGCCAGGATGCCCGACTGGATTCGCGATCTCCGAAAGCTGACGCTCCTCACGTTCGCTGGAACCGGACTGCACGCTTTACCCGGCTGGATCAGCGAGCTCGCCGAGCTCCAGTATCTCAATTTGAGCGGCAACCGTCTGCAATCACTACCCGATACGATCAGTTCGCTCTCGCGGCTGGATCAATTCGACCTGAGGAACAATGAGCTCGTTACGATTCCGCCGTCGATCGCGCGGTTGCCAAAGCTGCGCGAGATCAATCTCGAAGGTAACCCGCTTTCGCCCGCGCTTCGGAGCGCCTATGAACAGGGCCTCGGGCCGCTCCGCGCCTTCCTGCGCAGCCTGAACGAAGCGGATCCCCTGTACGAGGCCAAGCTGATGCTCATCGGCGAAGGGAATGTCGGCAAGACGACGCTCCTGAAGGCGCTGACTGGCCGCGAGCCGCGCAAGGGAGAGCCGACCACGCACGGCGTCAGCATCGACATCCATGCGTTGTACCTGCCGCACCCGGAAGTCCCGACTACGCTTCAATTCAATGCCTGGGACTTCGGCGGCCAGGAGGTGTATCGCGTCACCCACCAGTTCTTCTTCAGCCCCCGCTCGATCTATTTACTGGTGTGGGAACCGCGCATGGGTGTTCAGCAGTGCCAGGTCGAAGACTGGCTGAAACTGATCCGTGTCCGCGTCGGCGAAAACGCGAACGTCATCATCGTTTCCACGCATGCGAAAACAGGAGGCAGGATCGCGCGCATCGATCAAGCGGTGTTCATGCGCGACTACGGCACGATGATCCGCGGGTTTGTCGAAGTGGACAGTCTGGTGGCTGACAAACCTTCCAAAGAGCCGTACGGAATTCGCGAGCTCAAGAACCTCATCTCGAACGTCGCCAGCGGTCTCGACCACATGGGCATGCCATTTCCGCGCGATTGGAAGAAAGCACGCGATCGTGCGCTGGAGGCCGGCGAATCACGTCCGCACGTTTCCTACGGCGATTTCGCGACGCTCTGCGAACCTTTCGGTCTCGACGCCACCGACATCCGCACTCTCGCGACTTTGATGCACGACCTCGGATACTTCGTCTACTACGGCGACGATGAGCGTCTGCGCGATGATGTCGTGCTGAAGCCGGAGTGGCTGACGAAGGCGATCGGCTTCGTCCTCGAGGATCGCCTCACCGCCGAGGGCGACGGAATTCTGCCGGACGATCATCTCGCCAACGTCTGGCTACGTCACTCCTTCGCAAACGAACCGCGCTACGAAACGAAGCTCTATCCATTTTTCCTTCGGCTGATGGAGAAATACGATGTCTCCTACCGCCTGGAAGAGGGGAATGCGAGCCTCGTTGCGCAGCACGTTCCGCAGGTCCGCCCGCTCGTTCCGTGGTTGCCCGAGGAAGAACCGGCGAAGGATCTGCGCCGTCTGGCGATGGTTTGCGTGATCGACGAGGACGTGCCGCCCGGCCTGATCCCGTGGCTCATCGTACGGACGCACCCGTACGCCGCGGCGTACGAAGCGCATCGCCTGCATTGGCAGAAGGGCATGTTTCTCCGCAACCGCAAACACGGATCGGCTCTGCTGGAACTGCGCGGACGCGAGTTGCACCTGCACGTGGAGGCGGTCTGGCCCGATTACTTCATGAACGTGCTGCAGCAGATCGTCGATAAGTTGATCCGCGACAACTGGCCGGGACTCGAGAACCGCTTCACCTTCAAAGTGCCTTGCCGGGGGCAGATCCATGGCGAAGCATGCCGGGGGCGATTCGACATCGCCGCACTTCGGCAGTTCCTCAACGAGGGCGACGAGACCCGCCGGTGTGAGCTCTGCCGCGGCCGTTTTACGATGCTCGAACTGCTGTTCGGATTCGAAGAGGAAGAACCGCGCGCGCAGCTGGCCCGCATCGAGCGGAAGCTGAACGAGGGGCTGGGAATCGTCACCGAGCTGGAAAGCCGCCTCGCCAACTCAGTCATGGCCATCATGCGCGCGATGGCGGACGAGGCCAAGGAAGGGCCGCGCATCTTCGACGTGCAGCCGGTAGGCGGCAGTTGGAAACGCCCGCTCAACGATCTCTATCGTCTGCGTTTGTGGTGTGAGGCGGAAGGGTGCGAGCATCCGGTCATGGAGCCCGGCAAAGGGATCTATGAGTTTTCACGGCCGCGCGGGTGGGTGGTCGAGATCGCGCCGTATGCGAAATTCGTCGCGGGCATGTTGAAAACCGTGCTGCCGGTTGTCGCGCCCGGCGTCAACGCGATGTTCGGCGCGAATACCACCGAGAATCTCGGAATCAAGGATCATCTCGATCTCATGAGCGGCGTCACGGGGGCGTTGTCCGGTGACCTCGCCGTCTCGGAAATGGACCACGTGCGCAAAGGAGTCCTCACAGTAACCGAGCGCCATGGCCTGCTCGCTTTACACACCTTGCTTCGTGAGCTCGACCCGCACCACGCAAACCTCGGATTGCATCGTGTGCCACTGTCGACCGGAACCTTCCTCTGGCTCTGTGAGACTCATTACGAATTGAGCCAGCCGAAGATCCCTGATCGAATCATGTAGCGCAGCTCACCGATTCACGAGCCCTCATCGGTCACACGCGGCGCACGACGACCAGATCCTGGTACGACTCTTCGCCGGCTGAGTAATCGCGCCACCTGCCCTGCCGGTACTGCTCGAATGCGAAACCGCAATCGATGAAGACTTGGTACAGCCAGTCGGCGTCGAACGCGATCGCGACATCCGGACTATCGGGATCGGCCACGCGTCCCTGCTCGAACTCGTGCGTGAAGTTCGGGAACATCTCGCGCGTCTCCATCGTCGCGCGCGACTCGAGGTCGAGGACAAAGAACGATGCGCAGAGCTTCCCGCCCTTTTCGAGTGTGCGTGCGACTTCGCGGAGATAGTTGACGGTTGCTGCCGCGGAGAGATGCGTGAACAGCGACATCGCGATCGCGAGCGTGAAACTGCCGTCGGGCCACGGAAACTCGAGGTTCTCGCCGTTCAACGTCCCTTGCGGGTTGTACACCGTGTTGTAGATGTCGAACCAGTGAAAGCGCACGCGCTGCGGATCGAGCGCGAGACCGTTCCTGCACCATTCGATGTAGGCCTCGGCGGTATCGAAGCCGTCATAGCTGCCGTCGGGACCGAGCTCGCGCGCGAGTGGCCATGCGACGCGTCCGAGCCCGCAGCCGATGTCGAGCACGCGCGATGACGGATTGAGTCCGCCGAAGCGCTTGAAGCGCGCGACGTCGGCCTTGCCGACTTCGTAATAGTCACCCTGCCCTACGCCGACGCGCAGGTATTCGGGAGGCATGGGAACGGGACTCGGGCGCGCCATCAAATGATCAGGGCACCGGCTTGATGGGGTGCTCGCCGGCGTGGCGCTCGACCAGCAGGTCCTGCACTTCCTGGATGATCTCCAGCCTGCGCACGTTCTTGCCGGGACACGCGTGCGTCGTCAGCGGATCTTCGCGATGAATGCGAATCGTCTGCGGATCGAAGCCGAGGATGCCGCAGATGGTGGCCAGTGCGGCGGTGGTGTTCTTGCGGACCTTGAGTCCGCGGCCGCTGTCGAACGGTTCCTTCTCGTAGTCGCCGAGCATCTCGATGCCGAGGGCGGTCTTGTTCCAGGAAGGTGAATGCGTGCCCGAGACGGTGAGCGGCGTGAACGCCCAGATCTTCACGTCATCGATGAAGAGATGCGGCCCGGCCTTCCACTTCTGCTGATCGCGATAGAACGTTTCGAGATTGAGGATGTGCTGCTTCGTGAAACCCTTCGGCCGTTGCGCGAGCGATGGCGAGGCGGTGTTGTGCACGACCACGAACGACGGGCGCCACGCGGTCCACATCAGCGTGTGGCAATACGAATCGAACTCCTCGGCGGAGAAACTGGTTCCGACGATCCCTTTCCAGTCCGGCATGCACACTCCTCGCTGCCCCCCTTCACCCAACCCTCGCCCCCGCGGGGGCGAGGGCGGGGTGAGGGGGCGACGTTAGGGGGCGCGTACGAGCAGGCTAGCGGGAACCGCCGCGAGCTGCAACGGAGTTTCGAGATCGATCAGCTCTCCGTCGATGGCCACGCGCAGCTTCCGCTTGCCGGTGTCGATGCGGATCTGCGTCGTGCGCAGACTCCGAAATCCCGGCACCTCGCCGATCCGTCCGCGCAGGTACTTCGCCACGACACCGACGAACTGCGCGCGGTTCATGAAGCGCAGCGAATACATCGCCAGGCGGCCGTCGGTGAACGTCGTCTTCGGCGAAACGACGCCGGTCTGCGACAGGTCGTACGCGTTCACCGCCACCACGAACATCTGCGTGCGCAACGTCTCCACTTTGCCGTCGTGCTCGATCACCAGCGTGACCGAAGGAAAGTGATGCATCGCCAGGCGGATCGCCTTGATGTACGCGCGCCAGCGGCTGTGCAGCGAGCGGAAGCGCTCGCGAAACTCGCTGATGGCCGGATACAGGCCGAGCATCACGCTGTTGAGAAAGTAGATGTTGTTGATGCGGCCGACGTCGATCTGCCGCACCGTGCCGCGTACAGCAATCTCGAATGCGGCCTGCCAGTCGGTCACCGGCAGCTCGAGGTCGCGCGCGAGATGATTCACGCTGCCGATTGGCAGGATTCCGAGCACGCCTTCGGTGCCGACCAGCCCCTGCGCGACGTGATGGATGCTGCCGTCGCCGCCCGCGACCACGAATGTGCGCAGCCCCGCGGCCAGAGCATCACGCACTTGCGTGCGCACGTCGATTTCAGGATGGACGTCGACGACGCGCAAGCCGTTCTCGTCGGCGAGCGTGCGCAGGCTCGATTCGTCGTTCGCGCTGAAGGTGCCCGCGCGCGGGTTCAGGAAAAGCAGGCCGTTGCGATGCAACATTCAGGTGGTCGCGTCAAACATGCGCCGCAGCGCACGCTCCGCGGGAACTCGGATCTCCTCGGGCACTTCGATCTCGTGACGCAGATACAGCAGCGAATCGCGCACGTCTTCGAGGGTGGTCACTTTCATGAACGCACAGAGCTTGCAGCCTTTGAGGAACGTCTTGTCGGGCACTTCCATGGCCAGGCGATCCGACAAGCCGCATTCGGTGACGACCAGGAATCGCGTCGCGGGCCGTTCCTTCGCGTAGCGGACCATGCCCGACGTCGACAGCACCGCGTCGGCGAGCTTCGCCACGTCGGGGCGACACTCGGGATGAACGAGGATCTCCAACTCCGGATCGGCCTCACGGATGCGCGAGATCTCTTCGGGCGTGATCTGCTGGTGCACGTAGCAGTAGCCGTCCCACGGAATGATGTTCTTCTCCGGAATCTGCTGGGCGACGTGATTGGCAAGATTGCGATCGGGCACGAAGAGAATGTTCTTGTTCGACAGCGTGCGCACGACTTTCGCCGCGTTCGCGGACGTCACGATGATGTCGGACAGCGCCTTCACGGCCGCGGTCGTGTTCACGTAGCTGACTACGGCGAGATCGGGATACTGCTGCTTCAGCTCCTCGACACGCGCCGCCAGATCCTCGGCCGGCGCGGAGTCGGCGAGCTGACATCCGGCCAGCATGTTCGGCAGCAGCACGGTCTTCTTCGGATTGACGATCTTGGCCGTCTCGGCCATGAAGTGCACGCCGCAGAACTCGATGATGTCGGCGTCGCGCACCTGCGCCGCCATCAGCGCGAGCTCGAGCGAGTCGCCGACGAAATCGGCGACCTTCAGGATCTCGGGACGGTAATAGTTGTGCGCGACGATTACGGCGTTGCGCTGCTTCTTGAGCCTGCGGATCTCGTCGTGCAGTTGCTCGAACTCCTGCACCTCATCGCGCGTGTACTCGTAGGTCGTGACCCTGCTCAGCTCGTCGTAAAGCGTCGACATCTCACTCCTCGTTCTGCGGTTTCGAAGCCAGCAACACGACCGTCGATCCCCACCCCCCTCCACTCGCGTCGGCGTCGTGGAAGTCGAGCACGAAGTCCAACGACGAAAGCAGCTTGCGAATGCCTTCGCGCTGTACGCCGATGCCGCGTCCATGAATCAACCGCACCTGCGTGAAGCCGCGCGCATGCGCCTCCATCAGGTACTCGCGCGCGGCGTCCCGCACCTCGTTCGGCCGGAAAGGATGAAGGTCCAGCGTGTCGATGATCGGGATCTCGACCGGCTCGTCCGGCTCGTCGTCCTCGTGCACGGCGCGCATTGTAGTCGCCGTGGCGAGTTCCTCGGGTTCCTCGTCTCCCCCGAGGAACCCAAACACGTTATGCGATACTTCGCACCTCATGGTCCTGTTCAACCACGCGACGCGCGAGATGACCGCGAAGATCGTTTACTACGGGCCCGGTCTCTGCGGAAAGACGACCAACCTGATGGTCATCTTCGACAAGCTCGACCCGAAGTCGAAGGGGAAGATGCTGTCGCTCGCCACCAAGACCGACCGCACGCTCTTCTTCGACCTCTTGCCTGTCGATATCGGCAAAGTCGGACCCTTCAATCTGAAGATCCAGCTCTACACCGTGCCCGGCCAGGTGTTCTACAACGAGACGCGCAAGCTCGTGTTGCGCGGCGCCGACTCGGTCGTGTTCGTCGCCGATTCGCAGCCTGCGATGGTCGATGCCAACCGCGAGAGCTTCGCGAACCTCCTCGAGAATCTCGAGGAGAACCAGATCGATCCGAACGACACGCCGATCATCATCCAGTTCAACAAGCGCGACATCCCGGGCGTGCTCCCCGTCGAGAAGTTGCAGGAAGCGTTGAACCTGGACGGCTATCCGTATACCGAGGCATCGGCGCTCAAGGGCGAAGGCGTCATGGAGACGTTCAAGCTCGTCTCGAAGCTCACCGCGAAGCATCTCTTCGCCAAGCTGAAAGGCGGCAAGGCCGATCCGCCGAAGAAAGCGTCAGCGAAGATGCCGGCGATCAAGCCGCAGCCTTCCGCCGCGCCGGCGCCGGTCGAGGAACCGATCGAGGAAGCGCTCGATCCGATGCTCGACAACGAGCCGTTGTCCGCCGCGCCGAATCCATTCGCCGACTCGGTTCCGCCGCCGGAGAATCCATTCCCCGAGGCGGTGGCGTCGGATTATGAGAAGGCGGAAGAGGTTTCGCTCGAGCAGTTGCTGGCGGAAGGCCGCTCGCGGCCGACGTTCTCCGGAAGCGTCCCCGTGCCGCTCGACGACATCGAGGAGCTCGGCGCCGAAGAGCTCGTCGAATCGACGTCTTCGGTCGCGGTGATGGAGCCGGAGCCGGCGCCCTCTGGAGCGACGGGCTCTCAGCCCTTCGAAGCTGGACGGGTTCAGGAGCTCGAAGCGCGCGTCGCGTCGCTCGAGCAGAAATTGCAGTCGAAGCAAGCGGCACTGCAAACCATTCTGCGCGAGCTCGATGAGCTGCGCGAACGCGTTACAAATCAGTTATCCGAGTAGCAGTCCAACCCAATCCAGAGGAGACCCAAACCCATGCGCCGCACCTCAGCAGTGGTTCTTTGTCTTGCCCTCGCCCTCGCCGGATGTAAAGCCAAGGAGCTCGCCGACAAGGCCGATATCTCGAAGGATCTCGACAAGCGCGGCACGCTCGATCTGATGAAGGAGATCGAGAAGGACGAGTACACGCCGCCGGAAGATGGCCGCCTGACCGAAGCGCAGGTCCAGATGTACCTGAAAGTGCGCGAGCACGAGAAGAAGATCGCGCAGGTCGCGAAAGAAGAGATGAAGAAGCACGCGGAGAATGCCGAGAAGAAGGAGAAATCGATCGCCGGCATGATGGAAGGCTTCAAGGCCCTCGGCTCCGCCGCCGACTTCATGACCGCCGACCTCCGCGCCGCGAAGGACCTCGGCTTCAACTCGCAGGAGTACGCGTGGGTCAAGGCGCAGATCCTGGCGGCGTCGACGTCGGTGATGGCGGAGAAGTTCAACGAGACCATCACGGCGAACTTCGACAAGGCATACGCCGAGGCGAAGAAGGCGTATGACGAAGCGAAGGACGAGCAGACCAAGAAGGTTTACGCGGACATGCTCGCCGGCTACGAGAAGTCGAAGCAGGACATGCAGCAGAGCACGGATGAAGATCCGGCGCTGGCGCACAACCGCCAGTTGCTCGCCAGGCACGAGAACGCGCTGAACGCGTATGCGCACGAATTGTCGAAGTGGGAAGACAAGGAAGGCGACGTGCAGAAGAGCGTCGACGAGATGCAGAAGAAGCTGGAAGAGGCGAAGAAGCAGTAGGTTCGCTTCGCCTCGCTTGTTCGTCGCCCGTGGCGCGGTCTCCGCGCCCGGGCGATTTTCGTTTTTGCGAATTGAAAATTGAAAATTGAAAATATGAGGGCGAGAGCTCACGCGGCGTCGGAGGCGATCACGCTCCGATTTTTCCATTTTCAATTTTCAATTTTCAATTCCTCCCGCCACGCAGTAGCCTCCGCGCGTGAAGAAAACGCTCCGCTGTTCCGCCTGCGCTTGGCAATCTCCGATCAACCAGCTCTACAACCTCTGCCCGAACTGCAGTGCACCGATTCTGGTGCACTATGACCTCTGCGCCGCGCCGCGCGTTTCGACTGCGCGCAGCGACATGTGGCGCTATCACGACGTCCTGCCCATCGATGACGAACGCGAGATCGTGACGCTCGGCGAAGGCGTCACGCCGCTGCTCGCATCGACCTCCCGCCGCAACGTCTTCATCAAGGACGAGTCGAAGAACCCGACGCGGTCGTTCAAGTCGCGCGGAATGGCCGTCGCGGTGACGATGGCGAAGAAGCTCGGCGCGAAAAGCCTCGCTGCTCCGACGGCGGGGAATGCCGGCGCGGCGTTGTCAGCGTATGGCGCGCGAGCGGGATTGCCGGTGTTCGTGGCCATGCCGCGCGACACGCCGCAATCGATCGTCGACGAATGCCGCGGCTACGGCGCGCAGGTGGAGCTCGTCGCGGGCGTGATCACGGACGCAGCGAAACGCGTGCAGCAGTTCATCGCCGGCAACGGGGGCTTCGATCTGTCGACGCTGAAGGAGCCGTATCGCGTCGAGGGGAAGAAGATCATGGGCTACGAGCTGCTCGAAGATCTCGGACGCCTGCCCGACGTAATCCTCTATCCGACCGGCGGCGGCACGGGCCTGATCGGCATGTGGAAGGCCTTCGACGAGATGCAGCTGCTCGGCTGGATCGACGCGAAACGCCCGCGCATGTTCAGCGTGCAGTCAAACGGTTGCGCGCCGATCGTGCGCGCGTTCGACCAGCAGCTCGACACCGCGCCGGAATGGGTGTCGCCCCAAACGAGCGCGTGGGGCCTGCGCGTTCCGCGCGCGGTCGGCGACCGACTGATGCTGCGCGCGCTGCGCGATTCGCACGGCGGCGCGATCGCGGTCGAAGAATCACGCATCGAGCCTGCTGCCGCGGCGTTGCGTGCCGCCGAAGGAATCGACGCCGGCCCCGAAACCGGCGCGGCGTGGCTCGCGCTCGATGAGTTGCGCGCGAATGGGACGATCTCGGAGGACGAGGTCGTGGCCGTGTTCAACACGGGCGGGAACAAGTACCGCTGAGCGGCAGTTGCCGGGTAAGAGTACGACTTGGAATACTCTTACGACATGAGAATCACCTCAAAGGGCCAGGTTACGATTCCGCAGGAGATTCGCGAGCAGTTGGGCCTCCTTCCCGAAACAGAAGTGGAGTTCAAGGTGAAGGGGAATGTCGTCCAGATCTTCAAGGCGGAACGTTCGCGTTCGCGCGGATCGCGAGTGATCCGCGGTCTGCGTGGAACGGCCACCACGAAGTTATCGACCGACGAAATCATGGCGCTCACCCGGGGCTGAAATGGCCGGCGCCGTGCTGGTCGACAGCAATGTGATCCTCGACGTGGCGACGGACAATCCGGCGTGGAGCGCATGGTCGAGTGCTGCCCTCGAGAGCGCCGCCGAGGAAGCCATCCTCGCGAATCCCTGCCTTACGAAGCCGCATTTCTCGCCGGAAAAGCCTTCCTTGCCTACCGCCGCCGGGGCGGCCAGCGGCACGCGCCTCTGCCTGATTTCTACAGCGGTGCTCACGCTGCTGTCGCAAACTTCCGGCTCCTGACGCGCGACCCGAAGCGGTACCGGACTTACTTTCCGACCATCGAGCTCATCGCACCCTGAGCGCCGCTTCTTCACTCTCCGGTGACCAAAATCACGCCATTCTGTCAACGAAACGCACTACCCTGCCGTCTGTAGAAGCGGCCGTGGGGTCCCCCAACAACTACTCGAGTCACCCGGAGAACGGAATGAGACACCTCGTTCGGTGGATGGTGTTGGTGTTCGCGTTGGTCGCGTTCACCGGTCAGGCGCTTGCGAACTGCGACAACTTCAACGCGGTTACGCCGGCGAACGGCGCGACGAACGTGCCAATCGATCAGAACGGGACGGTCATGCTCGAGTGGTCGGCGCAAGTCGCGGCCGGCGACTACGACGTTTACTTCGGACCGATCGGCTCCGGCTGCACCGCGGCGCCGCATGCCACCGTCAACGCCAGCTTCACTGAGTGGGCTCCTCCGTCGAACGAGATCGCTCCAGGCGGGCAGTACGAGTGGAAAGTGATCGCGAAGAACGGCGGCCTCACCGGCTGCCCGGCCCCGCCCGGGCCGCCGCAGACTCCATGCTCTACGTTCACCGTCGCCGCCGCCTCCTGCCCTGCGAGCGGCCCAACGCTCACTGCTCCCGCGAACAACAGCACCGTTCCCTTCGGCACCATCACCCTCGACTGGGATGCGGTCGCGAATGCCACCAGCTACGAGATCTTTGCCAGCCTCGACGGCGATCCTTTCTTCTCCGGCGGCTCCACCACTCTCACGCAAAAACAGATCTCCATCGAGCCGGGCCGCACGCTCGAATGGAAGGTCGTCGCGAACGCGCCGAGCTGCACCGGCATGGCATCGGCGCACTTCATCTTCACCACTAATTGCCCCACCAGCCCCGCCAACCAGAACACGCCCGCGCAGGGCGCCACGTTCGCGCAGGGACAGAACATCACCTTCTCGTGGTCAGGCGTCGCCGGCGCGACGAGTTACGACCTCGAGATCTCCGATAACGACGGCTCGTCGTTCTCCGCGATCGTCGAGAATCACACGCTGCTGTCGTTCACCACGAACGCGCTCGCGGAGGGCGATTACTTCTGGCGCGTCCGCGCGAACTTCGACGGGGACTGCGATCCGCTCTACAGCTCGACGCGCGAGCTTGCCGTCGGCGCCGATTGCGGCAACCACGCGGCACCGACACTGATCTTCCCCGCCGCGAACGCCACCGAGTCGGCGCCGGTCAGGTTCCACTGGTCCCCGGTACTGGATGCCGCCCGCTACGAAGTCTACGTCCAGCATGAAGACGATCAATCCTTCCGTCTCCTCGGCACCACGACCGACACGGAGTTCACGAGCAGCAACCTCACCTCCGGAGTCAACGCGTGGCGCGTGCATGCCGTGTTCGACGATTGCCCGGACACGCAGTCGCCGGCGCGCATCGTCAACATTGAAGGTGGCGATGACGAATGCCCGGCCAACCCTGGCAAAGCCACGCTCGTTTCGCCGGCTGCGAATGCGGGCAATCTCTCGTCTCCCGTCACCTTCAAGTGGAACGCGGTTCCGGGCGCCATCGGCTATCGCGTGATGGCAGCCTTCGGCACGAACGCGTCGCCCGAATCGCTCGGCATCACCACCAACACGGAGCTGACCGCGGACGTCCCAGCCGGCACCGGCTACTGGCTCGTGCAGACCTTCTTCGGCGAGCGTTGCCCGGCCACGCTGAGCGACCGCCGCACGTTGACCGTGACGAACGGCGCGAACTGCAACACCGGCACGCCGCAACTCCTCTCGCCCGCGAATGGCGCGACGAGCGTCGACTCGCCGGTCGAGTTCAAGTGGAGCGCGGTGCAACGCGCGACCGGCTATCAGCTCTTCGTCGCGTCCGGCGATGACGACTTCTCGTTCTACGGCGAGACCACGCTGACGACGCTCGAGCGCCTCGTGCCCGCGGGCATCGTGCGCTGGTTCGTGCGCGCGCAATTCGCGGCATGCCCGGACGCGAACAGCGCTATCCGCACGTTCATCGTGCAAGCTCCGCAAGAATGCGCGACCGCATCGATCAATCTGCTCGCGCCGGCCAACGGCGCCACGACGTCTTCGCCGGTGCACATGTCCTGGAGTGCGGTCGCAGGCGCGCAGTTCTATCGCGTGTGGGTCTCGATCGACGGCGACGCGCCGGTGAACATCCTTCGCCTGACGACGACGCAAGCAGACATCAATCTGCCCGCAGGAAATGTGAAGTGGTACGTCGACGCGCCGCGCGAAAATTGCCCGGCCGTCGTTTCCGGCCAGGGCTCATTCACCGTCGCACAGGCGGCGAGCTGCTCGACGAACGTCGCGCCGACGCTCGTATCGCCCGCCGGCACGCGTGAGAACCCCGCGACCGCGGTCGATCCAGTGACGCTGACGTGGAACGCGGTGCCGAACGCCATCGGTTATCGCGTGTGGATCTCGACCGACTTCGTTTCGTTCGAAGACATCGCGCTCACGAAACAGACGCAGTACCAGGTCACGCTCGGCCCCGACGTGTACGCGTGGTTCACGCAGGCGCTTTTCGCCGGCTGCGACGAGCTCGATTCGAACGTCGCGTTCTTCCGCATCAACGAGACCACGCCGCGTTGCCCGAGCACGGCGCCGGTCATCATCGCGCCGGGGGCGGGCGAGACCGCCACTTCGCCGGTGGCGATCGCGTGGACCGCGGTGGCGGGCGCGGAGAAGTATCGCGTCTTCGCATCGATTGATGAGTCCGAGCCGCAACTCATCGGCGTGACCGATGAGACCGAGCTTACGCGCGCGCTGCCGCCGGGCGATGTCGTCGTCGCGGTCGAAGCCGTGTTCGAAGAATGTCCGTCGAGGATCTCGCAGCGTGTCGCGTTCAGGATCGAGCGCTCCGGCAACTGCACCACCACCGGCGCCGAGCTCGTGTCGCCCGCGAACGGCTCGACGAACGTCGAGAATCCGGTCGACTTCGTCTGGAACCCGGTCAGCGGCGCCGTGAGATACGTGCTGTTCGCGCAGGTGAACGACGGCACGCCGACGGCGATCGCATCGACCGAAGAAACACAATTCACGCGCGCAATGCCGCCGGGAGTCATCACCTGGCACGTCCTGACGTTCCTCTCCGGCTGCGACCCGGTCGAATCGGCGCGGTTCCGCTTCACTATCGCGCGCGATCAGGCCTGCAACAACCGCAAGCCGATCCTGCTGCTACCGGCGGACGGAAGCTCGGTGCCATCGCCGGTGCACTTCCAGTGGACGCCGGTGCCGAACGCAATCAAGTACCTCGTCTGGGCGCGTCGCGGAGACGAGGATCCGGGCATCGTTGCGTCGACGACCGATTCCGACGCCGACGTCGACCTGCCGGAAGGCACGTACGAGTACTTCGTGCAGGCGTACTTCGACAGCGCCTGTGAACCTTCCGAGTCCGCACGCGGCGAGTTCGAAGTCACCGCACCGGTTCCGTGCGGCAAGCCGGGCAAACCGGAAGCGCGCGTCGTCGGACAGGCGCTGTCGAATACGACGTACCGACTGCGCTGGACTCCGCAGGCGAACGTGCAGTTCTATGAAGTGCAGGAATCGACGACGCCTGATTTTGCGAACGCGACGACGTTCACCACCGCGAATCCAGTCCTGGCATTCGTCCACGAGGTGAACAACGCACCGCTGCAATACCTGTATCGCGTTCGCGCCATCAGTGATTGCAGCGAGGACCGCGGACCGTACTCCGACATCGTCGGCGTGCTGGTCGTTCCGCCGCGCACCAGCAACGCCAGCACGGAGATCGGCACGGAAGGCGACGTCGTCCAGAAGGTCTTCCTTCCCGGCTCGACCACGCCCCTGCAGTTCACCGCCACCGCCGACAAGCCGTGGATCACGATCACGCCGTCGGCAGGCACGCTGCCGGTCGAAGGCACCACCCTCACCATCACCGCCGACCCCAAGGTCCTCAACCTCGGCACCAACACCGCCACCATCCGCGTCACATACACGGGCGGTTCCGCGCGCGGCGGCTACGAGACGCACGCCGGCACGCTGAGCACGATCCCGATGTCGATCAGCCTCGTCACTCCGGTCGTGCCGAGCGGCAAAGGCACGCCGCCGCCCGACTCGCTGATCTTCCCTGTCGTCGGTCACGCATCGGGCGCGAACGATTCGCTGTTCGAGTCCGACATCCGCATCACGAACCTGCTCGCCGATACCGCGCGCTACGAACTGCACTACACGCCGTCGAACAGCGACGGCACGCAGACCGGCAGCTCGAGCACGATCGAGATCGCGCCCGGTTCCACGATGGCGCTCGACGACGTCGTGGCCACGCTCTTCGGCGTCGGCACGGGCACCGGCACGTTGGAAGTGCGTCCGCTGACGACGTCAGCGAGCGCGCTGCCGGGGTTCTTCGGCTCGACCGAGACTGCCAGTCTCATTCGCGAGCTGGCCACGGCCGCTTCGAGCCGCACGTACAACTTCACGCCGTCGGGCACGTTCGGCCAGTTCATCCCGGCCGTGCGCTTCGAGGATTTCGTCGGCAAGGCGCTGGCCGGCGACGCTCCCACGATCCTCTCGCTGCAACAGGTCGCGCAATCGAATGAGTACCGTGCGAACTTCGGATTCTCGGAGGCGGCGGGCGAACCGGTCGACCTGGCCGTGCGCGTGTACGACACCGCGAGCACGCTGCTCGCGACGATCCCGATCTCGCTGCAGGCCGGCGAGCATCGCCAGCTCAACGGGTTGCTCGTCACGAACGGCATCACGAACCTTGCCGACGGCCGCGTCGAAGTCGAAGTCGTCAACGGCAACGGCAAGGTCACGGCGTATGTGTCCGAGGTGGACAACAAGACGAACGATCCGCTGCTGGTGTCGGCGGTGAAGAAGGGCGCCATCACCGCGAACAAGTACGTCGTGCCTGGCGTCGCGTATCTGAACAATCCGGGCGCGTTCTGGGTGACCGACATGCGCATCTTCAACGCCGGATCCACCGCGACGCCGGCGACGCTGACGTTCTATCCGGAGCGCAATCCGGCCGGCGCGATCACGCGGGACATCACACTGCAGCCGGGCGAGATCGAAGTGCTGAACAACGTGCTCGTCAACACGTTCGGTGTGTCGAGCAACATGGGCGGCGCCGTCGCCGTGACGACGCCGGCCAACACGCAGCTCACCGCAACGGCGCGGACCTACAACCAGACCACCAACGGCACGTACGGCCAGTACATCCCCGGCGTCACGCCCGCCGAATCGGTCGGCGTCGAAGATCGCGCGCTGCAACTGCTGCAGCTCGAGCAGTCATCGCGCTTCCGCACGAACATCGGTGTGAACGAAACCGCGGGCCAGCCGGTGACGATCGAAGTAAGCGCGATCGTGCCGGACCTGCTCGTGACGCCGGTGATCACGATCAACCTCCAGCCGAACGAGTTCCAGCAGATCTCGCTGCTGAACTTCGGTGTCGGCAGCTCGCTCTACAACGCCCGCGTGACGGTGAAAGTCATCAGCGGTACGGGCCGCGTGACCGCATACGCGTCCGCGATCGACGCGATCACGCAAGACCCGACGTACGTGCCCGCGCAATAGGCTCCGCGCCTTGAGTAGCCTTCTCCCCTCGGCAGAGGGGAGAAGGTGGCCGAAGGCCGGATGAGGGGTCGGTGCCCGAGGTACGACGGAGGGCCCCTCACCCGGCCTTCGGCCACCCTCTCCCCGCTGCGGCGAGCGGAGAAGGCTACATAGGCAGCACGCCGCTATCATTCATCCCCATGCTGCTCGAGCGCGAGCGCTTCCTCGCCGACCTCCTCCAGCGCGCGGCTGATGCGCGTGACAACCGCGGCTCCGTCGCGCTGGTCAGCGGCGAAGCGGGCATCGGGAAGACGTCACTCGTCAGCGAATTTGCCGATCGTGCGACGGGCTCGATGCGCGTGCTCTGGTCGGCGTGCGAGGCGCTCTTCACGCCGCGTCCTCTCGGTCCGATGTTCGATCTCGCGAGCGATCTCGGCGTCGACATGGACACGCCGCGCGAGCGCCTCTTTCCCGCCGTCCTCGCCGCCGTTTCAGCGACGCCGACCGTGCTCGTCGTCGAAGACGTGCACTGGGCCGATCGCGCCACGCTCGATCTCCTGAAGTACCTAGTGCGCCGCGTGCCGCGTTTGCCGCTGCTGCTCGTGCTCACCTATCGCGACGATCACCTCGCGCCCAGTCACCCGCTCCTCTCCGTCCTCGGCGAAACGAACGCCAACCGCCGCGTCGCATTGCCGCCGCTGACGTTCGAAGCGGTGCAATCGCTGGCCGAGGAGAAAGGCCGCGATGCGCGGTCGGTGTATGAGCTCACCGCGGGTAATCCGTTCTACGTCACCGAGCTCCTCGCGACGGAACAGGAACGCGTCCCCCGCAGCGTGCGCGACGCCGTACTCGCGCGCGCGGCCACGTTATCGCCGGCCGCGCGCGAGATCCTCGAGATCGCGGCGTGCGTACCGCGTCGCGCCGAGCGCTGGTTGATCGAGGCTTCGTCAGAGCATCTCGACGAAGCGACGTCGAGCGGCATTGCTTCGTTGCAGAACGACGCGGTGCTCTTTCGTCACGAGCTCGGACGCCGTGCCGTCGAAGACGCGCTGACACCAGTACGACGGCAGTCGCTGCACGCGATGATTCTCGCGCTGCTGCAAGGGCGCGGCGGTGTTTCGCTCGCGCGGCTCGCGCATCACGCGGGCGAAGCGCATGACGTTGCCGCGATCCTGCACTTCGCGCCGCTCGCGGCTGAAGAGGCGATTCGCGCGGACTCGCATCGCGAGGCGGCCGCGCATTATCGCGCCGCGCTTGCGCACGCCGACACGCTCACCGAACAGGCGCGCGCCGAAATGCTGGAGCGGCTCGCGTACGAGTGCTATCTCACCGAGCAGGAAACGGAAGCACTCGAACATCGCCACGCAGCGATCGCCATCTGGCGACGCCTCGGCGACTACATCAAAGAAGGCGACAACCTCCGCTGGATGTCGCGCCTCTCCTGGTTCCTCGGGCGCAACGACGAGGCGTGGCAGTACGCTCGCGAAGCGATCGCTGTCCTCGAGCCGCTGCCGCCCGGCGCGGAGCTGGCGATGGCATACAGCAACCATGCGCAGCTGCACATGCTCGCGCTGAACACGGACGAAGCGGTGCCCTGGGGCGAGCGCGCGATCGCGCTGGCGACGGAGCTCGGCAACGACGTCATCCTCGCGCATGCGCTCAACAATGTCGGCACGGCGCAGATGCGTGTGTCGCCGGACGAGGGACGCGTCAAGCTGGAGGAGAGCCTGCGCATCGCGCTCGCGGGTGGACATCAGGAGCACGCGGCGCGCGCGTACACGAATCTCGCCACGCAATACGTTGCCGCGTTCGATTACGAGCGTGCGGCGCGCTCGCTCGATGACGGCATCGCGTATTCGATCGAGCTCGATCTCGATTCGTGGCGCAATTACATGACCGCGTGGCGCGCGCGCATGCATCTCGAGCGAGGCCAGTGGACCGCGGCGGCCGATGACGCCGAGCTCGTGTTGCGCCATCCGAGCGTCGCCGCGATCAGCAAGATCCCCGCGCTCGCCGTTCTCGGCCGCGTGCGCGCGAGACGCAGCGATCCCGGTGCGGCCGCGCTGCTCGACGAAGCGCTCGCACTCGCGACGCGCACCGGTGAGTTCCAACGCATCGCGCCCGTGGCTTGCGCGCGAGCGGAAGCAGCGTGGCTGCGCGGCGACGTCGCCGCGATCGCGCGCGAAGCGGAAGCCGCATTCGCCGCTTCGACGAACGTCACCGACACATACGCGCGGTCCGAGCTCGCATATTGGATGTGGCGCGGCGGCGCGCCTGCCGCCAGCGAAAATCTCGCTGGCCCGCACGCGTTGCAGATTGCGGGCGACTTCAAACGCGCAGCGGAGGAGTGGGAAGCGCTGGGCCGGCCGTACGAAGTCGCGGTCGCGCTCAGTGACAGTCCGTATCCCGACGATCTCCGTCGCGCGCTCACGATCCTCGAGTCCCTCGGCGACGGGATGTTGTCCATCGAAATCCGCTCGCATCTGCGCACGCGAACCGCACGAGCCTCGACGCGCAGCAATCCGCACGGACTCACCGGACGCGAGATCGAGATCCTCGAGCTCGTCGCCGACGGGTTGCGCAACGCCGACATCGCCGAGCGTCTCTTCGTCTCCGCGAAGACCGTCGATCATCACGTCTCCGCGGTACTCGCCAAGCTCGGTGCACGGACTCGCGGCGAGGCGGCGCGCATCTACCGCGGAAAATAGGGAGTCTTCCCGATGTGCGTACGCGGGCGCGTCGCTACATTTCCTCCATCAAATGAATCCCCTCAACCTGCCCTCTCCCCGAGGGGAGAGGGTTGGGTGAGGGGGATGGAGGATGCAATGCCGCGATACATGGTCGAACGCACGTTTCCCGATGGACTGCACATCCCGATCAACGACGCCGGCGCGAACGCGTGCGCGACGGTGGTCGGCACCAACGCCGACGCCGGTGTGACGTGGGTGCACTCGTACGTCTCGGACGACAAGAAGAAGACGTTCTGCGTCTACGACGGTCCGAACCCCGAGGCGATCCGCAGGACCGCGGACCGCAACGGCCTGCCCGTCGATCACATCACCGAGGTGAGCGTGCTCGATCCGTACTTTTACCGGTGAGCGATCACGCGTCGGCAGCGATCACGCTGCCGACGTGTTGTTCGGCGGGCACTTCCACCAATACAGCTTCCCGGAACGTCGGCCGCTTCACGTTGTACGCAAGCCCGAGCTTCTCCAGCAGGACGATCACGTACCAGCCGAAGTCGAATTGCCAGAATGTCCAGCCGAATTTCGCCGACGACGGCTTGGCGTGGTGATTCTCGTGCCAGTTCTCACCCTGGAAAAAGTGCAGGAAGCCGAGCCAGGTGATGTTCTGTGACGAGTCCTCGCCGTCTTTGCGGCCCTCGCGCATGTGCGCGATGCTGTTCACGAAACACTGCGCATGCAGCGACGTGACCAGGCGCATCGGACCGATCCAGAAAAACGCGGCCCAGCCGAACGGCAGTCCGCCGAACAGCGCGAGCGCGAGCAAAGGAATCTGCATCCGCGACCAGAACCGGTACTGCGGTTTGTTGAGATCGGGACACCAGCGATCGAGCGGCACATTGCCCGCCTGCCATAGCCAGCGCAGGTGAGCCCACCAGAAGCCGCCGATCCACGGGCTGGAAATGTCGTCCGCGGTCTCGACGCGCGAGTGATGCTGGCGATGGTTCGCCGTCCAACTATCGGGTGAGCCGGATCCGTTGAACATCGCGAAGAAGATCAACGTGTGGCGGATCACCGGATGGAGGCGCACCGCGGTGTGCGCGAGCGAGCGGTGATACGCGAGCGTAGTGCCGAGGCCGCCGAGCCAGGCCAGGATGAGGGTGACCAGGGCGACGCGCCAGCCCGGCACCGGGAACAGGATCAATCCCGTCAAGGCCAGGATGTGAATGAGGACGATGTAGAGAAACGTCGGGCGGTCTCCGCTCGCGGACTTCCACCATGGCGCTTTCCATGGCTGCGGTCCCAGCGAAGACACAATTTCAGTATTCATGCGTTCGGTTGTTCTCTCTGTTCTTGGCGGACCTGCGAATCCGCGCGGGCAACTGCGGTGGGCAAACCGAGCTTAACACGCACGTACAGGGCCAACTTCGGAACGTTCGGTGACGAGTAGCTCGGCTCGGGAGTACCTCGGGTACCCGGAGTACCTCGGAGTACCTCGGGGGGGTACCTCGGAGTTCCTCGGAGTTCCTCGGAGTTCCTCGGGTTCCTCGGGGGAGGGGCCATCCCCTCCGAGGTACTCCGAGGAACTCCGAGGTACCCGAGGTACCCGAGGGACCCGAGGAACCCGAGGAACTCCGAGGAACCCGAAGTACCCGAGGAACTCCGAGGAACCGGCTTCCTCGTCTATCCTGCCTCCATACATGTGGGCTCGTCCGCGCACGCTTTCCTTCACGACATGGTCCCTGCTCGCCCTCGCCGCCGCGCTCGCGCTCGGTGCCTGGGGCCACTGGTCTGGCGCACCGGCGTTCTTCACGATCGAGTCGATCGTCAAGCCGCTCGGCGCGCTGTGGCTCGCCGCGCTGCAGATGGCGGTGCTGCCGCTGGTGGTGCTCAAGCTCCTCGCGGCGATCGTCGGTGCGCCCACGAATGAATCGTTCGCGCGGCTGGGACTGCGCACGCTCTTGCTGTTCGTGGCGATGCTCATTGCGGCCGCGGTGCTGACGCTCATCATCGCGCCGCCGTTCATCGCGCTGTATCAGGCCGACGCCGCGACGCTGGCGACGTTGCGCGCGACGACGGAGATCCCGCCTGATGCAGCCGCGGCGGGAGCGGCGACCTCGTGGCCCAGGAACGTGATCGCGTCTGCATCGAAAGGCGACCTGCTGCCGGTCCTGCTCTTCACCGCCGTTTTCGCGATCGCCATCACGCGACTACCCGATGAACAGCGAGTGCCGCTGACGAACATGTTCCAGTCGCTCGGGGCGGCGATGCTCGTGGTCGTGCGCTGGATCCTGATCGGCACGCCGATCGGCGTCTTCGCGCTGACGTACACACCCGCGTTGCGCGCCGGCGCCGGCGCAGCGGGGATGCTCGGTGCGTTCGTCGTGCTCGTGTCCGGCCTGCTGCTGATCGTGACGCTGCTGCTCTATCCCATGACCGCGATCGCCGGCCGCATCTCCATCCGCAAATTCGCGCGCGCCGTTGCGCCGGCGCAGCTCGTGGCGGTGAGCACGCGCTCGTCGATCGCATCGTTGCCCGCGCTGATCGAAGGCGCGGCGCAACATCTGCGACTGCCTGCGTCCGCGACGAGTTTCGTGCTGCCGCTCACCGTCGCGGTCTTCAAGATCAATCGTCCGATCTCGACCACGGCCAAGTTGCTCTTCGTCGCGCACGTGTACAACGTGCCGCTGAGTGCTTCGACGATCGTGGTGTTTCTCGCGACTGTGATCCTGCTCAGTTTCAGCGCGGTGGGTGTCCCCGACGGCGGCATGGCCTTCAGCACGCTGCCGGCGTATCTCGCCGCGGGGCTGCCGATCGAAGGCATCATCGTGCTCGAAGCGACCACCACCATCCCGGACATCTTCAAGACACTCGTGAACGTCACCGCCGACATGAGCGCCGCCGCGATGCTGTCGCGGTCGCACGCCGAAGCTGCGGATCCGGTGGAGGACCTGCTCGCGGAAGGCGCAGCGTCGTGAAGCGTTCGCTCGGGTTGCCCGTCGAGCTGTTGCGGCGTGAGCCCGCACTCCTCATCCGCTTTGCGCTCGCCTCCCTCGGCCGCGCGGCACTCACGGCGGCCAGCATCCTTCTCATCCGCGAGTTCCTCGCCGCGGTCCTCGGGCACACGTCCGGCTTCGCCACCTACGCGCAGCGTTACGGCATTCCGCTGACACTCTGGTCGGTCGTCGCATTGCTGCTCGTGTCGATCCTAGGCTCCGCTGCGCTCACCTACGTCGCGCGCGTCAACGAACAGCGCATCGTCGCCGTCGTCGAGCTCGGGACGATGGATCGGCTGATCCGGCACATCCTCAGCCTGTCCGTGGGCTACTTCGATCGCCGCACGCACGGTGAGCTCGTGCAGACCGTGCGGCAGGACGTGACCCACGTGCGCATGGTGGTCCTTTCGGTCGCGCAGATGGTGCTCGAATCGTTGCAGGCGCTTGGTCTGATGGCGGCCGCGATCAGCCTCAGCCCGACGCTCGCATTCTGGGCGTTTCTGCTGGTGCCGCTGGCGGTGCTGCCGATCGCGATCGTTGCGCGCAAGACGATGGCGCGTTCGTTCGGCGTGCGCCGCAAGAGCGTGGCGATTTTCGACATGCTGCTGCAACTGCTGCACGGCATCCGCATCATCAAGATCTACGAGGCCGAAAAATCGGAAGCGGAGCGGACGCTCGATCGCGCGCGCGGCTACTTCGACGAGCTGGTGGACATGGAGCGCGTCCGCGCACTCGCGCGCGTTGCGCTCGACTCGATCGCCGGAACGAGCATGATCATCGTGATCATCGCCGGCGGCCTGCAGGTGATGCGTGGAACGATCGGCTGGCCGGAGCTGCTCGCGTTTCTGATGGCCGCGCGCGCGGTGCAGGCCCCGCTGCAGCAAATCAACGGATCGTTCATGGAGATCCAGCGCCACGGCGCGAGCCTGGCCAGCGTCGATGCGATGCTGAGCGAGCGCGCCGAAGTACACGATCGGCCCGACGCGCGTCCGCTCACGCGCGCGCCGCGCACCATCTCCGTTCGCGACCTTGGCTTCTCGTTCGGCGGCACACCGGTCCTGCAGAACGTCTCTTTCGACATCAGCGCCGGCGAGATCCTCGGCATCGTCGGTCCATCCGGCTCCGGCAAGACTACGCTGCTCAATCTGCTCGCGCGTTTCTACGATCCCACGTCCGGTGCGGTGCTGTTCGATGGCGAAGACCTGCGCAACTTCCGCCTCACCGACCTGCACGACAAGCTCGCCATCGTCACGCAGGACCCGTTTCTGTTCACGACCTCGATCGCCGACAACATCCGCCGCGGCAAACCAATGGCAACTGATGCGGAAGTCGAAGCCGCCGCACGCGCCGCGGAAATTCATGACGACGTCATGGCCATGCCGCAGGGATACGAAACACTCGTCGGTCACGGTGGCCGCACGCTTTCGCGCGGCGAAGCGCAACGCGTGAACATCGCCCGCGCGATCCTGAAGAACGCGCCGATCCTGCTGCTCGATGAAGCGACATCGAGTCTCGATTCGTATGCCGAGGCGCGGGTGCAGCGTGCGCTGGATCGGTTGGTGGCGGGACGGCTGGCCATCTCCGTCGCGCATCGCTTATCCACGCTGCGCAACGCGACGCGGATTCTCGTGATCGAGAACGGACTTGCCGTCGCCATCGGCACGCACGCGGAGTTGCTTGCACGCAGCCCGACGTATCAGCGCCTGTGGGAAGCGCAGGCGCACGCGCCGGCCGAGGTCAGCGTCGGATGATTCACTTTCTCGCGCCCGCGGCCGAACGCCTCTTCCACAACTACCTCGACGTGCGCGGCCGCAGCATCGCCGATCGCTTCGAGATCGTTGCGTACGAGAACCTGCCCTCGCAATTCCGCGGCGGCACGTACGTCTTCTCAGCGCTTGAACAGCTCAGTCCCGCGATGGAGCGGCTCGTCGAAACGCTCTACGCGAAACTCGCCGCATGCGAGGGCGTGCGCATTCTCAATCGTCCCGGACGAACGCTGCGGCGCTACGACCTGCTCGCGGCGCTTGCGCGTTCGGGGCACAACGACTTCAAGGCGGTGCGCGCGAACGAAGCACTGAGCGATTTGCGCTATCCCGTCTTCATCCGCGGCGAGCGCACGCACGACGGCGCACTCACGCCGTTGCTCGACACGCGCGACGAGGTTGATTCCTGGATCGGGCGGCTGGTCGTGCTGGGACGCTCCTTGCGCGAGCTCCTGGTCATCGAGTTCTGCGAAACCGCCGACGAGCACGGCTCCTATCGCAAGTACGGCGCGTTCATCATCGGCGACCGAATCGTTCCGCGAGGCCTCGACATCGGCCCGCGTTGGATGCTCAAACGTCAGGGCACCACCGAATTCGCGCGCGAGCACTTGCGGGAAGAGCTCCAGTTCGTCCGCACGAATCCGCACGAACAGGAGCTTCGCGAGATCTTCACGATCGCCGGCGTCGACTACGGCCGCATCGATTACTCGATCAAGGACGGACGCGTGCGGACGTGGGAAATCAATCTCCATCCCACCATCGGCCACGGCTTCGGGCCGCCGAAAAGCCCGGCGCCCGGTGAGGTGGGCGAGCTCCAGGCGGAGCTTCGGGAGTATGTGCATGCGGGGTTGCGCGAGGCGTGGGTGGCCGTCGACCTCGAGGACGAGCGGCCGCTCAACGTCACACTCGATCCCGCGCTCGTGCGCGCCGCTGCGGCCCAACGCTCCCCGATGGTGCGCGCGCCGCTCGTGGCGGCGTTGCGCAGAGCGTTGCGGCCGGTGAAACCGCTGTTGTTGCGTCACGGCACGCGTGTCTTTCGGGCCGTGGGCGGCATAATGCGTCGTTTCGAAGGATGATTCACTTCCTGGCGCCGGCGGGCGAAAAACTGATGCGCGCGTATCTCGACGTGCGTGGGAACGCGATTGCCGATCGGTTCGAGATCGTCGCGTACGAGAAGCTGCCGTCGAAGTTCCGCGGAGGCACGTACGTGTTCTCAGCGCTCGAACAACTCAGCGCTCCGATGGAGCGTCTGGTCGCGGAGCTCCACGCGCAGCTCTCGCGATGGGAAGGCGTGCGCATTCTCAATCGTCCCGGACGCGCGTTGCGGCGATACGAATTGTTGCGCGAGCTCGCGCGCCGCGGACTCAACGACCATCGCGCTGCACTTGCGACGGAAGACCTGAGCGGCCTGCGCTATCCGGTGTTTGTGCGCGGCGAGCGCACGCATGAAGGCGCACTCTCGCCGCTGCTGCACAACCGGAGCGACGTCGAAGCGTGGATCGGCCGCCTGCGTGTGCTCGGCCGCAAGCTCGACGAGCTGCTGGTCGTCGAGTTCAACGACACCGCGGACGTGCGCGGCGTGTATCGCAAGTACGCGGCATTCGTCATCGGCGATCGCATCCTGCCGCGCAGCCTCGACTACGGCACGAACTGGATGCTCAAGCGCGACGGCACGATGTACACGACGGAGACGCTGGCCGAAGAATACGAGTATGTGCGGACCAACCCGCACGAGCGCGAGCTGCGCGAGATCTTCGCCCTCGCCGGCGTCGACTACGGCCGCATCGACTATGCGATCAAGAACGGCCGCGTCCAGACCTGGGAGATCAACCTTCATCCCACCCTCGGTCGCGGGCGCGAAGGTTCGAAACACCCGGCACCTGAGAGTGTCGCAGCGATGCACGCCGTGACGAAACAGTATGTGCACGAGCAACTGCGCGATGCATGGGTGGCGATCGACCTGGACGACGATCGCGAGCTGGACGTCGCACTCGATCCGGCGCTGATCCGCGAAGCGCTGGCCACGCGGCAACCCGGACAACGTTCACCAATGATGAACGCGGTACGCAGGGCGCTGCGCCCGATCAAGCCGCTGCTCCTGCGTCACGGCACGCGCATTTTCGGCGCCGTCGGCAACTGGATGCGCCGCACGCGCGCTTGATTCATCACCGACCACTGCAGCACGGAAACCGCCGCGGAGAATGTGTACGCGGCCGATTACTCGCACGGCGACGTGAAAGCGGATCTCGCCCGACGGGAACGTGACGAGTCTCGTGAGCCCGACGTCGCCCTCGTACCAGAGGTGCTCGCCGTAGAGATTGTCCCGCGCGTCGAGCGCGAGCCCGTGGGTGTGGACGTTCGGGACGGCCACGCTCTTCTTTCCATCCGGCGCGCGCCGCCGCTGGTGATGGGCGGGAGAATCCTGCGCACGTGCCACAGGCGTAAGCTTCCCCCGGCTGCACCGGTGGCAGCGCGGGACGCTGCCACATCAGCCGGCGCGGGACGCCGGCGCTCCCCCTATAATGCGCGCCGCGCGAAGGCGCATACCGGAGGTTCCCGTGTCTGAACAGTACGATCTCATCATCATCGGCAGCGGTCCGGGCGGCTACGTCGCCGGCATCCGCGCCGGTCAGCTCGGCATGAAGGTTGCCGTCATCGAGAAAGACCCCTTCCTCGGCGGCACCTGCCTTCATCGCGGCTGCATCCCCACCAAGTCGCTCCTCGAAAACGCCGACGTCTGGACGAAGATCCAGAAGGCGAAAGACTTCGGCATCACCGTCGGCGACGTCACCATCGACTTCTCCCAGGTGCAGAAGCGCAAGCAGGGCGTCGTCGATGCCAACGCGAAAGGCATCGAGTTCCTCTTCAAGAAGAACAAGGTCGAGCGCATCACCGGCTTCGGCAAAGTCGTCGATCGCAACACCGTCGACGTGGATGGCAAGCAGCTCAAGACCAAGAACATCATGCTGGCCATGGGCTCGGTGCCGAAAGATCTGCCGCACATCAAGGCCGACGGCAAGCGCATCATCAACTCCGATCACATCCTGATGCTCGACAAGATCCCGGCCTCGATGCTCGTCATCGGCGCCGGCGCGGTCGGCAGCGAGTTCGCGTCGATCTTCTCCCGCTTCGGCACCAAGACCACCATCGTCGAAGTGATGCCGCAGCTCCTCCCGATCGAAGACGAAGAGATCGCGAAGGAGTTCACGCGCATCTTCAAGAAGAAAGGCATCGAGGTCCTCACCGACGCGAAAGTGCTGTCGTGCGAAGTGAGCGATAGCGGCGTAAAGTCCGTCGTCGAGACGAAGGGAAAGCAGCAGACCATCGAGACGGAGCTCGTCCTCTCCGCGACCGGACGCGGCCCCGTCACCGCGAACTGCGGCCTCGAGAACATCAAGGTCGAGATGGACAAACGCGGCTACATCGCCGTCGATGAGTTCATGCGCACGGGCGAGCCGGGCGTGTACGCCATCGGCGACATCGTCCCGACGCCCGCTCTCGCCCACTGCGCGTCGGCCGAAGGCATTCTCGCGGTCGAGCACATGGCCGGCAAGAAGCCGCGTCCGATCAAC
>DASPNA010000053.1:0-93824 GCA_035626775.1 Thermoanaerobaculia bacterium
GGTACAGGCCACGTGCCTGTTCGATCTGCGCGACCGTAATGGCCAGGTCGCGGTTCTGCTCGAGCGCTGCGGCGATCAGCGTTTCGAGGCGTTCGTCGACGAAGAACTCGCGCCAGGCAATCTCGGTCGCGCGCGCGCCCCGCTCCGTCTCCATCGCGACATCCGGATACGTTTGCGGCACCGGCAGCTCGGGGACGACATGCGGCGGCGCGAACTGCCGGCATGCGCCTGCGAGAAGGAGCGCGAGAACCGATACGGCCTTACGCATGCGCCGTCTCCTCGTGGTGATGTGGATGATGCAGCTCTTCGCTCGACGGCGGACGCGTGCGGCTGATCCAGCGGCGGACAGAGAGATAGAAAAGCGGGATGAAGAAGATGCCGAGAACCGTGGCGGCAATCATGCCGCCGGCCACGCCGGTACCGACCGCAATTCGGCTCGAGGCGCCGGCACCGCTGGCAGTCACCAGCGGCACCATTCCCAGGATGAAGGCAAGCGATGTCATGATGATGGGCCGGAGGCGAAGCTTGACGGCGTTCAACGTTGCCTGCAGCGTGCTGATCCCCTTTGCTTCCTCGTCGATCGCAAACTCGATGATGAGGATCGCGTTCTTCGCGGCGAGGCCGATGATGGTGATCAGGCCGACGTTGAAGTAGACGTCAGCGGAGAGGTTGCGCATCATCGAGAAGAGCACCGAGCCGAGCACGCCGAGCGGAACGACGAGAAGCACCGAGAGCGGCACGGTCCAGCTCTCGTACAGCGCGGCGAGCAGCAGGAAAACGACGATCAGCGAGAGTCCGAGCAGCAGGCCGATCTGCGCGCCGGCCAGCTTCTCCTCGTAGGAGATTCCGGTCCACTCGTACCCGAAGCCCTGCGGAAGCTGCTCCGCAAGTCGTTCCATTTCATTCATCGCTTCGCCTGTCGATCGCCCTGGCGCCGCCATTCCGGAGATCGTTGTCGCCGGATGCCCGTTGTAGCGATCGAGCTGTGGCGGACCCGCGGTCCAGCTCACCTTCGTGAACGAGCCGAACGGCACCATCTCGCCGCGGTCGTTGCGTACCTTCAGGTCGAGCACGTCCTGCGGTGTCATCCTGAATGGTGCATCCGCCGAGATCAGCACCCGGAGGATCCGCCCGTCGCGAGTGAAGTCGTTCGCGTACGCGCTGCCGAACGCGATCGACAGCGTGGAGTTGATGTCGCGGATTGCGATCCCCAGCGCGCGCGCCGTAATCCGGTCGACATCCACTTTGAGCTGCGGCGCATCCGCCTGCGCTTCCGGCCGAACAGCAGTCAGCAAGGGACTCTGATTCGCCAGTCCAAGCAGCTGATTGCGGGCGCCGAGGAGTGCCTCGTTCCCGAGACCGGCCCGATCCTGGAGTTTGAACGTGAAGCCGCTGGCGACGCCGAGTCCCTGGATGGCCGGCGGATTCAGCGAGAAAACCATCGCCTCCTTGACGCCGGAGAGACCGCCCATCGCTTTCGCCACCAGCGACTGCGCGCTGTTCTCTTCGCCGTGGCGCTCATCCCACGGATGCAGGCGGATGAAGCTCATCGCATTCGATTGTCCCTGTCCGAAGAAGCTGAAGCCGCGCACGAACAGGACGTTCGCGACTTGGGGTTGTTGTTTGAAGAACGCCTTGACCTGTTCGATGGCGACGTTGGTCCGCTCGGTCGTCGCTCCTGGCGGGGCCTGCACCACGGTGAGGACCGACCCCTGATCCTCGACGGGAAGGAAGCTGCCGGGAAGACGCCGGAACAAAACGACGGTCAGGCCGACGAGCAGCAGAAAGATCGCCAGGAAGCGCAGAGGCCGGACAAGGATCTTTCCGACACCGCCCTGGTAACGATCCGTGGTGCGCGCGAACCAGGCGTTGAACCCTCCGAACAGGCGGCGTTTCAGAACGCTCGCGGGCCGCGGCGATTCTTCTTCGGGACGCGCGTGCGGCTTGAGCAGCGTCGCGCAGAGTGCGGGCGTGAGCGTGAGCGCCATCAGCGCCGAGAACGCAATCGAGATCGCCAGCGTGACCGAGAACTGCCGATAGATCACGCCCGTCGAGCCCGGGAAGAAGGCCATCGGGATGAACACGGCCACGAGCACGAGCGTGATGCCGATGATCGCGGAGGTGATCTGCTCCATCGCTTTCACCGTCGCTTCGTACGGTCCGAGGTGCTCCTCGGCCATGATGCGCTCGACGTTCTCGATGACGACGATCGCGTCGTCGACGAGGATGCCGATTGCCATGACCATCCCGAACAACGTGAGAACGTTGATCGAGAAGCCGAGCGCCCACAGACCGACGCACGCACCCGCGAGAGAGATCGGGACGACGATGGTCGGGATCAGCGTCGCGCGCCAGTTCTGCAGAAAAAGAAACATGACCACGAACACCAGAGCCATCGCTTCGAGCAGTGTCTCGACAACCGACTTCACCGACGCATCGATGAACGGAGTGCTGTCGAACGGAACGGTCCACCCGATGTCCGAAGGGAACGTCCGCTCCAGCTCCGCCATCCGCGCCTTGACTCCGTCGGCGACGGCGAGCGCGTTCGCTCCCGGTGTCAGCTGCACCGCCATGCCCGCGGCAGGTCGCCCATCGAGCTCGATGCCCGAGAGATAGTTCTGTGCGCCTAGCTCCACGCGCGCCACGTCGCCGAGGCGGATGACCGAACCATCGGGATTCGCACGCAGGATGATCGAACGGAACTCCTCGGGAGTCGTGAAGCGGTTCTGCGTCAGGATCGTGGCGTTCAGCTCCGAGCCCTTCGCAATGGGCTGGTCGCCGAGCGCACCGCCCGTCCCTTGGGTGTTCTGCTCCTGAACCGCTGCCAACGCGTCCGCGGGCGAGAGTTCAAAGCTCGCCAGCTTGTCGGGGTGCAGCCAGATTCGCATCGCGTACGGCGACGAGAACGAGGTGACGTCGCCAACGCCCGGCACGCGCCGGACCTCGTCGACGATGCGCGTCTCCGCGAAGTTGCCGAGCGCAAGGTTGTTCGTCGCCCCTGTCTTCGAAGTCAGCGCGACGATCAGCAGGAAGCCGGTGCCGGCCTTCCGCACGAGAACTCCCTGGCGGCGAACTTCTTCGGGCAGACGCGGCTCCGCGCTGCGAAGCCGCGACTGGACGTCCATCAGCGCCGCGTCGATGTCGGTTCCAGGCACGAACGTAACGGTGATCGAAGCCGTGCCGTTCGAGCGACTCGTCGATGACATGTACTGGAAGCCTTCGACGCCGTTGAGCTGCTGCTCCATCACCTGGGTCACGTTCGCGGCGAGCGTGGCGGCGTCGGCGCCGGGGTACACCGCGCTGATGGTCAGCGACGGCGGTGCGATGGAGGGGTACTGTTCGATCGGAAGTGAAACGAGCGCCAGCACCCCGGCCAGGATGATCGTCAGCGCGATCACCCAGGAGAAGATCGGCCGGTCGATGAAGAACCGTGGAGTCATGGAGCGGCAGTGACCGCCCGCACCGGTTTTCCCGGCTGCGCTTTCTGCACGCCGTCGACGATCACCTTTTCGCCCGCCGCCAAGCCACTCACGATCACCCACGATCCGCCGCGCAGCTCACCGAGCGTAACCGTCCGACTCTCCACGATGTCTTTGGCGCCGACGACCAGGACACTCGCGCCCTGCGAAGTCACGGTGACTGCGCGCTGGGGGACGAGCAGTCCGGCCGCGCGGGTTCCGGCGTCGACGCGGACGCGAACGAATTGTCCCGGCAGCAGCGATCGGTCGGGGTTGGGAAATTCGGCGCGGAACGCAGCCGTCCCGGTCGCCTCGTCGATGCGGAGGTCGAAGAAATTGAGTTGGCCCGCCTGCGCATAGACGCTTCCGTCCTCGAGCACCAGGTGCGCAGCAACGCGGCCTTGCGGCATCTTCAGCGCGCCGGACGCGATCTCCTTGCGGATCTGCAGAATGTCGGAGCTCGACTGCGAAAAGTTCACGTAAATCGGATCGATTTGTTCGATCTTCGTCAGGAGCGTGGCGGAGCCGGCGCTTACGAGCGCTCCTTCGGTCACCTCGGCGCGCCCTGCGCGTCCGGAAATCGGAGCGGTGACGGTGGTGTAACCGAGTTCGAGCTGTGCGGCCTCGACACGCGCACGCGCCTGCGAGACGTCCGCCCGCGCGGTACGGAGTCGTGCCTCGGCGGTGTCGTACTCCTGCTGGCTGATCGCCCTCTTCGCGACCAGACCTTCGTAGCGCTCCACTTCACGCGCGGCGTTCGCGGCGGTTGCTTCAGCACGCGCCAGCGCCGCCTCGGCTGCGCTCGACTCCGCCCGCATCTCGCGCGGGTCGATGGCGAACAACGCCTGTCCCTGCCGCACGTCGGTTCCTTCCCGATAGAGGCGTCGCTGGACGATGCCGTTGACGCGCGCGCGGACTTCAGCCGTTCGCACCGCCTCGAGGCGACCTGGAACCTCCACGACATTTTCGATCGGCTGTGTCTGCATCGTGATCACCCCCGCTTCGGGAGGAGGAGGAGCAGCGGGCGGCGCGTCATTGCCGCAGGAGCAAACAAGAATGAGAGTTCCGAGCGCTTTAAGAGTCTTCATCGGTTCAGTGGAAATTCATCCTTGAAATCTCAGTGCTTTGCCTTCAGTCATTCACGGTTCGATGCCGCGCAGCAGCACCGACACGACGAACTCGGCTTCATCGGAGTGGCTAGCGGCGTGAGTCTTGCGGTCGAGGCGTCGCAGCAGTACGCCACGCACCACGTCGCGGTATACAGCCGCTACCGCCGCTGGATCGAGGTCGCGGATCTCTCCGCTCCGCCTGGCTTCGGCGAACATCGCTTCGATGCGCTGCCCATAACGTTCAAAAGCGCCTGACTTCTTTTTGCGGTTCGGCTCGTGTTCCTGCCGCGACAGCGCCATCGAAGCATGAAACAGTGACGCGTTCGCGTCGAAGAACTCGAGTTGCCGAAGGAGCAGCATTCGGATCTTGGCCGCGAGTGGAACATCCAAGGCGAGCGGAGGCTCGAGTTGCTCGATCAATCGATCCACGGCGCGATCGGCGGTGCGACGAAGGAGCTCGTCCCGGTCGTGAAAGTAGACGTAGATCGTTCCCTTCGCGATTCCGGCCTCGTTCGCGATTTCCTGAATGGTCGCATGGTCCACGCCTCGACGAGCGATCACCGCGATCGCCGCGTCTTCGATCGTAGAGCAGCGGTATTCCTCGATCACTTCTTCTTTCGTTTTCAGCGGCATTCGTTTCACTGACCACGTGGTCATTCTGCAGGACACCAAGTACGATACGTTTGACTTTCGGTCAATGCAAGCGCCGATACCGAACTGTGACGAGCCGCCGTCGCGAACGATCACGGCGGAGACCCGCCACGATGATGACGGCTGCGGCTTTCACGCCTGCGCACGGCCTCGTCATGCCGTGCAGGTTGAAGATCGCAGGTTGCCGACTCATCTCGCGCCGGTCATGGCGAACAACGCCTGTCCCCGCACGTCCGATCCTTCATGATCGAGGAGACGCTGGACGGTGCCGTTGACGGCCCCACGTCCGTGCCGCTGCTGCGCGAGGTCGGCTTCTCGGTTCGATGGCGCCATCGCTGACCGGCCAATCTCTGCTGCGCCGGTCTGGGTTCCACCAAGGAGGCCGAGGAACATCGGAAGTCCCAATTCAACTGCGCGCCACACTGAGTTCGGGCTGCCGCCAGTACCGAGCCAGATTCTCAGCGGTTGCTCGGGCCTGCGAGCGCTTGAACGTGATGGCCTGATCGAACGAACTGTTCATCCATCAGTTCCTCCCAAGGTCGAATACGAGCTCACCGACCTCGGGTCCTCGTTGGTCAAGCCATTCAGTGCGCTGTCGAGATGGGCAGAGAAGCATCGCGGCGCAATCGAGTCGGCGCGACAGCGAAGCGACGCCAAGATGGAACGGTAGACTCTTCAGATCGAGATGAGCTCAGTCGTGGATGTGTTGACTTGCCGTCAGTGCCCGCGGATGATCGTGCCTCTCGATCATGCGTCCGGCGCTCACCTTAGTTCTCGGTGTTGCTCTCGCAGCTCTGCCGGCGCGCGCCGATTGGCGCGTGACGGCGAGAGTCGGCGGCACGATTTCGGCGGTGGCTGTTCAAGGTGCGTTGGTATTTGTGGGCATCGGGTCGCGCGTGCACATTTTCGATGTCACCGATCCGTCCGCACCGCGTGAAGTCGGCTCCACGCAGTCGTTTGCAGACAACGTCTCGGACATTTTCGTCGACGCGTCGCGTGCGTACGTCGCCGCAGGTACGGACGGCGTGCACATGGTCGATGTCAGCGATGTGAACAATCCCCGCCGGATCGGCCACTGGGACTCGCCCGGATCCGCGGAAGGCCTGGCTGTGGATGGCACGCTGTTGTATCTCGCCGACGGTCCGTTCGGATTGCAGCTCGTGGATCTATCGAACCCTGCCTCGCCGGCGCCCATCGCCTCGGCGTTCGACACGAAGTTCGCCTTCGACGTCATGATCCGGAAACCGTATGCGTTCATCGCGGGGGCGGACGCGGGCTTGCTGATCGCGGACATCAGTGTTCCTTCCGCTCCGCGTGAAGTCGCTGTTCTCGATACGCCTGGCTACGCGCGCGCCATTGCCATCGATGGAGCGACGGTCTACCTCGCTGACGAGTGGGGTGGCGTGCGGGTCGTTTCTATCGCCCAGCCTGCCCGTCCGCGCGAGATTGCCGGCGTCGCGCTCCCGAGCTGGGCGTTCGCCGTCGCGATTTCCGGGACCGTCCTCCATGTGGCGACCGGCTCGCAGGGTTTGCATACGCTGGACATTTCGAACCCTTCTCAACCGCGCGCGTCGGGAACTTACCCGATCCCGCTGAAGCTTTCGTGGAAACTCGCTGTGTCGAATGGGCGAGCTTTTGTCGGAGTGCGGACGGAGGGCGTGCACATCCTCGATCTCGCGCAGCCCGCGGCGGTGCGGCCACTCGGAATGATCTCCCCGTTGGTGAGTGCCGTCGCCATCGCCGTCCGCGGCAACTTCACTTATGTGCTGACGGCCGATCAGGGCATGCGCGTCATCGACCTCAGCGATCCGAACGGGATGCAGCCGCGCGGTGCGAAGGACTCCATCGGGCACCACGGCGCGTGCATCGAGGCTGTCGGCGACCGTTATGTCTATGTCTGCGGCAACGTTCAGTTTCGAGCACAATTGGACGTGGTCGACGTCAACAACCCGGACCAGCCGTCGATCGTCACATCCCTTCCCGTCACCGGCGGCGGTGCCATCGATTTGCTGTATCAGGGATCGCTCCTCTACCTGCCGGATGAGGTGGGCCTCGAGGTCTTTGACGTCAGCAATCCGGCCATGCCGTCGCTCAAAGGCCTGATCGCGTTCACGCCCCCTACCTTCGGCGCGACCAGCGTTGCCGTAAGCGGCACCACCGCCTTCATCAATGACGGCGACAACGGACTGAACGCCGTGGATGTGAGCGACCCGGCCAACATGCGGATCCTTAGTAACCTGCCGTCATCCAAGGGAGGACGGGTGTCTGAGATCGTGTACCGCGACGGGTTTTTGTACGGCACCGCCGGATTGCCGTCGCCCGAGTTCGTGGTCCTCGACGTGCGTGATCCGCTCCGGATGGCTCGCGTCGGATCTGTGGCACTGCCCAGCGTTGTCAGCAACGACGTGCTGCTGGACGGACCGTATGCCTACGTCGCGAATGGCGCAGGTGGCGTTGCAGTGATCGACATCCGCGATCCGGCACGTCCGATGCGCGTTGCACAAATTTCCGTGCCCGGCTTCGCAAAAAGGTTAGCCCTGAAAGACGACCGACTCCTGGTCACTGCTGGCGAAGGTGGTCTCGTGGAGATCCGGCAAACGCCTCAGGCCGCGTCGATCGGCGGAGCCGTCGTGTCGAGGCGTGAAGCGGTAGTGATCGAGCGGGAATTGGTGGCGCCGCATACACCGCTGCGCACTGTGGCCGCCACTTCGCCGGCCGTCACGAAAGCGAGAAGCGTTGTCGTCACGAGCATTGCGGACTCCGGTCCCGGAACGCTGCGAGACGCGTTGATCAACCTCGCGGCTGGCGACGTAATCACCTTCGACCCTGCAGTGTTCCCGCCTCACGATCCGGCCACGATTCAGGTGGCGACTCAGCTGCCGCATCTCAAAGTGAGCGGCGTCGTCATCGACGCGTCCAATGCCGGCGTCATCCTCGACGGCAGCCGGCTTTCGGGGAACTTCGACTCCGGCTTCGAGCTCGAGCCGCCTTCCCGCGGAAACACGATCATGGGAATGCAGATCGTGAACTTTCCATCGGCAGGCATCTTCATCGACGGCGACGGAGGGAATGTCATCGGCGGCGACCGCTCGCGCGGCTCCGGTCCGACCGGCCAGGGGAATGTCATCAATCGCAACCGGAAGTTCGGGATTCATGTCGGAAACCCGAACGACAACCGCATCGTCGGCAACCTCATTGGCACAGATGCCACCGGACGCGTGGCCCTTGGTGATCAGGAATTCGGAGTGGACCTCTTCTATCAGGAGGCCGGAACGCCGCTGGGAGGTGATCGCGTCGGCGGCTCTGAGCCGTGGGAAGCGAATGTCATCGCCGGCAACATCAGAGGAGAAGTCAAACTGCACAATGCGGGTGGCCACAGGGTGATCGGGAACTTCATCGGAGTGGACGTCGATGGGAATCGGATCGGCAATTGCTCGCAAGGAGTGATCATCGATGCGTCCTCGGACAACATTGTGGCGGATAACGTCATCGTCGCCCAACATTCGGTCTGGATCATCGACCCCGGTGCCTGCTGCAATCAGGTGGCCGGCAATTGGATCGGCATGACGAAAGACGGACGTGTGATTCCGCGCCAGATCGACGGCGAGGGCGGCATCAACGTCAACGAACCATTCAACCTCATCTTCGGGAATCGATTCGGAGGTGTTCGCTACACGGCAGTGCTTGCGATCGCACAAGCGAACACCGTCGCCGAGACTATCATCGCCGGCAATACGTTTGAAGGCCTCTCTCCAACACAGTCGATTCTCAGCAACGCTCCGATCGAAGTGAGTGCCGCGTCGCGCACATTCATCGGAGGCTCGACCGCATCATTTCGAAACGTCATCAACGCTGGGAAAACGGGTGTCCGGCTGTTTGGAGGTGTCCACCGCACGTTCATCCTCGGCAACGACATTGGCGATGATGATCCGTTGACTCTGCAAAACCTGAACGGCATCGACACGGAATCATCCAGCTTCACCTTCATCCAGAACAACACCATTGCCAACACCAGTGGCAAAGGTCTGATCATCGGCGCTGCACGAAACCGCATCCGGCAGAATTCGATCTATGGCAATCAAGGAGGAGCGATTTCGGTCGATGCAGCCGCCGAGATTCCATCGCCTCCTGACATCGGATCGGTTTCATTGTCTACCGTCGCCGGCAGGACATGCGCGCGCTGCACGGTCGAGATCTTCTCCGATACGGGCACTCAGTCGCGATGGTACGAAGGCAGTACCGTAGCCGATGCGGACGGACGTTTCACAGTCAGGAGTTTAAGTATTCTGCGCGGACCAAACATCACCGCGACGGCTACGGATTCGGCCGGAAGCACGTCGGCGCTTTCCGCGGCGGTCGTGCGCCCGCCGATCTCACCACGGCGTCGGGCCGTGCGTCACTGACATCGCGCCAGTGATGGAGCGAGTGCCGCGGAGAAGCCTCATCGCCGGCGCCATCGTGGGAAACGCCCCGCAAACGATGACGTCCGCTCGCGTCACTGGGACGAACCGTCTGCTTCGTGTCGATCAACAGCACCTTACGACCGGAACGCCATCGATCGTCTTGATCTCGATGCCTCCGGCAGACGTTGTCGAGGAGGCTTGCGGTATTTCGACGATTGCGTAGATTGCCGTGACTCGTTCCGCAACGAAAAAAGCCTCCAGGGAGGCTGGCCAATCAGCGCTGGCGGCCGTACCGCCTGGCTGGGGGTACTGACGGAGTATCGAACCGCCGTGCTCGCTCCGTGGCGTCACGTCGAGACTGTCGGATCGCGTTCCGCTGCAATCCGCAGTCGCAGGAACTGAACGTCCGCGGCATCGCTCGGACGTACTGTTTGCTTGGTCTCGATCAGGAGTTCTTTGCGACCGATCGCGATCGGTACGCCGTCGACGGTCTTGATCTCGATCCCGCCTTCGGCCGCCCGCGCGTAGTCAACTCCGCACGCGGCTTTCAGGAGATCAACGACGATCTCGTCCGCAATCCTCACGACTTGATACCGTTCGACCTCGTCGTCCGCAATGAGTGCGATCGCGTTGTCCGGCAGGACTGCCATGGCGCGCTTCAGACGCTGCACGTTCTCGGATGACGGATCGATGAGAAGGTCGATGTCCTTCGTCGCGCGGACAAAGCCGTGGAGGATGACTGCAAAGCCGCCGATCAGGACGTACCGAACGCCTTCCGCATTCAGGGCTTTGCAGAGCGTGAGGAGGTCTTCGAGCTCAGGTGCGCGTGAGTATTCGCGATCGTCCTGATCATCCACTCGTCAGCCTCCTCGTGAAGCGCAAACCGGTAGACGCCGCGGGGAACGAGACCGACCCCGCGCAACCGATTCATCGTCCGCTGCATCGCGGCTGCATCACGGATGGCGTCTTCACCCTCAGGACGTATCGATACCCGTCGCACCAGCGAATCGTAGCATGCACGCCACCGGGCGCGAGTTCGATTGGCTTGCTGGCTGGTCCGCTAAGTCGCGACAGATGAGGAGTTTGAAGATTGGCTGGGAGTACTGGACGAGTATCCAACCGCCGTGCTCGCTGTCTCGCGTCACATCTCACCCCGCTGCCCTCGCTCCGTTGAGCGCACGCGTTGGACCGCCCCTCCCACGAAAACAGCGCGGCCCGTGCATTTGGCAGGATCGTGCAAGACATTGGTCGTATCGATCAACGATCACGCCTATCCGCGGCGTTATCCATGGTGTCTGGCGAATTGAATCACCGACTCGCTCAGCTGAAAGAACGAGGTTACTCATGGAAAAAGCCACTCAGAAGAAGATCTGGTTCATCACGGGCGCCGGCCGGGGCATGGGCCTCGACTTCGCCCGGGCCGTGCTGGCAGCGGGTCACGCCGTCGTCGCCACCGGCCGCGACGCCGAGCGCGTCTCCGAGGCCGTGGGAACGTCGGAGAACGTACTGGCGGTCAAGCTCGACGTGACGAGCCCAGCGGATGCGGAGGCGGCGGTACAGGCCGCGGTCAAGCAGTTCGGGCGCATCGACGTCCTCGTCAACAACGCCGCGAGCTTTTACGCGGGCTACTTCGAGGAGCTGACGCCCGAACAGATCGAGCGGCAGTTGGCGACGAGCCTTTTCGGCCCGATGAACGTCACCCGCGCCGTACTGCCGGTGATGCGCAAGCAGCGCTCGGGGCACATCATCACGATCTCCTCGTCCGCGGGCCTCGGCGCTGGCTACGACTTCGTGAGTGCCTACGCGGCCTCCAAGTTCGGGCTGGAGGGCTGGATGGAGTCCCTCGCTGCCGAGGTTGCGCCGTTCGGGATCGCGACCACGATCGTGAATCCGGGGTTCTTCCGCACGGAACTGCTCACGGATCAATCGACGAGGTACGCCGAGCCGTCGATCGCCGACTATGACGAGCGCCGAGGGCCGCTCATCGAGTCGTGGAAAGCGATGAACGGGAAACAGTCCGGCGATCCGGCGAAGCTCGCACGCGCTCTGATCACGATCTCCGAACAGGAACCGCCGCCGCAGCGCTTCATCGCCGGCGCGGACGCGATCGCCACCGCGGAGCAGAAGATCGCGACGCTTCAACAGCAGGCCGACGCGTACCGGGAGTTGTCGTCCTCGCTCGCAGTCGATGAGCCGCCGGCCCGCTGAATCACACAACCGAAAGACGTTCAAACCGTACCCAAAACAAAGGAAAACCCATGAAACACACGAAGCAAACCACAGCGTCCCATCAGCAGGAACGCGGGAACTCACGCCGCGTCATGTCGGTCGTCAAGCTCGGCATCGCCGCGGCAGTACTGGCGATCCTGCCACTCTCACCGGCAGTCGCGGATCAGCGCACGGCCAACAACGCAAGCGCCGAAGCGCGGGGTGAAGCGATCAAGCCGAAGAGCGTTTCCTTCATGAACGGCGACATCAAGATGGCCGGTCACCTGTATCTGCCGAACGGATTCAGAACAAGCGAACGATATCCCGCAATCGTCGTGGTGCACCCGGCCGGCGGAGTCAAGGAACAGACGGCGGGTCTGTACGCGCAGAACATGGCGGAGCAGGGCTTCGTCGGGCTCGCCTATGACGCATCGCATCACGGCGAAAGCGGCGGGCAGCCGCGCTTTCTGGAAGACCCGGCGTCGCGCGTGGAAGACATCCGCAGCGCCGTCGAATATCTGACCACTCTCGGTTACGTGGACCCGAATCGGATCGGCGGCCTCGGCATCTGTGCCGGCAGTGGGTACACCGTCAAGGCTGCTACGCTCGACCGTCGCATCAAGGCTGCTGCGACCGTCGGCGCCTTCGACATGGGTGCGGGCTTCCGAAAAGGGTGGGAAGGCACGGCGCCGCTGTCCGCACAGATCGCGACGTTGGAGGCGGTCGCTGTGCAGCGCAGTGCCGAAGCCCGCGGCGCAAAACCGAAGTACGCCGAGTACGTGCCGGAGATCGTGGACAGCACCACGCACCGCGACATGCGCGAAGCGCACGAGTACTACCGGAAATCCGCGAATAAGCACCCGAACTCGCCGAACAAGATGCTCTTCACAAGTATCGATAAGATCTTCGGTTTCACGGCATTCGATCAGGTCGATACTCTGCTGACCCAGCCGTTGCTGGTGATCGCCGGCAGCGCGGCAGGATCGCTCTGGCACAGCCAGGAGCTGCACGCCAAAGCGAACGGCCAGAAGGAACTGTTCCTCATCGACGGCGCCACGCACATGGATTTGTACGCGGGCGAACACGTCGAGCCGGCTGTGAAGAAGCTGTCGCCTTTCTTCAAGCGGAACCTGTGAGCTCGATCTCGAGCCACCGCGCGGGCGCGTAGTTGATGCGCCCCGCGGTGGTCTCGTATGGAGAAATGATGCGCGCAAGACAAGTCAACGGCATCGCGACGCTGGCCAAGTTCATCGGCGATGTCGTCCCACGTGACGCAACCGTCGAGCTTCGAATGTCCGGTATCCATGCTGCCAGAGTGTCGCAGCCGAATCAGGAAGCGGTGCATTTCGTACAGCAGTCGTCGTTGTGCGTCGTCGCGCAGGGCGCAAAGAGCGTGGTGATCGGCGGAGACACCTACCGTTACGAGGCCGGGCAGATGGCGCTGTACTCGGTGGATGTCCCGATCGCTGGTCGCGTCACGCGCGCGAGTTACGCCGAGCCGTACCTGGTGCTGATGATCGATCTCGATGCGGAGAAGATCGCCGAGCTGGTCCCGAAAGTATTTCCCGATGGCGTGCCGAAACCGCGAGACACCCGCGCGCTCTACGTCGGAGATGCCGATCCGCACGTCATTGATGCCGCGGCGCGATTGGTCGAGCTGATGGAGCAGCCGGTCGAAGCCGAGCTCCTCGCGCCGCTCGTACGCGACGAGATTCTGATCCGGCTGCTCCGTAGCCCGATGGGGAGTCGCGTCGCGCAGATCGGGCAAGCCGGATCGAGCATGCAACGAATCGCGAACGGCGTGTCATGGCTGCGAACCAATTTCGACCGGGCCGCGAACATCGAAGAGCTGGCGAAGCTGGTGAACATGAGCGTCACCTCGTTCCATCGGCAATTCAAGGCCGTCACCGGCATGAGCCCGCTGCAGTACCAGAAAACGCTCCGGCTGCAGGAAGCTCGGCGGCTGATGCTGACTTCGATGATGGATGTGGGCGCCGCAGGCCGGCGCGTCGGGTACATGAGCGCCGCGCAGTTCAGTCGGGAGTACAGTCGCTTCTTCGGAAGCGCGCCCACGAAAGACGTCAGCCGCTTGCGCGGAGAAGGTGGCAGGGCGGCAGACGCTCCCGCATACACCGCGATGCAGCGCACGTCGGCCGCCGACAGCGCGGACTTGGACGATTGCCGGACGGTCGACCGAGCGCGTCTACGCACCGACAGTTAGAGGGCTCTGTCAGTCTCCTCGCGTAAGTCGTAGTTTGTTCAGGCCAAAGAAGGTGGCCGATGGGATAAGACGAAGTTCGAACTTCGGCTCTCGCGAGAAAGGCCCTGAAACGAAAAAGCCTCCAAGGAGGCTAGGCCAATCAGCGCCGGCGGCCGTGCCGCCTGGCTGGGAGACAGGGAGTCGAACCCCGATTCACCGGTCCAGAGCCGGTTGTCCTACCATTGAACGATCTCCCAGGATGGCAGGGGGTGGGATGCTACATGGCGCCTAACGCGACGGTCAAGATACGCATTCCAGCCGCCGACGCTTGCGCAACGTGGCACAATCATCGCCGTTGGATTCGCCATGTTGCCGGAAGTCTTCGAATGCCCGCAGTGCAAGCGCCAGTTCGTTTTCGAGCTGGTCGAATCGTCGTCCGAGCACTCCATCTACTGCCCGCAATGCAAACGCTACCTCGGCGAAAAAGACCTCAACTTCATCATCGTCACCGAGATCGATGAGCTCGCCGAGCGTCTGCGTTTCGAGCGCGACCGCCTCGAGCGCGACGAAGCCGTCTACTCGATGACCGACTGCGACGCGGAGCTCCGCACCTACGGCATCGAAGTCCACAAAGTCGTCAACGTCCTCCGGAAAACACTCGCCGAGCTCGAGGCGCTCAAATCGACGTACCTGTGAAGCCGAAACCGCTGTCAGGCATCGTCGTCGCGGATTTCACGCGCGTCCTGGCCGGTCCCCTTTGCACGCAGATGCTCGCCGATCAGGGTGCGCGCGTGATCAAAGTCGAAGAGCCCGCGCACGGCGACGAGACCCGGCTCTGGGGTCCGCCATGGCTCGGCGATGCGAGCACCTATTTCCTGTCGGTGAATCGCGGCAAGGAATCGCTCGCGCTCGATCTGAAAACGGACGAAGGCCAACGCATCGCGCGCTCTCTCATCGAACGCGCCGACGTCGTCATCGAAAACTTCCTGCCGTCGCAACGTTCATCGCTCGGCCTCGTCGATCTGCCGGAGCGCGTCATTCACTGCTCGATCACCGGCTACGACGGCGACACGAGCGACGCGAACATGCCCGGCTACGACTTGCTCGCGCAGGCGGCGTCGGGTCTCATGTCGATCACCGGCGAGGCGAGTGGCGAGCCATCGAAAGTCGGCGTCGCGCTCGCGGACGTGCTCACCGGACACTACGCGCACGGCGCGATCTGCGCGGCGCTCTTTGCGCGCGAGCGCACTGGCCGCGGTGCACGCCTCGAGATCTCGATCTTCAGCGCGGCGCTCGCGTCGCTGGTGAACGTCGCGCAGGGATCGCTGGTGACGAATCGCGAGGCGCGCCGTTTCGGCAACGCGCATCCTTCGATCGTGCCGTATCAGGTCTTCCGCGGCGCAGATCGCGCATTCGCGATCGGCGGCGGCACGAATCGTCACTACCGCATGCTCTGCGAACGCGTCATCGAGCGTCCGGGGCTCGCCAGCGATGTGCGCTTCGCGACGAACGACGCGCGTGTCGAGAACCGCGACGTGCTCGTGCCGCTGCTCGACTCGATCTTCGCGACGCAACCCGCCGAACACTGGGTGATGCGCTGCCGTGAGGCGGCGATTCCCGCGTCGCTCGTTCAGGGCGTGCTGGAAGCGTTGCGCAGCGAAGCTGCGAAACCGTTGCTCGGCAAGTTCGAAACGTTCGAGACCGTGAAGCATCCCGTCCGTTTCGACGGCGAACGCATGCCGCTCACGACACCGCCGCCGCGTCTCGGCGAGCACACCGGCGCGCTCGTGCGTGAGCTCAGCGATACGCCAGCCACATCAGGCCGAGGCAGCAGAGTAAAATGAAAGAGAGGACCGCGGCGATGAGCGTCTTGTGCGACGTTCCGCCGGCCTTCTCACTGCCGTACGTGCGGAACACGAGATACAGCCCGCCCGCGGCGATGGCCATCACCAGCGTTCCGCCGACGAGGACGACGATCAGTGCGCGCTGAGATTCCGGATCCATCGCGCGCCGACGTTAGCACGCGCGCCGTGATCTTCGACTTCGACGAGACCATCATCGATCTCGAGCCGCAGCACACGCACGCGCACGATGCCTTGTGCCGCGCGATGAACGCCGAATACGCGCAGTTGCCGGAGAGCTTCCGCACGAGCTCCGGCCTCCGGATCATCGACGACATCCGCGAGATGCGCGCGCACTTCGGCTGGGACGAACCGGAGACAGAGCTGTTCGCGATGCGTCAACGCTTCTTCGATGACGCGTGCGCACGATCGGAGCTCGTACCGATGGAAGGCGTCATCGAAACGATCGACGCGCTGCGCAAGCTCGAACTCACGCTGGCCATCACTTCCTCCGCCGTCCGCTCGTCGATCGAAGTGATCCTCACGCGCCTCGGCATCCGCGACGCGTTCGCGCTCATCATCGATGGCAGCGAAGTGGTGCACGGCAAGCCGGATCCCGAGGCGTATCTCGTGACGGCGCGCAAGCTCGGACTCGCACCGCACGAGTGCATCGTGATCGAGGACTCCCAAGTCGGCGTCGTCGCCGCGAAGCGCGCCGGGATGTTCTGCATCGCCGTGCGCAATCCGCGCGCGCAGACGATTCAGGATCTCAGCGCCGCCGACGTCATCGTCGACAGCATGCGCGCCGTCATCGTTCCGGCGCCACGCTGAGCTCCGCGACCATCCGGATGAGGTGGCGTCCTTCCTGGTCCGCGGCCTCGTACGTCCTGCAGAGCTCCTCGATCTCGTCCGGATCCTCGAAGTCGCCGACGGTGAAGCCGTCGAGCGGTTGCATTGCCGTCGCTTCCTGCGTGCGCCACCACGATGTGCCGTCGAAGTGATACGTGACGTAGCCGCGCGAGCGCTTGCGCCGCGCTTCTCCGAGCTTCGCGAGAATCGTCGCGCCGGCGGACTCGGTATTCTCACCGGCCGCGTTCGCCTTCTGCGCAACGAGGATGCGGCCGACGAAGGTCGTGATGAGGTCCTGAAGTTTCGCGCGCGCGTCAGCGTGCGCGTTGGCGAAACGGACGCCGGTGTGCGACACGGTGCTTTTGCCATCGCCGCCGGGAAGGCGCACCACCGTCGTCCGCGCGACCTCGCAATCGAACGTCACATCCTCCGCCTGCCACCGGAACGTCAGCGGAAACGTGTCGCCGGACGCGACCGTTCCGAAGTGCTCCAGGAACGCTCCGGCGATGCCGATGTCGAGGATGAGAGCGTTGGACGAGCCCATCGTCGCGAGGATGGGCTTGGAGAGCTTGAGTCGCTGGAACTCGCGGCGGTCGTCGCGCAGCATAGGGAGGGCAAATATAGACGATTGAGTACCTCGGAGTACCTCGGGTACCTCGGAGTTCCTCGGAGCGGATGAGTCAGAACCCCTCCGAGGTACTCCGAGGTACTCCGAGGTACCGCTTTTGCGTAAAACTGCCGGGTTGACGCCCAGAGGACTCATCGAACGGCGCAGCATCTGGCGCGTCGGGCCGGAAAGCACGTGGACGACGATCGTTCCGGTCGTCTTCATCATCGTGTCCCTGCTATCGCTGTCGATCCTGCCGCTCGTCGTCTCGAACAAGATGACGAAAATGCGGAACGAGATCGAGAGCATTGCCGAGCCCGCACGGCAGGCGGCGAACGCGATCCAGACGGATCTCTCCGGCGAGGTCGACAACATCATCGCGTTCCAGGTCACACAGCATTCGCAATACCGCCGCGAGTATTTCGCGCGCGTAAACCGCGAGGAGCAGAACCGCCAGAAGCTGCTCGCGCTGTTGCCGAGGCTTGATGAAGGTCTCGAGAAAAATCTCGGTGGCCTGTTCATGCACACCAGCCAGTGGCACTCGGGCGTGCGGAACGGCGAGTTCATGGTGCGGCAACTACCGGCGGAAGTGTTCCTCGCGCGCATCTTCGAGAGCCACCCCGCGTACGAGCGCTCGCTCGTCGCCGCGTCCGAGCTCGAGACCGAACTGCAGTCCGCGATCGAATCGCGCCTGCAGGAAATCGAGAACACGCAGAAGATCAACAACCGGCTCACGATCGTGCTGACGCTGCTCGCGCTCACGTCGGCGCTGCTCGTCGCAGGACTGGGACGGCAGATGCGTCTGCTCGCGCGCGAAGCCATGAAGCGCAGGCTCGAAGCGGAGCGGGAAACGAATGAGGCGCAACGCGCGCGTGAGGCCGCGGAACGCGAAGAGCGCAGGGCCGCGTTTCTCGCCGCCGCCGGACAGGAGCTCGCCGCATCGCTCGAATATCAGCAGACCATCGCCGCGCTGGCGCGTCTCATCGTGCCGAACCTCGCGGAGATGTCCGTGGTCGACATCGCCGAGAGCGACGGCACGCTGCGTCGCGTCGCGCTCGCGCATCGCAATCCTGAAGACGAGGAGACGTACGCGAGCGACATCGGCACCATGCGCCACGAAGTGCCCGAAGCACTCGTGCGCATCATGCAGTCGGGCGAGCCCGCCCTGGTCGGCGCATCGTCCGGTCTCTATCCCTACGTCACCGGTCAGGCGGATGGCGGCAATCGCACGATGATCTTTCTGCCGCTGGTCAGCCGCGGTCAGACCATCGGCATCGCGGCGTGCGTTTCGACGGAAGCGAATCCGTTCACGACCACCGATCTCCCGCTCTTCGGCGAGCTCGCGCGCCGCGCGTCGCTGGCAATCGACAACGCACGTCTCTATCTCGAATCACAGCAGGCCGTGCGCGCCCGCGAGGAAGTGCTGGCCATCGTCTCGCACGATCTCCGCAATCCCCTCAGCGCCGTCAGCCTCGGCGCCTCATTGCTGCAGATGTCGGGTACGTTGTCCGAGGATGATCGCGAACAGATCGACACGATCGAAGTGTCTGCGAAGCGGATGAGCCGCCTCATCGCCGACCTGCTGGACGTCACGCGTCTCGAAGGCGGCAAGCGTTTGCCGATCGATCCTGAGACCGTGCACGCCAGCGAGTTGCTGCAGGAAGCGGAGGAGCTCTTCCGCGCGCAGGCGACAGTCGCGAAGGTGACCATCGCGTACGACGCGGACGATACGCTTCCGCCGGTGCGCGCCGACCGACATCGCATCATGCAGGTGATGTCGAACCTGATCGGCAACTCGTTGAAGTTCACGCCGCCCGGCGGACGGATCAGCGTCTCCGCGAAGCCGCACGAGGGTGAAGTGCTGTTCAGCGTCGTCGACACGGGACCGGGCATCCCGCAGGAAAACCTCTCCGACATCTTCAGTCCGTACTGGCAAGCCAAACGCACCGAGCGCATGGGCGCCGGCCTCGGACTTCCGATCGCGAAAGGCATCGTCGAGGCGCACGGCGGGCGGATCTGGGTGGAGAGCGAGCCGGGACGCGGCACGCAGTTCTACTTCACGCTGCCGCTCGACGCGACTCGACGGGCTGAGAGCCCGTCGCTCCAGGCTGTTACGTCCGCGGCGGGATCTGCAGCGCGTCGCTGACGCTGAGCTCCGCGAACAGGCGGATCAGGCGGCGCCCTTCATCGTCCGACGCTTCGTAGACGGTACAGAGCCGTTGCATCTCCTGCGTGTCCTCGGCGCGCGCGACGGTGAATCCGGCCGGTGGCTGCTCGGGAAGGAAGACGTGACGGCGGCGCCACTGCCCGTTGTCGAGGCGGAACGAGAGGAACTGCGCATCGACGCCGCGCACGGTCTTGTCGCCGTCGACGCCGTGGCGGATGCGCAGGCGCGTCGCGGAGGAGTCGTAGCGATGTTCGATCGCATGCACGACGAGTTTGCTGAGCATCGCGCGCAGACGATCGCCGGAATCGCCGACCGCGGCGATAAAGCGCAATCCCGATGAGCCTTCGATCGAGCGTGCGACCTCGCAGCGCATCGCGATCTCATTTCCTTCGTACGTAAATCGAAGATCGGCCCGCCCTTCCGGCAGCGGCTGCAGGTGCTGCACGCGCGCGCCGAGGACTCCGGCTTCGACGATGGTGACGGGGATGTCGTCGTAAGTGCCGGCGAGAGGAGTGTCGAGGCGCAGGCGCTGGAACTCGCGCCGCTCTTCACCTTTGGACATGCGCGCCGATTTTAGCCGATCTGGAGCGGCGGCTCTTAGCCCGCCGGTGAGCGTTTGGACGGGCTGAGAACCCCTCGCTCCAGGGGGCTATTGCAGTGCTTCGCGATGCACGCGCATCGTGGCCAGGTACGTGTTGTGGACGCGCTGGCGATAGCGATCGGTGCGGCGGTTCACTTTCACGATGTACTTCTGCGTCTCGGGGAACGGCGGGATGCCGCCGAAGCGCTCGACATTGCCTTCGCCCGCGTTGTACGCCGCGAGCGCCATCGTTTCGCTCTCGAAGCGGTTCAGCAGGTAGCGGAAGTACTTCGTGCCGGCGGCGATGTTCTGCTCCGGATCGAACGGGTCGCGGATGCCGAGGAGGCGCGCGGTGTCAGGGACGATCTGCATCAGTCCCTGCGCGCGCTTCTGCGACACGAGCGTGCTGCGGAAGTCGGATTCGGTATGCACCATCGCCGCGACGAGCTCCGGTGGAAGGTCGTTGCGCCGCGCCTCGCGGAAGATGATCGCGCCGTACGGGATGTGCTCGCGGAACCACGCTTCCTTGAACATGTCCACGGTGAGCGAGCGCGCGGTCGGATTCGGCTCGAGGAACTGTTCGCGCACCGCGCGTGTGGTGAACATCGGCAGCGTCTGGCTGTGCATCGCGTTTTGCGCGGGACGCAACATGGCGGGTTTGGCGCCGACGACGTTGAAGTTGAGCGTTTCGGTCGGAATCTCCATCGCGGCGAAGGCGATGGGGATGCTCACCAGCACGGCCGCGGCTCTCGACGCGACGCGGAGGGAGCGGCGCCACAGCGTGCGCCCCCCGCGTTTGTGACGCTGGCAGTCACAGATGATTCGGAAGTTATTTCGTTTCACCACGGGAGCCGCCAAGGGCAAAACGCGGACCACTTCTGTCGGCGAAAGACGAAGTGGTTTGCGCTGTACGAAATACGCGATGGCGAGCTCGGCCGCAGGAAAGCTCATTCCGCCAGAATCCGCTTCGACTCGTCGTTGAACATGATCACCAGCGCGTAGACGCCGATGGCCGTGCCGACAGGAAACTGCGGCAGGCTGAGAATCGCCAGAATGATGGTGAGGATTCGCGCCCACGATTTCTTCTGCGAGAGCCCCCATCCCGCGATGATGCTCGGGATCGACATGATGCCGAACAGCGCCGCGACGAACGTGATGCAGCCGCCGGCCCACGCCGCGCCGACGCGTGCTTCATTGCTGTCGTCCTGCGCCAGGATCGTGGCCGCGGTGCCCGCGCCAAGCACCAGAAACGCGACCGCGACGACGATGCCGAGGATGCCCAGGATGATGAACAGGACCGAGACGACTTTGATGTGTTGTTCCATGCGGATTCCTTTCAGGTGGTCGTGGTCGCGGGCGGTGGCTCGGCCGGGTCGTCGACGGGCTGAGAGCCCGTCGCTCCAGGCGGCTCGGTCGCCGTCGTATCGGTTTGCGGCGGCGCGGTGTCCGTGCTCGTCTCCGTCTCGGTCTCCGTTTCCGGCGGCATGTCGGGATCAGTGACGGGTGCGGTGGCCGCGGTGTCAGTCGTCGACGTTGCGGTGGTCGTTTCGACGGCTGGCTTCTTCTCGGTCAACACGTCGCGCTCGAGCAGCACGCCCCAGCGCCGCATGCGCGAGAGGATCATCCGCTGCCGCGCGCGCAGCCGTCTGTTCGGATTGCCCGGACTCATCACGCGCGGATTCGGCAGACAGCCCGCGAGCAGCGCCGCCTCACGCGCCGTGAGTGCGGACGCCGACTTGCCGAAGTAGTGGCGCGACGCCGCTTCCGCCCCGTAGACGCGCTCTCCCATTTCGACCACGTTCAGGTAAATCTCCAGGATGCGTTTCTTGGTGAGATGTTTTTCGAGCGAGCGAGCGATGAAGTACTCGCGCACTTTGCGCAGCGGATTGCGCGACGGCGAAAGATAAAGATTCTTCGCGAGCTGCTGCGTGATCGTCGAGCCGCCGTGCGTGAGCTTGCGCCGTTTCCAGTTGCGCTCGAACGCTTCCTTCATCCCCTCCACATCCACTCCGTCATGCTCGTAGAACGAGTTGTCCTCGGCCACCAGCACTCCGCGTCGCAGATTCGGCGAGATGTTCCCGTACGACACCCACTGCCACTTCAACTCGTCGCTCTTGCCCGCCTTGCGGAGCTGCTTCTTACGCTGCTCCATGAACGCGGTCGTCTTCGGGCGCTCTTTGGCGAGGACGGCGACGTCGGGGAAAATGATGAGCTCGTATGCCAGCCATGCGGCCAGCATGGCTCCGAGGATGAGCAGGACCCTCTTCAACACGACCCTAGGATAGTCGTAGACTAATCCGCATGAAACGCCTGCTCGCGACGCTTTGCCTCACGCTCACCGCGACCACTGCTTTCGCCTTCGATTCCACGCGACGCGCGGAGCGCATCGCGGTGCTGCGCGGACCGCACGAAATTCAGAGTGCAATGGCCGACGCACTCCGCCGCGAATTGCGCCAGCGCGGCTACGACGCGTTCGACGCGGAGCGGACTTACGAAGAAGTGATGGATGACGGCGCCGTGTACGCCGACTACTTCGTCGAGTTCGCAAGCGCGCAGCCATCGACGTACGACAGTGCAGTCGTCGGCGTGGGTGGCCGGCACGCGGACGTCGGCATCGGACGCGTGACTTCGAGCATGCACGTCGAAGTTCGCCTGTACGACGCGGAGACGATGGAGCTCATCGCCAGCGAGAATCTCGCCAAGAAAAAGTCTTCGTGGATGCCGACCTCGGTCGGTATCGGCGGTGGCGTGTTCTACGCGGTGATCGGGTTGCCGTTCGAGCGGGCGCAGGAGCGCAAGGTCGCTCGCGCAGCGGCGCGTGAGGCTGCGGCGTTCGTGATCGGCACGATCCGCGGCCAATGAAACCGGTTGTCGTGCTGACGACGGTCGGCGCGGACTTTGACGCTCGCGCGCTCGCGCACGCACTCGTCGAAGCGAAGCTCGCCGCGTGCGTGAACATCATCGACCGCATTCAGTCGGTCTATCGCTGGGAAGGGCGCGTCGCTACTGACGGCGAGCAGTTGCTCGTCATCAAGACGGTGGACGACCAGGTCGACGCGTTGCGCGAGGAGCTCTTCAGTCGTCATCCATACGACGTCCCGGAGTTCGTGGTGCTGCCGATCGAGGGCACGTCAGACGCTTACGGCGCCTGGCTGCTTGGCGCGGTCGCGCCGTCGTAGCACGAAGAACGCGATCAATCCCGCAATCGTGAGCAACGTGATGGCGCGGCCGCGCGTGAAGGTCTCGGGCTGAAACGTCACCCGCACTTCGTGCTGTCCTTTCGGGACGAAGACGCCGAGGAAAGCGTGGTTCGCGTACTGCGTGTTGACGCGTTTGCCGTCGACGTACGCGCGCCAGCCTTTCCACGCGTTCTCGGAGAGCACGATCCAACCTTCGTCCACCATGTCTGCCGTGATGTGCCACGTCCGGCCATCGCGGCGCGTCTTCAGCGTGCCGCGTCCGTTCACGATCTCGTGCGGCGGATATTCGGGAGCCGCAATCCACGCGACGTCCGCAAAGTCCGTGTTCTGCGACATGCCGAAGATGATGTGTTCCTTCTGTTGCTCGTAGCGGATGCGGCGCGGGAGAAAGACCCGCGGCAGCACGCGCGTGTTTTCCAGCAGCCGCGCGTTGCGATCGTCGAGCACGACTTTCCACTGCTCGTCCGGCTGCTCGGCAGGCAGTCCGATGATGTACTTCATGTTGAGAAACGAGAGCATCGGCCGGCTCTTGTCAGGCAGCGCGTTCGACGCGGCCACCTGGTAGGCGCTCCAGAACGAGTAGGTCTCGGCGAGGCGGAGGAACGTCATCGCTTCGTAGCCGCGAACGTCTTCCAGTCCGTAGAGCGCGGCCGCATCGGGCAGAAACATGAAGTGCAGCGCGCCCATGCGGAACGGCTCGCCCTTGTCGTTCTGCATGTACTGGAGGATCGGCGTCGGCGGATAGAACATCCGCTCCGGCAGCGACGGATAGATGTTGCCATCTTCGACGGTGCGCTCGAGCAGCACCAGGCCGAGGACGAGCGGAAGTGCGATGCGCGCGGGCGTGCGTAGTGCGAGCAGGATGATGACGATGGTCAGCGGCACGAACAGCGCGAATGAGAGTGTCTTGATCAACTCCGGTTTCACGCCGAGCGCGATGCGGCTGTCGTACACGTTGACGCTGAAAATCGCGAGCGCGCCCGCGACGGCGAGAAACACCGCGAGGGTCGCCCCCCACCGGAGCGACGGGCTCTCACCCCGTCGACGGGCTGTTGGCCATGCGTCCGCGGCGATGGCCGCGAGCATCGCCAGCGCGAAGAGCGCGGGATACGTCATGCGATCGTTGATGGTGATGTCGAACAGCGGCACGCGGTGCAGCCAGTGCGCGAGCGGCCAGGCGTTCATCCCCACCCAGCCGCAGATCACGGCCACGCCGAAGAAGAACCACGTCTCGCGGCGCCGCGGCGCAAGCACCAGCGCCGACAGTGCGAGCGCGAGCACGATGCCGCCCGTGCGCAGACTGGTCGGCTCCCAGTCCGGCGACCAACTGTCGTGCTCCGCCTGGCCGCCGTACCACGCCAGCGCCGAAAGTCCGACGCGCTTGACCACTTCCTTTTCGCCGTACGGCAGTTTCGTCTTCTTGAAGAATTCGTGGCGGATGTAGTACTCGGACGTCTGCTGCGCAGCTTCCCAGAACGGCATCAGCGCGATGGCGGTGAGCGCCAGTGCGATCACGCCGCAGATCGCGGCAACGCCGATCGCTTTGAAGCGCCGCGTGATCGCGAGCTCGTAAACGCCGTAGATCGCGCCGACCGTCACGACGTGCAGGATGGACTCGGGATGGCCGGCCACGATCACCAGCACGAAGCCGCTCGTGAGCACCACCGCCGACCGCAGTGACGTCTCGCGCACCACCAGCCGCACGCCGATGAGCACGAGCGGGTAGAGCGCCCACGTTCGTCCGAGCGGCCAGCCGACGAAGAACGCGACGGTCGCGCTGAACATGTACGCGGCGGCGCCGATCAGCGACGCGACGTCATTGAGACCGTGCAATCGCGCGAACGCGAACGTCAAAAGCCCGGCCAGGAAGAGCGTCATCGCCGCGCTGAACGTGATGGCCTGCGCTTCGCTCAACAGCAGCGCGACGACGTTGAGCGGATCGTACGGCGCCGACTGCATGTTCGCCGCGAGCATCGTTCCGCACAGCATGTATGGATTCCACAACGGCCACTCGCCGCGCGCGAGCGATGCGCGCACCGCCGTGCGCCACGGGATGATCTGCATGTACAGATCGGACAGTGTGGCGTTGTGAACCTTCGCCTTTCCGGGCGGGATGCGCTCGAGACCGTACTCGTTCACGTAGTCGAGCAGCGGCTCGGACATGTACGGCAGATCGATCGGCCCGTAGACGCGGCCGGTCAGCAGCGCGCGTCCGGCGAAACAGAGCGGCAGCAGGATGAGCACGATCGCCGCGAACGTGCGGATCGGCTGAATGTACCGGTGCCAGAGCGCGATCAGCGCGATCGCGACGGGAACGTAGAGGAGGATGGCCGGCATGCGCGCGCGATCCTACCGAAGAACGCGATTGCGATCACGGCGAGAGTCAGCAGCGAGATGTTGCGGCCGCGCGTGAAGGACCGCGGCATGTAGTCGAGCGTGACGCGATGCGTGCCGCGGGGCACGAAGATGCCGAGGAAGGCGTGGTTGGCGAAGCGAGACTCGATGCGCTTGCCATCGACGCGCGCGCGCCATCCTTTCCACGCGGTGGCGGAGACGACCACCCAGCCGTCGCGTTCCATCGACGCGTCGAGCTCATACGCAAGGCCCGTGCGGCGCAGCGTCACGTGTCCAGTGCCGTTGTCGATCTCGTGCGGCTCGTATTCGGGAGCCTCGATCCAGGCCAGGTGGCCGAAATCGGTCGCGTGCTGCATCCCCGCGAGCGTCGCTTTCCCTTCGCGCTCGTAACGGATGCGCCGCGGCACGAACGCGCGCGGGAGATGGCGCAGGTTTTCGTAGAGGCGCGTGCCGCGCTCTTCTTTGAGCACGCGCCACCCTTCGGGCGGATCGCCCTGACCGATTGCATAGCCGACATTGAGAAAGGAGAGGAACGGGAGCGAAAGATCGTCGACGCGGTTGTACCAGGCCGTCTGGTAGTGCGACCAGAGCACGTACGTCTCGTAGTAGCGGCGGTTGGTCATGGCCTGATAGCCGCGCGCGTCTTCGAGTCCATACATCGTGGGGTTGTTGCCCGTGAAGGTGAAGCCGAGACCGATCGTGCGCGCGTCGCGCGGGACGGCGGCGATGAGCGGGATGCGTGGAAAGAACGTTTCGCGCGGATGTGCCGCGTAGAACGAGCCGTCTTCGTGGACACGCTGCGCGAGCACGAGCGCGAGGATCGCGAGGGGGACGACCAGGGGCCGCCGGAGGCCCCCGGTCGCATCCACGCCGAACCCCGCCAGCATCGCTACCGCCAACGCCGCGGCGAACGCGAGGCGCTCGTTGATGGCGATCTCGAACAGCGGCAGCTCGTGCAGGGCGTGGGCAACCGGCCACATGCCCCAGGTCGCGAAGAAACACACCGCCGCGAGCAGCGCGAAGAACCAGGTCTCGCCATGACGCCAGCGCACGATCAGGCCGATCATCGCAAGCGCCAACACGATCGGGCCGACGCGCGCGGTCAGCGGCTCGGTGCCGCGAAAGTATGGGACGAACGTGCGCCGGATGCGGTCCATGCGCACGTCGGGTTTCGCGAGCACGTCATAGCTCTGCGTCGCGTACATCTCCTCGCGGATGAACGACTCCAGCGACTGCGGCACCGCCTCGAAGAACGGCAGCAGATAGACGGCCGTGAGGAGCAACGCGGTGATGCCGGCCGCGAGCGCCAGCAGCAGCGGCCGCACTTTGCGCACGCGCGTCCATTCGAATGCGCCGTACACGGCACCGACCGCGACGATGTGCAGCACGGACTCGGGATGGCCGGCCGCGATCACCAGCACGAACGCGAGCGCGAGCAGCCCGAATTTTTCTTCGTACACGATGCGTCGTGCCGCGAACAGTACGAGCGGCAGGTACGACCACGCGCGGCCGAGGGGCCAGCCGGCGAAGAACGCGAGCATGCCGCAGAACATGAATCCTGCAGCCACGACGAGCGCGGCGATGTCGCTGATCCCATTGGCGCGCGCGAATGCCCATGCGAAGAAGCCCGCGAAGAAAAACGTGAGCGCGGTGGAGAACGTGAATGCGTCAACGAGGGGGATCAGCATCCCGATCCAGTGGAACGGGTCATACACCGCCGGCTGTGCCGCCGCCGCGAGGATGTCGCCGGAGAGGATGAAGGGATTCCAAAGCGGCCACTGGCCGTTCGCGAGCGAGTGCCGCACGGCGCGCTGCCACGGAATGATCTGGCAGTGCAGGTCGGAGAGTCCGCCATCGGGAACGCGCACGCCGAAGTCGCTCGCGTACGATCTCAGCGGCTCGGCCATGAACGGCATGTCCGCCGGAGCCGCAGTCTTGTTGGTGAGCAACGCGCGGCCGAGGAAGAGCAGCGGCATCAGCACCAGGACAAGTGCGATCGCGCGCGGCACGCGCGCGATGCAGCGATCCCAGGCCACGAGGATCGCCAGGGTGGTTGCGACGTAGAGCGCGAGTGCCAAGGGCGCGATTCTATGGCGCCGGGGAAGTCTTAGACGCTGCGGCACTAAGATACGGCGCATGCAATTCGACCGGCGCGCGTTCCTCCGCCTCGCGGCCATCGCTCCGTTCACTTCGCATCTGCTGCAGATGAACGGCTATCCGCTGAACGTCGAGACGCCGCTCGAGTCGCTGACCGATTACCTCACGCCGAACGAGCTGTTCTTCGTGCGCAGCCACTGGATCGCGCGCATGCCGGACCCGAAGACGTGGAAGCTCGTCGTCGATGGCGACGTGCGTACGCCGCGGAAGCTCTCGCTCGCGGAGCTGAAGACGATGCCGCGCGCCGAGGCGACGTGCGTGCTGCAGTGCGCGGGCAACGGACGCGCGCTGCAATCGCCGGCCGTACCCGGAGTGCAGTGGAACTACGGTGCGGTCGGCAACGCGCGGTGGAGCGGAGTGCGCGTGCGCGACGTGCTCGCGCGCGCGGGTGTCCGTGATGCCGCGAAGCATCTGCACATGTTCGGCAGCGACGACCCTCCGGGCAAAGTGCCCCCGTTTCATCGCAGCATCGAGCTCGAGAAGGCACTCGACGACTGCATCCTCGCGTACGAGATGAACGGCAAGCCGCTGCCGCCGGAGCACGGCGCGCCGCTGCGGATGGTCGTGCCGGGATGGGCCGGCGATCACTGGATGAAATGGCTGGTGCGCCTCACCGCCGCCGGGAAACCGCAGACCGGCTTCTACATGGACACCGCATATCGCTGGCCGATCCAGCCCGGCGAGCCCGGTGTGACGTTCAAGCCGGAGGAGATGCGGCCGCTCACCGAGATGGCCGTGAAGTCCAACATCACCACCGCGCCGAAGCGGATGAAGCTCGGCGCGGTCGCCGATATCCGCGGCTTCGCCTTCTCCGGCGCGCCTGGCATCGCCAGGGTCGAGCTCCGCGACGACGGCGGCAAGACGTTCCGGGCGGCGACGCTCGACACGCGCCATGCGCCGCACGCGTGGCGCCTCTGGTCCTACCGCTGGAAGTCGTCGCGCAAGGGCGTGCATCAACTCTTCGTGCGCGCGACCGATTCGCGCGGTGTGACCCAACCGCGCGTGAGCGTCTGGAACCAGTCCGGCTATCTCTACAACGCGTGGCATTCCGCGACGATCGAGGTCACGGCGTGAAAGCGCTGCTCGTGCTCATCCTCGCCGCATCCCTGCCGATGCCGGGCACGAAGTTCAAGGAGCTGCCGCCCGGGAAAGCAAAAGTGGACGTCGAGGCCGCCTGCTACGCCTGCCACTCCGCCGACATCCTCGTGCAGCAGCGCCTCAACCAGAAGCAATGGACCGCGACCGTGGAAAAGATGATGCGCTGGGGCGCGGTCGTCCCGCCGGAGAAAAAGATGCCCATCGTGGAGTACCTGGCGAGGCACTTTGGGCCGGGCGCGAAGTTCGAGCCGATTCGGGTGCAGGTGCCGCCGAGATAGTCGCAGAGTCTCAGAGTCTTAGAGTCGCAGAGGGTATCCTTCAGGCGCTGCCCGTGAGGCCGACCCTCTGAGACTCTGAGACTCTGAGACTCTGAGACTCTGAGACTCCACGACTCTGCGACTCCACGACTCTGCGACTTCCCCCACGACTCGTAGAACGGGAACACCCAACCCCCGATCGCAGTTAAATGGAGCCTTCGACCATGGACTCCATCGTCATTCGCGGCGCACGCGAGCACAACCTCAAAAACATCGACGTCGTCGTCCCGCGCAACAAGTTCGTCGTCATCACCGGCGTGTCCGGCTCGGGCAAGTCTTCGCTCGCGTTCGACACGATCTTCGCGGAAGGCCAGCGGCGTTATGTCGAGTCTCTCTCCGCATATGCCCGGCAGTTTCTCGAGCAGATGGAGAAGCCCGACGTCGACTCGATCGAAGGGCTCTCGCCTGCGATTTCCATCGAACAGCGCACCACGTCGCGCAACCCGCGCTCCACGGTCGGGACCGTCACCGAGATCTACGACTACCTCCGCCTGCTTTTCGCCTCCATCGGCGTGCCGCACTGCACCAACTGCGGCCAGGAAATCCGTCCGCAGACGATTCAGCAGATGGTCGACAAGCTGCTGACCAATCCCGCCGGCACGAAGTTCACGATTCTCGCGCCGTACATTCGAGGAAAGAAGGGCGAGTACCGCAAGCAGATGCTGCAGATGGTGAAGGAAGGCTTCACTCACGCCATCGTGGACGGCGAGGAAGTCGAGCTCGCCAATCCACCCAACCTCGACAAGCAGAAGAAACACACCATCGACATCCGCATCGACCGCATGGTCGTCAAGGAAGGGATCGCGCAGCGCCTGGCCGACTCGCTCGAGACCGCGGCGCGCGTCACCAAGGGCCTCGTCAAGATCCTCTATCAAAGCGACAAGCGCGAAGAGCTGATGTCGCAGAACTACGCATGCCCCGACTGCGGTGTCTCCATCGGCGAGATCACGCCGCGGCTCTTCTCCTTCAACTCGCCGTACGGCGCGTGCTCGCGTTGCTCCGGCCTGGGCATGCTGCTCGAGATCGACGAGCGCAAGATCATCCCCGACCCACGCCTCTCCATCAACGACGGCGCGATCGCGCTCTGGAAGGAAGGCTCCGACAACTGGCGCTTCCGCCAGATCGGCACCGTGGCCTCGCACTACAAGTTCAAGATGACGACGCCGTGGGAGAAGCTCCCGGAGAAGGCGCGCAACTGCATCCTCTACGGCTCTGAGGACAAGATCCGCTTCGAGTTCCAGGGCGGCGAGAGCGCGTACTCGTACAACGGCACGTACGAAGGCATCGTTCCGATGCTGCAGCGCCGTTACAAGGAATCGGAATCGGAGGACGTGCGCGAGGAGATCGAGCGCTACATGACTCCGACGAAGTGCCCGGAGTGCGATGGCCGCCGCCTCAAGCCCGAAGCGCTCAGCGTCACGGTTGCCGGTCGCACCATCGATCGCATCGTCGCGCAGCAGCTCCGCGACGCGGTCGAGTTCTTCGCCGAGATCGAGCTGAGCACGCGCGAAGAAGCAATCGCCGGCAAGATCCTCAAGGAAGTCCGCGACCGCCTCGGGTTTCTCAACACCGTCGGCGTCGGCTACCTCACGCTGGATCGCAACGCCGCTTCACTTTCCGGCGGCGAAGGACAGCGCATTCGCCTGGCCACGCAGATCGGCTCGAAGCTGATGGGCGTGCTGTACGTGCTCGATGAGCCGTCCATCGGCTTACATCAGCGCGACAACCGCAAGCTCATCGAATCGCTCGTCGAGCTCCGCGACCTCGGCAACACCGTCATCGTCGTCGAACACGACGAGGAAACGATCGAGACCGCCGATCACATCATCGACCTCGGCCCACGCGCCGGCGTCCACGGTGGACACATCGTCGCCGAAGGCACGCTCGATCAGATCCGCACGTTCCCGAGCTCACTTACCTCGAAGTACCTGCGCGGCGAGTTGCGTATCGAAGTGCCGGAAGTGCGGAGACCGATTGCGAAGCTGGGCATTGAGAACAAACTCGTGATTCGCGGCGCGCGGCAGAACAATCTCAAGAACCTCGACGTCGAGATCCCGCTGGGCGTGTTCATCGCCGTCACCGGCGTGAGCGGCTCCGGCAAGTCGACGCTCGTGAACGACATTCTTTACAAGGCGCTCTCGCGGCATTTCTACGATGCGGCGGACACGCCGGGCGAGCACGATCGCATCGACGGCCTCGAGCTGATCGACAAGGTCATCGACATCGATCAGTCGCCGATCGGCCGCACGCCGCGCTCGAATCCGGCGACGTACACGCAGCTCTTCGGCGAGATTCGCGGCCTCATGGCGCAAACACCCGAGGCGCGCATGCGCGGATACGGGCCGGGACGGTTTTCGTTCAACGTGAAGGGTGGCCGTTGCGAAGCGTGCAAGGGCGACGGGCAGATCAAGATCGAGATGCACTTCATGACGGACATTTACGTGAAGTGCGACGTGTGCGGCGGCAAGCGCTACAACCGCGAGACGCTCGAGGTGAAGTACAAGGGCTACTCGATCGCGGAGATCCTGGACATGACCGTCGAGCAGGCGCTGGACGTGTTCCGCAACATCCCGCGCATCGCCAACATCCTGCGCACGCTCGACGAGGTCGGCCTGGGCTACATCACGCTCGGCCAGTCCTCGACGACACTATCCGGCGGTGAAGCGCAGCGCGTGAAGCTCGCGAAAGAGCTGGCCAAGCGCGCGACCGGCAAGACGCTGTACATCCTCGACGAGCCGACCACCGGACTGCACTTCGACGACGTGGCCAAGTTGCTGCACCTGATGCACGGCCTCGTCGATCGTGGCAACACGGTCGTAGTGATCGAGCACAACCTCGACGTCATCAAGACCGCCGATCACGTGATCGACCTCGGACCCGAAGGCGGCGATGGCGGCGGAAAGATCATCGCCAGGGGGACACCCGAGGATGTGGCGAGAGTGAAGGACAGCCCGACGGGGATCTATCTCGCGAAGATGCTGAAGACCACGGCGAACCGGAGCACGCGCGCGGCGCTTACGCGCTGAGTCTCATCGTCCGCACGGTCCGGTCGCGAGGAACCTCCGCGGTCGAACCACAGGCGGCGGCTCGCTGAAAACGTTTTCCAGGAAGGCGGCCAGGCGCTTGTACGCGGCGACGCCGATCGAGTGCTGGAAGTTCCACTCGTCGATGAATACCTCGATGCGTTTGTCGAACACCTCGCCCGCCTTGCGCACGAACGGCACGAACGGTTCGTCGGGCTGCACGGCGAAGCAGCAGTTGTCGTACTGGTTGTAGATGTGCAGCGAGCCGCGCGAGCCGGCGGCGATCATCAGATCCTCGTGCCGGACGACGGAGAAGAGCGGTGGCCACGACTGTTCGTAGTCGCCCACTTCGGCCGGGCTGACGCTCAGGCGCCCGGACATCGGCGTGCCGCCCGCAACCGAGATTGCAACATCGACGCGCGGATCGATCGCGCCGTAGACATACGTAGTCCAGCCGCCGCCGCTCCGGCCGATCAGAAGCACGTCAGGATCGATGCCTGCGCTGCGGTCCACGATCTCGTCGACCACCGCCCCGACCGGCGTCAGAAAGTGCGCAAGCGGACTGGTCGTGCCGTCGTCGAGAGTGTCGAAATCGAGATGCGTCGTGAAGCCCGGCCGAATGTCGGAGATGTTCGCGCCGGTCAGTGGCATGTCGATCGCGATCACCGTCCATCCTCGCGCGAGCAGCCAGTCGATCGTTTCCGCCGCGATGTCGACGGCGCGTCCGCCGTGCCCTTCGTGGTAGATCGCATAACGATTCGGCGCCGGCGCACGCGGCGTGAACCAGGCCACCCGGCTGGCCAGGCCGGGCGCCGTATCGATGCGATGAGCCTCGACGACCGCGTGGTTTCGAACGTGGCCGGAAAAGGATCGGATGGGCTGCAACGTCAGCCGTGGCCGCTCGCCGTGCGGCCAGAGAATCGTACGCGTCACGCGCGCAACTTCTTCCGGCTCTCGATAACCGCACGGTTCGGCGAAGCGGTCGTCGGCGGATCGCAGTAGCGTGGCGATCCGTCCCGGCGGCAACTGGTAGTGGCAGTCGGGCGCATGCTCCGACCATTCGCCGATCGGCTGATTCCTGCAACGCAACTTTTCCGGCGGGATGCGCTCGCGCGTGAGGTATGCATCGAGCTCCGCCCAGGAGCAGAAGAGGTTCACGCGCGGATCCCAGGAGAGGTAACGCAACGCCGCACACCGCGGACGCTGCCGCGGGATCGCGCGCACGATGTGACTGCGGCGCGTCGTGCGGCGCGTGATGGCCTGCAGTTCGACTTCGTACGGGATGCGATTTTGAAGACCGCTGAGCGCGTACGCCGAGACCGGTCCTACGTCGACCGACGACCAGTCGCTCGTTCCCTCCCGGCGCGAACGGATGCGATACGTCACGCCGGGTGATGCGTTCCAGGAGAGGAACAGTTGCCCATCCTGCGGGGCCGCGCTGAGGAGGAGGCCGGGATCGCGCGCGACGCGGCCGGCGAAGTCGCGCCATTGCGCGGAAGCCGTCGTGGCGAGCAACGCGATCGCGAGGATGAAGAGGGAAGAATGTCCCTTCCGGCGTCCGTTGCACGGCGCGGTGTCCACGAAACTCTTCCTCCTGTCGCCCGCGAGGGTTGATGGTCTGCGCGCGAAGCAGCTCATGTCTTCGCGCGCGAAGTTCGCGCTGGCGCAGCGTTATCGTACTGCCGCGGGCGTCGAGATCGCCGACGCATTCGCGTTCATGAGTGCGCTCTACTTTCGCGGCAAGATCGCGTATGCGCGGGCGTTCGCGGTGCCGTCGCCGATCATCGGCGGCGACGGGATTTTCATCATCACGTCCGGCTACGGACTGGTCTCGCCCGACTGGCGCCTCAACGAGGAGCGGATGAAGCGAATGCGCCGCATCGACATCGATGCGGACGCGCGCAGTTACACGAAGCCGTTGCGCGAGCACGCCACGTTGATCGCGCGCGCACTCGAAGACGACGCAGACGCGCAGGTGGTGCTCCTGGGCAGCATCGCCACCGGCAAATACGTCGACATCCTCTGGCCCATCCTCGGCCAGCGTTTGCGATTTCCATCCGCCTTCGCCGGCCTCGGCGACATGGCCCGCGGCGGCCTGATGCTCCGCGCGGCCCGCGCGGGCAAGGAGCTCGAGTACACGACGCTCGACGCGAATCGCAAACGCCCGCCTGGTGCGACGGGTAAGATGCCGTCTCTGTGAAGCGCGCGCTGCAGATCCCCACCGACACCAACGAAGTCATCCTCAGGTTCGGCGCGAAGCAAGTCCGGCTCACCAATCTGCGCAAGCCATTCTGGAAAAAGCTCGGCATCACCAAGCGCGACCTGCTGCAGTACTACGCGGACGTTTCGCCGTGGCTGCTTCCGCACATCCACGACCGGGCCATGGTGATGAAGCGCCACCCGAATGGCGCCGAGGGCGACTTTTTCTACATGAAACGTGCGCCGGAGCCGCGGCCGGAGTGGATCGAGATCTGTACGATCGATCACGGCAGCGCGGGCATCATCGACTTTCCGATGGTCCAGGACCTGCCCTCGCTGCTCTGGCTCATCAACCTCGGCTGCATCGATCTCAATCAGTGGTACGCGAAGTGCGACGACACCGATCGCCCCGACGTCTTGCATTTCGATCTCGATCCCGGCCCCGGCGCAAACTTCGATCGCGTGCGCGAAGTCGCGTTGCGCGTGCGCGACATCCTCGCCGCGCTGAAGATGCCGACCTATGCGAAGACCACCGGCTCGAAGGGCATTCACGTCTACATCCCCATCGTGCGCGGTCCGCAGCAGAAGGATGTGTGGACGTTTGCGAAGGCGATCGCGCTCGAGCTCGAGTCGCGTCACTCCGACATCCTCACGGCCGAATACCGCAAAGCCAAGCGCCCCCACGGCCGCGTGCTCGTCGACTACAACCAGAACGCGTGGGGCCGCACGCTCGCGTCGATCTATTCGGTGCGGCCGACCCCGTTCGCAGGCGCGTCGATGCCGGTGACGTGGGACGAGCTGGAAAACGGCATCCGCATCGAAGACTTCCGCATCGACAACGCCGTGGAGCGGCTCGAAGAGCTCGGCGATCTGTGGAAACCGCTGCTCGCGAAGACAAAGCGCGTCGATCTCTTCAAGATGTTCACGAAATGACTTTGCCAATAAAGCCGCCGTATGCGCCGATGGAAGCGAAGCGCGTCGACAAGATCCCGGCCGGCGATCGCTGGCAGTTCGAGCCGAAGTGGGACGGCTTCCGGGCCATCGTTTTCCGGGACGGCGACGATGTCTACATTCAATCGAAGGCCGGACAACCGCTCGCGCGCTACTTTCCCGACGTCGTCGATGCGGTTCGCTCTCTGAAGCCGAAGCAGTTCGTGCTCGACGGCGAGATCGTGGTGCCGATCCAGGGCAAGCTGTCGTTCGACGATCTCACGCTGCGCATGCATCCGGCGGAATCGCGCATCCGCAAGCTCGCCGCGGAATCGCCTGCGCACTACTACGTCTTCGACCTCCTCGCGCTTCGCACGAAAGACTTCACGAACGTCGCAATCGAAAAGCGCCGCGAGAAGCTCGAAGCGTTCTTCGAACCGATCCAACACGAACTGCTGCATCTCTCGCCCGCAACGACCGATCGCAAGATCGCCTCCGACTGGTTCCGCAAGTTCGCCGTCCTCGGACTCGACGGCATCATGGCCAAGCGCCTCGGCAAGCCGTACCACTCCGGCGACCGCGAAGGAATGGTCAAGGTCAAACACCTCAAGACCGCGGACTGCGTGGTTGGCGGCTTTCGCTACGGCGAAGGGACGACGGAAGTCGGCTCGCTCCTGCTCGGCCTCTACGACGACGAAGGGCGCCTCGTGCACATTGGCCACACGTCATCGATCAAGAAGGCGGATCGAGCCGCGCTGACGAAGCGACTCGAAGCGCTGCGCGGCGCGAACCCGTTCGAAGTGCGCGTGCCCGGCAGCCCCAGCCGCTGGGCGACCGCGCGAACAGCGCAATGGGTGGCGGCGAAACCGAAGCTCGTGTGCGAAGTCGAATACGACTACTTCTCGCAAGGCCGCTTCCGCCACGGCTCGAAGTTCCTGCGCTGGCGGCCGGACAAGAAGCCGAAGCAATGCACCCTTGGGCAGGTGACGAAAGGATGAAGGCGGCGCCAGTGTTGTGGAGCGCGTGAAACGACTACTGGTTGTTTTTCTGATCTGCGCTCCCGCATTCGCGCAAACCGTCCGCATCACCGACAAGCCCACCGGCCTCGTCTCCGGCATGCTCTACGTGCCGATCGTGGCGGAGCCGCCCGTCGAGCGCGTCGCGCTCTTCATCAACGGCGTGCAGCATGCCGCCACGCCCGGACGCGCGATGACGACGCAGGTGAACGTCGGCTTCTATCTCCGCCGCCTGCGCATGCGCGCAGTCGGGTACGACGCCGAAGGAAAGATCGCCGGCGAGGACGAGATGGTGGTGAACGATCCGCGGCCGCCGTTTCGCGTGCGGCTGCAGGGCCCGAACGCGTGGCCGGAGAGCGGCAACGTCGAGCTGCACGCGAATGTGTTGAGGCCCGCCGAGCTGCACATCGGAGCAGTCGATTTTTATGTCGGCGAGGAGAAGATCGGCACGGATGATTCGATGCCGTACAGCATCAGCGTCGATGCCGCCAAGTTTCCTGCCGCGATCTACTCGCGCGTGGTCGCGCGCACCACGCGCGGCGAAGAAGCGAATGACGTGTTGTTCTTCGGCGATCGCGCACACGCGTCGACCGAGGTGACCGTGCAGCAGGTGCCGATCTCCGTGGCCGGCGGCAAGGCGCCATTGCGCGCCGAGTCGCTCACGCTCATCGACAATGGCACGCGTCGCACCATCGAAGGTCTCGTCCCGGCGCACGATCAGCCGCTCAACGTCATCCTGCTCATCGACTACTCGGAGAGCATGCTCGACGAGCTGCCGGTCGTGAAAGCCGCGGCGCGCCAATTCGCGCGCGCATTGCTTCGTCCCCAGGATCGGCTGGCTGTCGTCGGCTTCAATCAGCAGACGTTCTGGCTCACCGGATACACGAATGACTGGAACGGCGTCGCGCAGGCGGTCGATCGCGTGAAGCCGATCGGCGAGACGCATCTCTACGACAGCGTCATCGAGATGCTGTACGAACTGCAGAAGACGCCCGGCCGCCACGCGCTGGTCGTCCTCACCGACGGCGTCGATCAGGGGAGTCGCTTCAAGCTCGATCACCTCGTGCACTACGCGCGCTACGCGGGCGTGCCGGTGTACCCGATCGTGAAGAACAAATCGCTGTCGCGCTGGATGAAGCTCGGTGTCGGACGGCTGCAGGCGCGCCGGCTTGCGCACATCGCGGAAGACACCGGCGCCACGTACTTCATCATTCAAAGCGAGCGCGAGCTCGGCGGTGTCTACGCGCGCCTCGCCAGCGAGCTGCGCCAGCAGTACCAGCTCGTATTTCACTCGGAGGCCGACATCGCCGATCAGTGGCGTCCGCTGAGAGTGGTGTCGAACGCGGGGCACGCGTTGCGCGCGCCACGGGGGTATTTTCCCTAGAGGGTTCCTCGGGTTCCTCGGGTTCCTCGGGTCCCTCGGAGGGAATCGCAGATGGTCCTACCCCTCCGAGGAACCCGAGGAACTCCGAGGAACTCCGAGGAACCGTCTCCCCCGGGCACGATGCGTGAACTTCGCTCCGGTTCGTGGATCGCGGATCGCCGTTGTTTCCGGAGGTGCCGAAGCGGCACCGCATTCATCGCGGGCTGGTGACCGAACGGCAGGAGCACATCTTCACGTGGATCGCCGTGGTGATCGTGCTGCTGTACGTCGTGGCGTGGATCGGCGCGCTCATTGAGATGCGCAGGCGCGCGAAGGAGCCGACGTTCGGCGCGCCGGTTGCGGCGGCCGCTGCAACAGCGGCGGCGCCGGCCAATCCGACCGAGAACATCACCGGCCGCATCTTCGGCCCCGAAGGGCCGCGGACACCGTTCTTGTCGGAGGCGATGCTGGCATTTCTGCATCCGCTGCGAGGTGCGAGCGGCGAAGTGCGCTACGTGCCCACGTTGCCGGGTGAAGCGGTCGTCTCGGATGCTCCGACCGGCGCGCGCGCCGTCATCGAAGGCAGCCCGCGTCCCGATTTCACGGCGCCCGAGCAGAGCGGCATCTACAAGTTCGCGGTCGAGATGAACAAGGCCACCAGGGCCATCGACGACGTCAGCATCGTCACGCTCGTCCCGCGCTCGCAGAAACGCGGCGGACGCATCGGCCGGTATCAGCTCGGTACGTGGCCGTTCGAGACCGGCGGCACGCCGAAGTCGGAACGTTACGCGCCGCCGCAAGGCTTCATCGAAGTGACGCGCGAGAATCAGGATTTTCACGTTTCCGAGCACTTCCGCCTGCGCGACTTCCTGACCAAGGATCAGCGCGAGGTCTGGCCGAAGTACCTGCTGCTCGATCCGAAGCTGATCGACAAGCTCGAGCTCACGATCCAGGAGCTCGAACGTCAGGGCGTGAAGATTACCGGCATGCATGTCATGAGCGGATTCCGCACGCCGCGTTACAACCACAGCGGCGGGAACACTGCGGGACGCGCGAATCTGAGTCGTCACATGTATGGTGACGCGGCCGATGTGTATGTCGACAACAACCGGGACGGCTATCCGGACGACATCACCGGCGACGGCCGCGTCACGGTGCGCGATGCGGAGCGTTTCGCGCAGGCGGCGGAGACCGTGGAAAAGCAGAATCGGTCGCTGGTCGGCGGCATCGGCGTCTACACCGCCTGCTGCGGGCATGGACCTTTCACACACGTTGACGTACGCGGTTATCGCGCGCGCTGGAGAGGGACTGGAAATGGGTAGTTCTGAAGGAGGTACTGTCGTGTCCACAGAGTTTCAATGCCCCGAGTGTCAGAGTCGTCGAACCGATCCGTCGGTGGTTTGTCCGACGTGCGGCGCGCCGCCGATGCGCGAGGGAGACAAGCGCGCGCTCGATGAGGAAGTCCGTTCGCAGGATCTCGAGCCGTATGTGACGCTGCGCTACATCGCCCGGCTGTTCAAGGTGCTGGCCGTGCTGATGATCGTGATGCTGATCGGCGAGATCATCGCCGGACTCACCGCGGAAGGCGCGGCGTCGCTGCCCGAGCTGATCGGCGAGATCACGCAGATGCTCGTCCTGGCCGGCCTGATGTGGGGCGGCGGCGACATCACGCTGCTGCTCATCGACGCCGGCCACGACATCCGCGTCGCCCGCATCCTCCTCGGCCGCATCAACCATGAACTGCATCGCGCGGCGTCGGAGAAGAAGCAGATGTCGTGAGCACGACCGGGGCGCCTCCGGCGGCCGGGGCCGACGGAGGCCTCCCGTCCGGCTCACGCCATCAGCGTCTTCTTCCGCAACTGCATCTGTTCGCCGAGAGCGCGCAGTTGATCCTTGTCGAGGAGCTTCTTCGCGCGCGGGAACATCTCCTTCTCTTCCTCATCGGCGTGATGCTCGACCAGCTCCTTGAGCACCTTCGCCTTCGCCTTCAGCTCCTCGTTGCTTTCGCCGTTGTTCATCTCGGGCAGCACGAGGTCGACGACGTGATGCTCTTCGAGCGCTTCGTAGTACAGCGTCTTGTCGTCCTTCTTCCGGGCGGCATCGCGGTAGGCGGGATAGAAAATCTCTTCTTCGATCTGCGTGTGGACCTTGAGCTCGCGCTCGATCTGGCCGCGTAACTTCTCGCGGCGTGCGCCGGTCGCCTTCTCGAACTGCGCGAGCAGCCCGCGCACTTTCTCGTGATCGGTTTTCAGAAGCTTGATCGCATCAGGAGCTGCAGCCGCTTTCTTCGAAGCCATCGAACATCCTCCGCGGAGCGGAAGATCACGACGCGTGCCGAACGGCTACGAAGTGGCGACGATCGACCGGTTCATTGCGTCGCGCAGTTCGCGGAACGCGTTCTCCGGCGGGATGCCGAGCTCGCGGCAACTGCCGGCGCGTTTGAGAATCGTCTCCGCGGTCTTCTCATCGAAGACGCGCGTGTCGACGCTGCGATTGTTCAGTTCACAGAACGCGATCAGCGACGCGAGCGCCACGCGGCGATTGCCGCCGCGGAATGGGCGCGCCTGCAGCAATGCGAAGACGAGCGCCGCGACTTTGTCGGGGAAGTTCGGATAGGCCTCCCGGCCGAGGGTGGTGACTTGCGGACGCTGGACGGCGCTGACGAGTCCGAACTGCGAGTCGATCACGCCGGGATGCGCCTGGTTGCCGCCGAACTCCGAGCTGACCGCCTTGTGCAGGTCGACGATGTCCTGCACGGTCAGATAGCGCACGCCTCCGTCAGTCGGTGAGCTTGCGGAGAGCGTTGGGATACTTCTTGAGGGCCTGCTTGAAGGCGGCGTGAATGATGGGGTTGTTGAAGCCGGTGCCGGCTTCGCCGCCGGAGTTGGCTTTGCCTGCGGGGCTGCGGGGCGGCGTGCCGCTGCTTTTGGTTTTGCTGTCGGTTTTGGTTTGGCTGTCGGCGGCGGACTCTTTCGCGGGGGCGGAGCCACTGCCTTTTTTGCCGGCTGCGGCTTTTTGGGAGCTGCCTTTGTCGACTTTGCCGGCTTGGCTGCCGGCTTTTTGGCTGCTGCTTTGGGCGCCGGCTTTGACGATTTTGCCGTTTTCGCCGCCTTGGGCGCCGGCTTTTTTGCCTGAGGCTTTGTTGCTTTTGGCTGCTTTGGCTTTGGTTTTGTCGCCATGCGTCATTTCAGTCCTCAGGCGGCGAATGTTAGCAGCCGTTAAGTCACTGAGTCAATGGGGTTTACGGTGATGTCCCCGATTGACCCACTGTTTACGGAAATGATCGGTTTCGCCTAAGTGATTGAAACGGCGCCGGTTAGCACCGACGCAACCTGCACTGAAACTTGTGCATCAAACGCCATCCGCTTCGACGTTCTCGTCCACGGAACGACCGGCCGATCCCACCTCATCGAACTCCGGTTTCGGATCGTACGCCAGGAAAGCTTTCGCCTTCTCAGTCAACGTGAACCCCGCCGCATCCGCCGACAGGTAACCCTTTCCGACCAGCGATGCCGCCGGCGCCTCGCCACCCCCGGCGGGATGTTTGATGGCCTTGATCTGCTCCGGCGTCATCGTCTCGGCGTTTAGGCGACGGAACTCCTGGAGCACGCGGATCTCCTGAGTGGACAAGTCGTTGGGCAGGATGATCATGGCGCGGATTGTAGCTGACACTTCGCGCACCAATACGTGCCGCGCGCGTCCTTCCCCTGCTTCGCGTAGCTGACCGGCGTTCCGCACCTTCGGCACGGTTTGCCGCCGCGGCCGTAGACGTACTGCTGCTGATTCGGGTCGAGGCTGAACGTCGCGCTGCGTGAAACCGATCGCTTCGTAACGTTCGCGACCATCAACTTCCGCGCGATGCCGAGGATGTGCAGGAGTTGCTCGTCGGTGAGGTCGCGGACGCGCGCGAACGGACTGATGCGCGCGACGAACAGCACCTCGCTCTTGTATTCGTTGCCGACGCCTGCGGCCACGCGCTGATTGAGCAGCACGTCGGCGATCTCTTCCTCGGGACGCTCGCGCATGCGCCGCAACGCTTCATCGACGTCGAACGCGTCGCCGAGAAAATCGGGACCGATGTTGCGCAGATCATCCTGCCTCGCGAGCGACGCTCCGTCATGAAACTCCGCGACCGGGACGTTGAAGCCGACCGCGAGCCACGCATCGGTCTCGATGACGATGCGCATGTCGCTCTTGCGCATGCGCCAGCGCTCGCCCGGTCTGTAGATGTGCCACGTGCCGTGCATGCGCATGTGCGTGCGCAGGTGGAGGTCACCGGAGAAGTGAATGATGAGGTTCTTTCCCTCGCTCGTCACGCGCTCGACGGTCCTTCCCGCGACCGGCGCCTGATGATCCGCGCGCGCGAGTTGCGAGAACACGGTCTCGAATCGCGTTACCCCTCGTCCCGCCAGCGCCGCGTGCAACGTCCGCGCAGCGCGATAGATCGTGTCACCCTCGGGCATGCGCGAAGCTCGGATGCAGCGACACGAATCGCCACCCGCGGCCGTCTTCTTCCGCGAGCACCGCATCGATCTGATGCGGCAGCTCGTACGGCTTGCCGTTCGGCGCGCGAACACCTTCCAGGACGGCATCGCATTGCACGACCGCAGTGCGCTCGGAGAGCGGACGGATGCGCAGGTCGGCGACGATCCAGCGGCTGTCGCGCATCGGTCCGTCGTGCTCGCTCGTGAGCAGCGTCGTGATTGCTTCGCGCCCTGCCGCGAACGTGCCCCACGGATGCGTGACGTTGCCGCCATCCGTCCAGCAATCGACCATCGCGCCGACGTCATGCGCGTTCCAGGCGTTGGCGAATTCGGTGAACCGCGCGCGAATTTGCTCTTCCATCACATCACCTTCCTTCTCAATTGATAGCCGAGCCCCGTCGCGGCAAAACCTTCCTCGATCAGGAACGGCGCGAGCGGCGAACGCGACGCCGGCTCGTCGTTGATCTCCGCGATCAGCAGCGCGCGGCGCGTGCCGTCGTCGACGAGCGACGCGAGCTGACGCGCGATCTCCCGTGCGACCGTCGAGCGCAGCGGCTCATCCTCCGGCAGGAACACGAGCAGTTGCTTCTCGCCGCGCGAGATGTAGCAGGCCATGAGTCCGTTCACGAGAATCACGTGCGCGCCGACGCTGCGCGACATCATCCTCACGCGAGCGGTTCCTCGGGTTCCTCGGAGTTCCTCGGGTTCCCCGGGCGAGCGGCCATCCCTCCGAGGAACCCCGAGGAACCCGAGGAACTCCGAGGAATCGCCGGTCTCCGGCCATTTCACGATCGCACCGTAGGGATTCGCGGGATCCGTCGCGGCGAGCATCACGGTCTCGGGGTTCTCAGGCTCCTCGCGCATCGAACGAAGCAGATCGATGGCGCCGAGTCCCGCGAATTGCGTCGCGCCGAGTCCGGCGACGAAGTAGCCGCGGCGAATGCGGCCGGCATCTTCCATCGCACGCAGCACGGGATAGACCGCCGAGAAGCCGCCGAAGATGTTTTCGAGCGCGGGCGCCTCGCGCGTGACCACGCCATAGCGCGCGAGCAACTGCAGCGCGAGTGCGTTCGCGCGCTGCGTGTCGTTCGCCGTGGCGGTCGGCACGAGCGACCAGCGTCCCTGCGTCGACGGCGGCGCGACGCGGCGCGAACGGAAGCGGCGATCGGATCGCGCTTTCGCGGTACGCGTGAAGGCGCGCAACGCGTGAAACGTGTCGTTCGTGACGAGACCCTTCCACACGAGATCCCACAGCGCGTCGATCATCTCGTTCGGAAACCCGCCGACCGCGATCTGCAGTTGATGGAAAAAGGATGCGCCGTTCGCGCGCAGGTAATCGACGATCGCGGACTCGACTGTCTCTTGCGGCACGTGCAGGAGCGGTAGATTGTCGGTGAGATACAACGCGATGCGGCCATCGCGTTCGCCGAGCGGCTCGACGCCGACCCACACGATCTCGCCCGCGGCGCTGAGCGTGTCGAGGTCGGACGGTTTGTAATCGGCGATGCGCGCCCCGAGGATCTCGCTCTCGAAGATCGATGCGGCCATCGGAAATCCCTGCAGCGACTCGACGACTTCGAGCAGGGCATCGAGACCGCGCCGCTTTTTCGTCACGCCCTGCCAGTTCGTGAAGAGGCGCGCGAGTTGCGGCGGATCGACAGGTTCCGCTTCCTTGCGCAGCTTCGCCAGCGATCTCCTTCTGACGATCCGCAACACCTCGGACTCACACCACTCGCGCTGCGTCCCGCCCGGACGGAACTCACCTTCGATCAGCCGGCCGCGCTCGACGTAGCGCGCGAGCGCGTGCTGGATGACGGCGATGCCGAGGCCGTAGCGATGGGCGACGTCGTGCGGCGTGAAGGGGCCGTGCGTGCGCGCGAAACGAAGCACGAGATCGCCGACGGGATCGGCGACCGGCGCGAGATAACGCTCGGCGACGCCGTGCGGAATGGGCGTGCCGAGCGCATCGCGATAGCGCGATGCGTCTTCAACGGCGATGAAGCGTTTGTCGCGCGCGATCGTGACTTCGAGCGCGCGGCGCTGTCTGACGAGGTCCTGAACCATCTGGAAGGACGGGCTCTCAACCCGTCCTTCGTCGGTTTCGACGGGCTGAGAGCCCGTCGCTCCAGATGGGGCTGTGCGCGCTTCAATCTCGTGGGCCGACAGGTCGCCGAGGCGGAGCAGGAGGTCGTGAAGGGTGTCGACGTTCTTCACTTTGTGGCGGTCGTCGAGATGCTGCAACTCGAGCTCCGTCTGCGCCAGCGCCTCGGGATCCAGCAGTTCGCGGAGCTCCGGTTCGCCGAGCAACTCGCGGAGTTGCGATTGATCGATGGCCAGAGCTTGTGCGCGCCGTTCGGCGAGTGGCGCGTCGCCGTCGTACAGAAAATTTGCGACGTAGCGGAAGAGCACCGACGACGCGAACGGCGAGGGCTTGCTCGTGTCGGCGGTGTGCACGCGCACGGCGCGCTTGCGAATCTTCCGGGCCAGCTCGACGAGCGCCGGCACGTCGAACACATCGCGCAGCGTTTCGCGATACGCCTCGAGGATGATCGGAAACGAACCGTAACGCGACGCAACCTGCAGCAGGTCGTACGCGCGCTTGCGCTGTTGCCACAGCGGCGTGCGGCCCTGGATGCGCGTGCGCGGCAGGAGCAGGGCGCGCGCGGCGGCCTCGCGAAACTTCGCGGCGAAGATCGAGCTCGCGCCGAGCTGGCGCAGGAGCAACTGCTCGATCTCGTCGGGATCGGGGATGATCAGGTCCGTCGACGGCGGCTGATCGGTCTCCGGGAAGCGGACGATGAATCCGTCGTCGCTCCACATCGACTCGACGTCGATGGCCAGTTGCTGGCGCACCTTCGCCGCTACCACCATCGCCCATGGCGCGTGAATCTTTCCGCCGAATGGCGAGAGCACGCAGACGCGCCAGTCGCCCAGCTCGTCCATGACGCGCTCGATGACGATGTTCTGATCGTCCGGCACCGCGCCGGTCGCTTCTTCCTGATCGGCGAGGTACTGGATGAAGTTCTCGGCCGCGACTTTGTCGAGATCGTGTTTGGTGGTGAGGCGGCGAATGGCGTCGCTCTTCTTCGACGCACGGATCTCGCGGACGAGCTTTCCGATCGCTTCGCCGAAAGGAACCGTGCGTTCCGCGGCGTCGGCCTTCCAGAACGGCATCTTGCCCGGTTGCCCCGGCGCCGGCGTGACGATGACTTTGTCGTGCGTGATCTCTTCGATGCGCCAGGTCGATGCGCCGAGGATGAACGTCTCGCCGGTTTGCGCTTCGAAGACCATTTCTTCATCGAGCTCCCCAACGCGCGCGGACTGATTCTTCTCGGTGCCGGCGAGGAAGACGCCGTACAGACCGCGATCGGGGATGGTGCCACCGCTGGTGATGGCGATCCGCTTTGCGCCCTGTCGTGCGGTGAGCGTGTTTGCGATGCGATCCCACGTCAGTCGCGGACGCAGCTCCGCGAATTCATCCGACGGATAGAGGCCCGACAGCATGTCCAGGACGCCGTCGAACGCGCTGCGCGACAACTCCGCGAACGGCGCCGCGGTGCGCACGGCATCGAAGAGCGCATCGCCGTGCCAGTCGTCGACGGAGACCATCGCCACGAGCTGCTGCGCGAGCACATCGAGCGGATTGCGCGGATAACGCGTCGGCTCGATCGCGCCGTCGTGCATCGCCTGCGTGACCGCAGCGCACGCGATCAGATCGCCCCGGAACTTCGGCACGATGATGCCGCTCGAGGCCGCGCCGACCTGATGGCTCGCGCGGCCGATGCGCTGCATGCCCGACGCGATCGATGGCGGCGCCTCGATCTGAATGACCAGATCGATCGCACCCATGTCGATACCCAGCTCGAGCGAGGACGTCGCCACCAGCGCCGGCAAACGTCCCGATTTCAGCGCGTCTTCGATCTCGACGCGTTGCGCGCGCGCGATGGAGCCGTGATGCGCGGAGACGAGAGTTTCTCCAGCGAGCTCGTTGAGCGCGGCGGCGAGGCGCTCCGCGAGGCGGCGCGAGTTGACGAAGATCAGCGTCGACGTGTGCGCGCGGATCAGTTCGAGCAAGCGGGGATGAATCGCTGGCCAGATCGACGGCGAGCGCGGACCGAGCGACGCAGGCCCGCTCGCGAGCTCCGTTGGAGTCTCGACGAGCTTGGCCATGTCCTCGACCGGCACGTCGACATGCAGCGAGAGCAGTTTCTTCTCGCCGGTATCGACGATGGTGACCGGCCGGAACTGGATCCTGTGATGATCTCCGAATTCGCCATGGATCTGGAGCGACGGGCTCTCAGCCCGTCGTTCGTCATCCGACGCGCTGAGAGCGCGTCGCTCCAGAGAACCTCCCAGAAAATTCGCCACCTCCTCCAGCGGCCGCTGCGTGGCCGAAAGTCCGATCCGCTGCGGCGCCTTCCCGCATCGCAACGCCAGCCGCTCCAGCGACAGCGCCATGTGCGCGCCACGCTTGTTCGGCACCAGCGCGTGGATCTCGTCGATGATCACCGTCTCGACGTTGCGCAGCATGTCGCGCACGTTCGAGGTCATCATCAGATAGAGCGATTCGGGCGTGGTGATGAGGATGTCGGCGGGATCGCGATTGAATTTCGCGCGCTCCGATTGCGGCGTGTCGCCTGTACGAATGGCGATCTCCGGCACCGTGAAGTCGTCGCCGCGCGATGCCGCGACGTTCGAGATTCCGGCCAGCGGCGCGCGCAGGTTCCGTTCGACGTCCACCGCGAGCGCTTTCAGTGGCGAGAGGTACAGCACGCGGCAGCGCTGCTCCTTTGGCGGGCGCGGCCGGAACATCAATCCATTGAGCGCCCAGAGGAACGCGGTGAGCGTTTTCCCACTACCGGTCGGCGCGAAGATCAGTGTCCAATCGCCGTTGGCGATGGCCGGCCAGCCTTGTTGCTGCGCTTTCGTCGGCGCCGCGAACGACGACGTAAACCATTCGCGGACGGCGGGATGAAAGAGGTCGAGCGCGGACTGCGATTTCGCCATAGGTATCGAGTGAGCAGCGTCACGCTGCTGGACAACGTGTGGGACGACTGCAAGAATAGTAACCAGTCCCCCCGCGCGAAGGCTGACGTGCAGTGAAGGATGGGTGATGCGGCTGAAGGTGCTCGGCGCCTATGGGGCGTCGGATGCAGAACATAATCTGACCGGGTACCTGATCGACGACTGGCTCGCGGTGGATGCCGGCACTCTCACCTCGAAGCTGTCGTTCGCGCAACAGGCCCGGATTCAGGCCGTTTTCATTACACATCCGCACGCGGACCACATTCGCGACCTGCCCCATCTCATCCACAATCGCTTCGCGCAATCCACCGGTCCGCTGACGATTTTCGCGTCGCGTGAAGTCATGGAGCTGCTCTCGCGCGACGTCTTCAACGGCTGCGTGTGGCCCGACTTTTCCGAGATCATCGCGCCCGCCACCGGCAAACCGGCCGTGCAATATCGTGCGCTCGCGCCCGGCAAGCGGACAGTTTTCAACGACGTTGCGCTCACCGCCGTCGCGGTCGATCATCAGATTCCGGCGTCGGGCGTCCTCGTCGAGATGAACGGCCAGGCAATCGTGTTCACGGGCGACACCGGGCCTACGACCGAGATCTGGAAGCGCACGAACAAACTGCAGAACGTCGTCGCGGTGGTGACCGAAGCTTCGTTCCCGAACGATCAGCAGGCACTCGCCGACGAGACCGCGCACCTCACGCCGCACACGTTCGGCGAAGAGCTGAAAAAGATCACCGCCGACGCCCCTGTCTACGCCAGCCATCGCAAGATCCCGTTCGAACGCGACATCGAATCGCAGATCCGGAACCTGCGGGACCGGCGGGCCAGAGTGCTGCTCGAGAAGAACTACACGCTTTGACCGCGGGGAGTCTCAGAGTCGCAGAGTCTCAGAGAGGTTCTAGGCCACGGCAGCGAGATCGGACCTTCGACACCTCTGAGACTCTGAGACTCTGAGACTCTGAGACTCTGAGACTCTGCGACTCTGAGACTCAATTCACTCCCATCTCCGCGAACAGCGCGCGCGGATCGAACACCTTCCCATCCTTCACCACGGTCCCAACCCGCCGGATCGCCGACATATCCTCGAGCGGATTGCCGTCAACGATGATCAGGTCCGCGAGCTTGCCCACTTCGATGGTGCCGAGGTCTTTTTCGCGCTCGAGGATCTGCGCGGGGACGAGGGTGGCGATGCGGAGCACGTCCGCGTTGGGAATGCCGGCCTGCGCGTAGAGCTCGAGCTCGCGGTGCAGCGCGAAGCCGGGCAGCGCGTCCGTGCCGGCGACGATCGTCACGCCGTTGCGGTGCAGATGGCCGATGAACTCGAGTATTCGTTGGAAGGACGCGCGATAGCGCTCATCCATGCCTTCCGGGACCGGCAAACCGCCGGTCAGAAAGAAACGCCGCACCTGCGGTGGAAAGCGATCCGCGACCATCGCGTACGACGGTGAGATCGTGCCGGCGCGCGCGGTGAACATCGTCTCGAAGATCGTCACCGTTGGGTCGACCGCGATCTTCCGGTCCCGCAGTTTCTGCACGAACGCACGCACTTCCTCGGAATTGAAATCGAGCTCCGCGGCGCGCTTGCCCACTTCCGTGAATCGCGCCGGCGTGCGCGTGTCCGTCACGTCCGGCATGAAGTTCAGGAAGAGCATGTTCGCGTGCTGAATCTCATCGTAGCCCGCGTCGATTGCTTCCGTCGCGCGCATGCCCGCGGGGATGTGGCCGCTGACGCGCAGGCCGCGCTCGTGCGCGTACTTCGTCAGTGCGGGGACGAGCTCCGGCTTGATCGAGCTGTAGATCTTCAGTCCTTCGTAGTTGCGCGACACGAAAAAGTCGACGGCCTTGCGTGCCTCTTCTTCGTTGTCAGCGAGGATGTTCGTCGGTCCCTGGAACGGTCCGCGGCCGTCGACGAGACCGGCCAGCACGATGCGCGGGCCGATCGCGACGCCGGTGTCGATCTTCCGCTTCAGCTCGACGATCGAGTCGCTGTCGTTGCCGAGGTCGCGGGCGGAGGTGACGCCGGAGGCGAGGCTGAGCATCGCGTCGACGTCGCTGAGGTGCATGTGCATGTCCCACAGGCCGGGCAGCACGACCTTGCCCGCGGCGTCCATGATGTCGGCCGCGTTGCGCTCCTGCGGCTGGCCGATCGAGAAGATGCGGTTCCCTTCGATGTTGATCGTGGTCGGCGCCGACAACGTCCCGCTGCGCGGATCGAAGATGCGCGCGTTGAGGATCGACAGGCGCGACATGGTCGGCGTCTTCGTGTGCTTCGCCGCGAGTTGCGCGATGCGCTGGCCGGCGCGCGCATCCTGCGCATCGATGAGCGCCTTCGCGTCGGCCTCGTAGCCTTCGCGGATCGTCGACTGCCACGAACTGGCGGAGCCGAAGAGCTGCAGGTCGTCGTCGAGCCATACCTCGAAGGGCGAGAAGCCGAAGCCGCCCAGCTCGTACGCGGTGACGTGCATGCCGCGCAGGTTCTCTCGCCCACTTTGCGGATCGTCGCTTCGCCAGCCGGCAGAAGCTTCATGCGATTGCCGTTGCGCAGCAGTGCGCGTGCGATGACCGCGATCTCTTCCGGCGGTCCGTACATGCTCGAGTACAACGCGCCCGCGGGTGCTTCGCCCGACTCCGACGTGTTCTTCCACGTCGCGGTGCCGCTGTCGACGGTGAAGCGTTCTTCGATGGTGGTCTTGAAGTAGTCGTTGCCGGTCGTCTCCAGCGACACCGGCACGCCGTTCTCACCGAGACGAATGATCGTGCTCGTCTTCGGACCGCGGCCGCGATCGTTGTATTCGTAATCGACCTTGATCGCGTCGGCGTCCCTCGTCACGATCTGCGTCCCCGCTTTGTTCGTGCTCATCAGCACGCTGTAGCGCAACGGTTCGTCGGGCTTCGGTTGCGGAACGCCGTGCGCGCAGGAGATCGTCAGGAGCAGTGCAGCCGTCAGCGCTTTGTAGGACATGGCGCGTAATTCTAGAATGCGCGGCCAGATGGCGCGCCCGCCCGTCACCGCGATCATTCACACGCTCAACGAGATCGAGCACATCGAGGAGTGCATCCGCTCGGTGGAGTGGGCCGACGAGGTGTATCTCGTCGATTCGTTCTCGACCGACGGCACGGTGGAGCGCGCCCGCGAGAAGTTCCCCCGCATCCGTATCGAGCAGCGCGAATACCTCGGCGCCGCGTCGCAGAAGAACTACGCCATCGATCGCGCGTCGCACGACTGGATCTTCGTCATCGATGCCGACGAGCGCGTCACCCCGAAGCTGCGCGACGAGATGCTGCGCACGCTCGAGGGGCCGCTCGATCACTGGGCGTACTCCGTCGGGCGGCGCAACTTCATGATGGGGAAGGAAGTGAAGTACAGCGGTCTGCAGCGCGACCGCGTGACGCGCCTCTTTCACCGCGGGCACGCGCGCTATCCGAACAAGCGCGTGCACGCGGACCTGCTGGTCGACGGACCGACGTTCGATCTGCGCGAGAAGATGCTGCACTACTACATCCGCACGTTCGATCACATGATCGCGAAGATGACGCGTTACGCGAACTGGGGCGCCGCGCAGATGTACATCGACGGCAAGACCACCGGCCTGTGGGGCATCTTCGGCCACGCGTTCGGCAAGTTCGTGCGCGACTACATCTTCAATCTCGGATTTCTCGACGGTGCGCGCGGCATGATTTCCGTCGGCATGCACGTGTATTACACGTTCTGGAAGTACGCAAAGCTGTGGGAGTTTCGCCAGCTCCAGCGCCTCGGCAAGCCGGTGCCGCTTCCGTCACTCGACGAGGAAGAAGGACGCTGGGAGTTGCCGTGGAAGAAGACCGCCGAGTGAGAACCGACGAGAAGCCTCCCGTCGGTTGTCAGTCCGCCGCTTCGACCACCACGCGCATCCCGTCGAATCCGCGCACGCGCACGCGCGCTCCTTCCGGGATCGCGGTGTTCGCGATGGCGTTCCACAGCTCGCCGTGCACGAACACTTTTCCGTGACCGTCGACGGCGGTGCGCGCGATGCCGATCTCTCCGATCATCGCGTCGGCCCCGGTGACGACCGGATTTTTGTGCGCGCGTAACACGAGCGTCATCAGGAACACCGCGATGATGCCGATCGGGACGCTCACGACCAGAGCGGTCATGAGACTGACGCGCAGCTCCGGAATCGGTCCGTCGACCAGCAGCAGCGCGCCGAAGATCATGCACAGGACGCCGCCGGTGCCGAGGATGCCGTACGAGGTGAACTTGGCTTCGAGTGCGAAGAGCGCGAACGCGACCAGGATCAGCGCGAACGCCGCGAAACGCGTCGGCAACAGGTTCAGCGCGAACACCGCGAGCGTGATGGCGATCAGGCCGACCACGCCCGGCAGGATTGCGCCGGGATGATTGAATTCGGCCCACAGCGCGAGCATGCCCAGAGACATGAGGATGAAGGTGATGTTGGGATTCATGATCCACGAGAGCAGCTTCTGCTTGAGCGACATCTCATAGTCGACGAGCGGTTTGCCGGCCACGCGCAGCGTCGTCGTGGTGCCGTCGAAGCGCTTGACGGTCTTGCCGTCCGCCCATTGCACGAGTGCGGGCACGTTCGGCGCGACGACTTCGATCAGCTTGAGCGCGAGCGCCTCGTCTTCGGTGAACGACTTTGCTTCGCGCACGCCGCTCTCCGCGGCCTTGACGTTGCGTCCGCGCCGCTGCGCGAGACTGCGCATGAACGCGGCGGCGTCGTTCTGTACCTTCATCTTCATGACGTCATCGAGCTTCTCGCCGAGGAGCACCGGATGCGCCGCGCCGGTGTTGGTGCCGGGCGCCATGGCCGCGACGTCCGCGGCCTGCAGGATGAAAAATCCCGCCGACGCCGCGCGCGCTCCGCCCGGCCCGACCCATACGATCACCGGCACACGCGAGCGAATGATCTTCTCGACCATCCCGCGCATCGACGTCTCCAGCCCGCCCGGCGTCCGCAACTCGATGATGACCGCATCGGCCTGCGTCTTCGCCGCCTCCTCGAGCGCGCGCCCGACGAATTCGTCGGCGATGGGATGGATGACGTCATCGACGACGACGCGCAGCACCGCGGCGTGCATGGTTTGCGCGAGAACGATGAGCAGTGCGAGGAGGAGTGAGCGTTTCATGGGCAGTACCTCTCGGCACATTGTCGCGCGGAATGCGTGCTGCGCGCTCGCCGCTGAGCGATTATCGGCGCCGATTCCGGCGATTCAGCAGAACGATCTTTCCCAGCTGCGGCCGGCGCGCCGACGGATCACTTTCCTGCGGCCCCTCTTCCTGGGCAGCGCTGCGGCATATCGTCTGTTGGAGGACCAGCGCGTCGTCAGCGACTGCGGGATATCCAAGCTGCTGAGCGGCTGTCACGACACGCCTCATCGTGCGCAACAGCGACTCGATCTTCTTCTTTCGGCTCTTAGTCATGCACATATCGTCCACAATTTTTGAACAGCTTTTCCACAGCACAATAAGACGCGAAAAAACCTCACGAGCTGAGAAGCTCGTGAGGTTTCCGGGTACCTACCCGCCCGGCAGGTACTCCGGCTGCGGCTCGTAGTTGAAGAACTTGGTGATGTCGTTGCGGAAGACGAGCTTGAAGTCGCCGATGGGGCCGTTGCGCTGTTTCGCGATGATGATCTCCGCGATGCCCTTCTCCTCGGTCTCCTTGTTGTACACCTCGTCGCGATAGATGAAGGCGACCAGGTCCGCATCCTGTTCGATGGAGCCGGACTCGCGGAGGTCGGAGAGCTGCGGGCGATGGTCGCCTGTGCGTTGTTCGGAGCGGCGCGAGAGTTGCGAGAGCGACACCAGCGGGACGTGCAGCTCTTTCGCGATTGCCTTGAGGCTGCGCGAGATCTGCGAGACCTCCTGCTGCCGCGATTCGATCTTGCCTTTGATGGCCATGAGCTGGAGGTAGTCGACCATGATCATGTCCAGCCCCGCCTCCATCTTCAGGCGGCGCGCCTTCGCGCGCATCTCGAGCGGGTCCATGCCCGGCGTGTCGTCGATGTAGATCTTTCCTTTCGCGAGCCGGGCCGATGCTTCGATGAGCTCGCGCCAGTTGCGATCGGAGAGCATCCCGGAGCGGATCAGATGATTGGAAACGCCGGACTCCGACGAGAGGATGCGCAGGCCGATCTGCTCTTTGGACATCTCCAGCGAGAACACGCCGACCGAATAGAGCCGGTCGCCCGCGCGCGGTTGCCCATCGCGGCCGGGGAGGGCGATCGACTCGGCGATGTTCATCATGAAGCTGGTTTTCCCCATCGAGGGTCTCGCCGCGAGGATGATCAGATCGCCCGCCTGAAAGCCCGACGTCATCTCGTTGAAGCGGTCGTAGCCGGTGGGGAGGCCGGTGACGAGACGGCCCGCGTTCGAGTGGATCTGCTCAATTGCGGTCATGTTCGCGCGCGTGATGCGATCGAGCGAGGTGAAGCCTTTGTCGGTACTGCCTTCGGCGATCTCGTAAAGCGTTTTTTCGGCGATGTTGAGGACGTCGCCCGGCTCGCTCGGCGCATCGAGCGCGGCGCGCATGACGCTGTTGCCCATCACGATGAGACGCCGCAACATCGACTTCTCTTTGACGATGCGTGCGTAGCGTTCGACGTTGGCGACGTCGGGTACGACGTCCATCAGCGAGGCGATGTAGGCGATGCCGCCGACCTGATCGAGCTGTGCGTATTTGGCCAGCTCTTCCTTGAGGGTGAGTGCCTCGATCTCCTGGCTGTGCTCCGCCATGCGGCGCATCGTGGCGAAGATGGTGCGGTGCGCGTCGCGGAAGAAGTCTTCCGTGTCGATCGTGCCGATGATGCGGTAGAAGGCGTGGTTGTTGATCAGGATGGCGCCGAGGACGGCACGTTCGGCGTCGGGGCTCTGCGGCATTTGCCGGTCGAGGGAAATGTCGAGTTGGGCGACGCTCATTGGACGAACCCGCGCATTCTACGGACGGTGGATTGGCCGGACCCCGAACCCCACAGCCCGTCCGCTGGTTTTCCTCAACCCAATCTCCGCCCCGCTCTGCGTCGCGTAGTGCTACGCACAGCTTTTCCACACCCTGCTGAAAACCGCACGAAACGCTTGACAGAGAAAGTCTACCGGAATGGCTATTTCGGACGACCTGTTGGGCAGCACGCGGCGACCTCACGCGCGGAACTTTCGCGCGGGGCATGCGTCTCATCAGGCGGTTTACACGGAGGACGTTCATGAAGCGTTGTGTCATCACTCTTGCGCTTGCGGCCGCTTCGGCGCTGCCGCTGCTCGCGCAGCAGAACGCGGCTTCGGCCGCGCCCGCCGCGGCGGATGCCGTTCCGAAGAATGTCGTCGCCGTCATCAACGGCGAGCACATCACGACCGAGCAGCTCGAGCGGATGTGGAACCGCATGGGCGCGAAGATGCGCGCGCAGTACGAGAAGGCCGGCAACGGCAAGCTTCGCTTCCTCGAGAACTATGTCGGCAAGCGGCTCCTGCTGCAGCTCGCGGCGGAGTCCGAGTTCGATAAGTCGCCCGACGTCCAGGCCGAGCTCGAAGCGGCGAGGGAATCGGCGCTGTTCGATCTTTACGTACGCGAGGTCGTGGCGGGACAGATCGTGACCGAAGCGGCGATGCGGCAGTTCTATGACTCGCATCCGACCGAGTTCGTGCATCCGGAAGCAGCCAAGGTCCGCATCATCTCGATCAGCACGGAGAAGCATTCGCCGTCCGCCGCGCGCACGCGGATCGGCGATCTGATGAAGGAGCTCTATGGCGTTCGTGCCGGGTCCGGCAACGACGCGCAGGCGATCAGCGCAGCGTTCGCTGCGGCCGCGCAGAAGAACTCGGATCATCCTTCCGCTGCCGCCGGCGGCGATCTGGGGTGGATCGGCCGCGACGGCATCGAGCCGAAGCTCAGCAACGCGATCTTCAACATGACGCCGGGAGCAATCAGCGGCATCCTCGAGACCGAGAAGGCGTTGAACCTCGTGCTGATCGAGGATCGCCAGGAAGCGACTACGGAACGATATGAGGCCGCGCGCCCCGGAATCCGCGAGTACCTCGTCGCACAGAACACACAGAAGGTGGTCGAGGCGTTGAACCGTGCGACGCGCGAACTGCGTGCGTCGAGCAAGGTCACGCTGCATCCGGAAAACGTACAGTAGGGGCGCGCGTTAGCGCGCCCCTATGAACGTTCGTTACGGCGCGGGTTTGACGTCGATCATAGGGTCGTTGTCGACCCCGTTCGCGCTGATCGTGTATTTGTAACGGCGCTCGCTATTGAAGCTGCCCGTCTTGCATGTGTACTCCGATCCGTGGGAGTAATTGAGATCGGTGTAGCCGTCGACCGTGATGCGGAAATCGAAATCGGCTGTCCAGCGAAGCTTCTGATCGTTCTTCCTGACATCAACGGGATCCTGATCGGGAACGGGAATCCCGTCCTGCATGGTGATGCGCACAACTTTATCGGGCTGTTCTGCGGGCATGGCGAAGCTCCTCCTCGTTTTTGGATCGACACGCGCCACCTCGCGCGTCGAACGGCTCAATTGTTGGGTTGGTCGGACCGCGACCGCTGAATGATGGCCGCCAGCGTACCGCTTTTGCGCAGGTTCGCAAACTCCGGATCGCGCAGGACGTCCTCGGCGGTATACCCGAGGCGCAACGCCTGCTGAAGGCGCGCCGCAGTTTCTTCGCTCGATCCTCCGAGGTTGGAGATGACGGCCGCTTCATAGATGAGCTCTGCGTTCTGCGGCTCGAGTTCGAGAGCGCGGAGGATCGCTTCGCGCGCCTCGCTCACTCTTCCGAGTTTTGCGAGCGACGCGGCCTTGGAAGCGTGTGCATAAACCTCAGAGGCGTTAACGCGGATGACACCTTCGCTGAGGGTGACCGCGCGCTCGTAGGCACGACTCGCCTTGTTATTTTGGCCATGCATCCAGCGGTACGAATCACCGAGATTCCGCCAATACAGAAAATCGTGCGGCGTCAGCTCAACCGCTTTCTCGAATGCCGCAGCGGCCTCACCATAGCGTCCAAGAAAGTAATAGCAGGTACCGAGATTCGAATAGCCCTGGCCCGACGGCGCTTTGCGGATGGAGTCGGAAAATACGCGGACCGCTTCGTCATAGCGACCGAGGCGCTGATACATCGCGCCGAGATTGTTATAGCCACGCTGATTATCAGGCACCAACGAAACGACCTTTTCGAACATCGGAATGGCATCCGTGATCCGGCCTTGGGCGTAATAAAAAAATCCGAGCTTGTTGTAGCCGCCCCAGAAATTCGGCTGTAATGCAATGGCGCGTTTGTATTCGACTTCCGCGCTTGCTGGGTCGCCGGCCCCTTTATAGGTCTCAGCGAGCCCAAGCACGGCTTCTGCGTTATTCGGCTGTTGCGAAAGCACACGCACGAACGCGGCGACCGCTTCTTGGTGTCGCCCGGTCTGCCGGCGCAATTCGCCGAGGGTGATGTTTACGTCGATACTCTGCGGATCGGCGGCGAGCGCACGTTCGGCGGCTTGGCCCGCAGTTGCCGCAAGCTGCGGCTGGCGCGTCGTCTGGAACTTGTACAGATACGCGCGCGCCAGCGCCGCCTGCACGCTCGGCGACGGCCCGAGCTCTTCGAGGATATCGATCGCGCTGTTGAGCGACTCTTCTTTGTCGTACCGGCGCAGATGGCCGAGGGCTTCGAGGTACCGGCGTTGCGAGACGGCCGGGTCGAGCGCGATGCGCACGGTGGTTTCGCCGAGGTCGAGGTTGCGCGCGACGCTGTCGGCGACGTCGTCCTGCACGCCGAACAGGTTGGACACGCTTCCTTCGATGAGATCGCGCCATTCGCGTTTCGTCGCGGCGTCGACAATCGTGTACGTGACGCGGATGCGCTGGCCGTCGCGCATCATCGAGCCCGTGAGGACGAGGTTCGCCCCGAGCTCGCGAGCGCTCGCCAGCGGCTCCGCTTTTTCGGCGTCGGGCGTTTGCGGCCGCATCACCTGCACGGCCGGGTAATGTGCGAGCCGCGCCGTGAGCGTCTCCGCGAATCCGTCGACGACGAGCTGTCCTGTCGCATCGCCGGTCAGATCCTTGAAGCGCAGCACCGCGAGGTATTTCTTCGCGGCGGCAGGAGTGGGAGCCGCGGCGGACGTAGCGGCCGGAGCCTCCGCGCGCCGGCGCGAGATCATGACCGACCCCGTGACGAGCACCGCGATCAGGACCGCGGCCACGATCGCGATCATCGACTGCCTCGGCGCGATGAGCGGTTGCGACTTGTGGAAGCCGCTCTCCTCCGCCGCGACGCGATCGCGCAGCAAGCGAATCTCGCGCGCGAGATCGCGCGACGAGGAGTAGCGATCGTCCGCCGATTTCGAAAGCAGCCGGCGAATCAAGTCCGACAGTTGCACCGGCGCGCGTGCGTTCGTGCGCGTGACCGGCGGCGGATCGCGATGGAGGATCGCGGACAGCGTGTCGACCGCGGTCTCGCCTTCGAACGCGGGCTTGCCGGTGATCAACTCGAACAGAATCGCGCCGAACGCAAACTGGTCGGAGCGAAAGTCGAGGCGCCTGCCAGCGGCCTGCTCGGGCGACATATAGCCGACGGTGCCGAGGATCATGCCCGGGGTGGTGCCCGGCACTTCGAGTTGCAGCGTGTGATCGCCGGCATCCGCGGCGGGCGCGATCACTTTCGCGAGACCGAAGTCGAGGATCTTCGCGAAGCCGTCGCGCGTGAGCATGATGTTCTCGGGCTTCAGATCACGATGCACGATGCCGCGCTCGTGCGCGGCGGCCAGGCCATCCGCGATCTGCGCGCCGATGTCGAGCACCTTGCTCACCGCGACCGGCCCTTCCTGGATCATCGAGCGCAGATCGTGGCCCTCGATGTACTCCATCACGATGTACGGCGTGCCTTCTTCGGCGCCCACTTCGTGAATGGTCACGATGTTGGGATGGTTGAGCGCGGACGCGGAGCGCGCCTCCTGCGTGAAGCGCGTGAGGGTGTCGCGCTCGGCCGCCATGCGCGTGGGCAGAAGCTTGATGGCGACCTTGCGTCCGAGCTTCGGATCGCGCGCGACGTAGACCTCGCCCATGCCGCCGGAGCCGATGGGACCGAGGATCTTGTAGTGGCCGAGGGTCTCGCGAACCGTCATTGAATGAGTGACCGGTGGCACTATAATTCGCCTCGCTTCCCGGGTCTCCGTTCATGAGCAGATTGGCGCGCTTGTCCGCGGCGTTCGCCTTGCTGTTTTGCGGAGCGTACGCGCTCGGAGGGGAAAGCTACGTCGCGCTGGTGCCGTGGCGCGTGGTCGAGCCGGACGCCGAAGTCGACGCGCCGCTTGCCCTCTACTGGATCCCCGCCTCGGCCGATGAGCTCCGCCGCTCCGCCATGCTCACGTCGGACGATCTGACGCTGTTCTCGTCGCAATGTGTGGCCATGCGGGTCGTGCGATTGAATGACATCGATCGCATCGCCGAATTCAGCGCGGACGCGGAGCTGCCGGTGGCGGTGTTGACGAATCGCGCCGGCGAGATCGTCGGACGGGTCGACAGCGAGTACGGAGTGTTGTCCGTAGCGGAGGTGGAAGATCTCGTACGCGACGAGCTCGGACGCCGCGCAGCGGAGCAGGACGCGGTGCTCGATCGCGCGCGCGAGCGCGCCGAGGCGGATGACGTCGACGGAGCGGTGGCGCTGTATCGGTCGGTGTGGGAAGAGCGGTGCGTGTGTCCGCGTCAGGCACGGGACGCGAAGAAGGCGCTGCGGAAGTTGGGGCGGCGGTGATCGCTTCGGGCGACTGGAGTCTCAGAGTCTCAGAGTCACAGAGGGTTTTCGGCCACGCCAACGCGACAGGACCGATCGACCCTCTGAGACTCTGAGACTCTGAGACCCTCAACTCCTCCGTCTACGCGGTTTGCAACATCCGCACGGCCAGTTTCCACTGGCGGCGCGAGCGGCGCACGTGGCGTCGCGCGATCTTGCGCGTCGCGCGCCACGGCGTTCCCTGCGCGCGCTCTTCGACAGCACGGCGCCACAGCGCGATGGCTTTCTCGAGATGCGCGGTGGCCACTTTCAAGCGGCGACGCGCTTCATCGGCGAGCGTCGGCGGCGCCACGGCCATCTTCGGCTCGACCACGCGCAGCGCGGCGCGCATGCGTGCCTGCTCGATCTGCGGCAGCGGCGTGGTGAGGAGGTTCCTGGCCATGCCGGACATCTTCAGCGCGCCGATCCACCACTTCGCCGGATCCCACTGATACCAGCGGATGCCGTTGCGGAAGTCGGCCGGGAAACGGTGATGGAACGAGTGGTAGCCCTCGCCAAGCGTGAGCAGCGCGACGAGCCAGTTGTCGCGCGCGGAGACTTCCGAGTTGAACAGCGGCTTGCCGAGCTGGTGCGCGAGCGAGTTCACGAAGAACGTGGTGTGGTGAATGACCGCGAGGCGCAGGAAGCCGCCCCACAACAGGCCCGCGAGCGGGTTGCCGAACGCGGCGCCGATCAGCGTCGGCAGACCGAAGCCGCCGACGATCAGGATCACCTTGTGCCACTTGTGCTGCCACATCACTACAGGGTTGGCGAGCAGATCCGGCGAGTTCGAGAACGTCTCATCGCGCTCATCGTTCCTGTAGAAGATCCAGAGGATGTGCGCCCACCAGAACCCGCGCTTGATGTTGTACGGATCCCAGTCCTTGTCGACGTACTTGTGATGGACGCGATGGCTCGACGACCACCAGAGGATCGAGTTCTGCGCAGCCATGGCGCCGAAGATCGCGTAGAAGTACTGAACCGGGCGCGACGCTTCGTAGCTCTTGTGCGAGAAGAACCGGTGGTATCCGGCGCAGATCGAAATGCCGACGGCCAGATACATGCCGATCGTCAGCAGCGGCATCCAGAGGGAGAAACCCGCGTACCAGGTGTACGCGGCGGTCCCGGCAATACCGATCACCGGGGTCAGTGTGAGGAAAAGGATGTTCACCCAATCTTTTTGCTGCTGCTTGCTTTCGATGCGACACCTCCAAGGAGCTCGAAACGCGTAGTATGCACTTCCGAGGTTCGACTGAGAACGTTTCTGCTCGCTGCGGTATTCACGGCGGCTTCGGTATTTGCGTCGGTACCGACCGACCACGCGAACGCCCGCCGCTGGATGGCCGAGGCACAGCAAACCTCGAACCCGGTGCGGTTGGTGACGCTGGCGATCCGGATTCGCGAAGCGCTCGAGTCCGCTCGGAGACGCGAGCCCGAGAACGTCGAAGTGCGCCTCGATCTGGTGCGTTTCTACACCATCACGCCGCGCATCGCAGGTGGTGGCGTCGACCACGCCCGCGCCGAAGCCGCCGAGATCGCGAAGCGCGACGTCCCCCTCGGCCACTTCGCGCGCGGCTACATCGAATATCGCGAGAAGAATTACGGCATCGCGCGCACGGAACTGCGCGAGGCGATCCGCATCGGCAACACATCGACGCGTGCGCTCGCGACGAGGTGGCTGGGATGGCTGTCGCAGGAGTCGCAGCAGTGGGATGACGCGTTTGCGGCATTCGAGGAGCTGCGCGATCAGTATGAGATCGGACGGACGGCGGTGTTCTGCGGATGCGAGGTGCAGCGCGGAAAGACGGCACTGCGCGATTACTTGAGGACGAAGCCGCGAGACGCCGAGGCGAAAAAGCTGTTGCAGAAGCTGGAACGCCGGCGTCCCGCCGGCTGAGCACGCGGCGTCCCGCCGCGGGTGGGGGACGGCGCCGGGACGGCACCCGCTCAGCCGGCGGGGACGCCGGCGTTCCGCATCGGCAGGTCGACGCCGCGTTCCTTTGCCACGGTGATCGCTTCCTCGTAGCCCGCATCCGCGTGGCGCATCACGCCCGTTCCCGGATCGGCGGTGAGCACGCGTTGCAGTCGCGCGGCCGCTTCGTCGGTGCCGTCCGCGACGACCACCATTCCCGCGTGCAGCGAGTAGCCGATCCCAACGCCGCCGCCGTGATGCACCGAGACCCATGTCGCGCCGCACGAGGTGTTCAGCAGCGCGTTCAGGATCGGCCAGTCTGCGATCGCATCGGAGCCATCTTTCATCGACTCCGTCTCGCGGTTCGGCGATGCCACCGAGCCGGCGTCGAGGTGATCGCGGCCGATGACGATCGGCGCCGACACTTTTCCTTCCGCGACGAGCCTGTTGAACAGCGCGCCCGCTTTTTCGCGCTCGCCGTAGCCGAGCCAGCAGATGCGCGCGGGCAGTCCCTGAAACTCGACACGCTTCTGCGCCATGCGAATCCAGCGATGCAGCGCCGCGTCATGTGGGAAGAGCTCGAGAATCGCTTCGTCCGTGACGAACAGATCGTTCGGATCGCCCGACAGTGCCGCCCAGCGGAACGGCCCTTTGCCTTCGCAGAACAGCGGCCGGATGAACAGCGGGACGAAGCCGTGCACGTCGAACGCGTTCGTGACACCTGCCTTGAGCGCGTGGCCCCGGAGGTTGTTGCCGTAGTCGAACGTGATCGCGCCGCGGTTCTGCAGCTCGATCATCGCGCGCATGTGACGGGCCATCGTGTCGAACGAGAGATCGACGTACATCTCGGGACTCGATTCGCGCAAGGCCAGCGCGGCGTCGTACGACATGCCTGCTGGCACATAGCCGTTGAGCTCATCGTGCGCGGAGGTCTGATCGGTGAGCACGTCGGGCACGATGCCGCGCCCGATCAGCGCTTCGAGCAACTCGACTGCATTCGCGACGACACCGATCGAGATGGCTTCGCCGTTGTCGCGCGCGAGGAGCGCACGCGCGATGGCCGCGTCGAGCGACCGAGCCACTTCATCGAGATAGCGTTTCTCGATGCGGCGCTCGATGCGCGTCGGATCGACTTCGGCGACGAGCGCCGTCGCCTCGTTCATCGTCGCGGCGAGAGGCTGCGCGCCGCCCATGCCGCCCAACCCGGCCGTCACGACCAGCTTGCCCTTGAGCGAGTCGCCGAAATGTTTCTTCGCGACGGCCGCGAAGCACTCGTACGTACCCTGCAGAATGCCCTGCGTGCCGATGTAGATCCACGACCCGGCGGTCATCTGTCCGTACATCGTGAGGCCGAGCGCGTCGAGGCGGCGGAACTCGTCCCACGTGGCCCATTTCGGGACGAGGTTCGAGTTGGCGATGAGCACGCGCGGCGCGTTCTCATGCGTGCGAAACACGCCCACCGGCTTGCCCGATTGCACGAGCAGCGTCTCGTCATTTTTCAGGCGTTTCAACGTGGCAACGATGGCGTCATAGCACTCCCAGTTCCGGGCCGCCTTTCCGATCCCCCCATACACGATGAGCTCCTCGGGATGCTCCGCAACTTCCGGATCGAGGTTGTTCATCAGCATCCGCAGCGCGGCTTCCTGTTGCCAGCCGAGGCAGCTTGGCTGCGTTCCCTTTGGGGCGCGGATGGTTCTTGCGGCGGGTGTGGTGGTGGTCATGAGTGGGGATTCTATTGCGACTCCGATAACATCGCGCTTGTGTCGAACCTCCGAGCCCGCGCAGCCGAAGTCAACAAACGCCTGGCAAAGAAATACCCCGACGCGAAGTGCTCGCTCGATTTCACGAACCCGTTCGAGCTGCTCATCGCCACGATCCTCGCGGCGCAGTCGACGGATGCGCGCGTGAACATCGTCACCAAGTCGCTCTTTCGCAAGTATCCGGATCCCGCCGCGTTCGCGCGCGCGTCGCAGGTGGAGATGGAGACGGACGTCAAGCAGACCGGCTTCTTTCGCAACAAGGCAAAGGCGGTCATCGCATGCAGTCAGGCCATCATGGAAAAACATGGCGGCGAAGTGCCGCGCACGATGGACGAGCTGGTCGCGCTCCCCGGCGTCGGACGCAAGACCGCCAACGTGGTCCTCGGCAACGCGTTTCAGACGCCGGTCGGCGTCGTCGTCGACACGCACATGACGCGCGTCGCGGGACGCCTCGGTCTCACGCAAAACGTCGACGCGGTGAAGATCGAAGAAGACGTCACGCCGCTGCTGCCGAAGTCAGAGCTGACCGCATTTGCGCATCGGATCATCTACCACGGCCGCGAGACCTGCGTCGCGCGCAAGCCGCTATGTCCGGAGTGCGTGCTGAACGACATCTGCCCGAGCGCTGACGCAATCAGGGAAGATCCCGCGTCCCCGCCTTCGTCCACGGGCCGCATCGCGCGATCCGCCACGCCGTCTTCGCCCCGCCCTTCGCGAACCCGTACTTCCGGATCGCCTCGCGGCCGTACGCGGAGCACGTAGGCTTGAAGCGGCACGTGACGCGCCCGCGCAGCCGCGGCGAAACGTGTGCGCGGTATTCATCGATGACGAAGATCGCGCCGCGCGCGGCCAGGCCGTGTCCGCGCGGCATGGTGAAGTCGTGGAGCGCGATCACGAGCACGATCAGCACAGCGACGAATGAATAGTGGCGGAGACGCATGCGCTTCATGACGCGGACCCCTCATCCGCCTTCGACACCCTTAGTCGCGGCACTCGGTAGCCTTCTCCCCTCCGAGAGGGGAAAAGGTGGCCGAAGGCCGATCGAGGGGTGCGCGTTCACCGCTCTGCGGCTTTTGCTTCGTCCCACAGCCGATCCATCTCCTCGAGCTCGAGCTGATCGAGATTCTGCTCGCGCGCGCGTACCTTCGTCTCCATCGCCTCGAAGCGCCGCATGAACTTGCGGTTCGTCGACTGCAAAGCTTCTTCCGGATTCACGTTTACCTTGCGCGCGATGTTCGCGATCGTGAAGAGCAGATCGCCGATCTCTTCATGAATGTGCTCCGCGTCGTTCGACGCGACAGCCTCGCGCAGTTCGGCGATCTCTTCATCGAGCTTGTCGAACACATCTTCGGTGCGCCGCCAGTCGAATCCGACTCGCGCCGCCTTTTCCGTCAAACGCGAGGCCTTGAGCAGCGCCGGCATCGCCTGCGGCACGCCGGATAAAACGCTCTTGTTCTCCGCCTTCCGTTCGTCCTGCTTGAGTTTCTCCCAGTTGACCAGCACTTCCTCCGCGTCGTTGGCGACGACGTCGCCGAACACGTGCGGGTGGCGCCGCACCAGCTTGTCGTGAATCGCGGTGATGGAGTCGTAGATGTCGAACGAGCCTTCCTCGCGCGTCATCTCCGCGATGAACACCGCCTGCAGCAGCAAATCCCCCAGCTCCTCGGCCAGCGCCGCGCGATCGTCACGATCGATGGCGTCCACGACTTCGTACGACTCTTCGATCACGTAGGCCTTGAGGTCGGGGAGGGTCTGTTTGCGATCCCACGGACAGCCGCCCGGCCCGCGCAGCCGCGTCATGAGGCGGACTAGATCGTCGAAGGTTCGTTTCATGGTCACGATTCTAATTTGGAGTGCCGCACTCCAAATGAAACGGTGAGCGGCGTCACGCGCACTATCTCTCCGTGAACGTAATCTCCGAAACCGTGCCGCGCCTCGTATGGATGGTCCTGAATGACGGTCGCTCCGTCGTCGCCGGTTGCGGCTCGACGACGCGCGAGCGGTTCGAGCTCGCGCTCGCGGAGCCGGGACACACGCTGACCTTCACGTCGGACGATCGCGTCGACGTCCTGCAGTCGAGTGCGGTTCGCGACTTCGTCTTCTTCGACGCGCGCTCGAGTGTGCCAGCGGCGAGCTCGATCTACCGCCTCGTGCACGTGTGATCGGCAGGAGTGCGTTAGCATGGGCGTGCGAACGTCCATGCTCAATCAGGTGCTCATCGTTGGCGGCGCAACGGCAACGCGCACGCCCGCCGAGGTGGTCCGCTCTCTGCGTTTCGTGCCGGTGGTTGCGTCATCGGCGGACGAAGCCGTCGAGCTGCTCGACCGCGAACGGTTTCGCCTGATCGCGGTCAGCGGCCGATCCGAGTGGCAGCGTCTGCGTGAAGCCGCGGAAAGCAGCCAGCCGGCGACGCGTGTGCTGCAACTGCCGGAGCTCGACGCCGACGACACGGCCGTGCGCCGCATGATGGTGCGATTTCTTGCCCCGGCATCGTCCGATCGCGCGCGCTTCACGCACGAAGAGCGCTATCGCTTTCTCTCGTCGATCCTCGAGTCATTCACCGGCACGCTCGAGTTGCGTGAGGTGTTGCGGCGCATCGTGGCCGTGACGCGCGAAGAGTTCGGTGCCGACCGCGCGTGGCTGCTGCATCCCGTTCACGAAGACGCGCAGCACGCAAAGCTCGCCTTCAGTGTGGCCGCGCCGGAGGACGAGGAGGCGGCGGCGAGTGTGGTCAAGGACAAGGGCCCGTTGCCGCTCGCGCGCTCGAAGGGCCTCATCCGCCGCGCGATGAACGATTCGCGCCCGATCGTGGTGATGGAAGGCGACGCGGACCTCGATCCCGAGCTCGCGTCGCGCTTCTGTCTGAAGTCCGCGATGATCCAGGTCCTGCGTCCGCGCGAGGAAGAGCCGTGGGCGTTCGGACTCCATCAATGTGAATCGGCGCGCGACTGGACGGAAGAGGAGATCTCGCTGTTCACCGAGATCGGCCGCTACGCGACCGTCGCGCTCAACAACACGCTGCTGCACGACCGTGCGGTGCGCGAGATGGCCAAGGTCACCGCGATCCTCGATCAGATTCCGGAGTCGGCGGCGATCTATGACGCGAACGGAAAACTGGAGCGGATGAACGCGGCCGCGCAACGCGAGCCAGCGGTGTTGTTTACCCCCGATCCCGACGGCCGCCTGCGCAGCCATCAGCATCGCTATGTCGATGGCAGTCCGCTGGCGACTGAAGAGCTGCCGTCGATGCGCGCCATTCATGGCGAGACCGTGAAGTCCGATTACCTCGTGCGCGACTCGCGGACGGGCGACGATCGGGTCGTCAATCTCAAGGCCGCGCCAATTCGCGATGACAGCGATCGCATCATCGGCAGCGTCGTGCTTTCGCGCGACGTGACCGAGGAGCGGCAGAGCGCGGAGCGCGAATCGTGGCGCCGTCGCCGCGCCGAATGTCTCGCCAACCTCGGCCTCGAGATGGTGGCAATGGCGCCGAGCTTCGACAACCTAGACGATCCAGCCGCGCGCATCGCCGCTGCCGTTGCGGGCACTGTGCGCATCTACCTTTATCACTCCGTGACCGGCTCGCTGGAGCTCGTCGGCTACGGCACCGTCGATCAGGAGCGCGCGCACTTCCGCGAATACTTTGCGCGGCACCCGTACCGCACCGGCGAAGGTTTGCCCGGCACCGTATTTCAGATCGGCCGGCCGCTTTTGTTTTACGAAGTTCGCGGCGATGCGCTGCTCGATTTTTCGCGCGATCAAGAGGAGCGCGACATCAAGGCCGCGCTCGACGAGCAGAGCCTGATCGCGTATCCGATCGAGTCGTACGGTGAGCGCATCGGCGCGGTCATCATTTCGCAGTCCGACCCGCGCCGGAACTTCGACGCGGAGGATCTCGAGTTCGCGCGCTCCGTGTCGGAACGCGTCGGCGCGGCGAGCCACATCCATCGTCTGACCACGATCGCGCAGGACGGACATCGCGCCGCCGAGGAGTTGGCGCGCAGTGAGGTCGATGCGCGTGTGCGCTTCGAGGGCGTGCTCGAGTCCGCGCCGATCGGGATCGCCGTGATCTCCGCGGACGAGCTGCGCTTCGAGCTCGCCAATGCGCGCTTCTTCGATTACGCGTCGCAGTTCGGCCGCATCTCGCTCGACACCAAACTCATCGGCTTGCGCGCCGCGGAGGTGCTGCCGGAGGTCGAGCGGATCCTGAAACAGGTCGCGGAGTCGGGCGAGCCGCGCATCGACGAAGAGCTGCGGCTGGGCGACCGCTACATCAACCGCATCATTTCCGCCGCGCGCGGACGTTTCTCCGGCATCACGCAAAGCCTGACGGTGCTCGTGCAGGATGTGACCGATCAGGTGCGCGCGCGCCGCGAGATCGAGAACCTCGCCAACATGATGGCCGAGCGCTCCGCGCGCCTCGACTCGATCCTCGGATCGATGACGGACGGCCTCTGGGTTTACGACGCGGACGGCCAGGTCGTCGACGTGAATCAGGCCGCGCTGAACATGTTCGGCCTGGCGTCGCGCGCCGAGGCGATCGAGCACGGTACGTTCGAGAAGTTCCATCTGCGCGATGCCGAAGGGCGGGCCGTGCCGATGAATGACATGCCGTATGCGCGCGCGCTGTCGGGACAGACTGTCCCTGACTATCTCGCGGTCGGACGGCATCTCATCAGCGGCCGCGATCTCGACTTGTCGATCGCCGTCGCGCCGATCGAAAGCCGCGGCATCGTCGGCGCGGTGCTGGTCATCCGCGACATCACCGCGCTGCAGGAGCTCGATCGCAAGAAAGACGAGTTCCTCTCGGTCGCCTCGCACGAGCTGCGCACGCCGCTCACGACGATCAAGGGCTACACGCAGCTTCTCGCGCAGACCGTGAACGACCTCGGCCCCGACGAGCGCGCGACGTACATCAACGCCGTGCTCGGCGAGATCGAGCGGATGATGGGGTTGATCTCGGAACTGCTCGACGTCTCACGCATCGAGACGAACCGCCTGCAGATCCATCCGCAGCCGATTCGCTGGCTGCAGTTCATCGAGGGACGCATCTCTGCCTTCCGCGTGCAGCATCCAATGCGCATGATGCGCTTCGACGTGAGCGCGCCCGAATCGTCGGTGGTGGCCGATCCCGATCGCATGCGCCAGGTCGTCGACAACCTGCTGTCGAACGCGCTGAAGTATTCGCCGGAAGGCAGCGACATCGACGTGCGCGTGGCGAAGGAAGACGGCTTCGTGGCGACCTCGGTGACCGATCACGGCATCGGCATTCCGAAAGACGAGATCCCGCAACTGTTCGAGCGCTTCCACCGCGCGCGCAACGTCTCCAGCCGCTACTACGGCGGCCTCGGTCTCGGTCTCTACATCGCCCGCGCGATCGTGGAAGCGCACGGCGGCGTGATCACGGTCGAGAGCGAAGAAGGCTCCGGCTCGACGTTTACGATGCGCCTGCCGCTCACGGAAACGACGCAGGGGTAACGAGGCGGTTCCTCGGGTTCCTCGGGTCCCTCGGAGTTCCTCGGGGAGTAGCGGTCCCCTCGGAAGAACCCGAGGAACCCGAGGAACCCGAGGAACTCCCAGGGACCGCTTCTTCACACCGACTTCACCTCACCACCCATCCCCCTTTGCTTCGCGTCCCTACACTCCGCGCTAAGGAGACGGGTCTCATGCATTGGAAGTCACTCACGGTTTGCCTTGCGCTCGCGATGTGCGCGGCCGCGTTTGCGGATGACGCGAAGATCACCACGGAAGCGATCGAGCAGGCCGCGGCCGAGACAGTGGAACAGACGCCGCCACCTCAGCAACCGGAGCCGGGCTCGGACGAGATCCTGCCCGGAACGCCGACCACACCGCCGACGACCGAAGAACTGGCCGGAAAGCTGGAGAGCTTCGGCGAAGCGTTCACCGAGATGCGCAACTCGCTCGAGAACCTCAACCGCATGCGCTTCAGCGGCTATCTGCAGGCGCAGTACCTCAACGACGAGCGCTCGGTAAACGAGTTGACCAGCCCCACCGCGACGGGCAATCTCGATCAGTTTTCGGTTCGCCGCGCGCGCCTGAAGTTCACCTATCAATTCAATCCGACGTCGCGCTTCGTGCTCCAGCCGGACATCACCAGCTCCGGTGTCACGCTCAAGGATGGCTACGTCGAATTTACGGAGCCATGGACGTCGTGGAAGCACACCCTCACCGCCGGACAGTTCAACTGGCCGTTCGGCTTCGAGATCATGTACTCCTCGAGCGCGCGCGAAGTGCCCGAGCGCTCGCGCGTGGTGCGCACGCTCTTCCCCGGTGAGCGCGATCGCGGCGTGATGCTCTCCGGACTCGGCCTCGGCGATCGCCTCAGCTACCGCGTCGCGATCGTGAACGGTACCGGGACGGGACAATCGTTCGACTTCAACAAGCGCAAAGACCTGGTCGGCCGCGTCGGGTACAGCTTCGGCGTCGTCGACGTCGGCGGGTCGGTCTATCGCGGATCCGATCTCGTGACGGTGGCGGGGAACACGCGCGGCATCGAGTTCGACAAGGAGCGCCAGGGCGTCGACCTCCAGTGGATCACGCCAATCCCCGGCCTCGGGCTGCGCGGCGAATACGTTACCGGCAAACAGGCGCCCGCATCGGGAACGACGCGCACGCAGTCGCAGGACGTGGAGGGCTGGTACTTCTACGCCATTCAGAACTTCGGCACCAAACACCAGCTCGTGGTACGCGCCGATGAATACGACCCCGACACCGACGTGGACGGCAATGCCGTGCGCACGCTCAATCCCACCTACATCTTTCACTGGGATGCGAACAGCAAGGTGATGGCGTCCTACGAGTTCATCGACACGCAGAGAAACGATCCGGACGACAACGTCTTCACGCTGCGCTACCAGTACTCGTTTTAAACGAGATCCGACCGACGAAAAGAACCCTGACCGCAATTCTCACTTCAAGGATCACGCGCTTCTCGGAAAGGATTTTTCTCCGCGCGCGCAGACGCTGTAGGGAACGGCTGCGGTGGCGAACGACGCGAACGGCATCGCGGCGGTCAAGAAAGATGACAAGAGCCCGAAGTCGTTCATCGACTGGGCGACGGGTCCGGAAGGACAGAGCATCGTCAGCTCCGTCGGCTATTTCCCAATCAGGCAACGTGAAGAGGAAGTAACGCGAGCACGCGTCGTGCAGAATGCAGGGCGCGATGCTCCAGATGTCCGCGCGGCGACGCCGCTTCGTTACGGCCGGCGTCATGACCGGCATGCTGCTCGCCGCGCTGGAGGGCACGGTCGTCGGTACGGCAATGCCGACGATCGTGGCCGCCCTCGGCGGTCTCGCTCATTACAGTTGGGTCTTCTCCGCGTACCTGCTCACGTCGACCGTGACCGTGCCGGTATGGGGAAAACTGTCCGACCTCTTCGGCCGCCGGCGCCTCTTTCAGATCGGCGTAGCCGTGTTCCTGGTCGGCTCGGCGGCGTGCGGTTTCGCGCAGACGATGACGCAACTGATCGTCTGGCGCGCGGTGCAAGGCATCGGTGCCGGCGCGCTGGTACCGCTGGCGATGACGATCATCGGCGACATCTTCACGCTCGAAGAGCGCGCGCGCATGCAGGGACTCTTCAGCGGCGTGTGGGGCGTGTCGAGCGTGTTCGGTCCGCTCGTGGGCGGCTTCATCACCGATCAGCTTTCGTGGCGCTGGGTGTTCCTGATCAACCTGCCGGTCGGGATCGCCGCCGCGGCCATCATCGGCTTCGGTCTCATCGAGCCGAAACGCGTCGAGCGCCCCGTCATCGATTACCTCGGCGCCGCCGTGCTCACCGGCGCCGTGACTTTGTTGCTGCTCGTGCTCGGCGATGGATTCTCGATGCGCGCGGCCGGATTGCTGCTGGTGGTCGTCGCGCTGCTCGTCTGGTTCGTGCGCATCGAGCAACGTGCGAAGGATCCCATCGTGCCGCTGGACTTGTTCCGCAATCGCGTGATCGCCGTCGCCGTCGGCGTCGGTTTCCTCGCCGGCATCGCGATGTTCGCCGCGATCACGTTCGTGCCGCTGATGGCGCAAGGCGTCCTCGGCGCGACCGCGACCGAAGCCGGCTCTTTCCTGACGCCGCTGATGCTGGCGTGGGTGCTGATGTCGATCGTCGGCGGGCGCCTGCTGATGCGGCTCGGCTCGCGGACGTTGGTCTTGACGGGCCTGATCTTCATGCTCGGCGGATTCGCCGCGCTGGCGACGTTCTCGCGCACGACGCCGCGCTGGATGATGATGGTCGAGCTGATCTTCATCGGCTCAGGACTCGGACTGACGATGCTGACGCTGCTGATCGCATCGCAGCATTCCGTCGCGCGCGCGCAACTCGGCATCACGACCTCGCTCAATCAGTTCTCGCGCTCCATCGGAGGCGCCATCGGCGTCGCACTGCTCGGCGCGATGCTCGCGGCGGGTCTCTCCGAATTCGCGCAGGATCCGAACGCACTGGTGAATCCGGAAGCGCGCGCACACCTCGCACCGGCGCAACTCGCGGAGCTGCAAGGTGCGCTCGAAAAAACACTGCGCACGATTTTCTGGGCATGCACGGCTGTCGTCGGCGTCGCGCTCGTCGCCGCGACCGCGATTCCGCGCGGCACGATCACGGCCGCGCATTCGGAAAACATGGTGATGGCGGAGATGACCACCATCGACGCCGAGCACGAACCGGAAGGGTGATGCGCTCCCTGGCGAGTAGCCTTCTCCCCTCAGCGAGGGGAGAAGGTGCCGAAGGCGGATGAGGGGTGGACTCGGCGCGTCATGCGCCAGCCGAGCACGCCGATGATCGCGCTGACCAGAAGAAACGAGACGTCGAGGATGGTCTGCGTCGGCCCGAATCGCACGTGATGAATCTGCAGGATGTGATGGTCGACGATTCCTTCGACCACGTTGAAGATGCCGGCGCCGAGCAGCACCGACCCCCAGAATCGCGTCTGCACGAGCTGTGCTCCGCTGCTGACGGCGCGCGTCAACAGAACGAGGCCGACCACGAGCACGATCCACATTGCCGCGTGGAACAGCCCGTCCGTGAATGTCTGACGCTTCAGTGATGCGACCGTCGTGGCGACGCAATGCGTCTCGACGCAGATCATGTGATGCCACTGCAGGATCTGGTGGAGCACGATCCCGTCGAAGAAGCCTGTCACGGCAACGCCGGTCAGAAAGCCCGGCGCGATCGGAAAAGCGGCGTCTTGCCTGTCCATCCTCTTCACTCCTCGATTCGAATCGCGCGATGCCAGCTCGTTTCCTGTGTCTCGTTATCGACGATCGCCACATAGGCGATCGCCGCGCCGGAAACGACTTCCACGTCGATCGTGTGTTGTTGACCGAGGGTACCGGGGAAGCGGAGCAGTCCGACGAGGCTCTGTTGCACGAGCTCATTGGGTGCGAGCGTGAGCGTGGCGGTCGTGAAGACGAGGTTGGGGATGATGCGCAGCGTGAGCCGCACGGTCGCGCCACCGCCGAGGGCGCGCACGCCGATGTTCGTGCGTTGGTTCCGCGCTCGGTCGCCGGAGGTGAGTACCGCGCGCTCGCCGGCCTGCAGTGCATCGCGGAGCGGCACCTGCTCGATCATCTCGCCGCGCGTCGACGCACCTTGCGATGTGTCGAAGATCCGCGCCAGCGCACGGGGCGCCGGACCGATGGCTGGAACGATATCGAGCGAGGCGGGGCCGCTGAAGTCAAACTCCTCGCCGAGGCTCGGGATGAGGTCGACGCGGTGACTGCCGACGAGGTACGGGATCTCGCGCGATCCGTCCGCGGTGTGCAGGACCAGCGTTCCGGCGAGCGCGTAAGCTTCCGAATTCACGAGCTGCAGCGAAGTCTCGAAACGCGATCCAAACGCGCCGGTCACCGACGCGATCACCGGGATGATCGCCGCGGGAAGGGGAAGCGGCAGCGAAGCCGCCGCGTCGATGCGCAGGACCGAGTCGGCAAGCCGCGCGACGAACACCTCGCGGGTGCCTGAATGGACGACCATGCTGGTGGGTGAGGCCAGGTCGCTCGCGAGCGTCACCGGCGCCTGTCCTGGCTCATGAACGGTGATTCTGCCGGGCGCGAATTCCGCGACGACGTATCTCTTGTCGTCGCCGATGCCGACCGCCGCGACATCGATCGCGCTCGTGAGACCCGTCAACGCAGGTGTCTGCGATCCCGTTTCCGGATCGATTGCCACAACGCTGGACGAACCCGTGAACAGCGTCACGAGCAACCGGTCGCCGTCGAGGCGGATCGAAGACGGAACGCCATCGAGCTCGGTGACGGTCGACGTCGAACCGGTCGCCAGATCGACCTTCCGCACGGAGCTCCAGCCGGCGTCGACGACGTACAGCGCATCGCCGTGGAGCACCATGCCGTATGGATTCGAAGCGCGCACGTTGCCGGCGAAACCAGGCAGCGGCTGGGCGCGATGGTCGTCGAAGTCCACGAGCATCTTCGCGGTCCCCTTGAATCTCGAGAGCCGCGTCGCGACCTGCACCGTTTGTCCGGCGGCGAGCGCCGCGCGTTGGCCTTCGTGCAACGCGATCACGGCGGGAATGTCATCCTCGAAGTTCGGATGTTCGTCGATCGCGTATTCCATCGCGAACGACACGATCGCGCTGCGGAACGTTGATGCGGGCGCGGGGTTCTGCATCTCCGAGCCGGGCACCGGACCGGGGATCACGGCATCCGCTTCGCCGATCAGCACGTACAGCGTCTTCCCTCGCATCGCGAGCCCCGCCGGACCGGAGGTCAGCGCCGAGGGAAGACCGGTGAAGACCGTGGTCGGGTTGCCCAAGCCGCGTGGGATCAACGAGACGGTCCCCGCGTTCGCGCCGGGCATCGCTGACGCGACGAGCACGTTGCCGCGCGGCGTGAAGATGAGTTTCGCCGGCGCTGGTAACTCCTGCGTGAACGCGAGGAGCGAGCAAAACAATGACACGGCAACGGCAGCGAATCTCGTCATGAGCGGAATCCCTTCACGCCGAATTTACATCCGCTTCCCACCCATCCCACATGCCGCTCGCAGAATGCGCGCCATGAATCGCGCTGCCCGAATGGTCTTCACGCTCACCCTTGTCCTGGCTGTCGCCGCGTGCGGCGGACGCGAATCACGTTCGACCTTCGGTACGGATGGATCGCACCCGGCGCCTGTCGCAGACAACAAGCCGCTCTCCATCAAAGGCTCCGACACGATGGTCATCCTCGGGCAGCGGCTCGCCGAGGAATACATGACGGCGAATCGCGGCACGGTGGTGCAGGTCAACGGCGGCGGCAGCGGCACCGGCATCGCCGCGCTCATCAACGGCACCGTCGATCTGGCGATGTCGTCGCGTTCGATGACGGACGATGAGAAGGAGAAAGTGAAACAGAACCGCGGCTCCGATGTCGTCGAGGAGCCGATTGCCCTCGACGCACTCGGCGTCTTTGTCAACAGCGCGAATCCACTGCAGCAACTCACCATCGCGCAGGTGCGCGACATCTTCCGGGGCAAAACCACGAACTGGAATCAGGTCGGCGGACCAACCGCGCCGATCGTGTTGTACGGCCGCGAGAGCTCGTCCGGAACTTACGACTATTTCCGCGAGCACGTGCTCGACAAGGGAGACTTCGCGCCGCGCGTGCAGACGCTGCAGGGCACGGCCGCGATCATCAACGCGGTCGGCCAGGACAGGAACGGCATCGGCTACGGTGGCATCGCATACGCGAAGAATGTTCGCGCGCTGTCGATCGCGTCAGACAGCGGTCCGGCGATTGCGCCTTCGGAGCAGACCGTGGCCGGCGGCACGTATCCGCTCAGCCGCAAACTCTTCCTCTATTACCCGCAGAACGCGCCGGAACGCGCCAGGAAGTTCGTGCAGTGGTCGCTCACGCCGGAAGCGCAGGCGCTCGTGACGCAGGTCGGCTACTTCCCGCTGACGAAGGCGCAATGACGCGCGGCCGCCGTATTCGCAACGCCTTGATGGGTGGTGTGTTCTCCGTCTCCGGCTGGGTTGCGATCGTCTTTATCTTTCTCATCTTTCTCTTCACGTTCAAAGAGACCATTCCGATCTTCACCGACCCGGAAGTTCGTCACGAAGCGAACGTCGAGAAGTTCTTCGTCGAGTCCCAGGAGGGTCCGACGATCACCGATCGCTATGTGTGGCAGCCGACGTCCGACGTTCCCAAAGTCTCGCTGTGGCCGATCATCCTCGGCACGCTGAAAGCGACGCTGGTCGGACTGCTCTTCGCGTGTCCGATCGGCGTCGCCGCTGCGATGTTCACGTCCGAGTTCGCGCCTGCTCGAATGCGCGAAATCATCAAGCCGGTCATCGAGCTGCTGGCCGGTGTCCCCTCCGTAGTGATGGGCTTCTTCGCGCTGATCGTGCTTGCGACGTGGCTGCAGGAGGTGTTTGGCTTCACGTATCGACTGAACGCGATCAACGCGGGACTCGCGCTCGGATTCGCCCTCGTGCCGATCGTCTACACGATTTCCGAGGACGGATTGTCGGCGGTGCCGCGGGCGTATCGAGAGGCGTCGTACGCGCTTGGTGCGACGAACTTTCAGACCGCGTGGACGGTCGTGCTGCCAGCCGCGGCGCCGGCGGTGTTCGCGTCGTTCGTGCTCGCGTTCGGACGCGCGATCGGCGAGACGATGATCTTGCTCATGGCCGGCGGCAACGCCGCGATCACATCCTTCTCGCTGTTCGATCCGCTGCGCACGCTGTCCGCGACGATCGCCGCGGAGATGGGCGAGGTCGTCGTCGGCAGCGCGCACTATTCCGCACTCTTCTTCATGGGCACGTTGCTGTTCGCGATCACGTTCGTGAGCAACACGGTCGGGCAGTGGATCATCGCCCGGATGCAGCGCCGGATGCAGGGAGCGGCGCGATGAAGCGGCGCCTGATCGACAAGTTCATGATCACGCTCCTCGGCCTGAGCGTGGCGATCATTCTCGCGATCCTCGTCGTGATCGTCGCGAACATCGCCATTCACGGCGCGCGCGCGGTGACGTGGGAGTTCATCACACAGGCGCCGCGGCAAGGGCTGACCGCGGGCGGGATCATGCCGGCGATCGTCGGCACGGCCGCGCTGGTGCTGCTGATGACCATCGTCGCGGTGCCGCTCGGTGTCGCCACTGCCGTGTATCTGCACGAGTACACGCCGGCCGAAGGACTCAATCTCGCGTGGCGGCGCTTCCGCGTTTCGAAAGGGATGGCCGGAAGGCGCAAGCTCTTCTTCCGCGCCATGTCGGCCCTGCTCGCGACGATCACGCGCAGCGCCGTCGCGAATCTGGCCGGCGTTCCGTCGATCGTTTTCGGACTCTTCGGCCTCGGCTTCTTCATCCAGTTCATCGGCCGTAACATCGATCGCGCCACGCAGCCGCCGGGTGAAGTGTTGTGGGGACAGGGCTCGCTCCTGTGGGCCGCGTGCACGCTGGCGCTGCTGACGCTGCCGACGGTGATCGTGGCGACGGAAGAAGCGCTGCGCACCGTGCCGCAGGATCTTCGCGAAGCATCGCTCGCGCTCGGCGCGACGCAGTGGGAAACGATCCGCCGCGTCGTCCTTCCGAGCTCACTCTCCGGCATCCTCACCGGCGCCATCCTCGGCATCTCGCGCGGCGCCGGTGAGGTCGCGCCGATCCTCTTCACCGGCGCGGCGTACTACCTCCCATACCTTCCCGGAGACGTCACCGACCAATTCATGCATCTCGGCTATCACGTGCTGATTCTCTCCACGCAATCGCCCGACGTCGAAGCGACGAAGCCGCTGCTCTACGGCACGGTGTTCGTGCTGCTGGCGCTGACGTTCCTGCTCAATCTGACGGGCGTGATCATCCGCTCGCGCACGCGGTCGAGGATCCAGCGATGACGACTGCCATCGAAGTGCGCGATTTCAACTTCTACTACGGCGAGACGAAGGTGCTGCACGGCATTGCGCTCGACATCCCGGAGAAGCAGGTCACGGCGCTGATCGGTCCGTCGGGCTGCGGCAAGTCGACGTTTCTCCGCTCGATCAACCGGATGAACGACATCATCCCGGGCGCGCGCGTCGAGGGCTTGGTCTCGATCAAGGGGAAGGACGCTTACGCGCCCGGCATCGACGTCGTCGCATTGCGCCGCCGCGTGGGCATGGTCTTCCAGAAATCGAACCCGTTCTCGAAGTCGATCTACGAGAACGTCGCATACGGCCTGCGCATCGGCGGCGAAAAGGACAGGCGCATGCTCGACGAGACAGTCGAGCGCTCGTTGCGCCGTGCCGCGTTGTGGGATGAGGTGAAGGATCGACTGAACGCCAGTGCGCTCGCGCTTTCCGGCGGCCAGCAGCAGCGGCTGTGCGTCGCCCGCGCGCTGGCGGTCGATCCCGAAGTGCTGCTGATGGATGAACCGGCGTCTGCGCTCGATCCGATCGCGACGCAGAAGATCGAAGAGCTCGTGTACGAGCTGAAAAACAACTACACGATCGTGATCGTCACCCACAACATGCAGCAGGCGGCGCGCGTTTCGGACCGCACCGCGTTCTTCATGCTCGGTAAACTCGTCGAGTACGACGAAACACGGTCGATCTTCATGACCCCGAAAGAGAAACTGACCGAGGATTACATTACGGGCAGGTTTGGCTGAGCGACATGCGCCATCTCGATAAAGAAATCGAAGAACTCAAAGAGCTTCTGCTGCGCATGGGCTCGATGGTCGAGGACCAGATCAATCAATCGATCAAGGCGTTGCTCGAGCGCGACACCGCGATCGCACAGCGCGTCATCGACGGCGACACGGCCATCGATCAGATGGAGCTCGACATCGACCAGCACACCATCGAGCTGATCGCGATGATGCAGCCGGCCGCCGTCGATCTGCGTTTCGTCGCGGCGGCGATGAAGATCACGCCCGAGCTGGAACGCATCGCCGACCTTGCTGTCGACGTGTGCGAGCGCGCCATCGAGCTCAATCGCGAGCCGCCGCTCAAGCCGCTGATCGACATCCCGCGGCTCGCGCGCATGGCACAGGACATGGTGCGGCAGGCGCTCGACGCATTCGTGCGGCGCGACGCGGTGCTCGCGCGCGAGGTGATCTCGCGCGACGACGAAGCGGACCTGCTCACCGAGCAGTCGTTCCGCGAGCTGCTCACGTACATGCTCGAAGACTCGCGCAACATCTCGCGCGCCATCCGGCTCACGTTCATCGGCAAGTACTTCGAGCGGATGGCTGACGGCGCCACGAACATCTGCGAGATGGTCGTCTATCTGGCCGAAGGGAAAGTGATCAAACACAGCAATGAGCCGGTCTGAACCTCGCGTCGCGGTGATCGAGGACGATGCGGACATCGCCTTCACGATCCGCGTCAATCTCGAGCGCGAGGATTACGCGGTGAGCACCTATCAGAACGGTCACGAAGGCCTGCTGGCCGTGCAGCAGGGCGGCTTCGACTTTCTGATTCTCGATCTCAACCTGCCCGATCTCGACGGCTTCACGATCTGCCGCGAGCTGCGCCGGCATCCATCGACGTCGAAGCTGCCGATCCTGATGCTCACCGCGCGCACGTCGGAAGCGGATCGCATCATGGGACTCGAGCTCGGCGCCGACGACTATCTCGCCAAGCCGTTCAGCGTGCGCGAGCTGCTCGCGCGCGTCGCGGCGATTCTGCGCCGCGCGAAAGGAACCGGGCCCGATGCCGCGGTATACGACGACGGCCACCTGCGCATCGACGGCCGCGCGCTGCGCGTGCATGTCGAGGGCGAAGAGGTGAAGCTGGCCAAGAAGGAGCTCGAGCTGCTCTGGATGCTCGTGCGCAATCGGCCCGCGGTGGTCTCGCGGGACCGCATTTTGTCCGAGGTGTGGCAGATGGCGGAGGATGTGGAGACGAGGACGGTGGATGCGCACATCCGCAACCTGCGCAAGAAAATCGGGAAGGATCGGATTCAGACGGTGATTGGGTATGGGTACCGGTTCGAGGCCTGAGAGTCTTAGAGGGTAGTCTCAGAGTCGCAGAGTCTCAGAGGGTCGATGCCAACGGCGTCGCATCTGCGGCCGACTCTCTGAGACTCTGAGACTCGGTCCTCTAAAACCATAAAGACGCCGAATGCACCCGCTAAGAGTCCTGTTGATCGTTTCCCTCGTCATCGCTGTTGCGGTGGCGTGGGGATTCGGCGCCGCGTTGCGGCATGGCGGGAGCGCGGAGTCGGCGGTGACGGTGCTCGCGATCGCGGCATTCATCGCGTTCCTGCTGCCGTGGAGCGGCGTCTTCCTGTGGGCCGTGCGGCGCGCGCGCGATCTCGACAGGCTCACCGATCGCAGCCGCGCCGCCATCGAGAAGCCGGGCGAGATCGTCGTCGCCGATCGTCCATATCACGCCGAGCTCGATGATCTCGCGCGCTCGATCGAAGAGTTGCGCGCGACCATCGTGCGGCAGCGCGAGACGCATGACGAACATCGCGCCGCGATGGCCGAGATCGTCTCCTCCCTCGGCGAAGGCCTGCTGGCCGTGAATGCGGAGGGGAGAGTCGTGTTCGCGAACTCGCAGTTTGCCGAGATGTTCGGCAGCGGACCCGATCGCACCGGCCGCTCCATCCTCGAAGTCGTGCGCAAGCAATCGGTCGTCGGCGCGCTCGATCGCGCTTTGCGCGGCGAAGTGACGACCGATCGCGTCATCGTGGGCGATGAACATCACCAGCGGCAGATCGAAGTGCGCGCGGTGCCGGTGGCATCGGCCGAGATCGCGGCGGTGGCGTTGTTCATCGACGTCACGCAGATCGAGCACCTGCAGCGCATCCGCAAAGACTTTCTGGATGACTTCTCACACGAGGTGCGCACGCCGCTCGCCGGTCTGAAGTCGGCCGCCGAAACGCTGCAGCATCGCGACGGACTCACCGCCGAGCATGAACAGCAACTGCGCGGCATCATGGAGCGGCAGATCGCGCGCATCGAGCGGCTGGTCAACGACCTGTCGGAGCTGAACCGCATCGAGACCGGCGATCTCGTCCTCGAGAAGCGCCCGGTCAACCTGCGCACCATTCTCAGCGAACTGTGCGGCGACTTCCAGGAGCGCAGCGCCGGCGTTCGTTTTACGCTGCGCGGCGAAGACACGGTGGCGCCGATCGACACACCGCGCGCGCAGCAGATCTTCGCGAACCTCCTCGATAACGCGTACAAGCACGGCGGCGGCAAAGGGGAGATCGCAGTCGAGGTCGGACGCGAGAACGGCGAAGCGGTCGTGCGCGTGTCCGATGAAGGTCCGGGCATCCCCCCGCACGAGCTCGAGCGCGTGTTCCATCGCTTCTACCGCATCGACCGCAGCCGTTCGCGGCCGGGCACGGGACTGGGGCTGGCCATCGCCAAACATCTGGTGGCATCGCACGGCGGGACGATCCGCGCCTACAACCGGCCGGCAGGGGGCGCGACGTTCGAAATCCGGCTCCCGCTCGAATGACGTAGAATCCGCGCGTTTTTTCTCGACGTTTGCTTCACGCTTTCATAAGGGAGGTCCACCCTTGGCGCGATTCCGTCTCATCCCCCGCGAGGAGAAGTTCTACGACGACTTCAAGTTGATGGCGGACCAGCTCCGCCAGGGCGCGCGCCTGCTCGAGAGCATGTTCGCGGTCGATCCGCCCCTGGCCGAGAAGGCTCACGAGATCAAGGAGGTCGAACATCAGTGCGACTTCCTGACGCACGAGATCATCCAGCGGCTGAACAAGACCTTCGTGACGCCAATCGATCGCGAGGACATCCATGAGCTTGCGAAGACGCTCGACGATGTCATGGACGCGATCGACAACGCGGCCGCGCTCATCCCGCTCTATCGCATCGAGCGCATCCGTCCCGGCGCGCGCGAGCTGACGCACGTCATCATCAAGCAGACCGATGAGATCCGCGCGGCGGTCGAAGCGCTCGAGCAGAAGAAGGGCGTGCTCGCGCACGCGATCGAGATCAACCGCCTCGAGAACGAAGCCGACAAAATCCACAAGCAGGCCATCGGGCAGCTCTTCGATGAGGAGAAGGACCCGGTTGCGGTGATCAAGTGGAAGGAGATCTACGACATTCTCGAGGAAGCGACGGACGCGTGTGAGGACGTCGCCAACCTGCTCGAGAACGTCGTCGTGAAGCACGGCTGACACATGTTGCTGCTCACCGTCGTCGCGCTGATCTTCGTCGCGCTCGCGTTCGATTACATCAACGGCTTCCATGACGCCGCGAACTCGATCGCGACGGTCGTGTCGACGCGCGTGCTGTCGCCCGGTCAGGCCGTCGTGTGGGCCGCGTTCTTCAACTTCATCGCAGCGTTCACATTCGGGACGGCGGTGGCGAAGACGATCGGCAAAGGGATGATCAATCTCGAAGCCGTGACGTTCGGCGTCATCTTCGGCGGCTTGATGGGCGCGATCATCTGGGACCTCATCACCTGGTATTTCGGCCTGCCGACCAGCTCCTCGCACGCGCTCATCGGCGGCTACGCCGGCGCGGCCATCGCAAACGCGGGCTTCGGCGCGATCATCGTGTCCGGCTGGACGAAGACGCTGATCTACATCGTGCTCGCACCGCTGTTCGGCATGACCATGGGGCTCGTGTTGATGGTGCTGATCTTTCACGTGTGCCGCCGCGCCGCGCCGCAGCGCGTCGATCGCGTGTTCCGCAAACTGCAGCTCGTTTCTGCCGCGTTGTATTCGCTCGGCCACGGTGGCAACGACGCGCAGAAGACGATGGGCATCATTGCGGGCGTGCTCGTGACGGCTGGCTATCTGAAGACATTCTCGATTCCGGTATGGGTCATCCTCGCCGCCCACGCCGCCATCGCCCTCGGCACCCTCAGCGGCGGCTGGCGCATCATCCACACGATGGGCAGCAAGATCACGCGCCTGCAGCCGGTGGGCGGGTTCGCGGCCGAGACCGCGGGCGCGATCACGCTGTTCATGGCCACCACGTTCGGCGTTCCGGTCAGCACGACCCACACGATCACCGGCGCGATCGTCGGCGTCGGCGCGACGCGGCGCCTGTCGGCGGTGCGGTGGGGAATCGCGGGCAAGATCGTGTGGGCCTGGATACTGACCATCCCGATGTCGGCCGCGATCGGCGCGGCGATTTTCGGAATGGTGCGGTTGTTCGGCGGTCGTTGACGACGGCCCAATGTAGCCTTCTCCCCTCCGCGAGGGGAGAAGGTGCCGAAGGCGGATGAGGGGTTCACTCCTGTTTCACGCGGACTTTACGCCGCTCACTTAGAGTCTCCGCACGATGCGCCTTTTTCTGCTCACGCTCCTCCTCGCCACGCTCGGCAATGCCGACATCGTGAAGCTCGTCAAGGCCGGCCTTTCGCCGGAGACGATCGAAGCGAAGATCGCCGCGTCCGACGTCGATTTCGATACTTCGACCGGCGCGCTGATCGCGCTCGCGAACGAGGGTGTTCCCGATCGCGTCATTCGCGCAATGATCGAGAGCGAAGCGGTTGCACCTGTGCCACCGGCGCCGCCGCGGGTCCCGTCATCGCGTCGCTACGACGTGACCGTGCATGCGGAGAAGGGCGCGGGCAAGTGCGAGGCGGAACTGCGCATCAATCGCGATGGGATCAGGGCCTCGCGTTGCCGCGCTCTGGACTTCGACCTCGTATGGCGTGATGTGACGAGCGTCTGCTACACGTACGGCTTCCGCGGCGAAGTGATGGTGAAGTCGAAGGGACGCGAGCGGAAGATCTCGATGACGACGCCGGCCGAGGCGAAGCGGCTGGTGGAGCACATCCGCGCCATTGCGTCGCGCGTTGCATTCAGCGAGTGCCCATAGGTTACGATTCGACGATCGGCAGGTGGACTTCAATCGCGGTTCCGCGGTCATTCGAGTGAACTTTCATGCTGCCTCCGAGCTCCCGCGCGCGCTCGCGCATGCTGGCCAAGCCGACACCGGCCGCGAAGAGCTTCATCGCTACGCAGCCTGCACGATGCGGAACACGGCCGTCTCGGTCTCGATCGGCAGCCGCTCGAGCTCGTTGGGCATGTCGAGCGTGACGGCAATCCCGCTGCGTTCCTGAAAGCCCTGCGCGTACCAGCCGAAGGCGGCGCCGGCAAGCGGCCGGTTTTGCACTTCGCAGTGTCGATGGTGCGTGAAGGTAGGTTTAGTAGCGGACATATCTCCCAGGGTCGCTGCGAGTCTACGCAGCAGCGCTCGCCTCGAGTTGCGGCGGTCAGCGAAGCGGAGTGCCGCCTGGCAGCAGCACGTCGGCGACTTTACGCGCGCGGTCCGCGGCGCGTCCGCTGCCGAGATTCGACAGCACGATGATCGACAAGTCCTGGTCGGGGAATCGCACCACGTAGCTGCTGAATCCCAGGTCGCCGCCCTCGTACCAGAGCGTACGGAATCCTTTGTATTCGCCCCACACGCGACCGAACGCGTCGTTCGTTTTCTCGTGCGCGAACTTCATCGTGCTCAGTTGCAACGCGGTGAGCTCCGGTCCGCCGAGCGTGTGCGTCGAGAAATTTGCTTCCCACTTCGCGAGATCTTCGATCGTGCTGAACACACCGCTCCCGCCGTAATGCGGCGAGATGCGATCGTGACGATGAAAGCCGCCGTTCTCGCGCACGTTGTAACCGATGGCACGATGCGGCACGACGCGCGTGAGGTCGTCGTTCACGTGCGTGCTCGACATGCCGAGTGGCTCGAAGATGCGGCGGCGCAGGAAAGAAGAAAACGGCTCGCCGCTCACGCGCTCCACGATCTTCGCGAGCAGCATGTAATTGACGTTGCTGTACGACCAGCGCGTGCCGGGTTCGAACTCGAGCGGTTGCGCGAGCGAGGCGGCGATGGCGTCCTCGATCGTGAAGGGATCGCGCTCCCACGTCTTACCGCCGGGGCGCGACTGCCGGTAGTACTCGGGAATCCCGCTGGTCATGTAAAGAAGATGTTTGATGCGCACTCCCTCGACCTCAGGAACAGGCTGCTCGAGGGAGAGCTTGCCGTCACGGATGAGGATCGCGATCGCGGCTGCGGTGAACTGCTTGGAGAGCGATGCGATGTTGAACACCGACTTGCGCGTGATCGGCGTCGCGTCGTCGAGATTCGCGAGTCCGTATCCGCGCGCGTAAACGAGTTGGCCCTTTTGCACGACGCCGACCGCGTATCCGGGGGCTTTTGGATCGACGTCTGCGAATACGGCGTCGATCGCGGGGTTGACGGGCTGAGAGCCCGTCGTTCCAGATTGGTATGCGGCGAGTGCTTCGTTGTAGCTCTCGTAGACCTTTGGGTCATTTGGATGAAGGATCACGTTGATGCGGAACGGCTCGAGCGACTCCGCGACGTAGCCGTTGTGGAGCAGGTCGTAGCCGAGGATGTTCAGGCCGCGTTGCGATCCGCCGACGAAGCGCGCGGTGTCGGCGCGCATGCGGTTGAATGCGATCAGCGCCGCGGCCGCTCCTTTGTCGAGCAGCGTCCGCCCGTATTCACGCGTCAATGATTTCCGGCGGTCGACGTCGAGCGGCGGCTTGCCATTGAGGACGTTCACGACCGAGGCGACCTTGCTGCCGAAGTCTTCGCCGTCGGCGTTGTCGAACATCACGATGAATTGTTGCCGCGCGGGGTTGAAGTAGAACAGCGAGGAGATGCCGCGGTTGTAGCCGCTGTGGCCGAGCATGTCCTCGCAGACTTCCCAGCCGAGGCCGTAGGAGCAGCGCTTCGCGAACGGCGGTCCGGGCTCGTCGTAGCGGATCGTGCCGCCGACAAGGGCGGGCGTCGTCGCTTCCTTCCACGTCGATGGCCGGAGCAGCTTGCCGCGCTGTAGCGCCTGTTGAAAACGAAAGAGATCGAGCGTCGTGCTGATGATGTTCTGATCGCCGAGTGTCGCGCCGAGGTTGCGGGTCTCGTAGCGGATGCGGCGCATCTTGACCGCGTCCTTCAGATTCACCGTACGCACGTCGCGCGGCGTTGTGTCGTACATCGCCGGCAGGATGTGATTCTTCACGCGTTTCGCGTCTGGTGAGTCGACGTCGGTCAACACGTACGTGTCGCGCATGCCGGCCGGCGTGAGCACGAAGCGCTCGAGATGACGCGGGTACGGCATCCCGCTGACCTTCTCGATGATCAGCGCGAGCATTACGAAGTTCGTGTTGCTGTAGCGGAACGCGGTGCCCGGCGCAAATGCGGGACCTTTCTGCCATTCGCGCAGCGCCGGGATCACGTCGGCGTTGCGAATGATGCGCGAGGGCTCGCGCGCGACCATCGCTTCGTACAACTCGAGGTCCGGCAGCCCGGACGTGTGGGCGAGCAACTGGCGGATGGTGATGTTTGCGAACGGAAAATCGCGCAGGTGACGAACGACCGGATCGTCGAGTTGCAGCCGTTTCTTTTCGACGAGCTGCATGACGGCGGTCGACGTGAAGATCTTCGACATCGACGCGATCTGAAACCGTGAGTCGGCCGTGTTCGGCGTTTGCGCCGCGACGTCTGCGTGTCCGAAGGCACGGTGATAGACGACGCGACCGTTTTCGGCGACCAGCACGCCGCCATGCAGATACGGGGCGCCGTCGACGGTCGTGAAGAGCGCGTCGAGCCGCTCCGCAACGGATTGCGCGGAGGCCGTGGCCGCGAGCAACGTGAAAAGAAAAAGCAGCCGCTTCATGGCGCGGATTGCAGCACAGTGCGCGCGCTTGCGCTTGTACGCGGTTAAGCGCAATGGGACTCCAGTTAAGGACCGGCCCTCATCCGGCCTTCGGCCACCTTCTCCCTAGCCGAAGGGAGAAGGCTACTCGCCACGCGCGCGCCTGGCAGCCCTCGCCCCGCGTGAGTGGGGAGAGGGTGGCCGAAGGCCGGATGAGGGGCTGCCACGCCGATAGCGCGCAGGCGTGGTGCCGGTGGCATCGCGGAACACGCGCGAGAGGTGGCTCTGGTCGAAGAACCCGCACTCGAGCGCAACCTCCGCAATCGGCTTGTCGCTCTCGAGCAGCGCACGGCGCGCGTGCTCGACGCGAATCCCGCGCAGGTACGTGCCGAACGTGACGCCATAGCAGCGATGGAACGTCGCCGCGAAGTGCACGGGATGGACGTCGGCGACCGCGGCCACGTCAGCGAGACCGAGCCGTTCCGCGTAGCGATCGTTCATCAGCTCGCGTGCGCGCTTGAGCCACGCGGGCACGCGCACGATTCCTTCCGGGTTCTCGCGGCGCAACACAGCCAGGAGATGGAGAACCAGCGCCTCGAACGCGAGCGGCGTGACATCGTCGTCGCGTTCGGCCTCCTCGTACAGCCGCCGCATCAGCGCCGTCGCTTGACTCGCGGCCAGGTGCCGCGGCGCGTCGAGCCGCACGCCGCCATCTCGGGCGCGGTCGAGCACTCGCTGCGGCAGCTTGATCAGAAACGCTTCTCCGCCCGCGTTTCCATAGTGATCCGAGTGCCGCTCGCCCTGGGGCGAGAAGATCACCGAGCCATCCCCGCAATCGACGGCCGAGCTGCTGCTTTGCTCGACATGGCTCCCACGCAGGACGAGATAGATCGTGGCGACCTCGTGCTCGTGCTCCTCGAGAAGATACCGGGCCGGATAACGGTTATGGACGACCGTGAACGGGCCGACCTCCTGATGGCTGACGTGATACTCCTCATGGCAGGCGGCGGGGGCGAGACGCATCCGCAGAGGATACTCAGAATTTTTCAGGTAGACTCGCCGTTCCCTAGCCCCTGTACTGACACTGATGAGGTAAGTTCATGAAACCAGAGATCCATCCAAAATATCAGCAGGTCAACGTGCACTGCGCGTGCGGCGAGCAGTGGACCACCGGCTCGACCAAGAAAGAGCTGCGCGTCGACATCTGCTCCAAATGCCATCCGTACTTCACCGGCAAGCAGAAGCTGGTCGACACCGCCGGCCGCATCGACCGGTTCCAGAAGAAATACAACAAGCAGGCAGCCGCCAAATGAAGTCGCTCTGGCGCGGCTCCGCGAGGTTGATCGCTGGCGCGTTCGGCGCGTTCACGAATGGTCTGACCTCCGCGATGCCGGCCAGGGCCGCTGAATTCGATAAGACGAACAAAAACGTCGACATGCTCATCGGTGGCCAGGCGGTCATCGAGGGTGTGATGATGCGTTCGATGACCGGCTACTCGGTCGCCGTCCGCCAGCCGGACGGCGGTGTCGCCATTCGCAAGGACGCGCTCGTCTCGATCACCACGAAGTACCCGTTCCTGAAGATCCCAGTCCTGCGCGGCTCGGTCGTGCTCATCCAGTCCCTCATCCTCGGCATCCGCGCGCTGAACTACTCGGCAAGCGTTTCGTCCGAGGGGAAGGACGGCGAGCCGGAGATCTCGAACTGGGCCATCGCTGGCTCGATGCTCATGGCCATGCTCCTCGGCGTCGGCCTGTTCATCCTCGCCCCCCTCGGGCTGACGAATCTGATTCGTCACTTCCTCTGGCCGGAGATGAGCAACCTCGCGTACAACGCGGTGGACGGCGTGATCCGCGCGATCTTCTTCTTCGTCTACATCGCGTCCATTTCGCTGATGGACGAGATCAAGCGCGTGTTCCAGTACCACGGTGCCGAGCACAAGACGGTCTACACCTTCGAGGCGAATGAAGAGCTGACGGTCGAGAATGCGCGCACGAAATCGACGCTGCATCCGCGCTGCGGCACGAGCTTCCTGATGTTCGTGATGGCCATCTCGATCCTGGTGTTCTCGCTCGTGCCGTCGACCGCGCACTTCGCGATCAAGTTCGGCGCGCGCGTGGTGCTGATCCCGCTCATCGCCGGCCTGGCGTACGAGATCATCCGCTTCTCGGCGCGCCACCTCACCAATCCGGTGTGCAAGGTGCTGATCCGCCCAGGCCTCTGGCTGCAGCGCATCACCACGAAAGAGCCGGACGATCAGCAGCTCGAGATCGCGATCATCGCGCTGAAAGAAGCGCTGCTTTACGACGCCGTCGAGCCGCAACGCGCCGCCGTCGCTTAGCGACCTAACGCACAATTTCTGGAGCGGCGGGCCCTCAGCCCGCCCGTGTTCTACCATTCGACGGGCTGAGAGCCCGTCGCTCCAGTTTCTGAACCATGTACGAAAAACTCAACGACATCGAGAAACGCTACGAAGAGCTGCAGCGCAAGATCGAGAACCCGTCGATCGTGACGGATGTCTCCGCCTATCGCGAGACCATGAAGTCGATCTCGGAGATCGAGGAAGTGGTGTCGAAGTTCCGCCAGCTCCGCGACATCCGCAAGCGCATCGCCGAAGCGCGCGAGATGCTCCAGGCCGACGATGAGATGCGCGAGCTCGCGCAGATGGAGCTCGTCGAGCTCGAGCCGCAGGAGCCGGTGCTCGAATCGGAGCTGAAGGTCCTGCTGCAGCCGAAGGATCCGAACGACGACAAGAATGTGTTCGTCGAAGTGCGCGCGGGTACCGGCGGCGACGAAGCGTCGCTGTTCGCCGCGGAAGTCATGCGCATGTACATCCGCTACGCAGAGTCGAAACGTTGGAAGGTCGATGTCACGGACGCGAACTATTCGAGCGTCAACGGCATCAAGGACGCCACGCTGCAGATCGAAGGCAACAAGGTGTACTCGCGGATGAAGTTCGAGTCAGGCGTGCATCGCGTGCAGCGCGTGCCGGCGACTGAAACGCAGGGCCGCATTCACACGTCGGCGATTACCGTGGCCGTGTTGCCGGAAGCGGAAGACATCGACATCCAGGTCGCCGAAAAAGACCTGCGCATCGATACGTTCTGTTCATCCGGTCCTGGAGGTCAGTCGGTCAACACGACCTATTCCGCGGTGCGCATGACGCACCTGCCCACGGGCGTGGTGGTCTCGTGTCAGGACGAAAAGTCCCAGATCAAGAACCGCGCGAAAGCGCTGCGCGTGCTGAAGGCGCGCCTGTACGAGATCGAACGCCTCAAGCGCGAGGAAGAGCTGTCCGCGACGCGCAAAGGGATGATCGGTTCCGGCGATCGCTCGGAAAAGATCCGCACGTACAACTTCCCGCAGGACCGCGTGACCGATCACCGCATCGGGCTCACCGTTCACAACCTGCCGTCCGTGATGAGCGGCAATCTCGACGTGATCATCGATCCGCTCATCGCGAACTTCCAGGCCGAGAAGCTGAAGGAAGCGGTCGAAGCGCAGTAAGGCACGGAGACTTTTTTACGGCGTCATCACGAACGCGCGCGTTTTTCCGAAGTACAGACCCGAGCCAACGATCTCTCCGTAATCGTTGATGTCGCGTGCGTCCTGCAGCGATTCCCATCCCGAGCCGGGAGGGAGCAGCGTATGAAGGTCCACCATCGTTCCGCTGCGGTAGAGCCACGCGCGGCTGATGCCGCCGCCGTGGCAGGTGCCGACCACGTGCTTCATCTTGTTGATGCCGTAGGCCTGCGTGGTCGTGCAGCCGGGGAGTGTGCCGAGGTTGTACATCGTGCCGAGGTGGTAGAGGAACGCGCGCGTGTCGAAGCTCCCGGGCGTGATCTCCGATTCGCCGACGACGTAGATCGAGCCGTCGCTCGTGCCGGGCGCTTCGAGTGCACGGCCGAAGCTGTTGTTGCCGCCGAGCGTGCCGAGGTCGCGCATCACGCCGCTCTTCCAGAGGAAAGCGTGGCGACGCACGGGCGTGCCGGAGAGGGCGACCGTGCCGGCAATGACGTTCGCGTTGCTGATGTCCGAGGCGAAATCGATCAGACCTCCAAGGCCGCCGATCCACGCCGGGATGCCGGGCGCCCCGCCGCTCCAGACTACGGCGTAATGCCGCGGCGGCGTGCCCGCTTCCGACCATTGCCCGGCGATGTGATTTGAGTTGTTGATCGAGAACGCGATGCTGCTCAGACTCGCGGTGAGATCGGTGAGCACGCCGCCCTGGTACTTGAACGCGTGCCCGTCGGATGTAGCGGTGCCCACGCGGCCGACGACGATGCTCGTTTCGTTGATGTCGTACGCCGCGGAGAAGCGGCCGGCGATGACGGGCGTGGGGATCTCGCGCAACACGCCTGCCGCGTCCCACCAGATGGCGCGAACGACGCCGGCGCTGTTCGTGCCCTGTCCGGCGATCGCATGACTGTTGTTGATCGCATTCGCGGAGCTCATGGTTCCGCCGGGCAACGCGCCGAGATCGCGGATCGTCCAGCCGGTCGAAAGAAACAGCGCGGCGATGGCGATGAGCAGCAGTTTTGATTTCATGGTGCATCAATCTGACGCGAAACGGGACAAACGGCTGTGACGCAACACACGCGATCCCCGCTTGTATTTGAAGTGCGGCGGCTCTTTGCTGCCGCACTCCAAATCTACATTCGCTATCCTTCGTACCGATGAAAGACCGCATCGACGCCATCCTGCGCCGCAATCAGGCGGAGTATCTCGAATCGCTGCTGCCGCCGCGCGACGCGCTGCTCGAGCACATGGAGAAGTTCGCGGCGGAGAACGATCACCCGATCGCGGATCCGGAAGTCGCACAGTTGATGCGTGCGCTGGTGCGCACGAAACGTCCGCGCCGCGTGCTCGAAGTCGGCACGAACATCGGCTACTCGGTGATCGTGATGGCGCGCGAGTGCGACCTCGACGCGGTCGTCGAGACGATCGAGATCGATCACAACACGCTCTCCACCGCGAAGCGCTTCATCGCCGAGGCGTCGTTGCCTTGCCGGGTGGTCTTCCATGAGGGGGCAGCGCTCGATGTGCTGCCGCGGCTCACCGGCCCATTCGACTTCGTCTTCATCGACTGCGTGAAGACCGAGTACGGCGATTACCTCGATGCGCTGCTGCCGAAGCTCGAGCAGGGCGCGCTGATCCTCTGCGACAACCTGCTGTGGAAGGGGCGCGTCGCGGCGGGAGAGCATGACGCGGCGACCGATGCGTTGCGAGCATTCAACCGGAGGCTGGTGAACGAGCCGCGATTGATCACGTCGATTTTGCCGCTGGGCGACGGTACCGGCGTGTCGGTCGTCGTGTAGGTGCGGGGCGCAAACAAAAAGGCGGGCCGGAGCCCGCCTTTTCAACAACTCGTGGATTCGCTTACTTGGCGCCGGCAGATGCGGTCTGCGCGGCCTTGACCGAGCCCTTGACCGGGATCGTCACGATCGGCTTGATCGAGTCGTTCGTGTGCACGAGCACCGAACCATCGAGCGCGCCTTCCTTGGCGTCCTTCGCGATCTGCAGCGTCACTTCGTACTCGCCCTTGTTCGCGGTCGGCTTGACCGAAGTGATGAGACCGGCCACACCCGACTCCGCCTTGCTGACGACGAACTGCTCCGGCGTCTTGAGGCTGTTCGAGCGCATGATGATCGTGCGCGTCGCGGCCGTGTCGCTCGGCGCGACTTCGCCGAAGTTCACCGCGGTCGGCTCGACGCGGAACGTGGGACGGACGATACCGGCCACGCTGATCGAGTACTCCGGCTGATACTTCGAGTTCGTAAGGATGCGGACCTTCTCGGCCAGCGGGCCGATGCGGGAGTCCGGACCGCCGACGGTGATGTCGACCTTGTACTGATTCTGGCCGGCGCGGCCGAGACCCTTGTTGATGTCGGCGCCTTCGGCTTTCTTGTAGTCGACCTTGATCCAGTCCTGCGGCACTTCCACCTTCAGAATCTCGAACGGCGCCTCATCCTCGGAGAACAGCGTCAGGGTCTGCTTCTCCGTCTCGCCCTGCAGCATGTTGTAGCGGACGAAACCGGCCGGGAATGCGTCGACGTACGGCTTGACGACGGCGGTGATGGTGAGCTGCGCGCTCGGGTTGGAGGCGTCGTTCGTCTCCAGCGTGACCGGCTTCGCAATCGGACCCGCAAACGTGGCCGTGTCGACATGCGCCGTCACTTTGCCGGTCTGTCCCGGCTTGATGAGCTTGTCGAAGTCAGCCACGGTGCAGCCGCAGGCGGGCTTGGCAGCGAGGATCTCGAGATCGGCGGTGCCGGTGTTCTTGATCTCGAACGACCAGTCGAGTTTCTGGCCTTTCGGGACCGTACCAAAATCCTTGACGGGCTGGACCAGCGTCAGACGCGGGCCTTTCGCCGGCTCGGCAGCGGCCTTCTCCTCCTGCGCCACGGCGAACGGAGCCGCGAGAGCGAGGGAGAGGACGAGCAGCGTGGAAAAGAATCGTTTCGACATTGCGCAGAATCCTCCTGAATTAAGACGACGAGTGTTTTTCCGAACAGAGCGCCCCACAGGGCCATTCCAATCGAGAGGGACCGGGTTTTGCGATATACAGCGCCCGATGCCTCACGTGAAAGATCTTACCGATGTTCGGCGGGTTTACCTGATCGGCATATGCGGCACGGCGATGGCGTCGCTCGCCGGAATGCTCAGCGAGCGGGGCTACGAAGTGGCCGGTTCCGATGAACATGTCTACCCGCCGATGTCCACATACCTCGAGCGGCTCCGGATTCCGGTGCTCGAGGGGTATACGAAAGAGCACCTCGAAACGTTCCGCCCCCACCTCGTCGTGATCGGCAACGCCGCCGCCAACACGAATATCGAGGCGGCCGCGACCGTGGAGCTCGACCTGCCGTACACGTCGATGCCCGAGGCGATCTATCACCTCTTCATCAGGGGGAAACATTCGATCGTCGTGGCCGGCACACACGGCAAGACCACGACGACGTCGCTGATGGCGTGGCTGCTCGAGTCCGCCGGCCGCGATCCGGGCATGGTCGTAGGCGGCATCCCGCTCAACTTCAATCAGAACTTCAAGCTCGGCGACGGCGCCGATTTCGTCATCGAAGGCGACGAATACAACACCGCGTTCTTCGACAAGGGCCCGAAGTTTCTGCACTACCACGCGAACACGTTCCTGCTGAACAACATCGAGTTCGATCACGCCGACATCTATCCCGATCTCGAATCGATCCTCTGCGCGTTTCGCAAGGCGGTGCAGGAAGTGGCTCCTGGCGACGTCATCGTCGCGAACGGCGACGACGCGAACGTAATGTCGCTGCGCAGCGAAGCGCGCGCCCGCTGGGTGACGTTCGGCTGGAACCGCGACTGCGACGCGGCGGCCAGCGACGCGGTGGAGCATCCGGAGGGAACGGAGTTCACGGCATGGTGGGAAGGCAAAGAGTGGACGCGCTTCCGCACGACGCTTTCCGGCCGCCACAACGTGCTGAACGCACTCGCCGACGCGGTCATCGCGCGGCTGCGCGGCGTGTCGACCGAAGAGATCCGGAAGGGGCTGGAGACGTTCGCCGGCATCAAGCGGAGGATGGAAGTGCGCGGAATCGAGCGTGGCGTGACGGTGATCGACGACTTTGCCCATCATCCCACCGCGATCGCGACCACCGTCGCCGGCGCGCGCAAACGCTATCCGGGCCAGCGCATCTGGGCACTGTTCGAGCCGCGCTCGATCTCATCGTCGCGGAAGGAGTTCGAAGCCGGCTACATCGACGCGTTTCACGAAGCCGATCGCGTGATCATCGGTCCCGTGTTTCATCGCGAGCGCTACGAGACGCGTTATGGCATCGACAAGATGATGTCAGTGGAAACCATCGTCGAACGTCTGCAGCACGACTCGATCCCCGCGGAACGGATCGACGACTTCGACGCGATCGCCGCACGCGTGGCGCGCGAATCAAAAGACGGCGACGTGGTGCTGGTGATGTCGTCCGGCGCGTTCGGCGGCGTGCACGAGAAGATCCTCGAGGCGCTGCGCGAGTCCTGACGGAATAGCACCCGTCCTACCCCCGTTCCGGTGCGCTCAACCTTTTAACCGTGCCGGGGAGAGTTATGCCTGAACAGAAAGCCCATGAACTGCTGCGGAAGCACGACATTCACGTCGACGACGTGAAGGAGCGGCGCACGTCGCTGCACCACCTTCGCCACATCGTGCACTCCGAACAGCTTCCGTTCGATGTGTTCAAAGCGCTCGTGAAGATGCGCCGCTAAACTGGAACGACGGGTTCTCGGCCCGTCGAACCAGCGTTTTCATCCGCTGATGCTCGGCACGGTCGCCGCGCTGCTGTGGACGTCGACACTTTGCCAGGCGATCGAAGTGCCGGTCGATGACCCTGGTGATCGAACGGCGCCTCATCGCATGCGGTGAGGGATTTCCCGACAACCTGCTCTGGCATCTCGATCTCGATCGCGCGGACAGCATCGACGGCACGCGCGACACGTACAAGAAAAGACGCGCCGTGCGGCCCTGGGCGCCGCCTATAGCTTTCCCTGCCGTTTTTTCGCTTCTCCCTCAGCCCTCAGAGAAATACCCGAGAGGTGCCGATCGGGAGAAACGAGTTCAGGCGGCGCGATACTAAGAAGAAGGGTTCGTCCCGCTACGAATTTAGCCCGC
>DASPNA010000054.1:0-175787 GCA_035626775.1 Thermoanaerobaculia bacterium
AAAACATATGAGCATATTGCCGGACCTGTCTCTGCTCGCGATCATGGTGATCTTCATCATGAATTACCTGATCGTGCGCAGATTTTTTCTGCAGCCGATCAATGGGATCCTCGAAGCGCGCGAGACCGAAACGCGATCCGCCGAAAAACTGTACGAGGACGCGCTGGCGCGTTTCGCTGAAGCGACCGCGCAGACCGAGGCGCAGTTGCACACCGCGAAGCGCGAGGCGGCGCAGGTGCGCGATCGCTTCCGCGGCGAAGCATCCGCGTATCGTCAGCAGGTCATCGACAAAACAAATGCCGAGTCGCGGCAACTGATCGGCGAAGCGGACGAGCGCCTGTCGCGCGACGTCGTCGAGGCGCGCGAGAAGATCGCGCGCGAATCCGAATCGCTCGCGCGTCTCGCGGCCGAGCGCATCCTCGGGAGGGCCGTCTGATGATGCGCCGTCTCATCGTCATTCTTTTGATCGCCGCCGCGCCCGCGCTCATTGCGCAGGTCGACAAGAGCGGCGGTTCCGCCGCGCACGGCGCCGAAAGCGAAACGCACGAAGAGGCGCACCCGACCGAAGGTGCCGCGCCCGGCGCCGAGCATCACGAGCAGACCTACTTCGGCATCCCTGGCTGGATCCTCAAGATCGCGAACATGATCCTGTTCATCGGCGTGCTCGCGTACTTCGTCGGCGGACCGGTGAAGAAGGCCTTCGCCGAGCGCACGCGGGCCATTCAGCAGGCGAGTGTCGAAGCGCGTGATCGCCGCGAGAAGGCCGATCGCATGGCCGGCGACATCCAGGCGCGCCTCGCCGCGATCGAATCAGAAGTTCGCGCGATTCACGAGCGCGCCGCCGCGGAAGGGGAGCGCCAGAAACGAGAGCTGATCGCGGCCGCGGAAGCGGAGTCGCAGAAGATGCTCGCCGCCGCGCGAAACGAAGTCGACAACCGTCTCAAACACGCGCGCAACGAGCTCACCGAATACGCGGGACAGCTCGCGAGTGAGCGCGCCGAAGCGATCCTTCGCGAGAACATCACGGAGCAGGACCAGCGCAACCTCTTCCAGGAGAGCCTGCGCCAGGTCGGTGAGGTGCGCTCATGATCCGTCGTTTCGCACGTCCTTACGCGCGCGCCATCATGGACGCCGCCGGCTCGCCGCAGAAGGCGAACGAGTTGCGCGGAGAGCTGATGCGTTTCGCGTCCGCGTTGCGCAGCTCCAGCGAGCTTCGTGAGCTCTACGCGAATCCCGCCATCGATCAGGCCCGCAAAATCGAGATCACCGCGCAGCTCGCGCGCAAGATGAAGGCGTCAGACCTCGCCGCAAGAACGCTCGCGGTGCTGGTCCAGAACCATCGCATCAACGATCTGGACGCGATCCTCGAGGCGCTCGCCTCATACGTGAACTCCGCCCTCGGCGTCGCCGTTGCCGAAGTGCGATCGGCGAAAGCCCTGGCGCCGGACGAGATCGACCAGCTCGCCGCGACGCTGTCGAAGAAAGTCGGCAAGAAGGTGGAGCTGGACATCCGCACCGACAAGAAGCTGCTGGGCGGCTTCGTGGTCAAGATCGGCAGCGAGATCTGGGACGCCTCGGTCATCGGAAAGATCAACAAATTTCGCGAATCGTTGAGCTGAGTCATTTCAGGCAACGATTAGCAGGGTTCAATTCGGAGAACATATGGCTGTCGATTTGAAGGCTGAAGAAATCACAGAGATTATCCGGCAGCAATTAACAGGCATCGGTCGCGGCGTCGACGTCTCGGAAGTCGGCACCATCACGTCGATCGGCGACGGCATCGCCCGCGTGTACGGCCTGGAGCGCGTCATGGCCGGTGAGCTCGTGCAGTTCCCGCATGACGTCACCGGCCTGGCCCTCAACCTCGAAGAAGACAACGTCGGCATCGTGCTCCTCGGCGACTACCAGGCGCTGAAGGAAGGCGATCAGTGCAAGCGCACCGGCCGGATCATGTCGGTGCCGGTCGGCCCCGCGATGGTCGGACGCGTCGTGAACGCGCTCGGCGTTCCCATCGACGGAAAGGGTCCGGTCAACACGACCGAGTTCTACCCGATCGAGCGCCTCGCCCCCGGCGTCGTCGACCGCAAGCCCGTCAAGGAGCCGCTGCAGACCGGCCTCAAGGCCATCGACGCGATGATCCCGATCGGCCGCGGACAGCGCGAGCTGATCATCGGCGACCGCCAGACCGGCAAGACCGCGGTCGCCATCGACGCGATCATCAACCAGAAGGGCAAAGACGTCTTCTGCGTGTACGTCGCCATCGGCCAGAAGAAATCGACTGTTGCGCAGATCGTGAAGACGCTCGAGCAGTACGGCGCGATGGAGTACACGATCATCGTCAACGCGTCGGCCTCGGAAGCGGCGCCGTTGCAGTACCTCGCGCCTTACGCGGGCTGCGCGCTCGGCGAGTACTTCCTCTACAACGGCAAGCATGCGCTCGTGATCTACGACGATCTGTCGAAGCACGCCGCGTCGTATCGCGAGATCTCGCTGCTGCTCCGCCGTCCGCCGGGCCGCGAGGCGTATCCCGGCGACGTCTTCTATCTTCACTCCCGCCTTCTGGAGCGTGCGTCGAAGCTCAGCGATGCGAAGGGCGGCGGCTCGCTGACGGCGCTGCCGATCATCGAAACGCAGGCCGGCGACGTCTCCGCGTACATCCCCACCAACGTCATCTCCATCACCGACGGCCAGATCTTCCTGGAGACGGACCTCTTTCACTCCGGCGTCCGTCCCGCGATCAACGTCGGCATCTCGGTCTCGCGCGTCGGCGGTTCCGCGCAGGTGCGCTCGATGCGCTCCGTCTCGGGCACGCTGCGTCTCGACCTCGCGCAGTACCGCGAGCTAGCCGCGTTCGCGCAGTTCGGCTCCGACCTCGACAAGACCACGCAGGCGCAGCTCAACCGCGGCAAGCGCCTCGTCGAGATCCTCAAGCAGGGGCAGTATCAGCCGCTGCGCGTCGGCCTGCAGACCGCGTCGATCTTCGCGGGTACGAAAGGTTTCCTCGACAACCTCGCGGTCGAAGCCGTTCGTCCATTCGAAGCGGCGCTGCACCAGCATCTGATGGACGAGCACGCGGAGCTGGTCGGCAAGCTCGAGACCTCGCCGAAGTTCGACGCGGAGCTCGAAGGCGCCATCCGCAAAGCGCTCACTGACTTCAAAGAGCAGTACGTGAAGGACAACGCCAACGTATTGGCCGCGTAAAAACGAATCATGCCGAGCACGATCGATCTCCGGCGCCGCATCCGCAGCGTCAAGAACACGCAGCAGATCACCAAGGCCATGAAGATGGTGGCCGCGGCGAAGCTGCGCCGCGCGCAGGAGCGGATGATGGCCGCGCGCCCGTATGCGGCCGCGTTGCGCGAAGTCCTGGCCTCGATCTCGACGCGTGTCGACGTCAGCAAGCATCCGCTGCTCGCCGAGCGTGAACAGGAGAAGAAGGTGTTGCTGCTCGTCGTGGCCGCGGATCGTGGCCTGGCCGGCGCGTTCAACACCAATGTGCTGCGCGGCGCGCAGAACGCGATGGCGGAAAAGGGTTGGGAAGAAGTGCATCTCGTCCCGATCGGCCGCAAGGCGTTCGACTTCTACAAGCGCCGCACGCTGCCCATCCGCCGCCAGCCGTTGCAGGTCTATCAGGCGTTGTCGCTCGAGACGGCGCGTGAGATCGCGAAAGGCTTCATCGAAGACTTCCTCACCGGCGAGTTCGATGCGGTCTACGTGATCTACAACGAGTTCAAGTCGATCATCGCGCAGCGCGTCACGCTGCAGCGCATCCTGCCTCTCGAGCGCACGTGGGCCGAAGACACCCAACCCGCAATCGATTACATCTATCACCCGAGCCCGGAGCAGATCCTCACCGACCTGCTGCCGAAGCACATCGAGTTTCAGCTCTATCGCGTTCTGCTCGAGTCCGCGGCCGCCGAACAGGGCGCCCGCATGACGGCCATGGAATCGGCCACGAAGAACGCCTCGGAAATGATCAGCCACCTCACCCTGACCTACAACCGCATCCGCCAGGCCGCGATCACGAAGGAGATCATCGAGATCGTCAGCGGCGCGGCAGCGGCAGGACATTAGTTCGGAGAACACATGGCAACAGCGACAGCGACAGACACCGCAGCGGCAATCGGCAAGGTCATCCAGATCATCGGACCTGCCGTCGACATCGAGTTCGGCGAAGGACACCTGCCTGCCATTCACAACGCCATCCGCGTCGTGGACAACGGCGAACTCGGAAAGGTGCCGATCGACGTCGTCGTCGAAGTGGCCAATCACATCGGCGAGAACCAGGTGCGCTGCATCGCCATGAAGCCGACCGACGGCATGGTGCGCGGCATGAAGGCCATCGACACCGGCGCGCCGATCTCCGTTCCCGTCGGCCGCGAGACCCTCGGCCGCATCCTCAACGTCCTCGGCGAGCCGGTCGACGAGCGCGGCGCGGTGAACTCCGAGCATCGCTGGTCCATCCATCGCGAGGCACCGAAGTTCGAAGATCAGTCGACGTCGATCGAAATGTTCGAGACCGGCATCAAGGTCATCGACCTGCTCGAGCCGTACACCAAGGGCGGCAAGACCGGCCTGTTCGGCGGTGCCGGCGTCGGCAAGACCGTTCTCATTCTCGAGCTGATCACGAACGTCGCGAAGCAGCACGGCGGCTTCTCCGTCTTCGCCGGCGTCGGTGAGCGCACCCGCGAAGGCAACGACCTCTATCTCGAATTCGAAGAGACCGGTGTCATCACGCCCGGCGATCCATCGAAGTCGAAGGCCGCGCTGATCTACGGCCAGATGACCGAGCCGCCCGGAGCGCGCCTGCGCGTCGGCCTGACCGGACTCACCGTCGCCGAATACTTCCGCGACGTCGAGAACCAGGACGTGCTGCTCTTCATCGACAACATCTTCCGCTTCACGCAGGCGGGATCGGAAGTGTCGGCGCTGCTCGGACGCATGCCCAGCGCAGTCGGCTACCAGCCGAACCTCGCGACGGAAATGGGTGAGCTGCAGGAACGCATCACCTCGACGAAGAAGGGCTCGATCACTTCGGTGCAGGCCATCTACGTTCCCGCGGACGACCTCACCGATCCCGCGCCGGCCACCGCGTTCGCGCACCTCGACGCGACGACCGTTCTCTCGCGCCAGATCGCGGAGCTGGGCATCTACCCGGCCGTCGATCCGCTCGCATCGACCTCCAAGATTCTCGACCCGCGCATCCTCGGCGACGAGCACTACAACACCGCGCGCGCCGTGCAGGCAGTCCTGCAGAAGTACAAGGACCTGCAGGACATCATCGCCATCCTCGGCATCGACGAACTGTCGGAAGAAGACAAGGTCATCGTGTCGCGCGCGCGCAAGATCCAGCGCTTCCTCTCGCAGCCGTTCCACGTGGCCGAGCAGTTCACCGGCATCAAGGGGCAGTACGTGAAGATCGCCGACACGATCAAAGGCTTCCGCGAGATCGTCGATGGCAAACACGACGAGATCCCGGAGCAGGCCTTCCTGCTGCAGGGCACGATCGAACAGGTCCTCGAGAAGTACGAGCAGATGAAGCGCGAGGCCGCGTAAGGGATCCGGATGGCCGATCTCGCAACCAAGATCAATCTCACCATCGTCACGCGCGAGCGGAAGATCATCGACGCGCAGGTCGATGAAGTGATCCTGCCCGCGACCGACGGCGAGATCGGCGTGCTTCCGGGACACACGCCGCTGCTGGCGATGCTCGGCATCGGCCAGATCCGCTACCGCACCGGCGGCACCGTGCAACGCCTCGTCATCTCATGGGGTTTCGCCGAAGTACTGCCGGACCGCGTGATCGTCCTCGCCGAGCGCGGCGTGCTGCCGAGTGAAGTGGACCGCGCCACCGCGGAACAGGAGCGCATCGCCGCGGAGCGCGAGCTCGCGGATCTGTCATCGAATGATCCCGAGTTCGCGGTCGTGGAAGCGCGCCTCGAGGAATCGATCGCGCTGATCAACGTACACCGAGAGCATTGACGAACATCTGGAGCGACGGGCTCTCGGCCCGTCGTACTTCGACGACGCCGGCGGGCTGAGAGCCCGTCGCTCCAGTCCTCCGGCGTCGCGTTTGCATTAAGCTCGGCCCGGTTCAACCAATGGAATCCTGGCTCGAGAACTTCGCGCGCGCGAACTTTCGTCGCAGCGCGGACACCGCCCACGATCTGAAGACGCCGCTCAACGTCGCGGTGCTCAATCTCGAATTGTTGCGCATGCGGCTGCGCAAAATCGCAGACGACGGCGACGACGAGAAGATCAGCAGCTACACCAGCGCCATCGAGCTCGAGCTGCGTCGCATGGGCCACATCTTCGACGCGTTCTTCCTGCTGTCCACTCCGCCGGCCGCGGAAGGCGATCCGTCGCCGGTCGACATCGCACCGATCGTGGCCGACGCCGCGACGAACGCCTCGATCGCACTTGACGTAGACGGGCCGGTGGTCGTGATTGCGCATGAACGGAGAATCCGCGAGGCGGTGAAGTTGTTCTTCGAGGGCGCCGCAAAGTTGTTCCGCGGCGCGTCGGGAAGTGCCGACGTACGGCGCGACGAGCACAACTGCCACATCACCGTCGTCGGGGAGCCCGTCGCTGCGGACTTCGAGAAGACGAAGATTTTCAAGTTCTACTACACCGGCCCGGACGGGAACCCCGACCTCTCACTCGCGGTTGCGCGTCTCATCACCGAGACTTATGGTGGTGAGGTCAACGCCGAAGAGGATCGTGATAAGGTCTCGCTCCGGCTGTCCTTTCCTCTGGGAGCGAGATGAAAAGAGTCCTGATTGTCGATGATGATCGCGCCACGAGCGCCGGCATGGCCGATGTCGTGGAGGAGTGGGGCTACGAGCCCGAAGTCGCCGACACGGTGAAGGCGGGCTGGAACGCGATCAACAAAATGCTGCCCGACGTGGCCATCGTCGACCTCAAACTTCCCGACGGCTCCGGCCTCGACCTGCTGCATCGCATCAAGGAAAACTTCCCCGACGTCTCGGTCATCATCCTCACCGGTCACGCCACCGTCGACTCCGCGGTCAAGGCACTGAAGGTTGGTGCCGAGGATTACGTGACGAAGCCGGTGGACCTGCCGCGTTTGCAGGTCATCCTCAAGTCCGTCGAAGACAAGCAGATGATGAAGCAGGAGATCATCGAGCTGCGCCGCCAGTTGCAGAAGATGGGCGCGCTCGGTCATCTCGTCGGCAAGTCGCCGCGCATGCAGCGCCTCTTCGAAGAGCTGGAGATGGTCGCGAACACCGACGCCAACGTTTTCATCGTCGGCGAGTCCGGGTCGGGCAAGGAAGTCGTCGCCAACACCATCCATTACCTCTCGCGCCGCCGCAACAAACCGTTCATCGCGTTCAACTGCGGCGCGATCTCGCCGACCCTCATCGAGTCCGAGATCTTCGGACACGAGAAGGGCGCGTTCACCAACGCCATCAAGCGCCGCGAAGGCTACTTCGAGATGGCCAAGGGCGGCACCGTGTTCCTCGATGAGATCACGGAGATGCCCATCGAGCTCCAGGTCAAGCTCCTGCGCGTGCTCGAGGAAGGGAAGTTCCGCCGCGTCGGCGGCAACGAAGAGATCAACATCGACGCGCGCATCGTCGCCGCCTCGAACCGCGATCCGCAGAAAGCGATCGCGGACGGAAAGATGCGCGAGGACCTCTACTACCGCTTGAACGTGTTCCCGATCGACGTGCCGCCGCTGCGCGAACGGCTCGAGGACATCCCGCTCTTCTCCCACTTCTTCCTGCAGAAGCTCAACGAGACGGAAGAGAAGAAGGTGGAGAAGATCGACCCCGAGTTCATCGAGGCGCTGCAGGCGTACGAGTGGCCGGGCAACGTGCGCGAGCTGCGCAACGTCGTCAACCGCGCGTTCATCATGGCCCGCACCGACACGCTCACCGTCGACTGCCTGCCCGACAAGCTGGCCGGCAATCGCCGCAAGCGTTCGAAGAATGCGGTGAGCATTCCGCTCGGTCAGCCGATGGAAGAAGTCGAGCGGATCGTCATCGAAGAAACGCTCACCATGACCGACGGCGACCGCCGCAAGACCGCCGAGATCCTCGGCATCTCCTACAAGACGCTCTACAACAAGACGAAGAAGTACAAGAGCGCCGGCGGAGACGACGAGGACGAAGAGTAGCCGCGTCGCGTAAACGATACTCCGCGTAGGAGTTCCGCCTCACAACTCCTGTTCTGATATGGTCCCGCCTCCCGCGACCATCGGAATTCCGGCAATCGCGGCTCAGTTTGGGGCGTTCCGCAATGGCCAAAAATCTCGTCATCGTCGAGTCTCCCGCGAAAGCGAAGACCATCAACAAATTCATCGGGAGCGATTACGTGGTCAAGGCTTCCGTCGGCCACGTCCGCGATCTTCCGAAGAGCGACCTCGGCGTCGACGAGGAAACCTTCCTGCCCAAGTACGAAGTCCTCGAAGGCAAAGAGAAGGTCGTGAGCGAGCTCAAGGCCGCCGCAAAGAAAGCCGACAAGATCTTCATCGCCTCCGACCCTGATCGCGAAGGGGAAGCTATCGGCTGGCACGTGATGAACCTGCTCGGCGGCGACGCGAAGAAGGTGCGCCGCATCCTCTTCCATGAGATCACCAAGAACGCCGTCAAGAAGGCCATTGAGACTCCCGGCGAGATCGACATGAACAAGGTGAACGCCCAGCAGGCGCGCCGCGTGCTCGATCGCCTGGTCGGCTACAAACTCTCGCCACTGCTCTGGGACAAAGTCCGCCGCGGTCTCTCCGCCGGCCGCGTGCAGTCGGTGGCGATGAAGATGATCGTGGAGCGCGAGGACGAGATCAAAGCGTTCCAGCCGGTCGAGTACTGGACATTCGGCGCCCGCCTCTCCGCCGCCGTGCCGCCGCCGTTCGTCGCGAAGCTCTCCAAGATCGACGGGAAGAAAGCCGAAGTTCCGAACGAGGAAACCGCGCGCAAGATCGAAGCGGCACTCAAGAGCGGTCAGTACGTCGTCACCGAAGTCGCACGCAAGGAACGCAAGCAGTCCGCCGCGCCGCCGTTCATCACCTCCACCCTGCAGCGCACCGCGTACAACCGCTTCAAGTGGCCCGTGAAGCGGACCATGCAGGTCGCGCAGAAGCTGTATGAAGGCAAGGAGCTCGGTTCGTTCGGCTTCGCCGGTCTGATCACCTACATGCGTACCGACTCGGTGCGCATCAGTGACGACGCGCTCGGCGAAGTGAGATCCTATATTGCTGCTAAATATGGCAACGATATCCTGCCCGAAAAACCGAACGTATATCGTGTCAAAAAAGCTGCACAGGCGCAGGACGCGCACGAAGCCATCCGCCCCACGTCGATGGAGCTCGATCCCGAAAAGGTCAAGGACTTCCTGACGCGCGAGGAGTACAGCCTCTACAAGATGATCTGGGACCGCTTCGTCGGCTCGCAGATGAAGCCGGCGCTGTTTGACGTCACCGACGCCGATATTCTCGTAGCGGCTGGCGCCGCGGCCCTCGGCAACCTCACCCTCCGCGCCTCGGGCGAAGTGCAGAAGTTCGCCGGCTTCCTCGCCGTCTTCCAGGACGCGCCGGGTGAGGACGACGACGAAGAAGAGGCGGAGAAGAAGAACGAAAAGGCGCTGCCTCCGCTCAATGAAGGCGACGTGCTGAAGCTCATCGAGCTCGACACGAAGCAGAACTTCACGCAGCCGCCGCCGCGCTTCACGGAAGCGACGCTCGTGAAGGCGCTCGAAGAGAACGGCATCGGCCGTCCGTCCACGTACGGCTCGATTCTGACGACCATCCAGGCGCGCGACTACACCTACAAGCACGACGGCAAGTTCCACCCCACGCACCTCGGCGCGCTGGTCGTGAAGCTGCTCAAGCAGTCGTTCGCCGACATCATCGACGAGACCTACACAGCGCGCCTCGAAGAGGAGCTCGATGAGGTCGAGGACGGGAAGCTCGAGTGGACCGACGCGCTGCGCGCATTTTCCGTGAAGTTCAATAAGGACCTCGAACGCGCCGGCACCGAGATGACGCAGGTCAAAGGCACCGGTCTCGAGACCGACGAAAAGTGCGAGACGTGCGGCTCGCCGATGGTCATCAAGTTCGGCCGCTTCGGCGAATTCCTGGCGTGCTCGAACTATCCCGAGTGCAAGACCACCAAGGAAATGCCGAAGGGCGATGCCGCCGAGGCGACGTCGGACGACGAGCAGATCATCTGCGACAAGTGCGGCAAGCCGATGCAGCTCAAGCGTTCGCGTTTCGGACAGTTCTTCGCGTGCACCGGTTATCCCGACTGTAAGAACACGAAAGATCCGAAGCTGATGAAGCAGGCTGCGAACCTGCCCAGCGAGCCGCAGCCTCCGTGCGAGAACTGCGGCAAGGAGATGGTGCTCAAGTCGGGACGCTACGGTCCGTTCTACTCGTGCTCGGGCTATCCGGACTGCAAAACCATTCGCAAGATCGGCGGACGCAAATCGACGCCGCCGAAGCCGACAGGCGTGAAATGCCCGACGTGCAACGAAGGCGAGCTGGTGGAGCGCGTCTCACGCCGCGGCGTTTTCTACTCGTGCAATCGCTACCCGAAGTGCGAGTTCACGCTGAACAATCGCCCCGTGGCGCGCGAGTGCCCGAAGTGCCACGCGCCGTATCTCCTCGAAAAGGAGACCAAGCGCGAGGGGCACATCGAGTACTGCAACAACCCCGAGTGCGATTACCGCGCGCCCATCGCGGCGCCCGCAGCCGCCAACGAGTAGGGCCTACCCCTCATCCGCCTTCGGAAGGCTACATAGGGAGCGTCCATCGAGTAGCCTTCTCCCCGCCGCGCGGGGAGAAGGTGCCCGAAGGGCGGATGAGGGGCGCGCGCTACTTCCGCGCCGCCCGTCTTCGCGGTGCGTTCGAGCCGACCGCGAACAGGTGCCCCGCGTTCTGCGTGTAGATCTTCCCATCCGCGCCTAATGACAGCGGCGTGTACGCCGCGCCGATGGCGAGCTGCAGGAAGATCCGGTCGCGCCGCGTGCCCCCCTGGTTCAGCGCGTAGAGATGACCGTCTTCGCTGTTGATGTACACGGTGCCGCGCGCATCGACGGCCAGCGCGTTCACGCACCACTCGAATCCGAACTCGTGCTGGTGATCATCGACGCACTCGACGGAACCATCGGGTTGGCGCTCGCAACTCAGCCGCTCCTCGTTCTTGTACTTCCACTCGACGCTCAGCGCCGGCGTGAGCTGCGTGATGTAGAAGCCCTGATCGTCGCCCGGCACGCGCGTGTATGGCGGGCAGTGTGTGCTATTGCCGCAGTACGTGCCGACGAACGGATAGCGGTTCTCTTTCGTGACCACCGAGAACGTACCGTCGTGCGCGTAGATCGCTGGCGTCACGTCCCAGCCGAATGGATACGCAGACAGGTACGCGCCCGTCGACGAGAGCCGCACGGTATGTCCCTGTGAGTGGTTGTAGCGCGAGTAGGTGCCGAGGTAGATCGAGCCGTCCGGTGCGACGACGGGGGAGGCGGTGGAGTCGTCATTGATCGCGCCCGAGCCGAACTGATTGTCGGAAGGATCGACTCCGGTGGTCGCGCCCGATCGGCATCCGCCCGGCGCGCCGTTCGGCGGCAGCAGCACGTTGCATCCATCGCGGAAGCGATTGCGCAGCGACGTCGCCCACTTCGGTGTCAGGTCGGGATTGACCGCGATGGCCCAGCCCCACCGGCTGTTGAGATGCGTGCGCGACGCGGTGTAGATCGTGCCGTCGGGTCCGATTGCGGGCGCGAGATTCAGTCCCGCGCGTTGTGATCCGCACGTGACGGTCGGCGCGATCGCGGTCGGCGATGGTGGCCACGGCAACTCCTGAGCGGTGAACACACCCGCGCATTGCGTGTGCGGTGCTGGCGCGTTCGGTACGAGCGTCTGATACGAGACGCGCGACGCGGTCCCGTCATGATTGACCTTCACGAGCCATGCGCCCTGATGATCGATCGACCACGGACTCGGCGGTCCCTCCACGACCCTCAACGTGTTGTAGTAGATGGTGCCGTCATCGGCTACCGAGATCGGCCCGGTCACGTAGATCGAGGGATCGAGCAGGACGCCGAATTGGCCAAGACGGCGCGTGATGACGCCAGTGGTGCGATCGACTTCGAGGACCGTTCCTCCGCGTCCCGGCATGTAGACGAAACCGTTCGCGAGCGCGCCGTGAAATACAGGCTCGAAGCCCGTCCCGCCGCCCGGCACCGGATCCCAGTCACTCTCCGCCGTCCACTTCGTGACCAGCGTTCCTCCGTCCCACTCGAATTTGCGAATGCTCCACGTCTGCGTCGCCCAGTTGGTCGTGTACGTGCCGCCCTTCACTTCCATGAAGAGCTCCTTGCCGTCGGAGAGCGGCGTCTGGAAATGGACGCGCAGCGCGCCGCCGGTGATCTCCAGCGGTACGAACGGGTCGTAGACGATGTCGGCCATCTGCGAGCGGAGGCTTTGGCCGTAGACGGGGATAGTTCCGGTGTGGCGGGGATTGCCACCCCACTGGGTCCATGACTGCGCGGCGAGGGGCAACGTGGTGACGACGAGCACGACCAGGAGACGGGACATAGGGCACGAAGTGTAAACGTCCTCGGCTCCGCCGCCGTAACTGTCCTGCGAAATGTCACTGCGCGCCGCACGCATCACGCTCGCGCTCTATCTCCTGGCCATCTACGCTACCCTCGGCGTCGTCCGCAATTGGACGAATTTCCTGCGCGACCGCGGCGCGTTGCGCGAGACCGTCGTAGCCGCGTTCGCCATCGCCGCCGTGTCGTTCCTCTGGCTGATCTTCCGCGATGCGCGGAATCGCACGTTGCGTGCGGTGCTCGCGCTGCTCGTCGTCGTCGCCGCGTACGCGTTCGTGATCTATCCGATGGAGAGCACGGAGGAGAAGATCCACTTCCTCGAATACGGCGGCGTGGCGCTGCTCGCGCATCTGGCGGCACCGCGAGCGTGGAGTCGCAGAAAACGCTTTATCGCGTGCGCGTTGTTCGTCGCGGCAGCGGGGTGGATCGATGAAGGCATTCAGGCGCTGCTGCCGTCTCGCTATTATGATCTGCGCGATGTCGCTTTCAACGCGGCCGCGGGCTTGATGGCGCTCATCGCGATCGCGATATTCTCTCCGCGTGAGCGAGACCTGGGGACCGATCGACCTGAAGAAGTGGCGCGCGACGCCGATCACTGAAGGCCGCGCCGCAACCGAGCAGGATGTCGAACAGGGCCGCGCGGCGTTTCACGTCGGCGGCGAGCCGGTCGAGCTCGACCTGCCGTCGTGCGCCATCGTGCGCGAAGAAGGCGTCGGCGAGCCCACGCCGGTCATCCTCATCCAGGCCGAGCGGCTCGACGACGGCACGGTCGCCGTCGGCTATCGATTGCTCACCGGCGGCGTCGGCATCGCCACACTCGACGATGTGGAGTTGCTCAGCGAGCCGGACGAACGGTTTCGCGACTAGTGTTCCGTCCGCGAATTGGATGCAATGTCGTTGCGGCCCCGACGGCCTGCTCGCTGTGTCGCGCCTCCTCGCCGATGTCCCCCATCGCCTGCGTCGGCGCTTCGTGCGATCAGACCGTCGGAACCGCAACGACATTGCATCCAATTCGCGGACGGAACACTAGCCATCTGGAGCGACGGGCTCTCACCCCGTCGAAGTGGGGTTCTTAAACGACGGGCTGACAGAGCGCGTCGCTTTAGATGGCATCGCTGATCGTTCGAGAAATCGCCGCACGAGCCCATCGATCAGATCGAAGTCGATGAGAAAGGTGTCGTGACCATTGGCCGACGCGATCTCTTCATGCACGACATTCACCCCGAGCTCGCGCATCGCCGCCGCGAGGCGCACGCTCTCTGCCGGCGGAAACAACCAGTCCGTGTCGAAGGACACGATCAGCGTCTCGCCGCGCCACCGCGCGAACGCGCTCTGCAGATCACCGTACTGTTCGTCGAGATCCATCTCGTCCATCGCAGCCTGCACGCGGATGTACGAATTCGCGTCGTACAAGGCGGCGAACTTCTTTCCCTGATATTCAAAGTACGAGTCGATCTCGAACTGCCGCGTCGAACCTCGGCGCCGCCGCCCGAACTTGCGCTGCAGCGATTCCTGCGACAGGTAGGTCATGTGTCCGAGCATGCGCGCCACCTGCAGGCCGCGCAGCGGATCGGGATCGTCATAGTAGTCTCCGCCGTTGAAGCGCTGATCGCTCTCGATGATCTTGCGGCCGAGGATGTGCCAGGAGATGCCGGTGACCGGAACGGCGGGACCGGCTGCCATCGCGATGATCGCGTCGCTGAATTCGGGATACATCGCCGCCCACATCAACACCTGCATGCCGCCGAGCGAGCCGCCCGCGATGGCGCGCAGATGCGTGATGCCGAGGTGGTCGAGGACCAGTTTCTGCGAGACGACCATGTCTTCGATCGTCGGCCACGGATACCGCGAGCCGTACGGTTTGCCGGTCGCCGGATCGATCGACTTCGGCGCCGTCGTGCCGAACGGCGAGCCGGGGAGATTCACGCAGACGACGAAGTGCCGCTCGAGATCGATCGCCTTGCCGTAGCCGATCAAGCCGTCCCACCAACCCGGCCGCTCGTCTTCGGCGTCGCTGTATTTGCCCGCCGCATGCGCGCTCGCGGACAGCGCGTGACAAACGAGCACGGCATTCGACGCGTCCGCGTTCAGCTCGCCGAAGGTCTCATAGACGATGGTGAACGGCGCAATGGTCTGGCCGTGCGCGAAGCGGAAGCCATCCGGCAGCACGAGCTCTTTCGGCGGTCCGGAGATGAACATCGGCGCGGGAGCATAACAAATCGACCGGGAGGCCTCCGGCGGCTCGTGATCACACGGGCGACTTCGGCATCACCACCCAGAGAATGATGTAGACGATGATCCCGGGAAACGCGATCGACAGAATCGACACGAGGATGTACAGCAGCCGCACCCAGGTCGGACTCCAGCCGAGCCATTCGGCAAGTCCGCCGCAAACTCCGGCGATGATTCTGTTGCGGCGGGAACGGTAGAGCGGCATCGATCAGTCTCCTTCTTCCTGCCCCTCGCGGCGCAGTTGTCCTTCGTAGATACGGCGAACTTCGTCGATGGTTGAGATCTCCTCCACCGTCTTGTCGTCGCGGATGCGGGCGATGCGCGGAAACCGCAGCGCGTATCCCGACTTGTGGCGTGACGACTCCTGGATCCGATCGAAGGCAATCTCGAGCACCACGGTCGGTTCGACGCGGTGCACCGGCCCGTGGCGATCGAGCGTCGTGGCCTTGAAGTGCTCGGTCATGTTCGCGATCTCGACGTCGGTCAGGCCCGAGTACGCCTTGCCGATATTCACCAGCTCGCCCTCGCGGCGCACCGCGAACGTGAGATCGGACAGCACGGCGCGCCGCTTCCCGTTGCCGTACTGCGCGTACGTGACGACGCAGTCGAGTGTGGCCAGCGCCTTCTTGTACTTCAGCCACGACTTTCCGCGCCGTCCCGGCGTGTAGAGCGAATCCGGGTCCTTGACCACCAGCCCTTCGTTCGCGCGCACGCGCGCCGCGTCGAAGAGCTCGTCGATGTGCACCGCGTCGCGGATCGGGGTGGAGTCGCCGAGGCGGATGGCGCCGACGGATACGAGGTCGCGCAGCTTCGCGAGCCGCTCCCTCAGCGCCGTCTCGAACAACGCCTCTCCATCGAGATACAGCAGATCGAACGCGAAGAACACGACCGGCGCATCCGCGAGCAGCTTCGCGCTCACCTGCCGGCGGCCGAGCCGCTTCTGGATGATCGCGAACGGCAGAATGCGATCGCTGAACGCGACGATCTCGCCATCGAGAATCACGCTTCGTCCGAGCTCCTTCGCCGCCGCTTCGATTTCGGGAAAGCGATGCGTGACGTTGTCGAGCGTGCGCGAATAGATGCGCACTTCGCTGCCATCGCTATGGATCTGTGCGCGAATGCCGTCGTATTTGTCGTCCGCGATTGCGCCGGCGCCCAGTGCCGCGAGAATCGCGGCGGCGTCTTCTTCGGGTTGCGCGAGCATGAACGCGAACGGCGTGAACAGCGACATCTTCACCGTCGTCAGCGCATCGCTTCGCGCGAGCAGCGCCGTCGCGCCGATGTCGCCCGTGAACATGTTCGCCTGGCGCACCGCGTCGAGCTTCCGCCCGAAAGCTTTCGCGATGGCCGCTTCGACGAGTCCCTCCACCAGGCCGATGCGCAGCTCGCGCGTGAGGATCTTCACGACATAGCGCGCGCCTTGGGCGCTCACTTTGCGGAAGAGCTCGACGAGCACGTCCTTCTTCGCGGTTGTGCCCTGCGTGGCGGCGATGCGATCGAAGTATTCGCCGAGCTCGACCAGCGTGATGTCGCGCGACGGATCATCCGGAAAAGACTCCGCGATCGTGTCGCCGGCATCGGCGTATTTCGACCACGACTCCCACACCACCTCCGCATCGCGTACGGTCGCTTCCGCAACGGCATCGCCGATGGCCGCGCCGCCGACGCCGGTCACGCGCTCCTCACGCCGTGCGAATGGCGAGCCCGAGAAAAATACGGCCGCGCGCTCGAGCGAAGCGTCGTCGAGCGAGCGCAGATATTCCGCGAGAATCTTCTCTTTCTCGCTCTTCTTCGTAGTCGCCGCGATGGCGTTTGCAGTGGCCGTGAAGTCAGAAAGCATTGAGGGTAGAATCCGCCGCCATGAAAACGAAAGTCACCGTTGTCGGCGCGGGGAATGTCGGCGCCACAGTAGCCCAGGGCATCGCACTCAAAGAACTTGCCGACGTGGTCCTGGTCGACATCGTGGAAGGCGTGCCGCAGGGCAAATCGCTGGACATGATGGAGACCGCGCCGATCGAGAAATACGACTCGATCCTGAGCGGCACGAACAACTACGACGGCACCGAGAATTCAGATGTCGTGGTGATCACGGCGGGCCTGCCGCGCAAGCCGGGCATGAGCCGCGACGACCTGCTCTGGAAGAACGAGGAGATCGTCGGCGGCGTGACGAAAGAGATCGCGCAGCGCTCGCCGAACGCGATCATCATCGTGGTCTCGAATCCGCTCGATGCGATGTGCGAGGTCGCGCGTCGTGTCTCGAAGTTCCCGCGCGAGCGCGTCCTGGGCATGGCCGGCGTGCTCGACTCCGGACGCATGCGCGCGTTCATCGCCATGGAGCTCAACGTCTCCGTCGAGAACACGCACGCCTTCGTCCTCGGCGGCCATGGCGACACGATGGTCCCGCTGCCGCGTTACTCGACAGTGGCCGGCATTCCGATCACGGAGCTCATTTCGAAAGAGCGCATCGACGCGATCGTCGAGCGCACGCGCAACGGCGGCGCCGAGATCGTCAATCTGCTCAAGACCTCGGCATGGTACGCGCCGGGCGCGGCGGCGGTGGAGATGGTCGAAGCGATCCTCAAGGACAAGCGCAAGATCCTTCCATGCGCGGCGCTGCTGCAGGGCGAGTACGGATACAACGACCTGTTCGTCGGCGTGCCGGTGAAGCTCGGCCGCAACGGTCTCGAGCAGATCATCGAGATCAAGCTCGAAGCCGACGAGGCGGCGGCGCTGAAGCATTCCGCGGATGCGGTGCAGGAGCTGGTGGATAAGCTGAAAACACCGGCGTGAGTCCAGATGGTGTCGCTCCGGATGGCGCAATCATTGACGGTTCGCGTCTGTTGGACGACCATCGCAGGCAATGAAAAAACTGGTCATCGACATCGAAACGGTCGGCGTGCCGTGGGAAGAACACGACACGTACGTCCGCGAGTACCTCATCAAAGGGATGAGCGAAGCAGAAGCGGAAGAGGAGAAGCGCCGCGGCGCGCTCTCACCGTTCACCGGCCGCATCGTCGCCATCGGCATCGTCAACGCCGAAACCGGCCGCTCCTGCGCGCTCTTCGAAGTGCCCGGGCAGACGGAGGTCATCACACGCAAAGACGGGAACCGCACGCTCATCTCCGGCACCGAGCGCCAGATCCTCGAGAAATTCTGGGAGTACCTCGGCAGGGAAGACCGCTTCGTCTCCTTCAACGGCCGCCAGTTCGACGGACCGTTCCTGATGATCCGCTCCGCCATCCAGGGCCTCGCGCCGAAGCGCGACCTGGTCGGCAACCGCTATCGTTTCCATCCCAACTGCGACCTGCGCGAAGTGCTCAATTTCAATGGCACCATCAACGCGCGGCAGATGCGCTTCAACCTCGATCTGGCGTGCAAGTCGTTCGGCATCGTGAGCTCGAAGACGGACGGCATGGACGGCCGCGCGGTGGAGACGTTGTATCGCGCGGGACGTCATGAAGACATCGCGCTGTATTGCCTCGAAGATGTGCGTGCGACGTGCGAGCTCTATCTGAAGCTCGAGAAGACACTGCTGCTGTTCGAGATGTCGTTCCGCGATGCGGAAGAGCGCCTGTCGCGTCGCAAGACCGCGTCGGAACAACTCTCGATCGTGCCGGACGAGCCGACGTTCATGGAGTCGGTGACGAAGACGTCGCTCACGCTCACCTCGGCGCTCGACGCCGCGGAGGAAGAAGTGGTGACGGCGAAGCATCAGGCCATCGTGCTCGAAAAGCTCGTGGCCGAAGCGCGCGAAGAAGAGTTGTAGCGCGCCGCGATGATCTCCAGCCTCAAGCTGCGCTTCGGACCCGCGCCCGGCGAGCCGCCGCTGGAGTTCGCACCCGGCGCGATGACGGTGTTCGTCGGGCCGAACAACAGCGGAAAGAGCCTGGCGCTACAGGAGTTGGAAGGGCGGCAGTCCGAGTCGCTCATCATGGACGGCGCGCCCGTTGTCCATTCCAGCGTCTGTACGCGCCTTGACGGTCTGAATCGTCTGACGCTGCTGTCGCGACAGACCAGCGAGAGTCTGCACAGCCCCACGGCGATGCTGACGCGTCTCCTCGTGAATGACGTAAATCGCCAGCGCGTACGCGACACTCTTCGCGACGCGTTCGGACTCCACTTCGTGATCGACCCAACGTCGATGCAATGGTTCGAGCCGCGATTGTCGAACGTCGCGCCGCCGGCCGGGATCGAGAACTCGCTTGACGTCGCAGCGCGCGAGTTCTTCCTCGCCGCGAAACCGATCCATGAGTTCAGTGACGGCGTGCGCGCTTTCGCCGGCATCGTGACTGCCCTTCTCGCCACGAACTATTTCCTCATCCTGATCGACGAGCCCGAGGCCTTCCTCCACCCGCCCCTCAGCCGCAAGCTCGGACGGTTCGTCGCGGAGCTCGCTCGCGAGCGGGAAATCAACGTCTTCGCCGCTACGCACAGCGCCGATTTTCTGTTCGGCGCAGTCACATCAGGCGTCCCCGTGAACATCGTGCGGCTCACCTGGGACGGCGAGGTCGCAACCGCTCGTCTCATGCCGGCCAGCGAGATCGCCACGATCACGCGCGACCCGTTCATGCGCACCGCGGGCGTGCTCGATGCGGTCTTTCATCGCGGCGCCGTGGTCTGCGAAGCGGACGCCGATCGGGCGTTCTACGACGAGATCAACGCCCGCGCACAAGGCGCGCAGGACGTGTTGTTCCTCAACGCCAACGGCAAAGACTCGCTCGCGCGCATCGTCGGACCACTGCGGCGCTTCGGCATTCCGGCGGCGGCGGTCGCAGACCTCGATCTGATCGAGCAGGGCGCGTTCGCCGAGCTGCTCGACGCCTGCGCGGTTCCGGCTGCGACGGCAAACGGCCTGACCGCGCTGCGCGGCCAGGTGAAGCAGCGCTACACCGGACTCATGTTGCGTGCGAAGAGCGCCGGCATCGAAGGCCTCACGAGATCGGCGCAGGCCGAGGCTCGCGATCTGCTCGATCAACTGGCGTTGTACGGGATCTTTCTCGTGCCGGTCGGCGAGCTGGAACGGTGGCTGCCGAGAGTGGCGGGCAAAAGCGCGTGGCTGCAGCGCGCGTTCGAGACGTTGCATGAATCCGACACGAGCGCTGTCGAAGAGTTCATGCGCCGCGTGGCGGCGTGGATCCACGATCCCAACCGCCGCGGCATGCCGCTCACGGAACCGGCGCGAGTTTGAATTCCACCACCGTGTCGCCGACCTCGGGAATCGCGATCACGTCCGGCGAAACCGGCGTGATTGCTTTCGCGCATTCCGCGACGACGCCGTAGCCGCCCTTGGACAGGCCTTCGATCAGGAACTGGCCGTGCGCATCGAGCGTCGCATGCCGGATTTCGCCGATGCCGCTGCTGAGACGACTCGTCTTCAGGTCGGGCGTCGGGATCAGAGACATCGTCCCGTCGACGCACCCTTGAAGCGTGCCACGCAGCGTCGAGCCGGTCCGCAACACGATGTCACCGAGATCCACGTCGGACATTTTCCTGGTGATCTCGAATTCGCGTTCCGCGGCCGCCACTCCCCAACGCGCTGAAACGCGATACTTGCCCGGAGCGGCCATGACCACGCGGAACTGCCCTTGTTCGTCGGCGACCGCCGCGCGAATCCGGTCGGTGATGTCGCCGGCTCGAAGCGCTTCCATGAACGTGATCGCCGCCGCGACCTCCACGGTGGCGGCATCGTTTGCGTTTCCGCCGGCCGTCCGAATCAGTCTGCCCGTGACCGCAGGCCCCGTCGGGAAGACGACATCGAGCGTCACGCCCGTCATCGCGGTCACGCGAACGAGCTCGCCGGTGACGTCGGAGGAGACCAGCTTCAGCGAATAGTCGCCTGCGCCGAGGGAGGGCAGATCGAAGTGACCATCCGTATCGGGCCCGATGAACGCCAGCGGAATGGTCGACGCGACGCCGTCCTTCTGCGGAAAGACCGCCAGACGCGATGCCGGATCCGCCACCGGCCGTTTCTCCTTGCCTGCGAACGCACGAAAGCGCACGCCGCGTTCGCGACGCGAGGTCAGCACGGTGAAGGCGGGAATCGGCGCGAGTGTGCTCGTGGTCGCGCGCTCTGTCGCGAACTGACCGCCGGTGCGTTGCACTACGACGCGATCCCATCCGAGGCGCTCCTCGTCCAGTGTGATGGCGACCCACGGACCCGCTTGCGCGACGGGAGCAGGAACCACCTTCGCGACGACGCGCACGCGCCCCTCGGTGAGCACATCGTATCGATCGTCGTGCTGTGGCTCGACGCGAAGGACGCGCGTCTCTTTTCCGCTGACGTCGTCGAACGACACGGACGCAGCCTCGGCCGGGACGACCGCGCAATCGCTGCCGCTCACGTTCGATGCGCAGGCCAGCGCATGCTCCAGGGGAACGAACCGCATCATCGGTTCAACGGAAGCGCGCGGAGCGTCTTCAGACGGGAGATAGAGCAGGAGCGACGAATCCGCGTCAGCGCCGGTGAACATCACGTTCCGGAAGGGACGAAGAGCGATCGGCGCAGTGGAGCTCGCACGCGCTTCCGCCCAGAAATACGAGGACACGCCGGGAAACCGAAGCAGGATGCCGCGGTCGTAATGGGTCTCAGCCAGCCGGACATCGCTTTCGTAGGCGAGACGCGATTCCCAAACCCAGCGCTGACTTTCGCGGCGGAGCACATCGATGCGGCCCGAACCGGCCGGCACTGTACCGTCGGTCGTGACGGCGCGCGATCCGCCCTCGCTTGCCGGCAGATCGTTGAACGAATTCCATTCCTTCGCCACGGCAGGTGGCGCCACGAGCGCGATCGGCTGCTCGATTGGTACCAGTACCGCGCCTGACACCACGGCCGCGAGCAGCGCCGCTCCGATCATCGCGACTTGCTCTCGTGGTAAAGCCGCAACAGCTCGTCGCGCGTGATGCCGCCGTCTTCCCGTTTTTTCCAGACCGCCGTGCCGGCGGCGAGGAAGACGAAGTCGTCCGCGATCCGCGCGACCTGATCGAGATCGTGCGTGGAGCAAACCACGATCCGATCGGTCGCGATGCGCTGCAGTGCGCCATTGAGCTCGTCTCGCGCGTCGGGCTCGAGCGCGGTCCACGGTTCATCCAGCAGCAAGGCGTCGGAGGGGAGCTCCAGCGCGGCGGCGAGGCCGACGCGTTGCAACTCGCCGCGCGACAACTTTGCGAGCTTTCGCGTGTCGCTCGCACGCTGCAGGCCGAGGGCGCTCCGGAACGCGTCGATGGTGCCACGCGCGGGCATCGTGTCGAAACCGCCGTAGTACAAGACCTGTGCGCGGGACACGGTTCCACCGTCAGCGTGCTGCAGGCCGGCCGCGATCCGCAGCAGGGTGGTCTTCCCCGCACCGTTCGGTCCGATCAGCGCGGCGATGCGCCCGCGCGCGAACGTCCCGGTGAACCCGCGCAGCACTTCGTTCGCTCCGTACGACTTGCGCACGGCGTCGAGTTGCAGCGTCACGAGCGCTTGCCTCCGAAGTCGGCGCGCGCGAACCATGAGCACGATCCGATCAGCGCCGCGCTGCCGATCAGCGCCGCGGCGACGAGATACGGAACCGGAACGCCACGCTCGATCATGATCTCGGGCAGGGCAACGATCATCAGCATGAGCTTGTCCGGCGAAGGCAGGTCGCCGCGCGACAGCCGCACGCTTTGCTCCAGCGCTCCCATGGTCATCATGAAGATCAATCGCGTGAGCAGCCAGAGCACGCCGATCGTGTATCGCATCTCTACCAGGCCGGCAGCGAAAGAGATACCGCCTGCGAAGAGAAGGACGGCCGGCAGACGCATGAGCACGAACGCGGTATCACGCACGCCGCTGACCGCGAACAGCAGTGCCGCGAGGAGCGACGGGACCAGCCACGCCAGGACGAACGCCAGGCTCCAAAGGCGAAGCCGTGTCACGCCGATGCCGAACAAAAGATCGAGACGCCCGCTTCGCGCCGCGGTCAACAAACCGGTCCCTGCGGCCAGCGGCAGCAGCACGAGAAAGAGATATGGAGAGAAACGCACAGGATCCGCGGTCACACGCGAGTAGAGGACCCAGGCCAGAAACAGCAGAAACACAAACGGAAACCAGGACGTAAACGTGCCGTTCAGACGCAGATACCGGAACGCGGACGGAGGCCGCGTCCGAATCACGGAGTCCACACCGCGCCCGGCACCGGCTTGCCCCACTTCGCGCTGATCGCCCCGCCGGATCGACTGATCCCGACCGCCTCCGTTTTGGTGACCGCCACGACAAAACGCGCGGTCTCCGGGAAAAGGCCCGTGGCGACGTGACGTCCCGAAGCGTCGTAACGATCGACGCGCCGGCCGATCCACGTCTCGAGCTTTTTCGCGGCGTTGAGGATGTCTTCCCGATTGCGGAGCACGGCCACGCTGCCGTCTTCGATCGCCATCAGGTGTCGCGCGGGCTGGGAGTACGGCGCGATCTCGTCCACCATCCCCTCCGCGTTCTCGTACGCCGTGCGCTGTTTCGTGCGTGAGTACGCGAGCGGGAAGGCTACGGGTTTCGCAGGCGGCCGGACGCGTTTCAGCAGAGGTGGACCGATCATCGAACCATAAAAAAGATCGCCGGCGCGATTGCCTTCGAGCAGCACCAGATTGTCGAGCGGTGAATCGAACTGCTGTTTCGACGGGGCGTCGTAAGCGTTGAATTTTCGGCCGTCGGCGCTGAACCAGAGCTGTTCGTCGGAGCGCATGGCCAGCATGTTCAGCGCCCACAAACGATTGCCTGCCACCGTCAATGCGGCAATGCGGAACGGTACTTTGACTTCACCGCTGTACATCCCATCAGCACCAAACTGCACCAGGCGCTCGGTGCCGTCCGCCGCAAACCATGAAGGGCCCAGCCGTGCAAACGTCCGCACAGGACGCGCCCACCGGAGGGGCTTGCCTGGAGATTGCGACAGGACGACCGTCTTTGCGATGGAACCGTTCGGCTGCACCGCGTGAATCGCGCCCGAGGCATCGATGAGAAACGAGCCGGACGGGTCGCTGAATGCAGCAACGAATTCAGCGCCCGCTGCCGGCAGGGAAAGGAGAACGAGGAGGAGCAAAGCTCCTCCGGCGGTTAGTCTGCTCATCGGAGAAAGGGATCCAATTCCTATGTAGTCATCGCGTAGTAGACGCACGACCAATACTCGGTGACGGCGTCGGCTTTGCAGCCTGCGCAGATGATCGGTCCGGCGGGACAGTACGCGCGGTCGCAGCGGAGCAACGACGAATTGTAGACAGTGACACAGCCGTCGATTGCATACGCGGGCGTGACCGAGGCGACGAGCAGGATGGCGATAGCGATTGCTTTGAGGCGTCTCATCGTTAATGTCCTTTCGTCGACTAGTGCGTCATCGCGTAATAAACGCAGCCGTAGTATTCGCCCCACGCTTCGGTCTTACAGGCGGCGCAGGTGAAGATGCCGTTTCCGCAGAAATACATGTCGCATTCGCGGAGGGAGTTGTTGTAGACGGTGATGCAGCCGTCGAGGGCTGAAGCAGCACGGGGGATCACCACCAACGCAGCTATCACCAGGGCTCTCAGAACCTTCATTGAGTTCCTCTCTCTTTCCCACAGTGGGACCACCGAAATTTTTTGGACGGCGCATCCTAGACGATCTTTTTTCCGATACCAAGAACAAAGTGGCGCGGCAACCGGCGGTTACAATCTGGCCTGTGAGGGTCTACCGCGCGCGCATCTTCACGCCGGTCGCGGATCCGTTCGCGAACGACGTCGAGTCGTCGTACCAGTATTTCGAGGACGGTCATCTCGCCGTCGACGACGAAGGCCGCATCGCCAGTGTCGGCGCGTGGTCCGATGCGCCTGAAGGCGAAGTCGTCGATCTGTCCGGCACGCTGATCACGCCTGGCTTCATCGACACGCATCTGCACGCGCCGCAGCTCGAGATGATCGGCTCGTACGGCGGTCACCTGCTCGAATGGCTCAATCGCTACACCTTCCCGACCGAACGCAAGTTCGAAGATCCGGAGCACGCCCGCCGTGTCGCGCGCGCGTTCTACGACGAGCTGCTTCGCAACGGCACGCTGTGCGCGCTGATCTTCTCCACGATCCATCGCGAAGCGACCGATATCTTCTTCGAGGAAGCGGAGCGCCGCGGCTTCCGCGGAATCATCGGGAAGACGATGATGGACCGCAACGCGCCCGACTACCTGCTCGACAAGAGCGCGCAACAGTCCTACGACGACTCGCGCGCGCTGCTCGAGAAATGGCACGGACGCGGCCTCCTGCGTTACGCGATCACGCCGCGCTTCGCGCCAACTTCCACGCCGGCCCAGCTCGAAGCGGCGGGTGAGCTCAAACGGCAATTTCCCGCCGCGTGGGTGCACACGCACATCTCGGAGAACCGCAACGAAGTGCGCTGGGTGCAGGAGCTTTTTCCGGAAGCGGAGTATGCGGACGTGTACGACCGCTACGGCCTGCTCAGCGAGCGTACGGTGCTCGCACACGGCGTGTGGCTCACGCCCGAGGAGCTCGATCTGCTGGCGCGCCGCGGCACGCGCATCGCGCACTGCCCCAACTCGAACCTCTTTCTCGGCAGCGGTCTCTTTCCACTGCACCGCGTCCTCGGCGCCGGCGTGGTCGTCGGCCTCGGCAGCGACATCGGCGCGGGCACCACGCCCTCGCTTTTCAACGCGATGGCGGACGCATACAAAGTGCAGCAGGTGCAGAGCGTGTCGCTGAGTCCGTTCCACCTGTGGTATCTGGCCACGCTAGGCGGCGCGCGCGCGCTTACGCTCGACGACGAGACGGGCAGCCTCGAGCGCGGGAAATCGGCCGACTTCCTCGTGCTCGATCTCAACGCCACGCCGCTCCTGGCGATGCGTACGGAACGCGCGTCGTCGCTCGAAGATCTCCTCGCCGGACTGATCTTCATGGGCGACGACCGGGCCGTGCAGCGAAGCTTTATCGCGGGGCGCGCCGTCTCAGAGAGACATTAGGCGCGCCGTTTGCGGTTTCGCGCGCTCAACAGGAGGACCTATGACACGAAACCTGCGCCTGGCGGGACTTTGCGTGATTCTCGCGCTGTCCACGTTGTCCACTTTCGCGCAAAGCCGTCCAATGGTCGGGACGGTGTACGACATCGACCTCGGTCCCGGACGGCTGCAGATCGAGCTCGATGACGCATCGCGTACGCGCATGACCATCGAGACCGACTCGGTCTCCACCGTCTACCACGGCTTCGGCACGATGATCGGCGGCAAGCCGGAGATCTTCACCGGCTCCGCGGGTCTTGCGAACGTGCGTCTCGACGATCGCATCTCGGTGCGCGGTCCCGCGTTGCGCGAAGGCGTCTATCGCGCCGACGCCATCACGCTCGTCGGCCGCGACGTTCCCGCCAGCCAGGTCGGCGTCGGCACGACGCGCGATCCGTCGCGTTCCGGAACCGCAACGACGGACGACCGCGCGACCGGCACGACCACGGCGGCGGATACGGTCGAAGGGACGATTCGTCAGATCAATGTCGACGAGGGACGGCTCGTCATTCAGACCACCGACCGTCGCATGCTCACGGTGCGCACGTTTCGCAACACCCCCGTGTACTACCGCGGCGAGGCGTATCGCGTGCCGAATCTAGAGCTCGGCGATCGCGTGCGCATCGAGCGCGACCCGGCGGGCACGGCGACCGACGAGCTCCTCGCGCGTCGCATCGACGTCCTCGCCTCGGTGCAGGAAAGCGGCGGCGCAACCGCCGGTACCGGCGGCACGGTCACGATGCTGGTCGGCCGCGTGACGCGCACCGAGCCGGGACTCGACTACGTCTACGTCGACGCGGGACGCGGGACGACCACGCGCGTCGACATGCGGGCGGCCGAAGATGCGAACGGCGAGATGATGCGCGCGCGCGATCTGCGCGTCGGCGATCAGGTCGAGATCAGCGGCAGCTACAACCGCGTCGGCGATATGTTCCTCGCGTCGACGGTGCGTTTCGGCAGCGACATCGGCGTCACCGATGAGCGCCTCGAGCCGCGTGAAGACCTGATGCGCTACGCCGTCGTGACCATCACCGGCACCGTCACCGAAACGCTCGAGGACGGCGCAACGATCGGCTTCCGCGACCGCGATACGAATGCCGTGCTGCGGATCTGGGTGACCGAGGATTTCATCGTGCGGACGAAGGGGACCACGTATGCGAATGCGGAGTCGCTGAAGGTCAACGATACGGCCGTGATCAAGGCGTATCGGGATGAGAGCGGAAACCTGATCGCGCAGAACATCCGCTTGCGGAATCGGTAGACGAGTACCTCGGGTACCTCGGAGGGGCTGAGCTCGGTTTTTCCACTCCGAGGAACTCCGAGGAACTCCGAGGTACTCCGAAGTACTCCGAGGTACTGGTTTCAGGAATAGTTATTCAACCTTTCGGTTTGCAGCTCTCACATGGCCATACCTGAGCTGCTCCCCGGCGTCGAGAGCGATCGTTGCCCGCCGCCCGTGCTCTGCGACGCGCACGCCGCGATTCGCAAGGCGCGCCGGCGCGCGCTCGTGCGCGACATCGTGCTGATCGTGCTCATCGCGGCCGTGGACTACCTCTTCATCCGCTGGCCGGAGTCGCGCATGCCGTTCCTCGAGCGCGACGGCTCGCTGACGATGCTGCGCTGGGTGAACGTGCTGGTCCTCGCCGACCTGTGGCTCATGCGCGCGCTGCCGAAGTGGTCGGCGCGTCGGATCGCCGGCACGTGGTGCCGCTCCGAGCGCGAGCGCTTCAATCCGAAGCGCTGACGGCGGCCGGCTTCAGCAGCTTCGCGAGCAACACCAGCAGCACGACCGCCACGATCCCGATCGCGATCCAGAAGAAGTTGCGCGCGTCCGACTCGCGACTCGTTGCATTCTTCGACGACTGCGGCGACAGCGTCAATTCGCGCGCGCTTTGTGCGAACAGCCGCGGCGCGAGCAGCGCCAGGTCGTAGCGCGGCGCGGCCAGCTCCCGGTTTCCGTACAGCAGCGAGATCGGCGTGCCCGGATGATGGAAGCGCAACGCGACCGACGGCAGGAGCAGCTCCGCGCGCGTGATCGGCAACGTCGCGTTGTCGCCTTCGTGCACGACGACCTCGAGCGCTTCGTTGCCGCTGAGCGGCGGCTCGAATGTCAGCGCTGGTGGCAGGAGCTCGGGATCGGCGGCGCGCCAGATCCTGGTCGTCACGCCGCGCAGATCGACGCTGCGTTCGAACACGCGCGCCGTGGTGCGCAACACCAGTCGCGTTCCATACGGCAGCGTCGTGTACGGCAACGCCAGGCGATAGACGGTCGTGCCTTTCTCGCCCCTGGCCTCTTGCAATGTCAGCGGCACCACGAGCGGCTCGTCGCGTTTCTCGACGACGTACGGAATCTGCCGGTCATTCTCGCCCGCGATGCGCACGTCCGAAAGCTCGCGGCTGCGCGCCAGCACGTCCGCGTCCATCAGCAACACTGTCAGTCCCGCGGGCGCCCTGGGAATGGCGCGCACGACACCGAATGCGCTTCGATCGACGACCGCGCCTTGCAATGCGCGGACGTCTTCTGTCGCCGCGGCCGGCGCGATCATCGAGGTGTTCGCCCACGTCGCGATGGCCGGCTTCGCGCTCGCGAGAAAACGGCGCGACGCTTCGAGGTCGTACCGTGGCGGCTCGAGTCGCGCATCGCCGTAACGCGCAGTGAGCGGCGTGATGCCCGGCGACTCGAAGTAGATCCACGGCTGCGGCGCGAACCGCGCAATGACGTGCGTGAGCACGAGCGCGGGGTTGTCGCCGTCGTCGATGACGAGATCGATCTGGCGCCCCGTCGGACGCTCGATCTCGACACCCATCGCCTCCGCCACCGCGCCCCAACGTTCCGCGCGACGCACCGTTCCGCTGCCGAGCGTGGACGGCAGCACTTCGCCGTTGCCGAGGCGCGGCTCGGTGATGGTGACGGTGCGGAAGACGTTGCCGTTTGCGACGCGCAATTCGATCGCGGCGAGCGGCATGCGCGCGCCGGGAAGATCGACGCGATAGCGGCTGATGCGCGGCTCGCTCGCGCGTTTGCGGAATGGCAGCGATGCCCGCAGCGGTTCGGGCGATGCACCGGAATTATGCACGCGAGCGCGAACGCCGCCGACACGCGCGATACGCGCGCTCGATGCGTCGTCCCACGTCACGCGCAGATAGCGATAGCGGCCGTGCTCGAAGCCGGCGTCGAGCCGCGTCAGTTTCTCATCGGGCAGATCGAACACCGTGGCGTCGGCGAGGAGCGTCCAGCGTCCGCGATCGCCGCTGCCTTCGACGCGCACGCGTTTGAGAAAGGGCGACGCGATGTTTTCGAAGCGCAGCCGATCGATGTCTTCGGCGCGGCCGAGATCGATCTCGAATCCGCTGGTCTTCTTCGTCGCCGCGACGGGAAGCATGCGTCCGTCGATCCAGCGCGGCGTTCCGGGCTCGGGGTCGACGAGCAGATAGCCGATCTCGCGCTTCGCATCATCGTAGAGACGGAGGTCGCGCAGATCGGAAGCTGCGTTCGACAAGAGCGCGACGTCGACGTCGAGGCGATTCGGTCCCGCCGCGCCGGGCGACACGGTGCGCTCGACGGCAGCAAACAGCTGCGACGTGATGAGCAACGCGAGTAACGCCGCGCGCGCCGCCGGCCGCGCGATCACGTACTTTTGCAACAGCACACCCACGGCCACCAGCGCGAGCGCGAGACCGAGCAGCGACGCGACACGATAGAGGCCGCCGAGGCGTGATAGATCGTGCAGGAAGCACTTCAGGATCGTGACCAGCAGCAAAATCAGTGCGGCCACGCGCGCTGGCTTGGCATGCAGAGCGATGCCGGCGATGAGCATCGCCACGGCGAAGATGGCCCAGCCGATCGTGTACGTCAGCTCCTGTGCGAGCGATGAGGAGAAGAAGTTGAATGTCAGCGTCGTGCCGCTGGAGAAGTAATCAGCGATCTCGATGTTGAGCAGCACGAACAAGAGCACGGTGCCCATCGCGCTCGTGGCGGCGATGCTGCGTTTCCATGCGCGCGGCAGCCAGTACGCGGCGATGAAGAAAGACGCGGCGGCGACGAGATACGTGTAGAGATACCAGTTGATGATCGCGCGGCCGCTCGACGCGTGATAGTTCAGCACGGCCGGGTTGAATACGAGCCGCACGAACGCGGCGATGAGCAGCGCGCCCGCCCACGCAACGAGCCCGCGATGCGGGATACGCGTGAAAAGCCACACCAGCGCCGCCCCTTCGAGCGCCCAGCCGATGGTGATCCATTGCTTGTCGAGCTGCAGCGGAATGGCGGCGGTGATGAATGCGAGCGCGGCACCGGCCACGATGGCCAGGCGTCCGAGGTCGCGCGTTTCGGCGGGTTCGCTTCGGAGCAGGCGGAGCAGCACGATCATCAGCACGATCGCCTGCGCAACCGGCAACACGCCGATCATGGAATTGAGATCGGCGCGCACCATCGCATCACGCGCGAAGAAGAAGAATGTGGCGCTGGCGATGACCGCGGCGAGATACGGCTGCAGCGAGCGTTTGACGCGCGCGCCGAGGAGCAGCGGGTAGACCATGTAGAGCGCGTAAGGCAGCACGGCGAACGTGAACGCGCGGCTCGGTGCCATCTGCGGCGCCATCGCGGTAGCGATGCTCGTCAACACGACGCTGAACAGCGCGAGCGCATGGGTTTCCGTGCGCCACGCCAGCGCCAGCGTTGCGATTCCGAGCAGCGCGTGCGTCGCGAGCAGCATCGCGTACGGCAGCGGCCTCGCGGAGGAGCCGACGCCGATTGCGACCGCGTGTCCCATGAGCAGCGCTGCCGCGGCCGCGGCGTGGAACTGCGTCGCGCCCTCGCGTCCAAGCACGCGTTCGGCGAGAAACATCCAGACGTAGGCGAAAGCAGCTATGAGCAACGTCGCGACGAGCCCGGTGTTCGCCCATGGCGGTATGAGCGCATGGGACGTCCACGTCAGCAGCACGAGTTGCGCGCCCAGCGCGCCGCCGACAGTGAGTGTGCCGAGCCGCAGATACAACGACGCCACGCCGATCGCGAGCGTGAGGATCGCCAGCACGGCGAAGAGAGGCCACGGCGGAAACGCGAGCGCTTTCTGGATCGCAATGACGAACAGAAACACATAGCCAACGAGCGCGAGGTGCGACGAATGCGCGAACGCGGGACTATCCGCATCGCGGTTCGCCCAGATCGTCGCGAGCAGCGCGAGGATTCCGAACGCAGCCACGGTGAACAGCGCCGGAATCAGCGACATCTTCAGGTCGATGCCTTCCCACCACGAGCCGAGCACGATCCACGTGAGCACCATCGACACGATGGCCACGATGGGACGGCGGCCGATCTTCGACTCGACGATGCTGCCGGCGAGCAGGATCGCCAGCAACGCCGTCAGTCCCCAAAGCGCATCGCTCGCGACTTCATCAATGGTGAGGAACAACAGCATCGCCAGGCTCACGATCGCCGTGATCGCGCTGCCGGCGCGCGGCGTGAGCTCGCGTCCGTAACGGCGCGCGATGGCTGGGACGCCGAGGAAGAGCAGGCCGAATGCGGCGTAAAGCAGCAGCGCGGCGTACAGGCGATCGGCGGTGAGATGTTTCGCGGACCAGATTGCCTCGCCGATGATGACGAAGAACGACGCCACGAAGTAGAGCGGACCTTGTTCGTATCGCACGCCGACGAATGCGACTGCCGCGAGCAACACGAAGAACGTGGCGAAGAGTAGTGAAGGTGACGCGGCGCGCGGCTCGAGCACGAGCAGCGCGGGGAGCATGAAGAAGAGCAGCGGCGCGGTGAAGCTCGCACGCGTGAGCATGCGCGTGGCCACAAAGAGATACAGCACAACGAACGCGGCAATCCATCCGAGGACCGCCGGCCAGGCGTCGGAGACGTACGACACCGCGGACCAGATCGCGAACGTCAGCAACACCGCGCCGCCGCCGATCGCGTGCAGCCACCGTTTCTCGCTCGCGACGGCGATGAACGCCAGTCCGGCCGCCACCAGCAGCAGGAATCCGAACAGCGTGTTGTAGCGCGCGCCGTACGCTGGTACGGCCGCGGTGAAGATGCCGAAGGCCAGCGGCAACACGATGGCCACGAGCGACACGCGCTCGAAGATGCTCTTTCCCGGATCGTCATGGCCGCGGCGCGCAATCCACAACGCGGACGCGGCCAGCGCCGCGAAGACGATGAAGATCCCCGCGGCCAGCGGAAGCTGCGCGGCAGTCAGATACTTGCCGACCCAGCCCCACTGATAGAACACCGTGAACGCGAGGCTGCCGATCGTGAGCGCGGGCCAACGCTTGCGATATGCGACCCACGCCAGTCCGACGTTGAGCAGCAACAGATACGAGAACAGCCCGACCGGGCGGTTCTGACCTGTCGAAAGCAACGCGGGCGTGGCGAAGCCGCCCATGAGGCCGAGCAGCGCGATGAACATCGAGTCGCGCCGGATCGAGAGTCCAACCGCCACCGCCGTCACCACCAGCATCAGGAAGAAGACGAGGCCTGCAGGTGCGAGATGCCACAGCGCATGAATCGCGAACAGCGTCGCGTAGAGGATGGCGATGCCGGCGCCATGCATCGCGTTCGCGGTGAACGTGTAATTGCGTGCGACGCGCAACTCGCAAATGACGAGCAACGTCGCGCCGGTAATGATGCCGAGCGTCGCGCGAATCGCAGGACTCAGCCAGCCATGCTCGACGGAGTATTTGAGAAAGAACACGGCCGCGAGCACGAGCGCAATGCCCGCGATCCACGAGAAGAGCTTGATGCCGACGAGGTTCTCCCAATCGAACGACCACGCGGGCGCGGCGGGAGGCGGTGGTGGTGGGGGCGGAGTGGGAGGGACGTATGGCGGAGGCTCGATCGGCGCTTGCTCCGGTTCGGGAACGACAGGCACAGGTGCGATCGGCTCGATGGGAGAAGGCGCGACGATCACCGGCTCAGGCTGCGGCTCAGGCTCTCGCGCGGCCGGTGCTGGCCCCTCCGAGGAACCCCGAGGAACTCCGGGGAACTCCGAGGAACTGTCCCGTCTCATCTCGCGCACGAGGCGCTGCAACACGGCCACTTCCGTGGCCAGCATCTTCGTGTCTTCTTCGGCCGCGTTCAGGCGCGAGCGCAGGCGCACCGCGGCCACCAGCGCGATGATCGCGATGACGAAGACCACAAAGATCGCGCAACCTTCCATGGACGATGAACGAAAGGCCCGCCTTGCGGCGGGCCTTTGTGATCAGGATCAGGGGATGTCTCGATGCGCGAGGATCTTCTCGCGGCCCGTGAGCCACAGCAACGCGATCAATGCGATGAACGGGATCAACGACCAGAGATCGGCATTCGGGCCGGTGGCGAACGGATTGTTTTCGGCGAAGCGCCCCACCGCTTCGTTGAGCGGCCGCATCGCCGACACGCCGAGGACGAACGCGATGACGATGCCCGCGATCGCACCGCCGGCGATGTAGCCCGACGCCATCAGCACGCCCGGACTCTTGTCGCCTTCCGCCACCAGTTGCTCCTCGGTCATCTTCGCGCCGGCGTGTTTCTTCGCGATCCACTTGTCGACGGACCAGCGGATGATGCCGCCGATGAGGATCGGGGTCGTCGAGGACAACGGCAGGTACACACCGACCGCAAACGCGAGCGAAGGAATGCTGGAGAGCTCGAGGACGATCGCGATCATCGCGCCGATCAGCACGAGGCCCCACGGCAGCTCGCCGCCGAGGATGCCCTTGATGATGTACGACATCAGCGTGGCTTTCGGCGCGTCGAACTTCTGCGCGACTTCGCGGCCGTCCGGCAGCTTGCGGATCGCGCCGTTGATGCCGGGATCGACGTAATACACCGGCGTGCCGCTCTCGTCGACGAGGTACTTCTCGGCGTTGCCGCCCGAGGGATCGTTGCGGAACCAGACGTTGTACGACTTCGGATCCGTGCCGCCGTGGAGAAGCACGCCCGCCTGCTGCGTGCCATGGAAAGCTTTCGTGTCGACGACATCGCCCTGCTTGTACGACCCCGCCGAGTAACCGGCGGGGACGTTATTGACCGGCACGTAAACCGAGCCCGTCTCGTTGAGTCCGAGGAGGATCGGTCCGAGCAACAGCGCCGAGGCCAGCGCACCGATGAGAATCGCGATCTGCTGATTTTTCGGCGTCGCGCCGACCAGGAACCCCGTCTTCAGGTCCTGCGAGGTCGTGCCGCCGTTCGACGATGCGATGCAGACGATCGCGCCGATCGAAAGCGCGGTCACGAAGTAATTGCTGCCCGTCCATCCGAGGATCACGAACACGAGACAGGTCAGCAGCAGCGTCGCCACCGTCATGCCGGAGATCGGATTCGACGTCGAGCCGACTTCTCCCGTCAGCCGCGACGAGACGGTCACGAACAGGAAGCCGAACACGATGATCAGCAGTGCGGCGCCGATGCGCGCCGCGATGCCGGTGCCGCCGACATACAACGGACTGGAGAAGGCGATGATGACGATCAGCGCGATGATGCCGATCAGCACGAGCTTGATCGAGAGATCGCGATCGGTGCGCGGAGCCGCGGCGCGCGTGTCACCCGCGCGAGCCGCGGAGACGTCGCGCATGCCGCCCTTGATGCCGTGCCAGATCATCGGCAGCGCTTTGAAGACGCTGATGATGCCGCCGGCCGCCACCGCACCTGCGCCGATGTAGAGGATGTACTCGTTGCGGATCGCGTTCGGATCCATGTCGCGAATCAGGCCGGTCGTGGCCGGCGCGAGCGGTTCCGTCAACGCCTGTCCGAAGAACTTGATCGTCGGAATGAGCACGAGGTAGGCGAGCGCGCCGCCCGCGCACATGATGCCGGCAATGCGCGGCCCGATGATGTAGCCGACGCCGAGGAGCTCGGGCGAGATCTCCGCCGCGATCGATGCGCCTTCGAACGGCCTGCCGAAGATGCGTTGCGGCGTGTCCTTCCACGTGCGGAACGCGACCATGGCGGTCTTGTAGACGAGGCCGATGCCGAAGCCGGTGAAGATCGTCTTCGCGCTCGTGCTCGCGCCGCCTCGCGCTTCCTGTTCGAGGCGCGCTTCTTCCGATGCGGCCGCGCGCGACTCGTCGCTCGCGCCTGCTTTCAGCACCTCGGCGCACGCGGTGCCCTCCGGATACTTGAGGAGGCCGTGCTGCGCGACGATCAGCGCGCGCCGCAGCGGGATCATCATCAGGATCCCGAGCAGTCCGCCCAGGACCGCAACGAGCATCACCCGCCCGATCTCGAGATCGAAGCCGAGGATGAGGATCGCTGGCATCGTGACGCCGACGCCGAACGCGATCGATTCACCCGCGGAGCCCGCGGTCTGCGAGATGTTGTTCTCGAGGATCGTCGCGTTGCGCGCGCCCATCTTCGAGAGGATGCGGAACAGCGTGATGGAGATGACCGCCACCGGGATCGACGCGCTGACGGTCAGACCGACCTTGAGCACGAGATACAGCGACGACGCGCCGAAGATCATGCCGAGGATGGTGCCGACGATGACCGCGCGCGGCGTGAGCTCGGAGAGCGATGTTTCCGGAGCGATGTACGGCGTGAACGGCTGCGGGCGGTCGGGCTCGAAGCCAACCCGGTCCGGATGCCCTTGCGGAACAACACTCATGCGTGTCTCCCTCTTGGTAAAGTCCGTGAATTGTAGCCTGTGACGAGCAACACGCCCGGACCATGACTGATTCGCTCTCCGATCTCCTCGTCGAACGCGCCGCTTCGCAGCCGGACGCGGTCGCATTCGTGCACGAAGGACAACGCCTCACGTACCGCGAGCTTTCCGACGACGCGGGTGCGCTCGCATCGGGACTTTTCGAGCTCGGCGTGCATCCCGGCGATCGCGTGGCGATGCTGCTTCCCGCAGGTCTCGACTGGGTGCGGGCGTTCTGGGCGATCCAGCGCGCGGGCGCCGTGAGCTGCGCGTTCAACCCGTATGTGCCACCGGAGACCGCGATCCGCCGCGCGGCGCTGGTACGGCCGAAGTTGACGCTCGACTCGCTCGCGCAGATTCCGCGCGAAGTCGGCGTGCGCCCGCATGTCGAGGTCGATCCGGAGAGCCTCGCGTTTCTGCAACCGACGTCAGGAACGTCGGGTGAATCGCGCGCGGTGATGATCCGCCATCGCAATGTGCTCTCGGTGATGCGCAGCTACTCGGAGGCGTTCACGGTCACGCCGCGCGACGTCCTCGTGAGCTGGGTCCCCCCATGGCACGACCTCGGTCTGGTGCGCTTCATGATCGGCACCGTGTTCAACGGCGCTTCGTGTCACATCATCACGCCGTCGATTCAAACGATTCCACGATGGCTGCAAACGATCACCGAAGCTGGCGGCACGATCACCGGCGCGCCGGATTTCGCGTATCGGATGGCCGCGCGGCTCGTCGATCCTGCGACGGTCGATCTCTCGTCCGTGCGTTGGATGGCGAATGGCGGCGAGCCGGTGCGGCGGAGCACGATCGAGATGTTCGAGTCGCGCTTCGGAAGACGCGGCATCGTCTGTCCCGGCTACGGTCTCGCGGAGGCAACGCTCGGTGTCACGTTCGCGCCGCCCGGCCGCGAGATTCGCGTCGACGATCGTGGCAACGTCGGCTGCGGCACTCCGCTGCGCGGCGTCGAAGTGAAGATCGAGCACGACGAGATCCTCGTGCGCAGCAACGGCGTGTTCGCCGGCTACTTCGATGCCGAGGAGGCGACCGCGGAAGTGCTGCGCGACGGATGGCTGCACACCGGCGACTTCGGCCACGCCGGCGCCGACGGAGAGCTCTACATCCTCGGCCGCAAGCGCGCGATGCTCAAACGCGGCGGCGCCGTGCTCGCACCGCGCGAGCTCGAAGAAGCCGCGCAGAGTATCGAAGGAGTGCGACTCGCGGCGGCGGTGGGATTGAGGCGCGTGTCGACGGAAGAGATCGTGGTGGCGATCGAGATCGATCCGCGCGCGAATGAAGCCGCGATCGTCGATGCGGTCTCCCGAGAGGTGCAGCGCACGATCGGCTTCGCGCCGGAGCGGGTGGTCGTTGTGAAAATCCCCCGCACATACAACGGAAAGATCCGACACGCTGCGCTATGCGAGCAGCTCTCCGCAAGTAGCCTTCTCCCCTCCGCAAGGGGAGAAGGTGCCGAAGGCGGATGAAGGGTCGGTCCCTCACCCGGCCTTCGGCCACTGTCTCCCCGCTCACGCGGGGCGAGGGCTACCTCGGGCTACATCAACTCGAGCACGCGATAACTCAACTCGCCGGGCGCATCGCGCAGATATTGCTCCAGCCATCGCGCCGCCGCACTCGCGAGCTTGTGTTCATCGGTGCTGACCGCGAGCGGCTCGCCGACGATCAGCTCGATCGCATCGCCATCCCAGCGCGCCACCAGCGGCACGATCGGCACGCGCGCGATGCGGGCCATCGCAAACGCGCCGCGCGCGAGGTGCAACGTTCCGCCGAGGAACGGCACTTCGATGCGCCGCGCTTCCTGCGGATCGAGCGCCATGATCACGAACCCGTGCTGCTGCAGATGTTCGATCGCGCGATGGAACATCAATGCGCGCTGTTGATCCGTGCCGAGCGCGCCGCGCAACACGAGCGAAGGCGCAGCGAGTCGATCGGCAAGGACGCTCAACCCATGAATCGGACCGATGTGAAACGTGCCGACGATCATCGGCGGCCGCAGTTGCACGACAGCTTCGTTGTCGCGCACGAGCGAACGGATCCGCTCGCGTCCGCCGAGCGCCATCCAGCCGCCGAGCAGGATCGTGCGTGCGTGGGTAGTCCAGATGCGCCGGCGAATCGCGCGTGTTTCGACGCCCGGAAATCTCGGTCGCCGCGCGGTCCACGACCACAACCATCCGAGCGCGTCCGCGGCAGCAAATGCGGCACGCGGTGAGAACTTCGCCAGCCAGCCGAGGATCAGCGACAGCAAACGCGAGACGCGCGCGCGAACGCGCCCGATCACGCCGGCGTTTCCTGCTGCAGATGCGCGACGAGACGCCGCAGCGTCAGCGGCTCGCCCTCCAGCAACCCGGTCACGCTCACGCCGAACTTCTGTTGGCAATCGAGCAGCACTTCCGCGATCGCGATCGAGTCGAGTCCCAGTCCGTCCGATCCGAGCGTGACGTCGTTCGAGAGCTCGTCGAACGAAAGAGGTCGCGCCGCGCGCGCACGCACGATCTCCAGCACGGCATTGTCGATGGTCATCCCGCGCGCAATTCTAAGGTCTCGCGCGACGCGTGCAGATAGCGTCCTGTGATCGATCGCGGATTCACGGCGATCTCGGCCGGAGTCCCGACCGCCACGATCTCTCCCCCGCCATCCCCTCCCTCAGGGCCGAGGTCGACGACCCAGTCGGCCTGCTCGATGAGCTGCGTGTTGTGCTCGATCACGAGCACCGAGTTGCCGCGGTCGATGAGATCGCGGAACGTGCGGATCAACACCGCGACGTCGGTCGCGGCGAGTCCGGTGGTCGGCTCGTCGAAGAGGAAAATGCGCGGCTTGTCGCCGTTCTTCGCGGCGCTTTCGGCGAGGAACGACGCGAGCTTGAGGCGCTGCGCTTCGCCGCCGGAAAGCGAGTCGGTGGACTGGCCAAGACGCAGATAGCCGAGGCCGACGGAGCGGAGCGCGTCGAGCCGCTTGAGCAACGCGCGCTTCGCGACGAAAAACTTCGCCGCTTCATCGACGGTGAGCTGCAGGATCTCGTTCACGTTCCTGTTCTTGTACGTGACCTTCATGACCTGCTCGCCGAAGCGCTTGCCGTCGCATTTGTCGCAGACCACTTCGACGTCGGCGAGGAACTGCATGTCGATCGACACGACGCCCGCGCCGAGGCAGGTTTCGCAGCGGCCGCCTTCGGTGTTGAAGGAGAACATTCCGGCGGTGACGCCGTTGAGCTTCGCCCCGGTCGTCTCCGCGAGCAGCTTGCGGATCTCGTCCCATGCCTTGATGTACGTGGCTGGATTCGAGCGCGAGGAACGACCGATCGGCGACTGATCAACGAGCTCCATGTCGTAGATCAGGTCTGTCCCTTCCAGCCGATCGACCTTGCCTGTCTCGAGACCAGCGACGCCGCGGACGTCGCGCTGGTAGCGGTTGTACAGACAGTTGCGAATGAGGGTCGACTTGCCGGAGCCGGAGACGCCCGTGATGGCAACGAGCTTCCCGAGCGGAATCTCCGCGGTCACACCTTTCAAGTTGTTCTGACGAGCGTTGACGATGCGGATGACATCAGTACCTCGGGTACCTCGGAGTACCTCGGGTTCCTCGGAGGGGAGTGCGTTAGCCGAGGTACTCCGAGGTACTGCGAGGTACCCCAAGGTACTCGGCAAGCGGCCGACGTGAGTCACTTCCCCTCCGAACTCCCCCGCCCCCGGCCCGAGCTCCACGTGATAATCGGCGCCCGCGATGATCGTCGGATCGTGCTCCACGACGATGACCGTGTTCCCCGCGTTGCGCAAACGGCGCAGCACGGCGAGCAGGCGTTCGCTGTCGCGCGCGTGTAGGCCGACGGTCGGCTCATCGATCACGTACATCGTCTCGGTGAGCGAGCTGCCGAGTGCCGCGGCGAGATTGATGCGCTGTGATTCGCCGCCGGACAGCGTGCGCGTCTGCCGGTCGAGCGTCAGATACGACAGCCCGACCTCATCGAGATACACCAGCCGGTTCACGATCTCGCGGCGCAGGTGGCCGGACAGCGCCTCCTCCTGCTTCGACATGGCCATGAACTCCCAGAAGCGGCGCGCGGTCTTCACGTCCATCGCGAACAGCTCGCCGATGGTGAGGTCGCGGAACTTCACATGGTTCACGACGTCCTTGAGCCGCGAGCCGTGGCATTCGGGACAGCGCTCGTAACTGCGGTACTTCGCGAGCTTCACGCGCACGTGGATCTTGTATTTCTTCGTCTCCAGCCAGTCGAAGAAACCCTTGATGCCGTACCACTTCCCCTTGCCTTCGTAGAGCACCTTGTACTCGGCCTCGGTGAGGTCCTTGATCGGCACGTCGAGACGCAGCCCGAATTTCTTCGCGAACGTTTTGAGGTCGTCGTAGCAGTCCTCGTAGCCGGGCGAGTTCCACGGCGTGACCGGCATCTCGTCGAGGCGCAGGTCGCGGTTCGGCAGCACCTTCTCCATGTCGATGCCGATGATCCGGCCGTAGCCCTGGCACTTCGTGCACGCGCCCAGCGGCGAGTTGAACGAAAACAGATGTGGTGTCGGCTCGGCGAACTCGGCCCCGCATTTGTTGCAGGCGAAGTGCGACGTGAAGCGATGCGAGAGCCAGCCTTCGTCGCTTTCCTCGAGCACGTTCACGTTCCCTTTCGACAGCTCGAAAGCCTGCTCGATCGCTTCCGTGATCTGCGTGCGCCGCCCGGCGTCGATGCGCAACCGCGTGATCACCAGCTCGAACGATGTGGATGTCGACGTGTCGACGTCGTTGAGATTCTGCACTTCGCCATTGATCCACAGCCGGAAGAAACCCGCTTTCACGAGCTGCTCGATGACGACGTCGCGATGTTCGGGATCGAAGAAGATCGGCGCCAGCACCACCGCCCGCTTGCCGCCGAGCGATTCCAGGATGGCGTCCGTGATCGTCTCCGGGTTTTCCTTGCGTACGATCACGTGGCAGTCGGGGCAGCGCGTCTCGCCGCAGTAGGTCATGAAGAGGCGGAAGTGATCCGCGAGCTCCGTGGCGGTCGCGACCGTGGAGCGCGCGTTCTTCACCGAGTTCTTCTGTTCGATGGCGATGGCGGGCAGGATGCCGTCGATGGCATCGACGTCGGGACGGTCGATGCGCTCCAGGAACTGCCGCACATACGTCGACATCGACTCCACGAACCGCCGCTGCCCCTCGGCATACAGCGTGTTGAACGCCAGCGACGACTTGCCCGACCCGGACGGTCCGGTCACCACCGTGAGCTGACGCTGCGGGATGTCGACCGAGACGTTCTTGAGATTGTGGGTCCGCGCGCCGCGGATGGAAATGGTGCGATCGGGCATAACAGGCTGAGAACAACGAAGACTCACGTTAGCATCCCGAAATGAAGCTTCATCTGGGGTCGGGCCCGGTGATTCTCGCCGGCTGGGTGAACATCGACGTGCGGCCGTATCCGGGTGTCGATCGCGTCGTCGATGTGTGCGAAGGGCTGCCGTTCGAGCAGGTCTCGCACATCTTCGCGGAGCATTTCATCGAGCACTTCGAGCTCGAGGACGCGCTGCGGATCGTGCGCGAATGCCGTCGCGTGCTCGCCGATGACGGTGTTCTGCGCCTGACGACGCCGAACCTCGACTGGGTATGGGCGACTTCGTACGCCTCGCGCTGGACCGCGACCTCGGACACGACGGCAATCATCGACATCGCCTCATGGCGGCACGATGACGCGGCGGCGCGCGACTGCCTCACACTCAATCGCGGCTTTCGCGCGTGGGGCCACAAGTTCCTCTACAACGCCGCGATGCTCACGGAACTGCTGCACCGCGCCGGCTTCGCGAAACTCGAGTGGTGCGATTACGGCACGAGCAAACATGCAGCGCTTACTGGACTCGAACATCACGAACGCTCGCCCGACAGTCCCACGCTGCCGCACATCCTGATCGTCGAAGCGAGTGGCCGCGCGGAGGAGACCGCGCGCATCGACATCACGGAGTATGTGCGCGACCTCGGAGTGGAGTGACCCCTCATCCGGCATTCGGCCACCTTCTCCCCTCTGCGGAGGGGAGAAGGCTACTCAATGACGCTGCCGATGTAACCTTCTCCCCTCGCCGAGGGGAGAAGGTGGCCGAATGCCGGATGAGGGTCACTAAATCCGAATCCCGTGCCTTTGATAGAAGTTGTACTCGCCCAAACGCGAGCGCAGCTTGTCGACGATCTCCTGCGGAATCCGCACTTCATCGGCCGACACGTTCATCTCCACCTGCCGCACGTTGCGCATGCCGGGGATCGTCGTGGATATCGCATCGTGCGCGAGCACGAAACGCAGCGCGCCTTCCGCGAGCGCACGCGCGCTGCCGCCGATGATCGACTTCACCTCGTCGACGCGCGGCAGCACCTCCTCGAGACGCTTCGGCGTAAGGAAGTTCTGGCGCACGTCGTCGGTGGCGAACGCAGTGTCGGGCCGGAACTTGCCGGACAGCAGTCCCGATGCGAGCGGCACACGCGCGATGACGCCGTAACCCTTCTCCTTCGCCAGCGGAAACAGCTCCTTCGCCGGCGCCTGGTTGAGCGCGTTGTACAGCACCTGCAGCACGTAGCCCCAACCGTTGCGGATGATCTCGATGCCTTCTTCGGGCGTCGTGATCGACACACCCCAGAAGCGGATCTTGCCGGCCTCCTGCAGGCGATCCATCGCTTCGTGGATGTCGTCGCGGCGCAGCTCGTCGAGCGTCGGGTTGTGCAGTTGATAGAGATCGATGTAGTCGGTGCGCAAGCGTTTGAGCGAGCCGTCGACGGCATGCTGAATGTGCTGCCGCGAGAAATCCTTGCGGAGCTTGCCGTCCGCGTCGCGCGCAACCCCGACCTTCGTGGCGATGACGACGTCCTCGCGCTTGCGCGAGAGCACGATGCCGAGGAGCGATTCGCTGCGGCCGAAGCCATAGGAGTCGGAGGTGTCGAAGAACGTGACGCCGAGCTCGCGCGCGCGCCGGATGGCGGCGAGCGATTCGTCATCGCTGGTCTTTCCCCAACCCAGCGGAGTACCGGACGCGCCGGACGGACCGCCGATGGCCCACGCGCCGAATCCGATCTCGCTGACCTTGAGGTTCGTTTTTCCGAGCAGGCGGTAGTGCATGCGCGACGATTCTACAGGCGCAACTGCCGAACCTCTTTGATGGCCGGCATCACTTTCAATGCGGTCAGTGCATCCTCGTTGAGCGGCGAGTCGATGGTGATGATGGCCATCGCGGTTCCGCCGCTCGAGCTGCGCGCGAGGTTGTACTCGGCAATGTTCACCTCGTGATCGCCGAGCGTGGTGCCGATGCGGCCGACGACGCCGGGCACGTCGCGATTGAGGATGTAGAGAATGTGCCCTTCCGGTTTGAACTCGACGCGGAAGTTGTTCACCGACACGATGCGCTGGTTTTTCTCGTGGAACACGGTGCCGGACACGCACGTCTCTTCGGTCGCCGACGACGCGCGGAACGTGAGCATGTTCGCGTAGTCGCGCGGCGTGGGATGCGTGGTCGAGCCGATGGCGATGCCGCGCGTCTGTGCGATCTGCTCCGCATTCACGAAGTTCACCGACTCCGCGAGATGCAGCGCCAGCAAGCCCTTCAACGACGCGACGGAAAGGATCTTCAGCAGCCGCGCGTCGACGCCCCACAGCTCGATCTCGGCGCGCGTCACCGGGCCGTTCATCACCTGCGCGGCAATGCGGCCCAGCTTCTCCGCGAGCTTGATCAGCGGCGCCGCGTCCGCATCCGACAATCCCTCGAACGGCAGGTTCACCGCCGAAACGAAGATCGACCCACGCAGCGCTTCGATCACCATCTCCGCCGTCTTCACCGCGACGCGATCCTGCGCCTCGATCGTGTTCGCGCCGATGTGCGGCGAGAGGATCACGTTCTTCGCGTTGACCAGCGGGTGATCCGGTGCTGGCGGCTCGTCGATGTACACATCGATCGCGGCGCCCGCGACTTTGCCGCTGTTCAACGCGTCGGCGAGCGCCTGCTCCTCATAGATCCCGCCGCGCGCGATGTTCAGGACGATCACTCCATCCTTCATCTTCGCCAGTTCGCCGGCGCCGATCATTCCGCGCGTCTCGTCCGTCATCGGCGTATGCACCGTGATCACATCCGCCTGTGCGAGGAGTTGATCGAGCGTCACCTTCGCCGCGACCGATTTCTCGAACACAGAGTCGGCGATGTACGGGTCGTACGCGATGACGCGCATGCCGAAGCCGCGCGCGCGAGTGGTCACGCGTGTGCCGATGCGGCCGAGACCGATGACGCCCAGGGTCTTCTTGTCGAGCTCTGTTCCCATGAACTTGGAGCGCGTCCACTCGCCGCGCTTCACGCTCGCATGCGCCTCCGGGATGTTGCGGCACAACGCCAGCAGCATGGCCATCGTGTGCTCGGTGGCCGACATGATGTTCGCGGTCGGCGCGTTGATCACGAGGATGCCGCGCGCGGTGCAAGCGTCGATATCGACGTTGTCGAGTCCGACGCCGGCGCGGCCGATCACACGCAGCCGATCGCCCGCATTCACGAGCTCCGGTGTCACTGCCGTGCCGCTGCGCGTGATCAGCGCGTCGGATTGCGCGACCGCTTCCAGCAACGCGGCGTCTTTGAGTCCCGGCCTGTAATCGAGATCGACGTCATCCGCGCCGCGGAGGATGTCGAGGCCGGAGGACGCGATCGTGTCGGTGACGAGAACTTTGTGCATGGGCGTGTTCTGCACGATCAAGCGCGCGCCACTTCCGCGAGCGCATCGAGCATCGCCTCGAGGTCCGCGATCGGGATGTCGCCCATGTGTCCGATGCGGAACGTCGTGTCCGCCCACTGCCCGTAGCCGCCGCCGAGCGTGTAGCCGCGCTGTTTCATCTCGCTGCGGATCGTTGCCGGCGACATCGTCGGCGCGAGTGCGGTTACGGTCGCCGATGCAAACGCGGGATCGGACGCGAGCTTCGCGAAGCGCGCCGTCCGCTCACGCGTGATCTCGCGCATGCGCTGATGGCGCGCGAAGCGCGCTTCGAGGCCTTCGCCGCGCAGGATGTGCTCGAGCTGCGCGGCCAGCGCGTAAAAGTGCGGGATCGACGGCGTGGACGGCACGCTGCTGTCGTCCGCGTTCTTCTTGTACGAGAGGAAGTCGAAGTACGTGCCGCGGTACGGATGCTTCTTGGCGCGCTCCAGCGCTTTATCGGAGACGGCGACTACCGTGATGCCGGGCGGCAAAGCCACCGCTTTCTGCACGCTCGCGAAACAGATGTCCGCGCCCCACGCGTCAAACTCCACCGGAATGCCGCCAAGGGACGAGACCGCGTCGACGAGCACCAGCGCGTCGGGCGCTTCGTCGCGGATCACGCGCACGAGCACGGCTACGTCATTCGTGATGCCGGTCGACGTCTCGTTGTGCGTGATCGTGACCGCGTCGTAATGCGCGCGGTGATGGCGCGCCAGGTGGTCGGCGAGATCGTCGGGATCGATAGCCTTGCCCCAGCCTGCATCCTGCCGATCGACTTCATACCCGAGCGATTCGCCGATGTTGTACCAGCGCTCCGAGAACGCGCCGCACGTGGTCACGAGCATGCGCCGAGCGACACAGTTCTCGAGCGCGGCCTGCATGACGCCCGTGCCCGAGGCGGTCACGACGAACGTGGTCTGCTTCGTCGCGAACAGCGTCTTCAGATCGGCATTGATGCGGCCGAAGAGCTCTTTGAACTCGTTGCTGCGGTGGCCGATCATCGGCCGCGTCAGCTCCTGTAGGATCTCGGGACGCACCCACGTGGGGCCGGGGACGAAGTAGCGGGCAGTCTCGGTCATCGATTCCTCGGAGTACCTCGGAGTACCTCGGAGTACCTCGGGTACCTCGGAGGGTTTTACTCCCCCCGAGGAACTCCGAGGTACTCCGAGGTACCCGAGGTACTAACTATCCTCCAGCAGGTACGCCAACGTCTCGCGCAGCTGCCTCACGTACACCTCGGCATTCTCCATCACACGCGGCCGGGTGTGAACTCCTCCGAATCCGATGAAGAGGGTCACGGCCGGCTTCGTCTCCAGGTCGCTGACGCCGTCGCCGATGAACGCCGAGCGTCCTTTTGCTCGCGCGAGAATCGCGTGCACGACGAGCTCCTTGCCGCCCGTGCGCGTGAGCAGCGAGCGCCGATCGAAATCGCGATAGCTGCCGTCGTCATTGAATTGCAGCGCGACCGCGTGGACTGCGCGCGGTGCGATGTTGAGCTTCGCGGCCAGCGGCGCGATGGCCTGCGCGATGCCCGCCGTCACGAGATGCACGTCCGCTCCCGCTTGCTGCAGCGCCGCGATCGTCTCTTCCGCGCCCGGTACGAGCGACGCGACGTAGCGCTCGCCGAGCGCGTCCACGTCGGCGCGTTTCGGCCGAATGATCTCCAGGCGCCGCGCATAAACCTCATCGAGCGATACCTCACCGTTCATCGCCGCGTCGGTCAGGCGGACGATCTCCGGATTGCCGTTCGCGAGCACGTCGATTCCTTCGATGGCGACCAGCGTGGAGTCGACGTCGAAGAAGACGAAGCGGTATTTCGCGCGCGCAGTCATTTTGTAGCCTTCTCCCCACGTCGCGGGGCGAAGGTCACAATTGCGGGGCGCATCACGCCGCTTCCCGCCGGACGATCTTCAATAGATCGGAGAAGCGCTCCAGAAAATGGTCGGGCCCCGATTCCATGAGTTGCTCGCGCGTCGACGATCCCGTCGCAAGCACGGCTACGTCGATGCCGCTGTTGCGTGCCGCGCGGACGTCGAGCGGCATGTCGCCCACAAACAACGTTTCCTCGCGCGTACAGCTCACGGACTCGAGCGTGACGGCGAGATGCTTCGCCTCCGGCTTCCGTGCGCCGGCCACATCCGGGCCGACGATCGCGCGGAAGTGCCGCGAGAGGCCGAGGAAGTCGAGGATCTTCTTCGAGAACACGGTCGGCTTGTTCGTGCAGACGGCCATGGCTACGCCGAGCTCCGAAAGAGCGTGCAGCGTCGCTTCCACCTCGGCGAGGACGCGCGATTCGGCGCAGCAGATGTCGTCGTAGCGCGACTCGAACGCCTGCAGGATGCTGCTCGACAGCTCGGTCCGCTCGAACGCGCGTTGCAGCAATCGCTCGACGCCTTCGCCGACCAGTTCGCGGATGCGCGTCGAGCTCAGCTCCGCGAGACCGTGCGTCCGCCGCGCGTGGTTCACCGCTTCAGTGAGTGCGGTGTACGAGTCGACGAGCGTGCCGTCGAGATCGAACAGCACCGCCCGGTAGCGCAGCGGAATCATCGGATGGGAGATTCTAGCGAGGATCACGCCCGCTCAACGACTACAGCGGTCCAGTCGTCGGCCAAGCCGTCGTCGACGACCGCGCGCACATCGCTGAGAAACCGGTCGAGCCACGCTTCGCCATGCGCGTTGCCGTTCACCGATCCCAGGATCGACGCAACGCGCTCATATCCGAGCGGCTCACCGTGCAACGGCGCCTCGGGGATCCCATCCGACACGAACACGAGCCGGTCGCCGTGCGCGATGCTCGCGTGAATCGGCTCGTACCGCGCACCGGCGCGCAGTCCGAGGGGCAATCGCTCGCCGGTGGCGACAAGAGCGCGTACTTCACATCCGGAGACGAGGTACGGATCGGGGAAGCCCGCGTTGAGGATCTCGAGCGAACCGTCGTGCGGATGAAACACCGCGTACGCCAGTGCGACGAACTCGCGTTTCCCGAGCTCATGCACGAGCTTCTCGTTGAGCATCGACATCGCGTTCCGCGCTCCCTCGCGCGCGACGAACGGCAACACCGCTTTGACAGAGGCCATGATCAGGCTCGCGCCGACGCCCTTGCCCGCGACATCCGCGACCACGATCACCACCGTTCCGTCGTCGAGGCGGACGATGTCGTAGAAATCGCCGGCCACGAAGCTCGCCGGCAGATTGCGCGCGGCGATCGCGAAGCCGTCGCCTTCGACGAATGCCGGCGGGAGCAGCCGCGTCTGGATCGAACGCGCCAGCACGAGCTCTTTCTCGGCCCACTCGCGCTCCTTCAGTTGCTCGATCGTGCGCTCGAGGCCGACGCTCATCGCCTCGTACGCGCGAAAGCCGATGCCGATGCACAGCGCGGTCACGCCGGCCGTGATCACGAACGGGATGCCGCGCCCTTCGAGCACGTCGAGCACATTCATCTCGTGGCCGAGCAACCGCACGCCGGCCACGATGCCGAACGCGCCGCCGACCGCGCCGCCGATCACGAAGATCAACGCGTTGGCAGCGGCGCGGCCGTTCGGACCGAGGCGCTCGACGAAGCGGCCGAAGATCGCGTCGAGGATCGAGATCGCCACGTAGATCGTGAGACCGATGATCGCGCCGATGAAGAGGATGGTGCCGAAGCCTTCCGGCCAGCGAGCTGCGCCGTAGAAGCTCGATGCGACTACGCCGACGCCCATTGCGCACAGCGCCGATTTGATGCGCGAACGGCACAGCGCAACGATCCGTCCGGCATTCATGCGTGACATATACGGTAACGACCGTTTGGCGTTTTGCAACGACCGGCGCGGGCGCTGCGGCTATCCTGATCCCCCAATCATGAAAAGGATCCTCGCCGCATTGCTGCTGTTCGCGCTGGTCGCCGCGGCGCAGGAACCGGCTGCCACGAAGCCGATCACGATCGCGCTCGAGCCGCTCGGCGATACCGACACCGCCGTGGCCGCGCGCGTGTCGTTCCGTTTTGCGCAGCCGCCCGAGGTCGAGCCGGGCGCGGAGCTGTTCCTCCAGGGCTCGTTCATCCAGGGCGGCCAGGTTCTGCGCAACTTCCGCTTTCCGATCACGCGCGAGAGCGGCGTCGCCATCAATACCGTCCAGTCCTTTCCCGAAGGTGAGATCGAGATCGAAGTACGCATCGTGATGCCGCTGGAGGACGGGGCGCCCGTGCTCGTCGCGAAGGTCGCGGAGAAGTTCACGATCGCGAAGACCGGCAAGACGTACATCGCCAGCGAAGAGGACGGCGCCGAGGCGGTGCTCGCCGAAGGTGTAGTGCCGGAGACGGTGGGCGCGGTGAAGATCCGTGCGCCGCACCGCGACGTCGCGCCGAACATGTTCCTCATCGACGTCGACGTGCACCCGCCGGTGAAGCGCGTGGAGTTCTGGGTCGAAGGAAAAAAGGTGCTCGCGCGCAACGCGCCGCCCTACAACGCGGAGCTCGATCTCGGCACGCTGCCGAAGCGCGTCGAAGTGCGCGCGGTCGGTTACGACGCGCAGGGCCGCTATGTCGACGCGGATGCGTTCATCGTCAACGAGCGCGATACGCCGCTCGAGCTGAAAATCACGCGCACGACCACGCCGGACGGCGTGTCGCACTTCAAACTGAGCGTGCAGAATCCGAAAGGCACCGCCATCAAGAACGTGGTGTTATTCGCGGGCGATCAGAAGCTGCAGGAGTGGACGCGGCCTCCGTACGCGATCAGCATCCCCACGGCGCGTCTCGCCGGACACGAATTCGTGCGCGCTTCCGCGTTCGACGCGACCGGCTACGAAGCGAGCGATCTGCTGTTCCTGACCGGCGAGCGTTTCATCGAAGAGCTCGAAGTCAATCTCGTCGAACTGCCGGTGACGGTGCTGGACGCCGGCGGCATTCCGATCCCGAACCTCACGCAGAGCAACTTCACGCTCTTCGAGAACAACAAGCCGCACAAGATCTCCAGCTTCAACTACGCCGCGGACCTGCCCATCTCGGTCGGCGTGCTGCTCGATCACTCGGGCAGCATGGAGAAGCGGATGGAGGACGCGAAGACCGCGGCCAACGAGTTCTTCAAGAGCATCATGCGCAAGGGTGATCGCGCGTTCATTGCGCCATTCGCATCGGAAGCGTCGCGTAACGCGCCGTTCGTGCCCGACATCGCGACCCTCGAAGCGCAGGTCAATGCCATTCCGAGCGCGGCCGGCGGCACGTCGCTGCACGACGCCATCGTCACCGGTCTCTATCGCTTCCGCAATCTGCAGGGACGCAAGGCGCTGATCGTGATCACGGACGGCGACGACACGACCTCGCGCCTCACGTACGACGACATGCTCACGTACGTGCGCGCGTCGCGCGTGCCGGTGTACTTCATCGGCATCGGATTCGGCATCGGCCCGGGCATGCTCGGCGGTCCCGGCAAGATGCGCGCGCTGGCCGCGGAAAGCGGCGCGGTCGCTTACATGATCCGCAACACGAAGCAGCTCCCCGAGGCGTACAAGGCCATCGAGCAGGACCTGCGGTCTCAGTATCTGCTCAGCTATCACACTGAAAGCACGAAGAAGGACCGCGCGTATCGCGCGATCGAAGTGAAGGTGGACCGTCCCGATGCCAAAGTCCGCACGATTCGCGGCTTCATTCCTTAGCCTGCTCGCGTTGCCGATGCTGGCCGCCGATCTGCGGCTGGTGAAAGAGCCCGCGAAGATCGCAAGCGTATTTCCCGCCGCGGCGAAGGTGCGCGTTCTGAACGTGTGGGCGATGTGGTGCGTCCCTTGTGTCGCGGAGATGCCGGACCTGCGCGCGATCGATGAGGCATTCGGCCGCGACGTCGCCATCGCCGGCGTCACGCTCGACGACATGATCCCCGACGCGAAGAAGGAAGAGACGTCGAAGTTTCTGGACAAACATCGGATCGCCTTCCCGAACGTCTACTACACCGGCAACGCCGACGACCTCGGCGATCTCCTGCGCTTCAACGGCGAGATCCCGATCACGATCGTGTTCGATCGCAAGGGAAATGAGCTGTGGCGGCATGAGGGAAGACTGGAACGCGACAAGACCATCGCGCGCCTGCGCGAAACATTGAGGAGGATGCAATGAGGAAGCTACTGGGATTCGCAGTGATGTTCTGTGCGCTGGCCGCGTCTGCGGGCGAGCAGCTGGCGATCGGCGCGAAGGCGCCGCAGTTTTCGCTCGTGAATGCGATCGACGGCGAGACCGTCTCGATGAAGCCGGACGACGGCAAGCTCAAGGTGGTCGTATTTACGTGCAATCAGTGCCCGTTCGCGAAAGCGTTCGAGCCGCGCATCATCGAGATCGCCGGCAAGTGGGCCCACAAGGGTGTGACGTTTTACGCGGTCGATCCGAACGACGACGTGAAGTATCCCGAGGAGTCGCTGTCGGCGATGAAGGCGCGCGCGCTGGAGAAGGACTATCCGTTCCCGTACCTGAAGGACGGCGACAGCAGCATCGCCCGCGCGTATGGCGCGCGCGTGACGCCGCACGTGTTCCTGATCGACGGCGACGGCATCGTGCGCTATCGCGGCTACGTGGACGATTCCGCGAAACCCGCCGAGCGAAAGACCACGGGCCTGATCGACGCGCTCAACGCGCTGACGAGCGGACGCGAAGTCGCGAACGCGGACACGCGTGCGTTCGGCTGCACCATCAAGTGGAAGTCGTAAGTGGAGCGCCGGCGTCCCGCGCTCCACTACGACGTCAGTCGTGAGTACGCGCTTCTCAGCATGGTCACGCGCTTCACGTAGTTCCGCGTCTCCTGAAACGGGATCGATTCGAGGAACTCGTCGATCGGTTTCTTCGGCGCGGCGCGGCGCCACTTCAGCACATTGCCCTGGCCGGCGTTGTACGAGGCGACGGCCAGGTATGTGTTGCCGCTGAACATGTTCACGAGCATGCGCAGGTGGTAGGTGCCGAGGCGGACGTTGACCTCGGGATTCTCGAGGCGTGAGATCGCGAAGGGGATGCGCATCTTCGCGGCGTGCTCCTTCGCCGTCGGCGGCATGAGTTGCATCAGCCCCGTTGCACCGACGCGCGATTTTGCCTCGGGGTTGTAGTAGCTCTCCTGCAGGATCAGCGCGCGCACGAGGTTCGGATCGAGACCGCGATCCTTCGCGTACTCCTCGATCTCGTCGCCGTATTTGATCGGGTAATACATGCGCAGGAAGTAAGCGGGCACGGTGTCCTGCTCGACCGTCGCCAGTTGCGGCCACGCGCGGCGCAACGAGCGATACATCAGTACCTCATCGCCGTTCGCGTGATGCACATCCGCCATCAGCGCCTCGGCGAAGCGGACGTTCTCGCGGCGCATGTTCTTGCGGAGCTCGAGATACGCCTCGCGCATCGACGCGAGAGCGGTGAGCTCGTACGCGAGCTGCAGCTCGGGCGGCATCTGCTTCTCCGCGAGCTGCGTCCAGTCGCCGCCCTCTTTCTTCAGCGGATTGCTGCGGTTCTCCTGACGCTTCGCGCCGCGCGACACCGCATGCAGCGCGTACAGATCGGCGTACGGCGCCGACGCGAGCTTCTGATAGATCGCCGAGGCTGCTCCCTTCTGTCCCTGACGATCCAGGGTGCGTGCGTACCAATACTCGGATTGGCGGCGCACGTTCGGATGCGTGTACGTGTCGGCGATGAAACGGAACAGCTTGCGCGCACCGGCAAGATCGCCGCGCGCGTACGCGGCCCAGCCCTTGTCCCAGAAGTGCTGCAGCGCGGGATCGGCGTTCGGATCGATCCTGACGACCTGCGGCACCAGCTCCTGGATGTACGCATCCTGATTCTTCGCCTCGGCGCGCGCGATCAGCGAGTTGAGCGTCTCGAGACGCATGTTGTCGTCGAGCTCTTTCAGTGAGAGCAGATCCTTGAGGCGCTCGCTGGTGAGGCGCTCGTATTCGTCTCTCTTGTTCTTCTTCGCGAGATCGATCAGCTTCACCTGCCGGGTGACGGTCTGATACTTCGGCTTCGTGACAGTGCGCCGCTTCTTCCCTTTGCCGACTCGCACCTTGACCGTGCCGGTCTTCTTACGCTCCTTGACGGTCTTGTAGACCGTTGGATCGATCGACGCGGCGACCGTCGCGTAGTTCTTCGCGGTCGTGCGCAATGCCGGGATGGCTTGCTTGAATGCGCCCGACGTCAGCGGCTCGAGGACTTTGTTCGACTCTTCGTAGCGGCGCAGGAAGTGAAGCGCAACACCGCGCTGCAGTTGCACTGCCGGCGTCTGCTGCATCGCGGTGAGCTCTTCGAGCGCGGTCTGCGAGTCGTTCGAGCGCATGAGCGCGATGGCGCGGTCGAGGCGCTCGGACGGCGTGAGCGGCACCGATGCTTTTTCGCCGAGGCCGAGCAGCGCGCGGACCAATGTCTCCGCGTCTTTGGCCTGATCGGAGCGTGGATAGTGAATGAAGATTTCGCGCGCGCTGAACAGTGCGCCGGCGACATCACCCGCGCGGAGAAACTGGCCCGTTGCGTTCCATCGCGCGGATGCGGCGACCGTTGGAACGGCTGCGTTACGCGCGATGGCCGCGTACACGTCCGCGCTCTGCGCCGCGTCGCCCGCGCTCGCGTAGAGATTCGCGAGATGGAAGCCGGCGTCGTTTGCGTGAATGAGCCGCGGCGAGCGACGCCACAGTTTCGCGAGCGTCAGCCGCGCAGCCGCGGCGTTGCCGCTCAGCTCGTGCGCGTTCGCGAGGTAGTAGAGCCGGTACTCCTCGACCGCGCGCGAGCCGAAATCGAACGAGGAGAGTTGCCGCACCGCTTCCGCGCCGTCATCTTTCTGCAGCGCCTGCACCCCCGCGATGTACGCCGCGCGCAGCTTCTGCAGGTCGGGCGGCGCCTGTGGTTTTTCAGGTGCGGTCGCTTCGTCATCGCCAGCGACGAGGACGCGATCGCGAGTCAGGTAGAGGTAGGTCGCAGTGCCGAGGCCGGCGATGACCAAGACCACCAACACCGCCACGAGCACGCTCTTCCGCCGGAACGACTGCAACACGAGGCGTGCTCAGTGCGGGTGGCGTGCCCAAGGAGGCGGCAGAGTCAAACGTGCCGTCCATTCGGATCGCCGGACCGTATGAGGTGTATTTCACGAGCCACGACCGCGGCGAACCTTGCGGAAGATCGATGACTACTTCGGAACCTAAAGCAAGCGAACGCATCACCAACGTGCGAGTGACGGAAGATTCGCTCGCTGTCGATCTTCTCGACGGCCGCACGATTTGTCGGTGCCGGCTACGTGATCAATTGGCCCGATATAGACGAACATCTGTCTTCGCAGGGCTTGCTCGCAGGTGCTCCGGCACCTGCCGTCGCCGCCTTGCATCACGCGGGTTGATTACAACCCCAGCGCGTCCGAGCGTCCGTCCGCGAGAATCCGGACGAGCTCGTCGTAGAAGTAGTTCGACACCTTCCGAACGTCGTCCGCGATGCGCTCGTCGTACATCTGGCGGCTGCGGTCGATGTCTTCTTTCAGACGCTCGTACAGGTCGTTGTTCTTCCGGCCCTGCTCGACCTTCGATTCGTTGTAGAGCTTGATCTCGGATACCAGCAACCGCGCGAAACGGCGCGCCTCGTCATGGCGCTTTGCGTCTTCGGTCGGTGGCGCCGCGGACGCATTACGCGCGAGGTTCGCCGGAGGGATGTACTGCGTCGAGGGACGATCTTCGTTCAACGCGGCTGCCGGTGCGGGCGCAGGTGTCGGAGGCGGAGGAGGCGGCGCTGCCGCCGGCTGCGGTCGCGGTGCGGCCTGCTGCGCGGATGCGGCGCCGCTGCCGAAATCTTCAGCTGACGGCACATTGAAGCTGGGACGCTGCGCGGCCATCATCTCGCGCAACTGTGCGGCATTGATGGCCACGGTGCCCGCGTCGGTGCGCATGGGCACGGGCTGTTCCGGAGGAGGAGCGGCCGCGGGTGCGGGTGGTGGCGGAGGTGTAGGAGCTGCCGCGGCAGGCGCAGGCGCCGCCACCGGTGCGCTCGCGAATGCGGGGCCGGTCGTCGTCGTGCGCTCGAACGCGGGATGCTCCGGCGCTTCGCCGCTCAGGCTCGGCGACGGGATCTTCTTGCGAATCGACAGCGTATCGACGAGCAGGCCGGTCGCGAACACGAGCAACTCGAGCGCCGGCTGATCGAACTTCTCCTTCGCGTCGCCGACGGCGTCGACATAAACGGCCGCGGCCACTTTGTCCTTGATGACCATCGGCACGAGCACGGCCATTTCCGAGGGGGGCACACCGAAGCGCGTGGAGAGATTCACGCCGTCCCAGGACACGACACGCTCGTCGTTCTGCACGCGATCGAGCTCGGGAATCAATCCCGGCGCCGCGTTGAAGCGCTTGATCATCTCGTCATTGCCGCCCGCCGCCGAGAAGCCGACGCCCTTCCAACCGCTGAAGGTGTTGCCGCGCAGAATCAGCAGCGCCGCGCGCGAGCCGAAGTCGAGACACTGTTCCAGCAGCGAGTTGAGCACATCGACCTGCGAACGGCCGCGTTCGATGGTCTGGATCGCTGCCTTCACGCGCTCCGCGCCGCCTCTCGCCGGAGCCGCGGGGGCCGCGACCATCGCCGGGCGATCCGCCTCCATCGCTTCCTCGAGGTCGGTCACGGCCTTGCGGATCTGCGGGAGGAAGGTGAACGAGTTGACGTCGGCCTGGACGCTCTGAAGGGCGGCCTTGAGTTGCGAGTCGACCAGGACGCGCACGTCCTCGACGGACGAACGGATCTCGGCCACCATCTTCTCGATCGATTCGCGCACCTGTGCGTCGATCGAGCTCGCGACTTCCTCGCCCCTCACAGCCATAAATCCTCCGGATGGTGTAGCTTGCCCGCTGCTGAAATCCCGGGAAAGAGACGGCGATTATCGGCTTCGCTCTCTCGCGCTGTCAAGGAAGCGGGGCTCGTGCTAAGTTGTGTGCGGATGCGAGTTTCCCCGTATTTCACAGGCCTTCTGGCCGCGCTCGTAGTGGCCTGTGGCGCCGACCAGCAGGCTGCCGATCATCAGGCCGAGTGGCGCGACGTGCTCCGCCACAAACGGGCCGCGGTCGCGCCCGATGCAACGCCCGATCACAAACAGGTCTATGCAGACTCCGTCGCCGCGTTCGTCGCCAAGCATCCCAACCACGGACGCGCGGCCGAGGTGTGGATGCGGCTGCAGCTCGAGTTCGCGGATGACTTGTCGGAGGCTGGACGCTATCGCGATGCGATCCGTTTCTATCGTGCTGTGCTGACCAAACATCCGGAAAGCGATCACGCGCGGCACGGAATGGCCGTCGCCGCGGCGCGGCTCGCCGTCACACACGAGGGGATGCTCGCGCTGCGCAAAGGAATGTCGCATCGCGACGTCGCCGGACTGCTCGGCAAGCCGATGCCGGGCTGGAAGCGCACGCAGAAGCGCGCCGGGACCGCGTTCGAAGCGTGGTACTACCCGACCCGCACCGGTGCGGTCGCGGCCGTCTATTTCCGCGACGGAAAAGTGTTCGCTGCTGAAGAGACCTCCAACCAACGGCTCGGCAGGCTCGGTTCTTGAAATCGGCCTCAGCCCTTCCGCGTTACGAGAACCGACATGCCGATCTACGAGTACCAGTGCACTCAGTGCAGCGAGCGCCACGAAGTGATTCAGAAGTTCTCCGACGCGCCGCTGTCGCACTGCCCGACTTGCGGCGGCGACATGAAGAAGCTGCCATCGTCGCCCGCGATTCAGTTCAAAGGCTCCGGCTTCTACAAAACCGATTACGCGAGCGCGCCTGCCGCATCGTCGACGAAGAGCGACACGAAAACAGACGCGGCCGCGACGAAGTCTGATATCACCACGAAGTCCGAAACGAAGTCCGAAACCAAGAGCGAGACCAAGGCAGCGGAGTAACGACAATTCACATGGACTTCGCACCGGCACTCGATCTTCCACAGCTTCCAACCGCCACACTCCTCGAACGAACCATGGGCAAAGCGAAAGAGATGAAACGTCGCGCCGACTCGGTGCTCGAAGAGCTCTTCCGCGCGATGTTCGAAGAGGTCGATACGGAGAAGCTGCGTAAGGAAGTCGATGAGCTGCGCGCCGGCGCGCCTTCGTTCGAGCCCGCGCAACACGCGCGCGTGCTCGCACGCCGCACCGCGATTCGCTGCGCCGCCGCGGGCGCCGTCACCGGACTGCCACTCGGTCTCGCCGCGATCGGCACGCTCGGCGCCGACCTCGCCTACCTGGTCTATCAACAATTCCGACTGATCCTCGGTATCGCTACGATCTATGGACACGAGCCGAACGCTCGCGAGCGATTCACCGAGGCGCTTTCGTGTCTTGCGTTCGCATCAGGTGTGGGTGCGGGAAAGCAGGGCATCGCAGCAGTCCTCGGCGCGGCGACGATCGAAGGCGGCATGATCGCGGAGAAGATCGGCGCGCGTGTCCTTCGCGATCGCGTATCGAAGTTCATCCCGTTCGTCGGCGTGATCTCCGGTGGCGCGCTCAACTACGCGGCCGTGTATGCGGTCGCGCGCAGCGCCATCCGTTACTACGAGGCGCGCATCGAGCCGGACCTCGCGGATGAGATCTGGGCGGAAGGCGATCGCGAGCACGCGTGACCGCGCGCTTGTAACCGCAACGCTGGAATTCACCCCACAAAGCACGGGTTTGCGGCGGATGACAACGATGCCGAAATTCGAATACGAATCGCATACGGAGCCCGACTCCGCGTTCTTCGAGCGCCGCCGCCTTCGTCGTGTTCGGATGATCGTCGAGCTCACGCTGAACCTGATCAGCAGCGACCGCACGGTTTCGCATCGCGAAGCGCGCTGTCTCGTCGATTGCGCGCGCAAAGCGATCCTCGAGCTGTTCCCCGGATTCGAATTGCGCTACGAGCGCATCGTGCAGCCTGGCTTCACGCGCGTGCTGCAACAGCGGTGGCCGGAAGAAGAGCTGCAGTACGCCGACCCGCACGAGATGGTCAACTAAGACCACTCACCTCGCGTCCGGCACGACTCCTCGAATCTCCCACTCCTGAATCTCATCCGCGGCGAATGCTTTGCGCCGCGCGAACACCATCGCGGCGTTGTCATGTGCGATGAGCGCCCACTCACTGCGCGACCAATACGCGAGCGACGCCGGCATCACGCGACGCGCGCCGGTCACTGCATCGATCACCGGAAGCGGCTCGCGGTATTCATCGACGGCGAGATCGACGCGGTACTTCGCGAGCAGCGCACGCCACGCGCGCTGATCTCCGCGCGCGCGGGCGTATTCGGCGATGTACGTGCGATGCAGCTCGTTGCGACCGTCGGTCAGCACGCGCCTCTGCGGATAGAACGACCAGATCAGAAAGCCGCCGAATTGATCGGCGTTGTAGATGTTGCCCCCGAGTTGCGTCGCCCGCAGACGCGCGATGGCCTGCAACGGGAAGCGTTCCGGCGCCACGCCGAGTCGATGATCGGCGCCGATGGCAACGAACACGATGGCAATGGCGGCGGCGATGTTCGCGAGCCGCTCGCGCACTTCGATGCGCGGCATCAGCAGCGGAAACGCCGCGAAGAACAAACCTTGATTGCGCACGTGCCGAATGGCGAGAAACGCGAATCCGGCGAACAGCAGCACGCGCCACCACGCGCCTTGTTCATTGCGCCGCACGATGAACGCGATCCCGCCGCCGATGACGCACGCATACAGCAGCGGAAACTGCGTAACGCGACTGGGTAGCCACTCCGCATTCACGAACGCACCGCTCTGCACGAACGACATGAGCTCGATCGGCGCCGCGATGGCGCGCCAGCCGTACGGATTCACGAGCAGCGCGAGCGCGCTCGCAAACGCGGGCGTAACGCGTCGCGTCGACAACACCGCGATGCCCGGAGCGAGCAACGCCGATGGATGGATGTTGATCCAGAGCATGGCGACGATCGCGTGCGCGAGCCACGAGCGCGCCGCGATCGCGAGTACGACGAAGAGCATCGCCGCCGAGGACGGACGGAGATCGAATGTCTGCATCGCGCCGGCAAAGGCGATGGAGGTGACGAGAACAGTATCTCGGAGTACCTCGGGTACCTCGGAGTTCCTCGGAGTGGCTGTCTTACCCCTCCGAGGTACTCCGAGGTACTCCGAGGAACCCGAGGTACTCCGATAGACGAGCGTAAAGATCGACGCCGCCAGAATCGCACGCACGAACGACATGCCGGTGAGGCCAATCGCGTTATGCGCAAGGTACGCGACGATCTCGAACAGCCACTCGCCATTGATCCACGGATGGCGATCGCTCGCGACCGCGAACGGGTCGGTCAGCGGTAGCGCGAACTGCTCGACGATCCAGCGGCCGGTGGCCAGATGCCAGAAGAAGTCGTAGTTGCGGATCGGCCCGACGGCGGCAACTGCGAAGGCCGCAAACAGCACGAGCGGAAGCAGTCGCTTCATCGCTCGCGAGTATGACCTAAGTGCCGTTCAGCTTGGCCAGCTCCACATCGCCGTTCACGGTCACGATCTTCAGGTCATGACGTCCGCCGTTCACCTCACCCGACACGCGGCGGCTGCCGGGATTCGAGTGAATGCTCAACGGGAACGAGGCTTCGAAGTCGCCGTTCATCTGCGACAGGTCGATCGCGAACGACGCGTTCTGCGGGAAGAAGGCCTCCACGCTGCCGTTGACTGTCTTGAAGCGCGCGCCCTGGAAGTCGCGCGTGAACTTCGCTTTCACCGTGCCGTTGACCGTCGTCGCGCGCAACTCGTTGAGTCCCGCGGTCTCGATGTCGATGCGGCCGTTGACGGTGGTCGCCTGCGTCTCGCCTTCGACGCCGCGAGTGACGATGCGGCCGTTGACCGTCATCACTTCGAGCGAGACCGTCGGCGGCACGCGCAACACGTAGTCGATGCGTTTGTCCTCATGCCCGAACAGGAATGGGATGTCGAGCTTGAACCCGCCGCGGCGCTTGCGCTCTTCGCGGCGTCCGATGCGCAGCGTGTCGCCTTGCAGCTCGCTCTCGAAGAGGCCATCGTTCTCGACGCCCTTCCGGATGTCGAGGTCGCCGCGTGCGGTTGCCACGAGCGTGATGTCGGTCGTGGCCGCTGCCTCGACGGAGATGCTGCCTTCGATCTCGAAGACGCGCAGCTCGCGGATGGAAGCCGCCGGCCAGTTGCGCGTGATCGTTGCCGTCGACGCGCTCGTGCCACGCCGCTCCTCGCGCCCGTTACTGCGGCGGTCGGCGCGTTCGCTTCTCATGTCGCATGCAACCGCGACCAGCGCGATCGGAAGTAAATAAAGCGAACGTTTCATCCTGTTCATGCGACACCTGCAAGTCGGTTGTACGACAATCGGCGGCCGAGGGTTTCAGAGGTTCCGTGACCGACAGTCCCCAGACCAAGCTCCTGCGTATCGCGGCGTTCCTCGTCGACGCGCTCTCGATCGCCATCATTCTCTTCCTGCCGGCGTCCATCGTCAGCTACGCGATGACCTGGACCACCACCCCCAAAGGCATCCAACTGGTCTGGTGGGCCGCCCTCGGCGTCCTGATGCTGGCCATGCTCTTTCGCGACGGCTTCCGCCGCCGCTCCATCGGCAAGCAACTCCTCGGCCTGCGCCTGCTGACGCCGCGCGGCGAGGGCTGCGGCTACGTCCGCTCCTTCATCCGCAACGTGCCGCTGGTGATTCCCGGATGGAACCTCGTGGAGGTGATTCTGGTGCTGGCGGGGAAGCCGCGGACGGGCGATCGGATCGCGAAGACGACGGTCACCGAAGAGTGAACTGGAGCCGCAGCTCGGTCAGCCGATTTGTGAACGCATCGACGGCGGACAGCCGCACGTCGAAGAAGAACTCGTTCTCCTCCCCATAGCGCTCGTCGACGAGGACGACGTCCGGCGGATTCACGAGTCGATAAATGCCGCCGAGCGCGTCGAACGGCACAAGTACACGGATGCGCTGATAGACGTAGCGGTCGAGCAGTTTCGCGTTGCGGAGCGTTTCGGCCGCGGTGTCGCGGTACGCGCGTGACAGGCCGCCGGTGCCGAGCTTGATGCCGCCGTACCACCGCACGACGATCACGCCGACGTCGTGCAGCGCGGCGCCTTCGATCGCGGCGAGGATCGGTTTGCCAGCGGTGCCGGACGGCTCGCCCGCATCGGAACTGCGCGAACGCGCATCGGTGAAGAAACGAAACGCCCAGCAGTGATGCGTCGCGTCGTAGAAGCGCTTCTGCACGCGCTCGAGCTCCGCAAAAAAGTCTTCGTCGCGCGTGACGGGAAACGCGATGCCCAGGAACTCGGAGCGCTCGATCTTGTGCCGGAAATCGGCAGCTTCGGCGAGCGTACGGAAGTGATCAGGCATGATGTTGTCAGATGTGCCTAGGCGCAGACACATGACGGTTGCCGCGCAGATAGAAACGCAGCGGCCATGCGGCCGCGTCTCCCGAGTTGTCGATGCCGACGCGAGGACTGACCGCGATGTCATCGTCGTTCACTTCGACGTCACGCGCGGTGAGCCACAATGCATCGCCGCGCAGACTCTCGCCATCGAGCCGGCGATCGATGTCCATGGCCATGCACACCTTGCCGGGACCGTTCATCAGCTCCCAATCCTTTTTTGCTTTGGGCCGCCGCTCGCGCATCGATTCGATGCCGCGTAGTGGTTCCGCCGCACGCAGCAGCACTGCTTCGGCGACGTCCTTTTCCGCGGTGACGATGTTCATGCACCAGTGCATGCCGTACGTGAAGTAGACGTATGCGCGGCCCCCTTCGGCGTACATCGATTCGTTGCGCACCGATCGCAAACCGCGTCGCGCGTGGCTGGCCATGTCGTTCGCGCCGAGGTAGGCCTCGGTCTCGACGACGCGCGCGGCCAGGAGCTCGCCGTGCTCGAGGCGCCGCCACAACACGCAGCCGAGCAGCGCGCGCGCGACGTGAACGGTGTCGTGAAGATAGAACGATTTCGCGAGCTTGCGCGGCACGTTCAGACCTCGATGCGCGGCCCCTTGCGATGATCGAGCTGGTCCTCGGTGACGTGGCGTTCCATGATCGTCATCAGCTCGCGATGCACGCCGCGAGACGCGCCGACGATGTTGCCGCGCTCGAGCCAACGCTGGCCGCCGGAGAAGTCGGTGACCACGCCGCCCGCTTCCGTGACCAGCAACGCGCCGGCAGCGACGTCCCACGGCGCGAGGTGCATCTCGAAGAATCCGTCGAAGACGCTGGCCGCGGTGTATGCGAGATCGAGCGCGGCGGAACCGGCGCGACGGACGCCTTTCGACGTGCGGATGATGTCGGTAAAGATCGCCACGTACGGCGCGACGTACTCCTGCGCGCGGAACGGAAAGCCGGTGGCGATGAAGGAGCCTTCGAGCGTTTCCTGCGCGGAGATGCGCATCCTCTCGCCGTTGCGAAAGGCGCCGGCGCCGCGCTCTGCGGTGAAGAAGAGATCGCGTAGCGGCTCGTAGACTACGCCGGCCACGGTCTCGCCGCGCTCGCGCAACGCGATGGAGACCGACCAGAACGGGAAGTGCTGGAGATAGTTCGACGTGCCGTCGAGGGGATCGATGACCCACGTCCGCCCGCTCGACCCTTCGCTGCGGCCGCTTTCCTCGCCGAGGAACGCGTCGCCGGGAGAGAGCTCGCGAATGGTGTCCATGATCGCCGTTTCACTCTCCCGATCGGCGGTCGAGACCCAGTCATTGCGCGCCTTGAGGTCCGCGTCCTCCTTGCCGAGCTGCTCCCAGTGGCGAAGGAGAATTGCGGCGCCGCGCCGGGCCGCTTCCATGCCGATCTCGAGGTCGTTCATGCGCGGCGGATTGTATGGGAACGTTAGAATGTGTCGATGGCTCGCGATCTGAAAGATGTGTTCCGGGAAGCGTTCGAGTTGCCCGAGAGCGAACGTGCGACGTTGGCAGGCTTGCTCATCGAGAGCCTGGAGCCGCCGCCTGAGGCGGACGTTGAGGAGGCGTGGGCGGTCGAAGCAGAGCGTCGATGGCGTGAGATTGAGTCCGGCACGGTCGTGACGATCGCCTGGGAAGAGGTTCGGGCGAAGCTTTTCCGCCGCGGATGAAGGTCCGATTTCATCCTGAGGCCGATCACGATCTGACTGTAGCGCGCGACTGCGTGGGACATAGTCCCTTCCAAAAATCGACCTTTCCATCAAGACACTCATCCGTTACTCTCCCCCGCCACCCATGAATATGCGCGGCAGCGCGCGGCGCGGCCGCGTTCCGTCCCTCGTGCGAACGGATGCGTTCGGCTGGGACCGGGCGTTGATGGCCACGCTGCGGCACGCGTCTTTGCCGTGGGGTGAAGCGCTCGAGCCGACTACGCCGCTGGAGTCGTTGCGTGACCTCGGCACGCGGGACCGGCTCTCGCTCGTCGCGCAGTTCGCTGCGCATCAGGCGCTGTTGCAGTTCGCCGGCATCGCCGACGGTGAGCTCGACGCGGCAGAGTGGGCAGCCGTGCAGAAGCGCGGAAGCGATGTGCGGCTGGTGCGCATGGCCGCGCGCGCATGCGATGCGTCGGTCGCGCCGCCGGTGCTGACGCTGGCGCAGCAGTTCGCGGAGCACATCGGCGCGGAGCTCGACATCCTGCGCGAGACGTGGGCTCGCGCGGATGCGATCTATGCCGAAGCGTTCGCGCGCGTGTCGCGCGATGCGGCGGCGGACCTGCGCTGGATGCGACGTTCGGCATGCGGCGCGATCGCGGCACCGGGCCCCGATGGCCTGCGCGCGCTGCTCAACGAGCACGGCCGCTTCGGCTACAGGAGCGACGATTGCGTCGACGCAGTCCAGCGGTTCGCGGAGCTCGAAGGCTCGCTGCGCGTGACCGTCTATCGCGGTGCATCGCCGCTCGAGCGCTACTCCGCGCTCGCGTTCAGCGACCGCTCGCTCGAGCCTTCCGCGGTCGCGGAACGCATCCTCGGCATGACCTCGGCCGGGCGTCATGTCTTCGTCGTCGCCGGCGCCGATGCGTTCGACGAAGGCTCACGCCAGGTCGTGGAGCTGCTCGCGAACGCGAAGCATGGGACGTGGTTGATCCCCGGCGACGCCAACGGTCTCGCGGACGCGCGCCCGTTTCTGATCGCGCCGCGCCTGGCCGCGCGGGCCGCACTCGATGTCGCGCCGCATGAGTTCGTCGATTCGCCCGCATTCGCCGCGTATCTCGCGGACGGCGACGGGCCGCCGCGTCGCGCGGCTCTGCCCGATCTCGGCGAACCTGCGCGTTCCTACATCGGCGCCCTCGCGCTCCTCGGCTCGAGCACCTCACGGGCGGAAGCGAACTCGTTTCTCGGCGATTTTCTGTTTCACGGCGAGCTCGCGGAGCTCGTCGTCGATGGCGTCACTGCACTCGATGAAACGGCGTTCGCTTTCGCGAACGAGGCCGTGCGCGAAGAAGCGACCCGACTGATTCCGGCCGCGTCGCGACCGGCCATCTGCCGCGTCGCCGCGACCTACACGGCCGGCATTCGCGCCGCGCTGCTGTGGCTCGATGCGGGCAATCCAGCCGCCGCGGCGGATGTGCTCGAGCGGACGGAATGGGCCAGCGCCGAAGAGACCATCGCGGCGCTGCATCGTGTGCCGATGTCGGTGCTCACGCCGACCTTGGCGCGGCGCTTCGCGCACGCGCTCATCGACTGCGGCCGCTATCGCGACGCGCGCGACCTCGGCGTCGCCGACGAGTTCGTTCTCGCCCGCGCCGAGCGCCGCATGGGCGATTACGCAACCGCACTGGCGCGACTCGATCGGGTGGATTCGTCGTTCGAAACACAACTCCTTCGCGCCGAGCTCCTGCGCCTGCTGGAGCGCGAAGAGGAGTCGTCGCTCGTCCTCGAGCAGAGCACCGCGACGAACGACGAAGAGCGGGCCTGCCACGATTACGAACGCGCGCTGCATGAGATCGACGCGGCACCGGCGGCCTCGCACTATCTCGCCGCGCGGTTGGCCACGTATCGCGCGGTCGAACGTCACGACTACGACGAAGCGGCGCGTTGCGCCAGGCAGGCGCACACCCGCGCGCGCAACACCATCGAGCGCATCGACGCATCGCTCGATCGCCTCTTCGCCATCTTCTCCGCTGGTGAGTGGGATCTCGCGCGCGCTGTGTGCGTCGAGGCGTTACACGAAGTCGAAGAAACGCAGGGCGATCGCGCCGCCGGCGGAATCCTCTTCACGCTCGCCTATCTGGCGGCGGACGCGGGTCAGTGGGCGCACGCGTCGCAGCGGATCGCACGCCTGCGCCAGTACTACACGAGCAACGGCGACATGGTTCGCCTCGCGGAGCTGCAACTCCTCACCGCGCATCTCGATTTCTCGCGCGGACGTTTCGGCGATGCGCGCCGCGCCGCGCACGCGGTTTATCAGCGTCGTGGTCATCACGATCAGATCCGCGAAGCGGCGGCGCTCATCCTCGACGAGCTCGATGTGATGGAAGGAAACGCGCCGCGACATTCGACCGGAAAATCCGGCAACGCCGAACTGACGCGGCGGCATCGTAGACTGCGCGGCGACTGGCAACAGACCGCCGGCGACTCCGTTCCCGCGAAACTGATTCGCTTTCGCGCCGCGGTCGCGAACGGCGACGCAAACACCGCACGCTCCATCGCCACTGAGCTCGATCTCACCTTCGACGCCGCGCCCGCGCCGACCGAGATCGAGTTGCGCCTGCTGCGCGCCGCCGCGACGCGCGACTTCCCGTTCGCCACGCACGACTTCGACGTCCCCTGGTGTTTCGCCACGCGCAACCGCCTTGGCCAATGGAACGCGAGCGGCTCCTACGCGCCGCCGTCCTTCGATCATCTCGATGCGACCCGCGATTGGACCGCATGCAGCGATCGCGAATACGTGTACATCGAAGGTTCGTCGTCGTGGACGACGGATGGACGCGAAGCCGTCGCGGCGATCTTCCGCACGCGCGCGGCGAATCATCGCTTCCACCGCATTCTCGAACAGGAAGAGCACGCGAATCCTCCACGCATCGGCGCGGGCGCAATCGAGGGTATCGTCGGCCAGTCGCCCGCCATCCGCGAGATCGAATCGCTCGTCGCACGCATCTCCCGCCGCGACGTCGCCGTCTGCATCCTCGGTGAATCGGGAACGGGCAAGGAGCTCGTCGCGCGCGCGATCCATCGCCAGTCGCCGCGCCGCTCGAAAACGTTCACCGCCGTCAACTGCGCGGCGCTGCCGGAGAATCTCGTCGAGAGTGAGCTGTTCGGTCACGTGCGCGGCGCATTCACGGGCGCCGATCGCGATCGCGCCGGCCTGATCGAGACCACGGACGGCGGCACGCTGTTCCTCGACGAGGTCGGCGAGCTGCCGCTGCAAACGCAGGCCAAGCTGCTGCGCTTTCTCCAGGAAGGCGAGTTCCGCCGCGTCGGCGACACGGTCAATCGTTCGGCCGACGTGCGCATCGTCAGCGCGACCAATCGCAAGCTCGACACAGCGGTCGAAGAAGGACGCTTCCGCGACGATCTGTATTACCGCATCCGCGGTGTCGAGATCGCCCTCCCCGCGTTGCGCGAGCGCGGAAACGACATCGCGCTGCTCGCCACGCACTTCCTCAACGTGGAGCGCACGAAGCATCGCTCCGGACCGACGCTGCTGTCCGCCGACTCAGAAGCGATCTTCACCGCCTACGCATGGCCGGGCAACGTGCGCGAGTTGCAGAATACGATTCGCGCCGCACACGCGATGGCCGGCGAATCCGCGCGCGAGATCGAAGTCGAACATCTGCCCGAGCGTCTGCGCAACGTCGCGCCATCGCGGACCGCGGCCGGTTCGTATCAGCACGCCGTGACCCGTTTCAAACGCGACCTGATCGAGCGCTCGCTCGCGGAGTCGAGCGGCAACCAGAACCGCGCCGCCGCGATGTTGAAGATGTCGAGGCAGGCGTTGGCTTATCAGATCCGAGAGTTAGGGATCATGGTGCGCTAAGAGAGACGACCGGCATGGGATCCTTGTCGTTTCGCGTCGCGTGTGACGTTTCCCCAAAGCGCTTGTAGCGAAATCGCGTCGTCAGCACCTACTCGCGCCAACGCTCGTACAATCGCGGCGTTCCAGGAGATGGCCATGTCTCGCAAGCTCGCCGCCGCCGCGTTGCTCGTCGCACTCAGCGGCGGCTGTGCGCTGTACAAGGAAGTCAGCGTCGCGCCGCTGCTGCTCACGCCGGCGAGCATCGATCGCGGCGCTGACTTTCAGTCGATGCTGCGCAAGGCGGACTACCTGCGCGCCATCGAGCAGGCCTCCACCGAGCAGAAAAAGAATCGTTCGGCGGCCGATCTCGCGGCGCTCGGCAACGCCTATCTCACGTCGGGCCGCTACGACGATGCGCGCGGCCAGTTGCGCGCCGCGCTCGATCTCAATCCCTTCCGCAATTCCTATGCGGACATCGCGTGGGACCTCTCGCAGGTCGAGTTCCTCTCCAACAACTTCGAATCGAGTTTGGAGTGGGCGAACATCGCTGCGAGCCACGGCATGCAAATCCGGCAATGGCACCTCGACTACCTGAAGGCGCTTTCCGGAATCAAGGTCTATCGCTTCAGCGGCAACACGGAAGAGCGGATCGCGTTCAAGTTCGGCCGCCCCGACGTTCCGCGGATGCCGGTGCGCGTGAATCGCTCGACGGAGGTGGAGGCTATCGTCGACTCCGGCGCGGTGACGTCGATCATCTCGACGAAGCTCGCACAGTCGCTGCCGGTGCGTCGTCTCGGCGAGTTCGAAGGCACGTTCTACGGCCTCCTCGGCGAACCGATCGCGGTGACGTTCGGCCTGCTCGACACGCTGGAGATCGGCGGCATGGTCGTGGAGAACGTGCCGGTGGCGATCATGCCGGACGAGAAGATGCGCTTCCTGATCAATAAGAAGGAGGGGAAGGAGTTCAACATGAACTTCCTCCTCGGCTCGAACCTGCTCAAGGAGTTCCGCCTCGAGCTCAACTTCGATACGCGTCACATCACCTTCAAACAGCTCACCGCGCGCGACCGCCAGCCCGATCCCGACCAGAATCTCTTCTTCCGCGGCTTCCGCCCGCATGTGCGCGGTGCGGTGAATCGCAAGGGCTGGTTCCTCTTCGTGATCGACACCGGCTCGGAGATCACGTTCCTCAATGAATCGCGCCTGAACTTCCTGCCGGTGCAGGTATTCGGTGCGCAACATTCCGCGACGCTGCAGGGTCTGGGTGGCGCGATGAAACGCGGCTCGAAGCTCGAGGACGTCGAGGTCGGCATCGACCGCTGGGCCGGCACGTTCAAGACGATCCCGATGTATTCAGGTGACGCGAGCGAGGCCGCCGTTGGCATCCTCGGCCAGAACTTCCTCGGCCAGTTCAACGTCGTGATCGACTTCGGCCGCATGCGCGTCGATCTCGAGCGGCGCTAAAATCTCCCCGGAAAAGCGGAGGTTCGTCATGAAGCGTCTCGCCGTCGTTTCGATTCTTGCGTTCCTGTTCTTTGTCGCCGCGAACCCGGAGCCGCCGAAGCCGCTGGGTGTGCGCGTCACGGTCGCGCCGACCGAAGATGATCGGATCCAGTTGCTCGGTCCGCGCTCGATTCCCGGCGCGTATCGCTGCCAGGCGCAGGTCTACCACGCCACCGATCCGGGCTACCTCCTGGCCATGCCGGAGGTGGTCGTCTCGCCGGGCCATAAGGAAACGAAGATCGTGAAGGAAAAGGATCTCTCGGTTACGTTCACGGTTGGCGTGAGTAAAGAGAACGATCGCGCCTTGACCACGGTGGTGGTGAAACGCGGCGAGACGATCGTGCTGCATCAGGCGAGTGATGTGGTGTTGCGCGCGCCGAAGCCGGCCATCGTGCCGCTGCGTTAGCGCGTCTCGACCCCTCATCCGCCTTCGGCACCTTCTCCCCTCGCGGAGGGGAGAAGGCTGACATTGGGTAGCCTTCGCCCCGCTTGCGGGGAGAAGGTGCACGAAGCGCGGATGAGGGGTCTTACTTTTTCCGCCGGGCCCAACCCTCGACGATCTTTTGCGGCGTGCGCGTGAGCGCGAGCGCATCGGGCGGTACGTCTTTCGTGATGGTCGAGCCAGCGCCGACGTAGGCGCCGCGGCCGATGCGGATCGGCGCGACGAGCTGTGAGTCGGAGCCGATGAACGCGCCGTCCTCGATGATCGTGGTGTGCTTTCGTTTGCCGTCATAGTTGCAAGTGATCGTGCCGGCGCCGATGTTCACGTCGGCGCCGACCTCTGCGTCGCCGATGTACGACAGGTGCGATGCCTTCGCGCCTTCGCCGAACGTGGCTTTTTTCGTCTCGACGAAGTTGCCGACTTTCACCTTGCGTCCGAGCTGCGTGCCGGGCCGCAGATGTGCGTACGGTCCGACCGAGGCCTCATCTTCGATGATCGCGTCTTCGGCGACGGTGCCGGTCTTGAGATGCACGTCGTTCGCGACGGTCACGTTGATGAGATGCACGCCCGGCTCGACGACGCACTGCTCGCCGATGCGCGTATTGCCTTCCAGCGTCACGAACGGATAGATCACCGTGTCCGGACCGATGCTGACTGTCGAATCGATCACGACCGTCGACGGATTGCGGAACGTGACACCTTCGCTCATCAGCTTCGCCACGACGCGTTTCTGAATCTCGCTCTCGACCTGGGCGAGCTCGCCGCGTGAGTTGACGCCGAGGGCTTCGACGGGATCGTCGACGATGACGGCGCCGACGCGATGACCGGCGTCGCGCACGACCTGCAGCAGATCGGTGAGGTAATACTCCTTCTGCGCGTTGTTCGGCGAGAGGTTGCGCAGATTGTCAAACAGGTGCGCCCCTTCGAACACGTAAATGCCGGCGTTCACTTCGTTGATCTTCTTCTCGTCGTCCGAAGCGTCTTTGAATTCGACGATGCGCGTGACCTCATCGCCGTCGCGCACGACGCGGCCGTACATCGCCGGCTCGTCGAGTTTCATCGTGAGCAGCGTCAGCGCATTGCCGGAGCGTTCGTGCTCGTCGATCAGACGCCGCAACGTCTCCGGGCGCGTGAGCGGCACGTCGCCGGAGAGAATCAGCACGCGCTTGTTCGCGGCACCCGCGGGCTCGAGCACGGTCCCCGCCTGCAGAACCGCGTGACCGGTACCCTGTTGCACTTCCTGCACGGCGAATCGCGCGCGTGCGCCGATCACTTCCTGCACCGCCTCGCGTTGATGGCCGACGATCACGACCGGAGGGTTCGCGCACACACCCGCGGCGAGATCGAGCACGTAATCGATGATCGGACGTCCCGCCGCGCGATGCAGGATCTTGATGGTGGACGACTTCATGCGCGTGCCGAGTCCGGCGGCGAGGATGATCACTTCGAGTTTTTCGTTCATTCAGGCGTCTTTCCGCATCCGTTCCAGCGTTCTTCCGTAGCTGTCGTAAAGCCGGAAGATCGTCTGCGCGAGCGCGTCGGGATCGTGCCGCACGTAGTTGTCCTCTGCAATGATGTCGCCGAAGAACGGCGTCACGCCCAGCGTGCGGATGGCTTCCACGTCGAACTGCACCGGGTACTGATTCATGGCCGCGTAATTCGCGAGGATCGTGTCCGTGGGGCGGCTGCCGTTCATGACCATCACGTCGACGACCAGTCCCGCGTGCTCCACGATCGCGCGCAGGTGATCTTCGGCGGCGTAGCCGTCGGTCTCGTTCGGCTGCGTCATCACGTTGCAGACGTATACGCGCAGCGCCTTCGCGTTGCGCAGCGCTTCCGCGAGCGGCTGAATGACGAGATTCGGCAACACTGACGTGTACAGCGATCCCGGGCCGATGATGATCAGATCGGCCATCGCGAGCGCTGCCAGTGCGCCGGCAGTCGGTTCCACATCGGCCGGCTCGATGGCGAGGTGCGTGATGCGCGCGTGACGCGCGGTCTGATGCGGGGTTTCGCCGATGACGGAACCGCTGATCGCGACTTCGCCGACGAGGGCCGAGCCGTCTTCGAGCGTGGCGCGCAGGCGGACATCGGCGAGCGTCGATGGATAGATCTCGCCTGCGATCGCGAGCACTTCCGACGCCGCGAGCACGGCGTTGTCGAAGCTGCCGGTGATGTCGGTCATCGCGGTCAGCAACAAGTTGCCGAGCGAGTGGCCCTTGAGTGCGGAGTCGGTATCGAAGCGATACGAAAAGAGCTGCGACAGCAATTGTTCTTCCTCGGCCAGCGCGACGATGCAGTTGCGGATGTCGCCGGGCGGCAGCATCCCGAACTCTTTGCGAAGCACGCCCGAGCTGCCGCCTTCATCGGTGACCGTGACGATCGCGCCGAGGGCGCCGACCGACCAGGGACCGTCGCCGTCGACGAAACGCTTCAGGCCGCGCAGCAAAGTCGACAGGCCCGTGCCGCCGCCGATCGCCACGATGTTCAGGCCGGATGGCATCGAGAACGGATTCTAGTGTTACTCGCGCTGCGCGATCGCTTTCGCGAGATGAAACTTCACCGGCTCGATGAGCGTGAACTTCGACGTCAGCCGGCTCTGGCGCTCGTTCTCGCCGTGAAACAGATCGCGCATCGTGATGGCGCGCTCGTCGTACCACTGATCCGAGACCTCGCCGTGCGCGCGCTTCGTGTCGAGCACCTGCATGATGTGCTCGCGGTCGATGATCTCCGGATGATGATTGACGCCGAGGAAGCGCGGCATTTCGCCGGAGGCGTCGCGGGCGAGCTCGATCATCGTGAGCGCCGTGCTGCCGCCCGCTTCGAACGCGATCGGCTGACTCTTGCCGGGCGACTCGAGGATCAGATCGAAAAGCCGGTTGTCGACGACGCGGAAGTGCTGGCGATCGGGAAGCTCCAGCGCGAACTGCGCGAACCACGGATGCTGCAGTGCCTCGCGCGACAGGCGATTGAGCGGCATGCCGCTGCTCTTTTCGTCGCGGAGTATCGGAACAGCAGCGCCGGACCAGCGGCACACCAGGCCGAACGAATGACAGACCGCGATCATCGCCGCCGTGCGATCGGTGAGGATCTCGTCGAACAGGCGAAAGAGCGGCGCTTCCCACGCGTCGCTTTCGGCGACGCCCTGACTCCACTCGTTCGTGCCGTCGTTGAGCCGCGGATCGAGATGTCCCGGGCCGCCGGTGCCGATGTAGAGCTGAAAACTACCGTTCGGCGATGGCGGGATCGCGTTGCGGCGGCGCACGTCGAACGACAGCACGCGCACTTTCATCGCGCGCCGTTCGAGCTCATCGCGCAACGCGAGCGACGCTTCTAGCACCACGTGCACGAGCGCGTCATGGCCGACGTTCGGCCACGAGTGATTCATGTCCAGCAGCGCGACATCGATCGAGTCGCGGCGCGCTTCGGGCAGCGACTCATCCTCGAGACGGATGTACTCGAAGAACGGAGACGGCTCGTGGATGTCGTGAATCGGCATCTGCAGGGGGAAAGTTCGCGGGGTCAATTTCTCGGGGGTCTCACAATCGCGCGTCAGACGACGCCGTGTTTCGTCTCCTCGACGATGTAATCCACCACGTCGCGGAGATCGTTTCGTTTTGCGTAGGCTTCGAGCTGGCGGTCGGCGCCGGTGCCGCGTTTGAGGATCTCTCGCGCGTAGTAGACCTCGTCGCGCGATCCCAGCTCGTCCAGAACGTCATCCACGAACGCCAGCAGCTCGTCGAGCAATTCCGTGTACGGCACTTCCTGCTGCAAGCCGAAATCGATGAGCTTGGCGCCGATGCCGAAGCGAGCGGCGCGCGATTTGTTCTCCTCCAACAGCGCAGTGCGGTATTGGCGCCAGCTCATGTTCTTCGAGTGGATCCGATAGAGCTTGACGGTCAGCGCCTGGAACAGCGCCGCGAAGCAGATGGTCTCGTCGACGCGCATCGGCACGTCGCACACGCGGTACTCGAGCGTCGGGAAAAACGGATGCGGGCGCACGTCCCACCAGATCTTCTTGGGGTTGTCGATCGTCTTCGTATTGATGAGCGTGTCGACATATGCCTGGTAGTCGCTGAGGCGGTCGAAGTGATCGGGAAGACCCGTGCGTGGAAAGCGCTCGAAGACTTTCGCGCGATAGCTCTTCCATCCCGTGTTGTGGCCGCACCAGAACGGCGAGTTCACCGACAGCGCGAACACGTGCGGCAGGAAGTAGCGCGCCGCATTCATGATCTGGATGCGCGTCTCTTCATCTTCGACGGCGACGTGCACATGCAGACCGAAGATCAGGTTTGCGCGCGCGAGCATCTGCAGCTCGTACACGATCTGGTCGTAACGCGCGTGTGGCGTGATCGGCACGTTGGCCCAGTGCGAGATCGGATGCGTGCCCGCGGACGCGATGCAGAGGCCCGCTTCTTTCGTGAGCGTGATGATCTCGCGGCGCAGCCGGATGATCTCGCGGCGCGCGTGCTTGATGTCCTGGCAGATCGGCGTCCCGACTTCGATCACCGCATCGTGCATCTCGCGCTTGATCTCGTCCTTGAGCCGCTTCTCGCCTTCGGCGAACAGCTCGTGGATGTGCGACTTCAGCTCGCGCGATTCCGGATCGACGACCTGGAACTCTTCCTCGATGCCGAGCGTAAACGACGGTGTTGGCGCCATGCGCGTGAGTTTATGCCACAGGCTTGCCGATTTCTTTCTTCACGTCCATGACCGCAGGCCAGTTGCCGGTCAGCTCGAACTTCTTCTCACCGCGCACCATGTTGATCAACACCTCGGCCATGTTCGACACCATCCAGTCGAAGTTCTCATGTCCGACCGAGTGCACGTCCGCGTCAGGCGCGCAGTTCATGAAGTCGATCGCGTACGGGATGCCGTCGCGCACGGCGAATTCGACGGTGTTCATGTCGTATCCGAGTCCGTCGCAGAGCGCGAGCGCATCGCGCACGATGCGTGCTTCGAACGCGGGCTCCATCGGCGGCGGATTCTTCACGTAGCGCTCGTGGAACGGCGCCTTCGGATCGTACGCCATGATGCGCACGCGGCTGCGGCCGAGGACGTAGCAGCGGTAGTACAGCTCGAACTCGATCGCTTCCTGCGCCATCATCACCAGGTCGCGGGTCTGGTCGTACGCGGAGAAAAATTCCTGCGGATCGTGGACCTTGTAGACGTCTTTCCAGCCGCCGCCATACGCGGGCTTCATGAAGATCGGCCAGCCGAGGTAAGAGAAGACTTCCTCCCAGTTGACCATCTGCATGTTGCGGAACGACTTCGCCTCCGTGTTCGGTGGATGGTGCTTGTGCGGCAGGAGAACGGTGCGCGGGACGGCGACGTTCGCCGCTTTCGCGACGAGGTTGTCGAAGAACTTGTCGTCGGCCGACCACCAGATCGGATTGTTGACGATGCGCACGCCGGAGGCGGCCGCGCACTTCAGGTACGAACGATAGAACAACACCTCGTGGCTGATGCGATCGAGGATGAGATCGTCGCGGAAGATGCCGTCGTCCTTGAGGTAGGAGATCTCGACCGGACCCGCTTCGACATCGTCGCCGCCTTTCGCGTTGATGGCGTCGATGAGTGCCCATGGAAAAGTGTCTTCCATCCCGAACAGGATCCCGATCCGCTTCTTGCGCATAGCGTTTGCTCTCCCTCGACGGGCTGGGAGCCCGTCGCGCCAGATCGTATAGACTTTTCGTAAATTATGTACAGAGAGCACGTTCGCTGGCACTCACCCTCGCTCGGCCGGGACATGGAGTTCCTCTGGTTCGGAAAGTTCGGCCGGCCGGTGATTCTTTTCCCGACGTCCGCGGGCCGCTATTACGAGAACGAGGATTTTCATCTCGCGTCATCGGTGTCGGACAAGGTGAACAACGGCGAGATCCAGCTCATCCTGCCGGACACGGTCAACAACGAGAGCTGGTACAACAAGAGTGTTCATCCCGCGGTGCGCGCCGCGCGGCACGCGCAGTACGACTCGTATCTGCGCAACGAGCTCGTTCCGTACATTCACAACCGCGCGCAACGTGGCGATCTCGTGGTGTATGGCGCCAGCTTCGGCGCGTACCACGCGTCGAACTTCGCGGCGCGTTATCCCGACGTCGTGAGCCGCGCCATCTGCTTCTCCGGCGTGTACGACATCCACTCGTTCCTCGACGGCTACTGGGACGAGAACTGCTACTTCCACTGCCCGACCGCTTTCATTCCGAACATGGACAACGAGATGGCGGGGAAGCTCGCGCGCGTGGGATGGGTGATCGCGACGGGCGAGCACGACTCGCTCGTGCAGAAGAACCGCGAGTTCTCGGAGCTGCTGTCCTCGAAGGGAATCCCGAACCACTTCGAGTTATGGCCCGGGCAGTTCGGCCATGACTGGCCGTGGTGGCGGGAGCATTTGCGACGGTTCGTGTAGAGACGAGTACCTCGGGTACCTCGGAGTTCCTCGGAGGCGTCGCCGCCGAGGTCTTTTCCACTCCGAGGAACTCCGAGGTACCCGAGGTACTACTTCGCAGCCCGCTTCTTGGCCATCATCTCGCGCAACTGCGCCGCGGGAATCGAGCCTTCGACGAGGATCGCGTCGTCCTTGCGCGACACGTCGAAGGCGCGGAGGACGGTGACCATCTCCGGCGCTTTCTCACGCACCGCGAGGCGCAGCGCGGAGAGGCCGCCGCGGACCGTGTCTTCGAGAAGCTGCAGCGTTTCGTCATCAGTCGACAGCCCGAAAGCTCCGAGCTCGAGCGCGTTGCCCTTGTCCTTCGCCCACATGCCGACGGTGGAGACCGTACGCAGCGCGGCCTGCAGCGCATCGCCGCTCGGCCCTTTGCCGCTGGTGATCGGGCCGCCCTTGGCGAGGCGCGCCGCGCGCGTCACATCGACGAGCGCCCACGCGGTGGCGGTGCTGTCGAGGCGCGGCAGATCCTGTCCGAGCGCGCCACGTGCGCGGAAGCCGGTGCCGTTGCCGCTGGTGCGTGCGGCAAGCGCCGCGACCACCGCACGCTCGGTGCCGGCGATCACGAGCGACCCGGACGGGAACGCGACGGCGCCCTTCGGTTCCTCGTTGTCCGGCAGGACGAGGTAGTTGTTCTTCTTCACGGCGCCGCGCGTGACGAGAGCCGCGGTCAGGCGCTCCGCGTTGAAGCGGCCTTCGGCGATCACGAGCACGTCAGCTTCGGTGCCGAGGTTCGAGCGCGGCGAAGTGGCGACGACGAGCACGTCGACGTCTTTCAGCGGCGCGAGGCCGGCCTCGATGAGGAACTTCTCGGCCTCACCGTCGGTGCTCATCTTGTCGGTGTGCTCGAACAGCAGCGATGACAGAGGGCTGGTGCGCATCTCGGCCAGCTTGACCATGCCGACCGTGACGGCGTTCGCGGGAACGAGCGCGAGCGCGTCGTCCTTGGCCATCGCCGGCAGCGCCAGCGCGGATACGACGACGAGTGCAACGAGACTGCGGGAAATCCGGTTCATTAGAACTCCTTTCGCGTGAACAACCAGGAAGCGAGGATGAGGCAACCAGCGCCGAACGCGGCGGTGGTCAGGAAAGGCGCGGGTGCAAGAGACTTCATCAGTTGCTCGGGAACCTGCTCACCTCCGACGAATGCCACGACGGCGGTGAGCAACTCTGCGGTCTTCGGGAAAACCCAGTACAGCGTCTCGATGGTCCAGGCCTGCCACTGCTTCGACACCGCGGCCGCGAATTTGTCGTGCGCGGCGAGCATGAGACCGAAGAAGAAGATGCCGTACGTGGTCATGATCGACACCGCGGTCGAGGACGTGAACACGCCTACCAGGAACGCGAATGCCAGGAGCACCGCGATGATCAGGAAGATGATCGCGCCCGCCATCAGGAATCGCGCGTTGTAAACGCCGGTCTTGAGCGCGACGATGAGCCAGATCGAGCCCATCAGGTAAACGACGTTGCTGCCGGCGAGAATGAGTCCCGCCACATAGCGCGAGAGCAGCAGCCGCACCCGTCCGATCGGCCGCGCAAGATACAGATCGATCGTCCCCTTCTCCTGCATGCGCGGCACGAGATGCGCCGTGGCGAAGATCGCCAGGAACGTGCAGAAGACGTAGAGGAAGCCGGAGAAGCCGGTCTCGAACCCGAGCACGAGCTTCTCGATCGACATCTCGTTGCCGCCCATGTCCACTTCCTGGCCGAACAACTTCGCGCCGGCGAGAGCGCCGTCGACGATGTCGAGGTTGATCGCGGACGCGAAGATGATGATGAAGATGGTGGAGAGGAAGAAGTAGGCGACGAGCGTCCACCGCGCCGCGGCTTCGCGCATCACGTCTTCGATGTTTGCTGCGAGAACTTTCATCATTCGTGCGCTCCCACGGAGGTGTGCTGGTCGGCGCGGATCAGGTCGACGAAGACGTCTTCGAGCGTCGAGCGCACCGGCGTGAGCTCGGTGAGGACGCCGCCGCGCGAGCGCAGGCGGTCGACGAGCGCGTTGAGATGCTCGATGTCCGTCACGGACAACACCATGTGACCGTTGACGCGCTCGACGCCGGCGCCGCTCTCGCGGAACGCGGACACGAGGCTGTCATCGATCGGCGTTGCCACCATCTTGTAGGTCGCGCTCTTGCGCGTGAGCTCTTCGACGCTGCCGAACGCCGCCACCTTGCCGTTGCGCAGCACGGCCACGCGATCACACGTGAGCTCGATCTCGGACAGGAGGTGCGAGTTCAGCAGGACCGTGGTCCCGTTGTTCGCTTCCTCGCGCAACAGATCGCGGATCTCGCGGCGGCCGACTGGATCAACGCCGTCGGTCGGCTCGTCGAGCAGCAGCACCTGCGGCGCGTGAATCATCGCGCAGGCGAGGCCGAGGCGTTGCGTCATGCCCTTCGAGAACTTCTTGATGCGCACGTCGATCCACTGCCCCATCCGTACGCGATCGAGCAGCATCGGGATGCGCTTCTCGATCGTCGCGGAATCCATCCCCGACATGCGGCCGAAGATCGACAGCGCCTGACGCGCCGTCAGGTAGTTCGGGATCTTGTGCCCCTCGGGCAGATAGCCGACGCGGCGGCGCGACTCCGGATCGCGCACCGGCAGCCCGCACACGCTGGCCGTCCCCGCCGTGGCGTGCGTGAGTCCGAGGAGGATTTTGACGGTAGTCGTCTTCCCGGCGCCGTTGGGGCCGAGAAGGCCGAAGAGCTCGCCCTCGCCGACCTGGAAGTCGATCCCGTCCAGCGCCGTGATCTTCGGCTTGCCGAAGGACGACGTGTATTGCTTGCGGAGGCCGGAGACCTCGATCAGCGTTGCCATGGGTTTGATGTACGGCACGGCGACGCGAAAGGTTGCGCAGCCGGCTTCAGTATGGGGCGCGAGTTCGGCACAGTCAAGCGCTTTACAGTTACAAGTAGATGGTACCTCGGGTTCCTCGGAGTACCTCGGGTTCCTCGGAGGGGTTGGGATGGGGTCCACTCCGAGGAACTCCGAGGTACCCGAGGTACCCGAGGTACTGGTTCTCACATCCTCGTTTCGACCGCGTCCCAATCGATGTTGCCGAGGAACGCCTCGATGTACTTCGGACGCTCGGCGGGCTTGTAGTCGAGCAGGAACGCGTGCTCCCAAACGTCCATGACCAGCAGCGGGACGAAGCCGGCGACGTTGCCGGTCTCATGCAGGGTGATCCAGTGATTGGAGACGCTGCCGGTGGCGGGATTGAGATAACACATCGCCCAGCCCACGCCGCGCATCTTGCCGACGCTGACGAAGTCGGTCTTCCAGATCTCATAGCTCGGAAAACTGTTCTCGACGGCGGCGCGAAACTTCGAGCCGCGCGGAGCCTCGTCGCCGCCGCGCGCCTTCATGTTGCCGAAGTAGTACTCGTGCAGGACCATGCCGTTGTACTCGAAGCCGAGGCGGCGGGTGAGCTCGGAGTAGGCGGGCATTTCCTCCTGGTCGACTTTGCCGTCGTCGAGCATCGCGGCGATCTTTTCGGTGAGAACGTTGGTGTTGGTGACGTAACCCTCGTAGAGCTTGAAGTGCATCTCCAGGGTCTTGTCGGAGATACCGGTGAGGCCGGAGAGATTGAAGGTTTTGGGCTGGTAAGTCTTCGTTTGCATGACGCGCAACGTCGATGCACGACGCGCACCCGCGTGCCTCACGCGACGCAGCGGAACGTCGCGAACACGTACGGGTAGTTCGGCCGGAACCAGTTGCGGAAGCTGCGTCGCACGAGCTGCCGCGGAGTGACCGGCGATGCGCCCTTGAGCACGTAGTGCGCGTTATCGAAAAAGTCGGCGGAGTATTCGGGATAGGAAGGCATCGGGGTGAAGCCGTCGAAGCCGGCGAAGAGCGACGACGTCCACTCCCACCCGTTGCCAACCAGATCGTGCACGCCCCACGCGCTTGCGCCACGCGGATACGAGCCGATCGCAACCGGATCCCAATGCGCGAAATCGAAGTTGCCGCGTGTGGAATCGGGCGGGTCATCGCCCCATGGATGCAAGCGTTCCTCGCCTGATGGTGTGCCGTACGCGGCGCGATGAAACTCCGCTTCGGTCGGCAGGCGTTTGCCTTTCCATCGCGCGAACGCGACCGCTTCGTCGTGCGTCACATACACCGCGGCGTCGAGCGGCAACGGCGCCAGCGTGAACATGCCACGTCGGAGCCATTCGCCGTCGCGTTGTTCCCAGAAGTGGGGCGCGCTCGCGCCGGTGGCGTGCATGAATTCGAGGTAATCGCCGTTGGTGACGTTGTGCGCATCGACGGTGAACGCGTCGACGTCGACCGTGTGTCGGGGGAACTCGTTGTCCCAGCCGAAGCGGTCGCGCGTGGCGCCCAGGGTTGCTTTGCCCGCGGGGATCGCAATCTGGAGCGACGGGCTCTCAGCCCGTTGCCCCCCCGTTTCGACGGGCTGAGAGCCCGTCGCTCCAGAAGCATGGAGCATGTACATCAAGGTCTCCTGATGCATCAGCTCGTGCTCGAAAATCGTGAAGACCGCTTCGGAGTTGCCTTCGAGCGCGCCGGTGCGCAGCGCGTCTTCGACCTTCGCGTCGCACGCCGCGGCAAATGCCTGCACCTCTTCGCGCGAGGGCCACACATCGCCCGGACTCTTCACCGCCGTCTCGTCTTCGGGATCGATGCCGCGCGCGAACAGCGTTTCCAGCCGCTCATCGACGCCTTCGCGTTTCAACGTCAGCTTCACCAGCGTGTTCACGCAAAAGCCGGGCAGATGCCCCTCATAAAACACGACCGGATTGCGCAACGCGATTGGGCGCGCGTAATAGGCCTCGGGCGGGAAGAGGTCGAAGAGCTGGTGCGTGCGCGCGCGATACGCGCGGTACGTGGAGATCAGTTCATCGCGGTCGCGGAGCACTGCCGCGATTTTACGCGACCGCCTCGCTGTGCAGCGGCACCTCGAAAAGACGGAACGGCGGCTGCTGCGGATATGCATTCGCGAGCAGCGTCATGGCCACGTTGTACACGGGCACAGCGCCCTTCGTCCGTCCCTCCGGACTGCCGCGATGCGCATGACCGTGGAACACGGCGTTCACGCGATAGCGATCGAGCGGCTCTTCGAGCCGGCTCGAGCCGAGGAAGGCGATGATCTCGGGAGGCTCGCCGTTGACGGTGGCCTGAATGGGCGAGTAGTGCAACAGCACGATCTTCTGCGGCGTGCGCAAGCGCGCGAGCGCCGCCTCGAGCTTCAGCGTCTCGTTGATCGTCTCGTGCACGAAGTTCTTGATGATCGGCTCCCCCCACGCACCGAGAGCGCGCCGCCCGAAGCCGCCTGCGAATCCCTTCACGCCCGCGAAGCCGACGCCGTGCAGCTCGTACGAATCACCGTCCAGCACGACCACGCCTGCGTCAGTGAGAATCTGCACGACCTCGCGCTCCTGATTCGATTCGAAGTCGTGATTGCCGAGCACCGCCAGCACCGGGATGCGCAGCGACGAGGTGATGTCTTTGGCGAGGACCTTCGCTTCTGCGGGCGTGCCGTAGTCGGTGAGATCGCCGCAGAGCAAGAGCACGTCGGCGCTTTCCGTGACTTTCGAGAAGAGCGGCTGCATCGCGCCCGCGGATGTCTTCTTGACGTGAATGTCCGCGACCGCCGCGAGGCGCAGTGTGTCGCGTTCCATCACTTCGCTCCGTCGTTCTCGATGCCGGCCGTCCAGTGCGCGATCTCGGCCTCGTCCATCGTCCCTTCCACGAGCCGCGCATCCTCATAGCCCCACTCGCCGACATCCGTCAGGTACTGCTGCCGCGAGATCACGGTGCCGTAGCACACCTTCTCATCCGCGTCGCCTGCTTTCGTTTCCTGCCGCACGCGCTCGGTCAGTTCCTCGATCACTTTCGCGGGCACTTTCGACCGTTCGGACGGATAGACGAATCCGAAGAGAACGATGTGCGCGTACAGCGCGCGCCAATACGGGCCGTAACGTTCGAGGAGGCGATCCCAATCGAGCTTGTCGCCGACCGCGCGAATGACGTGCGCGACGTCGGCGCCGTCGAAACGTTCGCGCTCCATGATCAGCCCCTTCGACCAGATCATCTCTTCGGCCGGAATGAGCAGCGTGTCGACGCCGAAGACCTTGTCCTTGACCGCATGCTCGAACCAGCGATCGTCTACCGCGGCCACGCCATTGCCCGCGCTGAAAATCAGATCGACGAAATCTTCGCCTTCGCCGTACGCCTTGCCCAGCCAGTGCGGGAATGTCAGCTCGCTCCGGTAACCCGCGTCCTCGAACCCTTTCGCGGCACGCTCGAAGTCCTCGCGCCGGATGAAGATGTCGAAGTCCTTCGTGTGCCGCTCGATGCCGGTGTACCGGGCATAGGCATACGCGCCGCCGACGAGATGCGGCACGCCTGCCTCGGTCAGGATCGCCAGCGCCTCCCGGTAAAAGCGGATGCTTTCCGGCGACAGCAGAGGATGTTCGTCGTCGCGCGCGTCAGGTTCGATCGGTATCGCCGCCATGCGCGCAGAAATTGCAGTTTATGTGCCGCGCTCGGCACGGCACAGAGAAGCGGCAGGCCGAGGAACTAGACTTCCACCGTGAGCCGCGAGATCAACCGTTACGCGCCCGTGGAGTTTCCCCACGATCGGCGGGTGCCGCAGCCCATCGAGCATCGCGATCGGCTGCAGACATTGAACATCGACGCGGCGCGCCTCGCCGAGGAGTTGCGCGGCACCGTTCGCGGCGAGGTTCGTTTCGACGACGGCTCGCGCGCGCTCTATTCGACGGACGCGTCGAACTACCGCCAGGTGCCGATCGGCGTGGTCGTGCCGCGCGATGTCCAGGACGTGATCGCAACGGTCGCGCTCGCGCGCAAACATGGCGCCCCGATCCTCGGCCGCGGTGCCGGCACGAGCCTGGCCGGTCAGTGCTGCAACGTCGCGGTGGTGCTGGACATGTCGAAGTACATGCACGGCATCGTGGAGATGAACGCGCCGCAGAAATTCGCGCGCGTGCAACCGGGCATCGTGCTCGACGATCTCCGCCGCGCGGCCGAAACGCACGGACTCACCTTCGGTCCCGATCCGGCGACGCACGCGCAGTGCACGCTCGGCGGCATGATCGGCAACAACTCGTGCGGCGTGCACTCGATCATGTCCGGCAAGACCGTCGACAACATCGACGGCCTCGACGTGCTCACGTACGACGGCGTGCGCATGAGCGTCGGCGCGACGAGTGAAAGCGAGCTCCAAACGATCATCCGCGAAGGCGGAAGACGCGGCGAGATCTACGCGGGGCTGCGCAACATTCGCGACAGATACGCAGACCTCGTGCGCGCGAAGTTTCCACGCATCGCACGCCGCGTCTCCGGCTACAACCTCGACGAACTGCTGCCGGAGAACGGGTTCAACGTCGCACGCGCGCTGGTCGGGAGCGAGTCGACGTGCGTGCTCGTGCTCGAAGCGAAGACGAAGCTCGTGCACAGTCCACCGTCGCGCGCGCTGCTGGTGATCAGTTACGAGAGCGTTTACGACGCCGCTGACGATGTGCCGCGCATCCTCGAATTCGGGCCGATCGGGCTCGAAGGCTTCGACGATCTGCTCGTACGCGATCAGCAGTTCAAGAAGATGAACCCGCACGGCATCGCGCTCCTGCCGCCGGGTGGCGGCTGGCTGCTCGTCGAGTTCGGCGGCCCGACGATGGATGAGGCGATGGCGCAGGCGCAAAAGCTTGCGGCGACGCTCGCGGCATCGCGCACGCGCCTCTTCGACAACAACTCGAAGGAAGCGCGCTTCGTCTGGGCGGTTCGCGAATCCGGCCTCGGCGCCACCGGACACGTACCGGGCAAGCCGCTGATGTGGGAAGGATGGGAAGACGCCGCGGTCGCACCGGAAAAACTCGGGCGCTATCTGCGCGAGTTGCGCGCGCTGCTCGAGCGCTACGGCTACGGCGGCGATTTCTACGGCCACTTCGGCGACGGTTGCGTGCACACGCGCACGAACTTTGATCTCACCACGCAGACCGGCATCGCGAAGTTCCGCGCGTTCATCGACGAAGCGGCGGACCTCGTCGCGTCGCACGGCGGATCGTTCTCGGGAGAACACGGCGACGGTCAGGCCCGCGGCGCGCTGCTCGAGAAGATGTTCGGTCCCGAGTTGATGACCGCGTTCCGCGAGTTCAAGTCGCTGTGGGATCCGGACTGGAGGATGAACCCGGGCAAGCTGATCTCACCCTACGAGCCCGACGAGAATCTCCGCCTCGGCGCGACCTACGCGCCATGGAATCCGGAGACGCATTTCCAGTTCGCCGAGGATCACGGGCGGATGAACCATGCGGTGTTGCGGTGCGTGGGCGTGGGTCGGTGCCGGCGGCTCGACGGCGGCACGATGTGCCCGAGCTACCAGGTCACGCGTGAGGAAGAGCATTCCACGCGCGGCCGTGCGCGATTGCTGTTCGAGATGTTCGAAGGCGAGACCGTTCCCAGCTCGTGGCGGAACGAGGCGGTGAAAGACTCGCTCGACCTCTGCATCGCGTGCAAAGGCTGCAAAGGCGACTGCCCGACCCAGGTGGACATGGCCACGTACAAAGCGGAGTTCCTGTCGCACTACTACAAGGGACGCATTCGCCCGATCCCGGCGTACACGATGGGACTGATCTACTGGTGGGCGGGGATGGCATCGCTCGCGCCCCGAATCGTGAACGCGATGTCGCGGCTTCCGTTCGCGAAAATGTTCGCGGGCGTAGCGAAGGAGCGGCGCATGCCGCGCTTCGCAAAAAAGACCTTCCGGCAGCAGTTTGCGCCACGCGCAAACGCCGGGAAGAAGGTGATCCTCTGGCCCGATACGTTCAACAATCACTTCCTCCCCGACACCGCGCTGGCGGCGGCGGATGTGCTCGAGCGAGCCGGCTACACCGTCACGATCCCGCGCAAACGCCTTTGTTGCGGCCGTCCGCTGTATGACTGGGGTTTCCTCGGCCTCGCCAAACGCCTCCTGCGCGAGACGCTCGAAGCGCTCGGTCCCGACCTCGCTGCCGAAACGCCGATCATCGGCCTGGAGCCGAGTTGCGTTTCGGTTTTCCGCGACGAGCTGCTCGGCCTCTTTCCGCGTGATGCAAACGCGTTGAAGCTCGCGCAATCGACGTTTATGCTCAGCGAGTTCCTCGTGAAAGAGGGCGTCGCGCTGCCGGAACTGCGGCGCAAGGCGCTCGTGCAGGCGCACTGTCATCACAAGGCGGTGATGCGTTTCGATGCGGAGGAAGCGCTGTTGCGCGGGATCGGACTCGATCTCACGCATCCCGATTCCGGCTGCTGCGGCATGGCGGGCGCGTTCGGCTTCGAGAAGAAAAATTACGACCTGTCGATGAAGATCGGACAGCGCGTCCTGCTGCCGATGGTGCGGGAGAGCGATCCTGACACTCTGATCATCGCGAACGGCTTCTCGTGCCGCGAGCAGATCGAGCAGACGACTGGCCGCACGACGCTGCACTTTGCGGAAGTGTTGAAGCTCGCCTACGATGCCGCGCGTTTTCGATGAAAGCCAGAGCGCGCATCTTCGGCCATCCCGTTCACCTCATCCTCATCGTTTTCCCTCTCGGCCTCCTGGCGACGTCTTTCTTCTTCGACCTTGCCTGGCTCGCGAGAGGGCGCGCGGAGTTGGCGCTGGTGGCGTCGTGGATGATCTTCGCGGGTGTGATCGGTGGAGTGGTCGCGTCGATCTTCGGCTTGATCGACTGGCTGGCGATTCCGCGCGGCACGCGCGCATGGCGCGTCGGCGCGTGGCACGGCGGCGGGAACCTCATCGTCGCCGCGCTCTTCGCGGTCAGCTGGTGGTTGCGCCGCGATGCGCCGGGTCATCCCGAGGGGATGGCCATTGCGCTGTCGGGGTGCGGGGTGTTGCTGATCGTGGCCACGGGCTGGCTGGGCGGCGAGCTCGCGGACCGGATGGAAGAAACGTAACTGGAGCGGCGGGCTCTCAGCCCGCCACTCTCGTTGTTCGTCGCTTCACTTACGCGCGGTTGCGATCCGAGAACGAGCTTCCCTCGTTCGAGTCGCGCTCATTGCGCGCGCGGTCCTGCGAGCCGAAGTTGCTGCCGGAGGACGAGTTGCTGCGGCTGTCGTCGGTCGCTTCGCGGACGAACTGCGATCCGCTCTGCGCCACGTCCGTGTTGATGACGCCAGTGGTGTTCGCGGCTGCCGCGCGCGCGCGTGCTCCGCGGCTGTGGCCACCTTCACGGCCGATGGCCGCCATGTGGGCCCGATCGCGGCTGACCGCCTCGCCGCCCTTCCGGCCGGCGACGCGCGCCTCCTCGGACGTGAACTCGTGGGCCGTCCCTTTCGAGTGGGCCGCGCGTCCGCCTTTGCTTGCAATCTCCCGCTGCTTCGCCGCGTCCATCGACGCAAAACCGCGTTTGCTCGTTGCCATTTTGAGTGTCTCCTTCCGGGGTTCGTGTTCGTGGTGTCCTGTGTCTACCACCGTCTCCGAAGCAGTCTCAGGGTCGAGCACGAAGCGTGCCCGACCTCGTGTTGCACACGGCGCAATTTTGGTGCGGTGCGGCGCGCATAGATCTTGCTCCCTGCACGCCGCACATGAGTGATGAGACCAGGTCCCTCTGGCGCGCAACGAGCGCGCCGCCGAAATTCGATCCGCTTCGCGGAGAACTGCACGTCGATGTCGCGGTCATCGGCGCGGGCATCACCGGCCTCACCGCGGCGCTGCTGCTCGCGGAACGCGGCCGCACGGTGGCGCTGCTGGAGCGGGACACGGTCGCGGGCGGCGAGACCGGCAACACGACCGCGCATCTCACCGTCGCCATCGACGCGCGCTATCACTACGTGCGCCGCAAATACAGCGCGGAAGAAGCGAAGCTCGTCGCCGACGCGAGCCGGGCGTCGATCGAAAAGATTGCGGAGCTGATCGAGCGATATTCGATCGACTGCCGGTTCAAACGCGTGCCCGGATATCTCTACACCGAGAAACGCAAATACGTCGCGGAGCTGAAGAATGAAGCGGCGGCGGCGCGCGAGGCAGGGCTCGACGCGCGGTGGACGGAAGACGTGCCCTTGCCGTTCGCCACGCGCGGCGCCGTGCTGTGGCCGGATCAGGCGCAGTTTCATCCCGGCCAGTACGTGACCGGACTTGCGTCACACGCAAATCGCGCGGGCGTGAAGATCTTCGAGCACACGCTCGTCACCGACATCAAAGATGGAGAGCCGTGCGTCGTCGAGACCGAGCACGGACGCGTTCACGCCGGCTCGGTCTTCATGGCCACCAATGTGCCGGTCGTCGGCTTCACACACGTGCACACACTCGCCGCCGCGTATCGCACCTACGCGATTGCATTTCGGGAGACAGGACCGTATCCCGAAGGCCTGTTCTGGGATACCGCCGACCCGTATCACTACACGCGCTGGCAGGTCACGGACGAAGGAACGTTTCTCATCGTCGGCGGGGAAGATCATCGCGTCGGCGAAGAAGAAGACACGGAAGGCTGCTTCGACACGCTCGAGAAATATTCGAACGAATATTTCGGCAATCACGAGCTTCGCTATCGCTGGTCCGGGCAGGTCATCGAGCCGCACGGCGGTCTGCCGCTCATGGGCTCATCGGGCAACATCTACATCTCCGCTGGCTACGCCGGACAGGGCATGACCTTCGGCACCGTCGGCGCGATGGTGATTGCGGACCTCATCACCGGCGTCGCCAATCCGTGGGCGGAGCTCTTCGATCACAAACGCGTGCGCCCGCACGCGACGACGCGCGAGTTCATCACGGAGAACATCCACTTTCCGGCGCACCTCATCCCCGACCGGCTCACGAAACACGATGTCGAAGGCGATGCGACGCGCGACGTGGCAGCCGGCGAAGGAAAGATCATCGAGCTCGATGGAAAGAAGGTCGCGGCCTATCGCGACGACGCGGGGAAGCTCTACTGCGTTTCACCGGTCTGCACGCACATGAAGTGCGACGTGGCGTGGAATGGCGTCGAGCGGAGCTGGGATTGCCCGTGCCATGGATCGCGCTTCGCGCCATCTGGTGAGGTGTTGAACGGTCCCGCGCGAGACCCACTGGCGCTGATTGAATCCAGGGAGTCATAGAGGCTGCGGAACGCGTGCCTCAGATAGACAGCGCCGTGAGAAGGCTGGGCCAACCAGCGCGCCGGGTCGCACCCGGTGGCGGAGAGAGAGGGATTCGAACCCTCGGTAGAGGTTTACCCCCTACGGCGGTTTAGCAAACCGCTGGTTTCAGCCACTCACCCATCTCTCCACGTGGCATCGGCGGGCCATTCTACAATCGCGCGACCGCAATTCTTCCCCCGACACCGAATTTCTTTGGCGATACACTCGGCTCATGACGACCACAGATGCGGTCGGCGCGATGAGCGCCGCGGAGATCATCGACCTCACCAAACGTCACTCCATCTTCTCCTGGTCGGCGCAGGCGAGCGTCAATCCCATCCCGATGGTGCGCGGCGAAGGCATCTATTTCTGGGACGCCGACGGCAAACGCTACGTGGACATGAACTCGCAGCTCATGTGCGTCAACATCGGCCATGGCGACAGGCGCGTCATCGAAGCGATCAAGCGTCAGGCGGATGAGCTCGTGTACGCGGGACCGGGCATGGCCACGGCCGTGCGCGCGCGCGTCGGAAAAATGCTGGCGGAGCGGACACCGGGAGATCTGAATCGCTTCTTCTTCACGCTCGGGGGTGCCGAAGCCAACGAAAACGCCATCCGCATTGCACGCATGGTCACCGGCCGCCAGAAAATCATGGCGCGGTACCGTGCGTATCACGGCGCGACCATGGGCGCGATCTCGTTGACCGGCGATCCGCGACGCTGGGCCAACGAACCGGGCTTGCCGGGCGTCGTGCGCTTCTTCGATCCGTACAAATACAGGAGCCATCTCTATCGCGAAGGCGATTCGGATGAGATGTTCACGCGCCGCTGCCTCGACGAGCTCGAAGAGACGCTCATGTACGAAGGACCGCAGACCATCGCCGCGATCTTCGTCGAGACCGTGACGGGGACGAACGGCTTGATCGTGCCGCCCGATGGCTATCTCCAGGGCTTGCGTGCGATCTGCGATCGCCATGGCATCCTCCTCGTCGCCGATGAAGTCATGTGCGGCCTCGGGCGCACGGGACGCTGGTTCGCGGTCGATCACTGGGGCGTCGTGCCCGACATCATCACCATGGCCAAGGGCCTGACGTCCGCGTACCTGCCGCTCGGCGCGGTAGCGATGAGCGAGCGCATCGCGAGCTACTTCGACCGCAACGTCTTCTACGGCGGCCTCACGTACAACGCGCATCCGATGAGCCTCGCGGCGGCGGAGGCGTGCCTGCAGGTGATGATCGACGACGACACGATGGGACACACCCAGCGGATGGGACGTGTGATGACGGAGCTGCACGCGGAGATGAAGCGCAGGCATCCGTCGGTCGGCGATGTACGTTCGATCGGCCTCTTCGGCGTGCTCGAGCTCGTGCGCAATCGCGCTACGAAAGAGCCGATGGCGCCGTTCAACGGCACCAGTCCCGAGATGCAGAAAGTCGGCGCTTTCCTGCGCGACCAGGGCATGTACGCGTTCGTGAACTGGAACAACCTTTTCACGAATCCGCCGCTGTGCATCACGGAAGAGCAACTGCGCGACGCATTCAAGGTGATCGATGCAGCGCTCGAGATCACGGACGCCGCGGTAACCGCGTGAATCGCGAAGAAGCCATCCGCGACGACGTTCGCGATCTCGAGCGGCTCGGCTACGCCCAGCAGCTCTTTCGCGAGATGGGCGGTTTCTCGAACTTCGCATTCTCGTTTTCGATCATCTCGATTCTGACCGGCGCGGTGCTGCTCTACGGCTACGGTCTGAAATTCGCGGGACCGTCTGCGAACTCGATCGGGTGGCCGCTCGTGAGCGTGCTGACGCTTGCCGTGGCCGCGTCGATGGCGGAGATCGCATCCGCCTATCCGACCGCGGGTGGGCTCTACTTCTGGGCCTTCCGCCTCGGCGGCCGGACGTGGGCGTGGACGACGGCCTGGCTCAACATGATCGGGCAGGTGGCGATCACCGCCGGCATCAACATCGCCGCCGCGATCTATCTCATCGGCGCCACCACCCGTATCCTCGGCATTCCGCCGGATGCGCGCTTCACGAACTGGTACTTCCAGCTTTTCGTGATGGTGCTGATCCTCATCCCGCAGATTCTGATCAACGCGTGGGGCATCCGGCTCACCGCGCGGCTGTCGGACATCAGCGTCTGGTGGCACATCGCGGGCGTGTTTCTGATTGCGTTCTCATTGGCATTCTTCGGACGCCATCACAATCCGCTCGAGTTTCTCTTCTCGTTTCAGCCGATGGCGGAGCCGGTGCCGCCGGTGCTCACGGTCGGCGAGCTCACCATGCCTTCGCCTCTGCTGCGGCTCGTACCCGGCCTCGGATCGTTGTACGCCGCGGCGCCGCCTCTGTTGATGTTCGTCCTCGCGCTGCTGCAGGCGCAGTGGACGTACACGGGTTACGACGCATCCGCGCACATGGCCGAAGAGACGGTGATGGCGCGCAGGAACAGCGCGTGGGGAATCGTGCTGTCGGTCGCTGTTTCTGCCGTCTTCGGCTACCTGATGCTGATGATCCTGACTTGGTGCATTCCGGACGGCGACGTTGCTGCGACAGCGAACGATCCGTATCCGGTGCTCTACATCGTGGCGAACAACCTGGCGCCGGTGTTGTCGAACGCGATCGCCATCGTGATCGGCGTGGCCATGTGGCTGTGCGGCGTCGCATCCGTCACGTCGATGGCGCGCATGTGGTACGCGTTCGCGCGCGATGACGGCATGCCCGGCTCGCGCTGGCTCAAGCGCGTGAGCGGCACGCACCGCACGCCGGTCGTCGCCATCCTCGTCACCTGCACGCTGAGCGTCGCGATCTGTTTTTATGCCGCGGCGTGGTTCGTGGTGACGTCGATCAGCACGATCTGCCTCTATCTCGCCTACGGCATTCCGATCTACCTGAACTTCCGCAATCGCAGACGCGGCCAGGGCGAATTCATGACGCGGGACCTCGCCGCCTGGTCCCTCGGCCGCTGGTCGCCCGCGATCAACGCCATCGCCATCGTCTGGATCGCGATCATCACGATCGTGTTCGTGCTGCCGCCGAATGAGCTCGCGCTCTGGACGATGCTTGCGGTGGCGGTCGTGTTGACGGCGCACTGGCGCTTTTCCGCCCGCGCAACATTCGGACGAAAAAACGGATCGCTCCGTACAACAGGTTCATGACGTTCGCGCGGCTGCTCCTCATCGCTATCGTCTTCGTGAGCGCAGTCCCGATGATGGCGGCTCCATACGACCTGGTCTTGGTTGGAGACCACATCGGCGCGTGCTTCTTCCTTCCCTTCTCGAGTCCGCGGATCGAGTGGCACCCTTCCTGGGCGGAAGACCCAACCAACATCTACGCGGCGGCAGCGGCGCCGGGAGGGCGCGTGTTTGCGGGATTGAGCGCGCCGCGGGTGGAGATCGTGGAGCTGCGTGCCGATCAATCGCGGACGCCGTTCTTCTCCGGCCTCGACGGCGTTGCCAGCGCCGGATCGCTGGTCGTCGACCGATCGGGAAACGTCTACGTCCTGACACGACAGGCGGGAAATGAGTCGATCGTCGCGATCTCCTCGACGGGCGCTCTCGTCGCTACGTATCCGTTGACGTTCGACGTCGAGCCGTGGGAGCACGGCTTCGATCTCGCCGAAGATCAATGCACGGCGTTCATCGGCGAGAACGGCGCGATTCATCGCTTCAACGTCTGCACAGGCACGCCGCTCTCCGACTTTGCGACCACACCGGTGACCGATCTCGCCGTGCTTCCGGACGGCGGTGTGCTCGCCGGCTTCAACTTCGAATTGCGGCGATACAGCGCCGCGGGCACGCTCACGAGCACCACCAATCTCGACGACTCTGTGAACGCCATCGGCCTGCGCAACGGCGGGCAGGCCGCGTTGCTGCAGATGGGCTGCGACTCCGGCGAACTGCGCGACGTGAACCTCGTCGACGGAACGAGCATCAGGCGCGGCGAAGGAACCTTCGTGACGCAGGCGCGCGACGTTCTTCCGGGAGACGGCTGGACCGCCGCAATCGGCGCCGCAACGGCCGCGGTTCCGACGCTCGAGGTCTGGATGGCCGTCGCGCTCGGATTGCTCCTCGTGCTGACAGCACTCAGGCGCCTCGGCTAGACCACGCGCGCTCGTTCCAGGGGTAGGGAAAGAGTGCATTCGCGTCTCTCCGAAGAGAGATGGCGACGATCCGTCGAATCCTTCTCTTCGCATTGTTCGCATGCGCAACCTCCGCGTTCGCGTTCGCTCCGGAGGAACACAAGGAACTTTCGGACCGCGCACTCGTCCTGGCGCAGAAACTCGCTTCTTCGTCCTCGAAGATGAAAGACGAGATCCGCGCCCTCGAGCCGCCCGGAATCACCTTTGGGCAGATCACCGTCAGCGGCGACTGGTATCAGGAGCCCGAGCGCTTCACCGATCTTCCGGTCGCGGAGTTTGAAGGCGCTCTCCTGAAACGCGAGCGACAGAAGCTCCGCCGCTGGATGGCGCTGCACAAGAACGTTCAGCACTTTCAGAAAGACGCGCTCGACGCATGGTGGGCGCGGCATGATGCCGCGCTGCGGAAGGCGGAAGGCTGTCCGTCATGCGCGCTCCGCGAGGAAGCGCTCGCGCTTCACTATCTCCAGGACTTTTTCTCGGTCGGCCATCTGGCCACACCGCGGCGGAACATGCACGACGCCGCCGCGGCGCACCTGCACGATCATTTCAATCGCGTCGGCCTGCCGTTCCGCATCGACTATCCACCTGAGTTGAAGCCGGTCCTCGCCGCACTGGAGCTCGAGGAAGCGTGGAACGCCGCGATGGCAGATGAGAAACCATTCCATGGAGACTCCACGCTCGAGCAGCATGCGCGGCAGAAAACCTTCGTGGAGATCATCAGCGCGATTTCCATCGCCGAAGTGCTGGCCGCGAGCAACGGTACACCGGTCGCCACCGCCTTGAAGCCGTGCTTCACCGCGCGTGCGCCACGCCCGGAAAAATTCAAGATGTTCGGTCCCGTGGGCGGCATTCACCTCGGTTCCGCCTCCGGCAAGCCCGGCGAATGCAATGGCGACCAGAACCTCGGCATCTACATGACCCGCGAGCACGAGGAGCTGAGTGACCCATCGCATGATCTGGCGGGACTCATCGTTCGGGGAGAATCAGGTCGGGGCACCCGATCGAAAGGATTGCGCCACACCACGGACCTGCTCTGGCTCAACCTGGCGGAGGATCCGGGCGAAGATCTGCGGCAGTGGATCGGCGCGGCCGGCTTCTCTTACACGCGCGCGGCCGACTACACCGCGTGGGCGTTTCTGGTGAACAACCAGTACCGCACGCGATTCGATGGCTGGAGCTGGGGACTTCGTACCGCCTTGCGCCGCTACACGCATGCATCTCGCGATTCGTGGCGTCTGGACTACGGCGGCGAGGTCGTGTACGGAGTGGACATCGTGACCTTGCGACTCGCAATCGATCGCGGCCGTAGCATTCACCCCAACGATCGTCTGAAGCCGGACTACTTCGTCTCCGCCGGCGTGATGGTGGCGATTCCCGAGGCAACCGCGAAGTATCTCGGTCCGTTCGCGCCGGTCCTGCGCCTGCTCATGCTGTCGAGGTAACAGTTGGCGGAGGAGGTGGGAGTTGAAGTGTTCTCGTAAGTATCATTGTTCTGAATCAAATAGCCATTGCGTTGCGGCGCAGTACCCCCAAAGATACCCCACCGAGCTTGCGGTGAGGCCCTATTTCCCTAAGCTCGAATGACGAGCGTCGGAGCCGCGAGAACCATCAAATCGGAGGTCCACCCGGTGCGCAGCATCGTGGCACCGAGCAGCGACAACACCTCCGAATCGAGGAGCGCATGTGCGCGCGTCGGATCGGGAAGCGCTGCCCGGAATGCTTCGACTGCTGCAACCGCATCGTTCGCGTGTGAATCGCGCTTCGCGGACCCGGTGACAAACGCTTCCCAAAGAAGCAGACCGCGCCCTGCGCGGAGGAAGTCATCCCACTTCATGAATGCTGCGGGCGGAGCAGCCACCCTCTCCCGGATGACGCGCAGAAGCCACGGCACCTCCACGAGTCCCGTCGCGAGCGCACCAGCACCCGTCATGCTCTTTCGCTGAATGATCTCGCGATCTTCTGCGCCGACATCGGGATCGGTCGCTGCGGGAAGGTTCGGATGGGCGTACATCGCGGCGGACACGAGGCGCGCGATGCCAACGACCGAAACGCACGATCATCAAGACTCCGCTCCGGCACACCACGGACGATTTCCTTCGCCGCGCCGCGCCGCCGTGGCTTGCCAGCTCGTCGATGTCTGTTCCCGAACGTGCAGCGGTGCCGTCGAATGCCCTCTCTACGTCCCGCTGATGTATGAACCCGCTCAGCTCACCGCGTCGCGGAGAAACTGGAAGGCGACTTCCCGGTTGCTCTCGGATTCTCACATCTACTTGGTCATCCGTCATGCCGAAGAACTGCGCGAAAGCGTCCTTCATCAGCGGGTTGCCCCACCGAGCTTGCATCAGCAGCAACTCGCTCTGGTGCTGATCCCATGAGAACGTTTCGCGTTTGCCGGTGAACGGGTTCACGAAGGAGCCGGACATCCCAAGGATGCCCTTTCGAACCTCGTCCCGATCGGGCAAGCAACTCGAACTCAAGGCCATTCACTCTGCGCTTCACGAATGTGTGGCGGCCTGTTGGATCGCTATTGTTGACGGGATCGCCCTTCCCGAAGATGTACGGGCTCGAGCTGAAGAACACCAGTTTCCCTTGGATCCGACGCGTCGCTCATCCCGCAGCCGCCCTTTGGTACGGATACATACTTTTTGCTCTCCACGGAAGAAGCGTTGACCAATCCCTGGATTCTGGAATGGGATGGCGTACGGACACCTGATGAGAGAGGCCGCACGCCACTGGAGCTCTTGATTCTCCAAAGTATGTCCGGCGATCGTGGTATCCACCTGTTTCCTGCTTCGTCGCACTGGTCGATCGAACGAGTGTCTTGCACGTCGATCGAACGTCCGCGCGCAAGCGCCGAGCGCGCCGAAAAAACGCCACCCACGTATCGTCGCGCCCGCGGTCGCGATGCTCGCTCCGCTACCGCCTGTGCCAGTGCGCACAACCCCGCAAATCAACCTGATGCGCGGCGGCGTCACACCACAACCGGGAGCCGCATCGACATTAGTGGAAGGCGGCGGCTTGGCCGCGATCCCGGTGCCGCCCGCAGAACGAAACCGTAAGGCTCTTCGGGAAGCAGCGTTCGATCGGTAATCAACATCTGATCGCGCTGTACTTTGCGGCCGGTCGCGTGAATCCGTCGCGGGGCGTACCCAGGCATATTCGACATGGCCCCGAGCCAGTCTTCCCGTGAGGATGTAATCCGCGTCGTCCGGCCTGTCGACACGTTCGACCGCCCAATTCTGCGATGCGATGCGCCGGCTGATGTCCCGTGAAACGGGGATCCGTACGAAAAGCGGCGTGCCGCGAGAAAGCGTACGAAGCACCGCCTTCCCACCGCGCGTGGCGCCGAAGGGGCGCGGCGCTTGGCCGCGCTCCTCCGACGCCTACGCACGATGAGGGGGTTACGATTAGCTTACCGGATCGTGCCGGGTGTGGTCAGGGTCAACGTCGCGGCTGGTGGCTCTACCACGAACCATACGTCGTAGATCTTTCCATTGCGGCGTTTCCCGTCTTCATCTCGAAAGGCAGCCTTACTGCGGTACCGGAAGAGATTCCCGTTCTCGTCAGTGTGCTTGAACTCCATGTAGTGCAGGTCGATCGCGATCACGCCGGCTGCTTGCACAGTAGTCAGCTCGGTGGGCGCTGAAACGCCGTCGTGATTCGAATCGCGCCAGAGAAGCAACGTGCTCCATACGGTGTCGTTCGCGTCGAGTTGACCGTCGCCATTACCGCCGTGCCGCGCGGTATCAAATTCCGCCAGAGCGATGAATCCATTCGCCGCCTTTCGACCGGTGGAAAGACGCGTCGAATTACCGAAGAGCTCACCTCCGTCACCGATCCGGCCGTCGCCATTGCGGTCGCGAGAGAGGAATGCGTCGTCGTCGTTCGCCGATGTCCACGCGGTTCGGTCCATACGACGATCGGCATTCAGATCGAACCAGACTCCGGCCGCGGAATTCGTCAGTGCGAAGCCGTCATCGCCCAGATCGAAAACGATCGGCGAATCTCCTCCGTGGATACAGTACCAGGCGGTGCCGGTGTATTCACATTGTTTCGGGTAGCACGTCTCGTTGCAATTCTGCATCTCCGTGTAATCGTCGTTTTGCTCCTCGCTCATCGTGTACCAGCAATCGTTCGCGGCATTACACTCGTCTGCATTGGGGCCGTTCTCGATGTAGTCGGGGCCCATGATCGAGCCACCGCAATTCGAGTTGGCCAATGTCAATGCGTGTCCAAGCTCGTGCGCGATGAGGTTATCGAGGTTGGTGTTGGACATGTAAACAGAGCAAGAGTTGCCGGCGCCGTCCCGTGCGAAGATTTCCACGGTGCCGCCGGTAAGGACGTTGACGTTATTCACAACCGTCACGTCCGGCACAAACCGCGCGCAGCCGCCATTCGCGTTGGGTTGTTGGCTCGATAGTTTGTCAACCGTGACGTTAATATCACCGGTTGTGTTATTGAGAAACGAAGGGAACCCGCTGCCGCTCAATCCACCGCAATCCCATATGGAGACTGCTGATCCGATCGGCGGTGAAGTAGTCCATCCAATCCCCTGGTGCACGCCGATCGTACCGACGCCGGACGCGCTGCTATAATTACCTTCGAACTGTACACATTGGCCTAGAGCTTTATTTGCCGTCGCAAAGGCTGCGAAGATGCACGTGAGCACGAGCAGGTAAGCAGTTCGCATGTCGCAGCCCTATTTGTCGCTGTGCAGCGACAGGCGCACACGCTCACTGATGCCATTGAAAGTAACCGATTCGCTCGAAGAGCTGAGCGCGACGGGAAGAGTCAATTTGCCGTCCGCGGTTTCGCGAACGAGCTCGCGACGTGGGTCCGGTGCGAAGATTGGTGCGCCGTCTGCGTTGTAGGGCCTGCCAATCGAGAATGCTACGAAACGGTCTCCGACTGCTGGAGGCACTCGATCGTAATTCCCTGGTCGTGAGCAAAGCACGCCGTCCGCGGTTTTGATGTCCGCGTACGGGTAAAACATATACGCTTTCGCCGGGCCCGATCCTTTGAGGTATTGCGCATCGAGCTGCAACAGAGTTCCAGGCTGGTCGTACAGGACGCCCTGCCGCTGCGCGACCACGGTACCGGCCACGATCGCCTCCGAGCTCGCGACCAACTCCGCGAGCGTGGACGTCGGTTTGAAGTGATCTGCTCTGAATAAACTGAACGCGAGACATTCGTCCACGGCGACAGCCTCGCTGTTTTGGCTTAACTTCGCCCTCGTCCCCTTTTCGCGAGCGACGGCGCGCGCGTTACGGCTGGCACTTTCTGAGCTTCGGCGCGCGACGTACTCGCCGAGTACGGCAGCGTTCGGCCTGCCGGAGGCATCGATTGCAACGTCCGCGGCAACCCAGAGTGGCCGCCCATTCAAGTGGCCGAGGGTTGACGGCAGATCTGGCCCGGTTGATGAGGCAGCGAGGAGGACTACGTTCAGCAGTAATGCGTTCATGACCTGTGCGATGGATAGCGTATGAAGCTCCTTCATGGGGCTGGCGGTGGCAGTGCTTTAAGAACTGGTTGTGGAAATATACATGCAAATGGGGCGTCACATTCCGTCCTGAGGCGAGGTCAAGCACGCTCGGCGTGGAGGTTAGACGCGGTCCGCACCGGCAGCCACAGTCGCCACGGCCTTCTCCGCCAGTTCGCCGGCCGGCCGCCGGCGGGCAGTGGGGGGTGATGGCGGAATCCGTCAACAACCTCATCACCGACCTGGTCCAGCCGACGAACGAGATCGCGCGCGTCATCGGCGCCGTCGCCAAGGGCGACCTCACGCGCACGATGGCCATCGAGTTCGACGGCCGCCCACTGAAGGGAGAGTTCCTCCGCACCGCGAAAACGGTCAACACGATGGTCGCGCAGCTCGCGTCGTTCGCATCCGAGGTCACGCGCGTCGCGCGCGAAGTCGGCACCGAGGGCAAGCTGGGCGGCCAGGCCGACGTCAAAGGCGTGGCCGGTACGTGGAAGGACCTCACCGAGTCCGTCAACATGATGGCCTCCAACCTCACCGGCCAGGTCCGCAACATCGCCGAGGTCACCACCGCCGTCGCGAACGGCGACCTCTCGAAGAAGATCACCGTCGAAGTGCGCGGCGCAGGGTCCGGCGTGAGAAACGTACCGGTCCTCGGGTCGTACCAACGATCGCGGATGTAAACGAGCCCGGTCAGTGGTTCGTGGAACGGTGCCGCTTTGAACGAGGAAACGAGCAGTTGTTGGGTGATCGGTGGTGCGCCTGCTCCGTCGCTGGCTGCGGTGATTTTCGCTTGTTCCGCATGGTGTGCATTGAAGCGCGAGCGACTCTCCGGCAACATTCGCTGAGCGATCTTCAAAAGCGCAGCATCGTTCGTCGGTTTCGCAATCACGACCTTTCCGCCGTCAGCGAACCGAATCTGAACCCTTACTTCGGCGTTCTGCTTGAGGATCTTCGAAAGGTTGACGATGTGCTGTCCGAAGGAAGGCAAGGCATATCGCGTTTCGACGAGCACCGTTCCTTCGGAGTTCCGCACGCGCTCCGGCAGAAAGGCCGTGCGGTTGTACGCGCGTCCGTTCGGATCTTTCACGGCGTGGCCGAGTTGATGCTCGATGAGATCGCCGCGCGATGAACGGTTACAACCGGTGCGAGGGCGCCGCGCAAGTCTGCGGACGGGTCCCTCTCCGCGCGTGCCGTCGCGATCGCGTAGCGAAACACCTGCGAGCAAATCTGTCGCACGCGTCGAGCGGTCTCATTCGCGCCCCGCCTCTCGATCCGCTGGAGAACCGACAACAGCTCGGGCGCGGTGATCGCGGAGATCGCGCTTTTGCCCATGTAGGGGAACAGGTCGCGTTCCATTCGGGAAAGCACTGTCTGGTTGTGAGACTCGACCCATTGCGGAGAGAACTTCGCGAACCACTCGCGAGCAATGGTCTCGAAGCTCGAATCCGCTGCGGCTCGTTCGGCGCGCCGCTGCGCGGAAGGATCGACGCCAGCCGCGACCAGTCTTCGCGCGGCGTCGCGGCGTTCACGCGCGCTCGCCAGCGAGACGTCAGGGTAGGTGCCAAGCGCAAGCAGCTTCTCCTTCCCGCCAAACCGGTATTTGTATCGCCACAGCTTGCCGCCCGTGGGTGCGATCGAGAGAAACAGTCCGCGCTCGTCAAACAGCTTGCGCGGCTTGTTGGTGGCCTTCGCCTTTCGAATGGATGTGTCGGTGAGCGGCATCGGGGCCCTCCAGAACTCCATCGCGGGGGTACGGCATGTGGTGCACGGCTCGGTACCCTGATTGATACCCCCACAAAGCGCCGGATTCCAGCGGACGAACATGAACGTTTCGGGATACAACAAAGGCCACAACCCATTATTTCACTTTGGGTTAGCGGACTTTGTTGGACGTCCTTGGATGTCAATATGGCGGAGGAGGTGGGATTCGAACCCACGGTACCGTTACCGGTACGGCGGTTTTCAAGACCGCTGCCTTAAACCACTCGACCACTCCTCCGGGTGCAGGCGAAAAACGGGAACGCGGCGCTACGGCAAAAGATTCACGTCCAGCGTGATCTTCAGCCGCAGACGACGGTGCTGCCGGATCTCATCCATCGACAGGTTCAGCGGGATCGTCACCTCACGTACGAGACCGTCCGTGCTGCGTCGCTCGGGCGGCGCGGCCGCGGTGGTCGTCGCTGGCGGTGCCTGGCCGAGAATCGGAAGCGAATCGAGGATGCCGGGCGGCAGCGGGATCTCGATGGAGGTCGTCGGAACTTCGATGGCATCGGCCGCCATCGCGGCGTCCGAGAGCGAGCTGCGGCCGAATGTATTGAAGTAGTCCGAGACGTCGTCGAACGGATTCGACGCCGTGGCGGCGGCAGGCGTAGCGCCGACGAGCTCCGTGGCGACGAGCGGGATGCTCTCGTCGGCAGTGTCATCGAGCTCGAACTCCGCTTCGCCGGCCGGCGCGGACGTTGCGGCGGAAACGCGCGCCGGTGGCGGCGGCGGAGGCGGTGTGGTCACCGTCGAGCCGAACGGCTCATCGTCCTCGTCCCACAGCGAGTCCGCCGGCGGCGCGGACTGATTCGGCACGTTGAGGATCTGAATCTCCTTGTCGAGCGGGCCCGAGCCTTCCAGCCCGTACTTCTTCACGAGATGCGCGAGGACGAGCTGCGTGATCCCTTTGAGCGTTTCCTCGACGCCGATGCCGGTCGTGGCCACCGACGCGAATATCGGCGACTGCAATTGATTCAGCTCCTTGTTGATCTCCTCGGTTGGCAACGCGTTCGGCAGATCGCGTTTGTTGAGTTGGATCACCATCGGCATCTCGCGCAGACGGATGCCCTGGCGCTTCAGGTTGTCCTCGAGGTTCTGCATCGATTCGAGGTTCGCATCAAGCGCGAAGTCCTGACTGTCCGCCACGAACACGATTCCGTCCGCGCCTTTGAGCACGAGCTGCCGCGTCGAGTTGTAGTAAACCTGCCCGGGCACCGTGTAGAGCTGCAGCTTCGTGCGCATGCCGCGGATCTTGCCGAGGTCGAGCGGGAGAAAGTCGAAGAAGAGCGTGCGGTCCGTCTTGGTCGCCAGCGAGAGCATCTTGCTCTTGTTGTTCGACGGCAGTGAGTCGTAGACGAACTGCAGGTTCGTCGTTTTGCCGCAGAGCCCGGGACCGTAGTACACGATCTTCGCGGTGATCTCTTTGGTGGCGTAGTTGAACAGGACCATGGCGGCTCCGAGTCGGACGAGGTTACGCATTTTGTAGCGCACTGGCAATTGGGGACGGGAGTTCCTCGGGTTCCTCGGAGTGGTTGATCTCCCCCGAGGGACTCCGAGGAACCCGAGGAACCGAGGAACCGAGGTACCCGTTATGATGCGCGCCCGGAGGTTCCGCGAATGACGCATCGGCGACTCATCGCCTTTCTCCTCTTCCTCATCGCCCCCGCGCTTTTCGCCGACGCGCCAGGCGTTTACGCCATCACCGGCGGCACAGTGCATCCTGTTTCCGGTGCGGCCATCACGAATGGAGTGGTGATCATTCGTGACGGACTGGTTGAAGCGGTCGGAGCGAATGTCGCGATACCGCTGGATGCGGCGATCATCGACGTCGCCGGCGCCCACGTTTATCCGGGTCTGATCGACGCGCAGACATCGGTCGGATTCGCGGCGCCGAAGGCCGACGATCGCAAAGAGCCTGCGCCGGACACGCTTGCCATTCGCGGCGTAAACATCTCCGAAGATGATGCGGATGCACGGCGGAAGACGGGAGTCACGACCGTGGTGACCGCGCCGTCGGTCGGCATCTTCAACGGCCAGTCCGTGATGCTCAACCTGAGCAGCGGGCCGCCCGAATCGCGCGTGATCAAGAGTCCGGTGGCGATGCAGATCGCGTTCAATCCGCGGCCCACGTGGACCTATCCCGACAGCCTGATGGGCGTGATCGCCTTCCTGCGGCAGCAATTCATGGATGCGCAGCAACACTCCGCCGCGCGCGACGTGTACGAGCGGATGCCGGCCGGATTGCAGCGGCCCGCGGAGAACCCGGCGCTCGAAGCGTTGCGTCCCGTGTTGCGCCGCGAATTGCCGGTGGTGTTCGTCGCCGACTCCGCATTGATGATCCGGCGCGCGCAGGCGATCGCACGCGAGTTCAACGTGCGCTACATCGTCTCCGGTGCGCGGAGCGCGTACGCGATGCCGGCGGAGCTGAAGGATGTCCCGCTGCTCGTGTCGGTGAAGTGGCCGATCGCGCCGGCGGACCAGGAAGATCGCGAAGACCAACCGTTGCGCGTCATTCGGGAGCGCCAGCTCGCGCCGACGACGCCGGCCGTGCTCGCGAAGAACGCGGTCCCGTTCGCGCTCGTGAGCGGCTCCGGCAAAGCAGGCGATTTTCTGCCCGGCATCCGCAAGGCGATCGAGAACGGCTTGTCGGCCGATGACGCGTTGCGCGCGGTCACGCTCGTGCCGGCGCGCATCTTCAACGTCGATCGCCAGCTCGGTTCGCTCGAGCGCGGCAAGATCGCGAATGTCGTCGTCAGCGACAAACCGATCTTCGACAAGGAAGCGAAAGTAACGCGCGTCTTCATCGACGGCCGTGAGATGCGCCTGCCGAAGGAAGACGAGAAAAAGCCTGCGGAAGACGCGTCGGCGTCGCCCATCGACGGCACGTGGTCGCTCAACGTGCGCGCGCCGCAGGGCAGCGTTTCGATGCAGGTCACGCTGCAGGCCGAGGATGGACGCCTGACGGGTACGTTCTCGGGCGATCGCGGCAGCGGCGACATTCGCGGCGGCACGTTCGACGGCAAGACGTTCGAGTTCACGGTCTCCGCGAATGCGCAGAACGAAGCAGAAGCCAGCGACTGGGTGTTCCGCGGCACTGTTGACGGCGACTCGATGTCGGGCAACGTTTCCACCACCATCGGCATGTTCGAGTTCAGCGGGAGCAAATCGAAATGAGGACGCTTCGTCGGCGGCTGACGATCGCAGTTCAACTCGCACTCAGCACCATCGGCATGTTCGAGCTCAGCGGATCAAATCGAAATGAGGACGCTTCGTCGGCAGCTGACGATCGCAGTTCAACTTCGCACTCAGCACCATCGGCACGTTCGAGTTCAGCGGGAGCAAATCGAAATGACAAACGCACTTCGCCTGCTGCTGTTGCTCGCTGTTCCCCTTGCCGCGCAGGAGCGCGTCACATTCATTCGCAATGCCACGGTTCTCACCATCACGAACGGCGTGATCGAGAACGGTTCGGTGCTCATCCGCGGTTCGAAAATCGCAGCGGTCGGCCGCGATGTCACGGCGCCGGCGGGTGCGCGCATCATCGACGCGACGGGCAAATTCGTGATGCCCGGCATCATCGATACGCACAGCCACACCGCCGTCGATGGCAGCGTCAACGAGGTCTCGCTGCCGAACACCGGCATGGTGCGCATCGCGGACGCGATGACGAACGAAGACGTGTCCGCGTACCGGCAGCTCGCGGGCGGCACGACCACCGCACTCGTGCTGCACGGATCGGCGAACGCGATCGGCGGCCAGAGTCAGATCGTAAAGTGGAAATGGGGGCGTCCGGTCTCCGAATGGGTGGTGAAAGACGCCCCTCGCACGATCAAGTTCGCCCTCGGCGAAAATCCGAAATCGGCGAACTTCCGGCCGCCGTCGGGACAGGCGCGCCAGTATCCGGCCACGCGCATGGGCGTCGAGGAAGTGATTCGCGGCTCGTTCACCGACGCGCGCGATTACCTCGCCTCGTGGGACGAATACGAGGCGAAGCGGAAGCGCGGCGAGGCCGCCATTCCGCCGCGGCGCGATCTGCTGATGGAGACGATGTCCGACATCCTGCGCGGCAACATCGACGTCCACGCGCACTGCTATCGCGCCGACGAGATCGTGATGCTGCTGAACCTCGCGGACGAGATGGGATTCAAAGTGCGCGAGTTGCAGCACGTGCTCGAAGGCTACAAAGTCGCGCCGGAGATCGCGAAGCACGGCGCGGGCGCGGGCACATTCATCGACTGGTGGGGCTACAAGGCGGAGGCGTACGACGCCTCGCCGTACAACGTGGCGCTGATGGTGCGCAGTGGCGTGCTGACGTCGATCAACTCTGATTCCGATGAGCTCGCGCGGCATCTCAATCACGATGCGGCGAAAGCCATGAAATACGGCGGACTCACCGAAGAAGAAGCGCTCCGCCTCGGCACCATCAACGCCGCGCGGCAGTTGCGGCTCGACAGCCGTCTGGGCTCGATCGAAGCCGGCAAGGATGCAGACCTCGCGATCTGGAACGCACATCCGCTGTCGACGTACGCACGCGTCGACACGACCTTCATCGAGGGCGAGGTCTACTTCGATCGCGCGCAGGACCTCGCGCAGCGCGAGACGCTGCGGCGCGAAAAGGCAGATCGGTTGAAGAAAGAACAAGACGACGCGAAGAAGGCGAAGACGGAAAAGGAGAAGAAGCCCGATGCGTAAATCCAGAGTCGTCTTCTTTGCTGTGGCACTCTTCGCAACGAGCTCTTTCGCGCAATCGACCATCCCGAACAATCCCGGCGTGAAGGGCACGGTCGCGATCCGCAACGCGACCATCGTTCCGGTGACGAGCGCACCGATCGAGCGCGGCACGATCGTGTTCGCGAACGGCGTCATCGCCGCGATCGGTGCGAATGCCGATGTGCCCGCGGGCGCAACGGTCATCGATGGCACGGGACTGTTCGTCTATCCGGGCATGATCGATTCGGGCTCCAGTGTCGGCCTCATCGAGATGGACTCCGTTCCCGGCACGGTCGACACGGCGGAGCTTGGCGAGATCAATCCGAACGCGCAGGCCGCGGTGGCGGTCAATCCGCACAGCGAGCTGATTCCGGCCACGCGCGTCAACGGCGTGACGCACGTGGTGAGCACACCCGAGGGCGGGATCATCTCGGGACAGAGCGCGCTCATTCAACTGGCGGGGTGGACGCCGCCGGAGATGGTGGTGAAGGCGCCGGTGGGGATGAACATCCGCTTCCCGCGGCTGCGCAGCGCGCCGCTCGTCGAAGTGCCGGAAGAAGAAGCGGAGAAGGAACGGCGCAAGAGCTACACGCGCGAGCTGGACCGGCTGCGCGATCTCTTCCGCGACGCGCGTGCGTACGCGAAGGCCGCGGCCGCGCGCACTGCGAATGCGAACGTGCGGCGGTTCGATCGCGATCTAGTCCTGGAGGCGTTGGTGCCGGTCGTGGAAGGACGCGTGCCGGTGGTGATGCACGCGAATCTGGCGCGCGACATCAAGGCCGCGCTGGAGTTCGCGGACGAGCTCCAGCTGAAGGTGATCCTGTCCGGCGCGCATGACGTCGCGCGCGTCATCCCCGACTTGAAGAAGCGCAACATCCCTGTGTTGCTGGGACCGATCCTCGCGCTGCCCGCGCGAGAAGACGATCCGTACGATCTGCTCTTCACGAACGCCAAGGTGCTGCACGACAACGGCATCCGCTTCGCGATCCAGAGCGGCGACTCGCACAACACGCGCAACCTGCCCTATCACGCGGCGTCGTGCGCGGCGTTCGGGCTGCCGAAGGAGGAAGCGCTCAAGGCGGTGACGATCTATCCGGCGCAGATCTTCGGCGTGGCCGATCGCATCGGATCGCTGGAAGTGGGCAAGCAGGCGAACGTGATCGTGACGGATGGCGACCCGCTGGAGATCCGTACGAACGTGCGGCGCGTGTTCATCGCCGGCGAGGACATCCCGATGGACTCGCGCCACACGTTGCTGTACGAGAAATTCAGGAACCGCCCGAAGTGAATCTACTGGAGCGACGGGCTTTCACAAGCCCGTCGAATGACGAAGACGACGGGCTAAGAGCCCGTCGCTCCAGTTGGATGTCGCGAACGGCCTACTTCGGGAAATCCGCGTTCGCCTTGACCTCTTCGATCTGCAGCGTGTGCCGCTCGGTATGGGTGGAGAGGAAGAGCATCCAGCCGTAGGCGTCGAGCATGCCGAAGCCGGGATGCTCCAACGCGTGTTTGCGCATCTCGGCGTCGCTCTGCGCGAGCTTCAGCGTCTCGGCGCGTTCGGTGCGGAATGCGTCGACTGCCGCCGCAGGAGATCCGTAACGGTCGGATGGAACCAGCGGCTCCGGAGCGTTGAATTTCTTCGAGCGGTCGACCATGAACTTCTGCACCATCTCGTCCTTGACCAGGTCCTTTGCATCCGCGGGAAGCGGTTCGGCGATCGCCTTCACGACCGCGCCGCGGATGAGCGACTCCGACGCCGCGATGTGCTCCGCGCACTGCGCGATCGACCACTTCTCCGGCGACGTTTTGTAATTCCACTGCGCTTCTGACAAGCCTTCGACCGATTTCAGGAACTTTTCGCGCGTCCGCTCGAGCTCCTGCACGAGCTTCTCGCGCTCATTCGCAAACACGGGCGTGACGGTCAGCAGCAACAATGCGAACAACACAGATTTCGACTTCGACTTCATGAACGACTCCTCCTTGATTACGCGGAGCATACGCCGTGCTACGCCGTCGCATCCCGTGCAGCCTGTCCTTTATTACCACCGTGCCGATCAGATCGGCGTGCTGCGGCGTCTCGTGATCGACGTCGTCGATACGACGCTGGCGCTGATCGTCTCGATCATGTGGGGATTGACGGTCATGGCGTTTCTCGAGGACGCACTCGCGGGACTCGCGTTCCTGATCGGCTGCACGATGTTCTGGTTCCTCTACTTCGTGGTGCTGAAGGGCTCGCGCTTTGGCACGCTCGGCTACCTCATCACCGGCGCGCGCATCGTCAACCTGCGCGGCGAGCGGCCGGGTTACCTCGCACTCACCGGACGGCTCGCGTTCGCGATGTTCGGCCCGGCAAATTTCATCATTGACGTGTTGTGGATCTCGAGCGATCCGGGACGTCAGGCGCTGCGCGACAAGTTCGCGCACACGTCCGTGATCCGCAAAAACGCAGTGCCGGCGGGAACGGGCCGTGTGATCTATCCAACGTACATGGTCTTCGGCTGGACGTTGATGTTCGCGGAAGTGGCGCCCGGCGCGTGATACATTTCGCATCCCTGTTCTTTTTCAACTTGCGTTCGACGTGGTGAACGGGAAGCCGGTGAGATGCCGGCGCGGCCCCCGCCACTGTATCCGGAGACGACTCACGTCTTGGTCTTGAATGACCCCCACTGCGATAGCGGGAAGGGGATGTGAGAAGGACGACCCGGAAGCCAGGAGACCGGCCCCGTCGACAACACATTCGTCAGCCTTCGGAGGGAAGGAGCGTCATGAAACACGTCCTCGCAGTTTTCGCCACCTTTTTGATCGCAGTCTCCGCGATCGCCCAACAGCAAACAATTTCCGATCAGATCATCGTCACGGCATCTGCGTTGCCGGAGCGCGTCGAGGAGACGCCGGCCACCGTCACCGTCATCACGCACGACGACATCGAGTCGCGCGCCGCCCGCGACGTCAGCGACGTCTTGCGCGAAGTACCGGGCCTCACCGTTGCGCGCATCGGTTCCGCGGGACATCAGACGTCCGTGTTCACGCGCGGCGCGAATCCGGCGCACACGCTGGTGATGTGGAACGGCATCGAGATCAACACGCCGTTCTTCGGCGGCTACGACTGGGGCCAGTTCTCCACTTCGGGCATCGAGCAGATCGAAGTGGTGCGCGGTCCGTACTCCGCGCTTTACGGCTCCGACGCGATGGCGGGCGTCGTCAACATCCTCACCGTGCCGACGCGCAGCGGCCTCGAGGCGTCGATCGAAGCGGGTGGGGAAGGACTGCTCAACGCGCAGGCCGCAGCGTCGCACGTTTCCGGCGGCCTGATGCTGAGCGGCGCGTTCGAGTCGCGCAAAGACGATGGCTTTGCCGATAACGACGACTTCGATCAGCAGAGCGCGAATGTCGCGTTGCGCTGGGCAGCTCAATCACAGTTTTCCATCGGCCTGACCGCGCGCTACACCACCTACGACCTCGGCATCCCCACCAACCTGAACGCCGCACTCGATCAACTCGTGCCGAGTCTCGAACGGCGTCAGGACGGCAACGAGCGGCAGATCGCGATTCCGATCGAACAGACGCTCGGTCCCTTCCGCTACGAGCTGCTGCTTGCCGAAAACCAGCGCGAGGACACGCTCGACGATCCAGGCGATCCGTTCGGACCGTTTTTCCAGAACACGAATTCGCGCACGCGCCGTGCGCGCCTGACCACGCGCACGAAGACCGCGATCGGCACGATCATCGCCGGCGGCGAGGCCGAAGACACGGTCGTCGACGACGTCACCAACTTCGGGCCGAACTTCCTCGATAAGGAACGCACGGAGCGGTCTCTGTTCCTTGAGGACCGCTACTCGCGCGCGTTTGGCGCGTCGCGGCTCGAGCTCAGCGGCGGCGTGCGTTACGACAATTACGAGACGTTCGGCAGCGAGACTTCGCCGCGCATTGCGGCAGCGTGGATCGCGGGACGCAACAAGTTCCGCGCCGCCTACGGCGAAGCATTCCGCGCTCCATCGGTCGGCGAGCTCTATTCGCCCTTCGGCGGAAACGTGGATCTGCGCGCGGAGCGCAGCCGCAACGTCGAAGCGGGGATCGATCATGACTTCGACAGCGGCATGGTCTCGGTGACGCTGTTTCAGGATCGCTATCGCGATCTCATCACGAACCAGGGCTTCGTCCTTGCGAACATCGGCCGCGCACGCACGCGCGGTGTCGAGCTTTCGGCGCATGGACGCGTAAGCGCGAACGTGAACGCGGGCATCAACTACACGTATCTCGACGCCAAGCAGCTCGACAGCGGTCTCGATCTGCTGCGCCGTCCGCGTCACTCAGGCTCGGCGTTCGTGTCGGTGCGACACGGCATCACCGAGCTGCATGTGCTTCTGCTGCGCACCGGCGCGCGCGAGGACATCCTGCCCGTCTTTCCGTTCTCGCGCACCACGAACGATGCGCACACCACGCTCGACGCGAACGTGCAGTTCGACTTCGGCCGCTTCACGCCGTACGTGAAAGTGGAGAACGTGACGGACGTGGAGTACGAAGAGGTGCGCGGCTACGTGTCCCCGTCGCGGAGAGGGATCGTGGGCGTGCGGTTTACGATGTGAGTAACCCCTCATCCGCCCTTCGGGCACCTTCTCCCCTCGCGGAGGGGAGAAGGCTACTTGCCACGCGCGCACCTGGTAGCCCTCGCCCCGCTTGCGGGGAGAGGGTGGGCCGGGTGAGGGGCCGATCACGCGATATCGCGAATCGTATCGATCGCACGGGCGGCTTGCCGCTCGTGCTTCTCGATCTTCTTGACGCCTCGCTGCTTGCCGATCACGTCCTCGATCAGCGCCCACGTCACGTTCGACGGCTGGTAGCGATCGGGGGAGGACTCGGAAACGTGGCGGCCGAGGGCGCCGAGGGCGGTGTGATAGGGAAGGGGCGTCGCGGTGCCGGTGCGGGCTTGTTCGTCGATGTAGCGCGCGACGAGCAGGCCGACCGCCGACGACTCGACGTAGCCTTCGACGCCCGTGATCTGGCCCGCGAAGTAGATTCGCTCGTCGCGTTTCGTGCGGAACGTCGCCGTCAGATGTTTCGGTCCGTTGATGAACGTATTGCGGTGCATCGAGCCGAACCGCGCGAACGTCGCGTTCTCGAGTCCGGGGATCATCGCGATCACGCGTTTCTGCTCAGGCACCTTCATCTTCGTCTGGAAGCCGACCAGGTTGAAGTACTCGTCGGACAGATCTTCCTTGCGCAGTTGGATCACGGCGTGCGGCCGTTCGCCGGTCTCCGGATGTTCGAGTCCTACGGGTTTCATCGGACCGAAGCGCAACGTTTCGATTCCGCGGCTGGCGATCTCCTCGACGGGCAGGCAACCTTCGAAGTGCACCGCTTTCTCGAAGTCGTGCGCTGCGAACAATTGCGCGGAAAGCAGCGCGGCGACGAACGTCTCGTACTGCTCCTGATTCATCGGCGCGTTCAGGTAATCGGTCGCGGAGCCTTTGCCGTAACGCGATTTCCAATAGAGCTTCGTGAAGTCGAGCGAGTCGGCGGCCACGATCGGCGCGATGGCATCGTAGAAATAGAGTCCGTCGTGCCCGAGGAATTCGTTGATGGCGTGAAACAGAGGATCGCTGGTGAGCGGCCCCGTGGCGACAACGAGGAAATCGCAGTCGCCGCGATCGAGCGACGTGACCTCGCCGCGATGAATGGCGATGTTGGGCACGTTCGCGATTTCGCGCGTGATCGCGGCGGCGAAGCGATCGCGATCGACGGCGAACGCGTCACCGGCAGGCACGCGTGCTTCCTCGCCGCAGCGCACGACGAGCGAGTCCATGAGCGCGAGCTCTTTTTTCAGGAGGCCGACCGCATTCGTCGGCGCGGCGGAGCGGAAGGAGTTGGAGCACACCAGCTCCGCAAGATTCGACGTCGCATGCGCGGGCGTTGTTTTCAGCGGCCGCATCTCATGCAGCTCGACGGAGTGTCCGCGCCGCGCCAGCGCGTACGCGCACTCGCTGCCCGCCAGTCCGGCGCCGATGATCCTGATCTTTGCCAAAGTCTAGTTCGATGGTTCGTTCTGCGAGTACGGCGCGCTCGCGTCGCCGCGGATCTCGCCGTACTTCTGTTCGAAGAGGCTGAGGTTGTGACCGAGCGCTTCGAGGAGCTGTTTCGCGTGCAGCGGCGTGAGGATCACGCGGCTGTAGATCTTCACGTCGTTGCGGCCCGGCACGATGCGGCCGAGGTCGATGACGAATTCGCTCTGCGAGTGGATGATGTTGGCGAAGTTGACGTACTCGCCCTGCGCGACCGATTCGTCGAGCACGATGCGGATGGTCTGCGATTGTTCGTGACTGTCCATTGCGCCCTCAACGGCGGGGCGATCAGCCCGAATTCCTCGCGCGCAGCAGGCGCAGCGGCGCGCGGCTGATGGCGGTCAGCACCACGCGCGTGGCCGAGGTGTGCAGGTCGTCGACCGCTACGAGCGTCACCTGGTCGATGTCTTCCCAGCTGCCGCCGGCGAAATTGAGCTGCGAGAGCGCTACCTCGAGCGGCGACATGCTGGGATTGAACGCGGCATTTTCGGCGTACGCGCCGGTGGCGATTGTGCCGCCTTTCGTGCGGATGGCGATGCCGGCGTATGACTTCGAGTAAGGCGCGTAACTGCGGCGCGCGGCCGTGAGCGCTGCGCGCGCGAGCTCGTCATCCACGTCGATCGACAACGCGTGCTCCTCGCGTTGCATCAAGCCGCCGTCGATGCCGAGGTCGCGCGGGCCGAATGCGCTCGGAAGCAGTTCGCGGAGCGTGTGCGTCTCGTTCGGGATCGCGATGGTGAGCCGGTCCGCCGTCGCGAGCTCGTTCAGGAACTGGCGGCAGTAACCGCAGGGAGCGGCGGTCACCGCGATCATGTCGATGCCTTCTTCGCCGTTCATCCACGCGTTCGCGACGCTCGACTGCTCCGCATGAACCGTGAAGCTCAGCGCCTCGCCCGCGAACTCGAGGTTCGTCCCGAAATAGAGATTGCCGGTCAGTCCGCGGGAAACGGCGCCGACGAAAAAGTTCGACACGGGCGGCCTGGCGAGTTTCGCCACCTCGGGCAGCAGCCGGGTCATGAGGCTCGGGATGTCGATGCCTGCGCGCTCCGCGAATGCGGTCGCATCGGCGGCGGCGACGATGCCGCGGGAGATGGGAAGCTCGGGATTCATGGCCGAGGAGTGTACGATGAAGGCCTTCCTCGACAATTTGCCCGGAGGCCGACCATGCAGCTCTCTGCTCTCGACGAGAACGGAAATGCCGTCGATTGGTGGTTCGTGTACAAGGTGCCGCACATCAGCGGAACCGGCGCCGCCGCGGCGACCGGATACGAATACGTCTACTACGATCCGAACGCCGGCAAGGTGGTGCCGTCGCCGTATCAGCTCAGCGCCGATAAGGGCGCGCTCGATCTGACCCTCGACTCGATCTTCACGACTCCATCCGAAACCACAGGCTGGATCCTCTACAACGACGAGCTGCCGGACGAGGCCAAGGAGCATCCGGAGCAAGCCGACAACGGAAGTCTCGGGCACACGAAAGGCGTGCTCGCATTCGACACGGCCACGGAGACGGCAGTCTGGCTTCTTCACTCATGGCCGAAGTTTGCGATGCCCGGCGTGAAGCTGATGCCGACGCCGAAGTACGGCCAGACCTATCTGTGCGTGTCGATCGACCTGCACACCGCGAGTGCGATCGCGGAAGTCATGTTCGATCACCAGGAGCCGCAGGTCTTCAAGTGCAGCCGCATCCCGAAGTCGCTCGACGCATCGGATCCGCTCGCGCGTCTCACGCAGCCGATCGATGCGAATGCGAAGGGTGACTCGCACGTGCTCGACTTTCACTCGCGCGCCGGCAAGGCGTTCAAGCTGATCGCGAAAAATCGCAAGTGGGGCGGAGACTTCTGGAACCAGTTGGTCGGCCCCGCACTCGGCGTCTGCATGAACGTCGAGACATGGATCCGCGGCGCGATTCCCTCGGAACACGACAGCGATGCGCCGGGCGCGCTCAATGTCGACGGCAAGCTCGAAGTCTTCGACATCAAGTCCATCGATCTCACTCCCCTCGGCGTGCCGTGGAAGTGGCCGGAAACGAAAGATCACGCGAAGTGGGGCATCGGCGTCGAGGAAGACTGGGTCTGCGTCGGCGACATCAACCGGATGATCTCGCAGGAGAAGCGAGGCGGCGGTGCGATCGCGTTTCAGGAGCCGGCGTTGTGGACGGCGCTGGCGAAGACCGATTCGGTCAAGCCTGAAGGTCCGGTGAAGAGCGGGAAGAAGCCGCATGCGCTGCTCGCGAGCACCACCACGTCAAAGGTGCACAGGAAGCGCGTTTAGTTTCTTTCGAGACCTTTGAAACGCTTCTCGATTTCCACGCACTACCTCCACACGAGAAAAAAGACGCCTGAAAGCTCCGAAGAGGGGTAGGGATTCCAGCGCATGCTGGCACTCCTCAATTAAATCGGTAAAAAAACAATCCGGTCAGGGGAGGTTCCTGTGCAGAGATTCCGTCATCGCTCTCTCGTCGGTTTCCTGGTCCCGATTCTCATCGCCTCGCTGGCCGGCTGCGCGAGTCAGCCCGTGAAGCAAAGCTGGGTCGAGAACTACAAGTACGTCGACTTCGACCCGTTCCCCGGGATGAACGTGCAGGGGCGGCCGGTCACGCTGACCCAGTCCGACATCAACGGACGCGTGATCTGGAATCTCTGGTCGGGCGACAACGCCGGCTTCTGGAACTGGCTTTCGCGCTATGGTTTCGGCACGGGCGATCTCCTCAAGATGATCGCGTCGCCGCGCAACCAGCGCTTCCAGACCTACGGCATCTTCAATCAGCCGGGGTACATGCGCCCGTCGCAGCCGGACGAATACGGCCTGTTCATCGACGTGCCGCGCGAGCCGGGGTCGAAGTTCGACATCGACAAGCGGCTCGACATCCCGACGTACGGCATCTCCAGCGGCGTGATGGGCCTGCGCCTTTTCAGGAACCCGAAGTTCGATGCCTCGAAATGGGATGCGGACCGCTACTGGAACGATCCGAACTACTACCAGAACCCCGGCCTCGAGCGTCCTTATCGCGTCGGCATGGCCTGCTCGTTCTGCCACGTCGGAGCCGATCCGCAGAACCCGCCGGCCGATCCGAACGAGCCCGAGGATTGGGCAAACTTCTCCGACTACGTCGGCCAGCACTACCTCAAGATCTGGGAAGTCTTTGCCCACGATCTCGGACCCGACAACTTCGTCAAGCAGATCCTGCTGACCAATCCTGCGGGCTCGCTTGACACGGCATTCATCGCCACGGACTACATCAACAATCCGGGCACGATGAACGCGGTCTACAACCTGCCGCCTCCCGGCCGCGTTGCGGTCGCGGTTCCCGAGAAGCTCGCCGGCGGCGCGCTCGATCTCCACAACCTCGAGATGGTCGAAGGGCAGCCGGGCATGGTGTGGGCTCCGCGCGTGCTCAAAGACGGCGCTGACTCGGTCGGCCTCAATGGCGCGTTCTCACGCGTCTACCTCAACATCGGCGAGTACTGGGAACAGTGGACGAAGCATTTCAAACCGCTGATCGGCATCGAGAAGCAGAGCCCCATCCGCGTCAAAGACGCACAGAAAAATTCGCCGGCGTGGAACTGGAGCGAGCAGGCGTCGCCGGATCTGAAGTCGTACATGGTGAAGTTCGCGAAGCCGCATCAGCTCGCGCTCGCGCCCGGCGGCAGCAAGTACCTCACGAACGACAAGGCGGTCCTCGATCGTGGCAAGCGCGCGTTCGCGCAGAACTGCGCGCGTTGCCACTCGAGCAAACGTCCGCCGTCGAATATCGCGCCCAATTCACCCGAAGGCCGCGCGTGGTTCGAGCAGGAGGTCATGAAGGACGACTTCCTCGAAGGCAACATGCTCGGCAGCGAAGAACGTGTTCCGGTGACCGAAGTTCGCACGAACGCGCAGCGCGCGGTGGCGACGAACGGCATGCGCGGACAGATCTGGGACAACTTCTCGTCCGACACTTACAAGACGTTGCCGGCCGTCGGCGCGATCGACGTTTGGGATCCGATCTCGAAGACCGACAGCAAGTGGACCGTGCCGGCCGGCGGCCGTGGCTACTATCGTCCGCCGTCGCTCGTCAGCGTCTGGAGCGGCGCGCCGTTCCTTCATCACAACGTCATCGGGAAACACGTGCACGGCGTCTCGGTCGATGAACGCATGCAGGCTTTCAACGACGGCATCGAGAAGATGCTCTGGCCGGAGAAACGTGGCGGCGCCGCCGGCAACACCGATGGCGCGAATGGTCAATCGACTTCGCTGTGGCTGACGACGCACGAGAGCTGGCTGAAGGTGCCCGACTCGTATCTTCACTCGCGCACGTTACGGCGCCTGCTGAAGGATCACATGGAAACGGATCCGGCCACCGGCGCGAAGTACTTCGCGTTCGGGCCGATCCCGAAAGGCACGCCGGTCAACCTGCTCGCCAATACGAACCTCGAGCTGAGCGGCGTGCGCAAGGCCGGCGATCTGGCCAGCCTGCTGATCGAGTCCGTCAAGGTGATGAAGGCCATCAAGAACGAGGGTTTGACCGGAGACGCGGCCACGAAACGCTGGCTCGATTCTCACGTCGTCAAGAAGCTGTACGCCCTCAACTCGTGCCCTGATTTCATCGAGGACAAGGGACATTACTTCGGCACGGATCTCCCGGATGCCGACAAGCGCGCGCTGATCGAGTACCTGAAGACGTTTTAGCGAAGAGGGATCGATGGGCACTCCGGAGAATCCCGATTTCGACTACATCGTCATCGGCTCCGGCGCGGGAGGCGGGCCTGTAGCGGCCCGTCTCGCCGAGGCGGGGTATGTGGTCGGATTGATCGAGGCTGGGAAAGAGCCGGAGCAGCTCTGGTGCGACGTCCCTGTCTTTCACGCATTCGCCAGCGAGCATCCGGACATCTCTTGGCAGTTCTTCGTGAAGCACTTCGAAGATGAGACGCGCTCGAAGCAGGACACGAAGTACCGCTCCGAAGAGGGGGGCATTTTCTATCCGCGCGCCGGCGCGCTCGGCGGCTGCACGCAGCATCACGCCATGATCACCGTGTATCCGCACAACAGCGACTGGCAGTACATCGCGGACCTGACCGGCGATTCGTCGTGGGCTCCGGACAAGATGCGCGCGTATTTCGAGAAGCTCGAGCGTTGCACATACTCCAAAGATCCCGCCGCGCGTCACGGCACGAACGGTTGGCTGACGACATCGCCTCTCGATCTCACGCTCGGCCTCGGCGATCCGGCCGTCGTGCAGACGGTGCTCAAGGCGATCAAGACGGCATGGCTGGAAGGCTTCAGCGGCGTGCTCCCCGATCTGCCGCAGGATCCGAACGACTGGCGCACGCCGCAATTCGAAGGGATCGCGTTCGCTCCTCTGTCCACGCTCGAAGGACGACGCGCGGGCACGCGCGAGCTGATCATCCGCACCCGCGCAAAACTGCCGCAGAAGCTGATCATCAAACAGAGCACGCTGGCCGCGAAGATTCTGTTCGACGCCAACAAGCGGGCGATCGGCGTCGAGTGCTGGGAAGGACAACATCTCTATCGCGCCGACCCGAATGCGTCGAACGACAACGACTACGAAGTGAAGAAGTACTACTGCGCGCGCGAGGTCATTCTTGCCGGCGGCGCGTTCAACTCACCGCAACTGCTGATGCTGTCCGGAATCGGACCGAAAGCGCATCTGCAGCAGTTCAACATCCCTGTCGTGGCCGACCGCGCGGGCGTCGGCACGAACCTCCAGGACCGCTACGAGATCAGCGTCGTCAGCGAGATGAAGAATGACTGGAAGATCCTCGCGAACGCGACGTTCGAGCCGCCCCCAACGACCAATGAAACGGGCGATCCGTGCTACGTCGAGTGGCAGGGCGGCAAAGGCGTGTACACGACGAACGGCGCGCTGCTCGTCGCGATCAAGAAGTCGTCGCCCGACCGTCCCGATCCCGATCTCTTCATGTTCGCCATCGCCGGAAAGTTCAGCGGGTACTACCCGGACTACTCGAAGGACGTCGAGCGCACCAGGAACTTCCTCACCTGGCTCGTGCTGAAAGCGCACACCGAAAACCATGCGGGATACGTGCGGCTCAAGTCGTCCGATCCGCGCGAGCGGCCGGAGATCAACTTCAAGTACTTCGACGATCCCGCCGGCGCGAAGCGCGATACCGATGCCGTGCTGGAAGGTGTGAAGTTCGTGCGCAAGGTCTCGAAGCACAACACCGCGATCAAAAGCGAAGTCAGTCCGGGTGCTGCCATCAGCACCGACGACCAGGTTCGCCAGTACATCCAGGACAACGCGTGGGGCCATCACGCGTCGTGCTCGAATCCGATGGGCAAGCCGAGCGATCCGAACGCGGTCGTGGATAGCAATTTCCGGGTGATCGGCGTGGGAAACCTGCGCATCGTCGACGCGTCGGTGTTCCCGAAGATCCCCGGTTTTTTCATCGTCACGCCGATCTACATGATCGCGGAGAAAGCGGCGGACGTCATCGTCGCGCACGCGAAGAACACTCCGGCGGCGGCCGCCGTGGCAGCGAGTCAGTCATGATAGAATTCAGGAAACAATCATTAATAGAGTGTCAACCCGGGAGGAGCCTCATGGGTAAAGCCGGAGTTGTCTTCCTCGTCCTGCTCGCGCAGGTGGGCCTCGCATATGGACAGATTCTTCCCAAGCCGTTGCCGGAAGACGATCCGATCCACGCGAAGCTCCTCGCGGATCAGCAATACCCATCGGCGCGGGTCTGCGGCGAGTGCCATCCCAGACAGTTCGAGCAGTGGAGCCTCTCCTCGCACGCGTACGCCAACGTTTCGCCGATGTTCAACAAGTTCGAACAGAAGATCAACGACCTGGCGTCGGGCACCATCGGCCACTTCTGCGTGCGTTGTCACTCCAGCGTCGGCACCGCGCTCGGCGAGCGGCGCGACATCGCGTGGTGGAACCGCAATGGCGCTGCGCAGGAAGGCATCACCTGCGTGAGTTGCCACCGCATCGGCGAAGGCTACGGCAAGGTGAACGCCGCACGCCGCATCACGCCGGGCGACATCCACGAGCCGGTGTTCGGTCCGTTCGACACGACGGGTGGTCTCAAGGCCATCAGCGCCGCGATGAAGTACGGGATCCTGATCAGTCCCGATCAGCCGAACCGCCCGCCGGATGCCGACGGCAAGAAATGGATCCGCATTCACCAGACCGCGATCCAGTCCGACATCCTGACGAAATCCGAGTTCTGCGTGGCCTGCCATCAGGTGCAGGTCCATCCCGGCATCAAGCTCGAGACGGTCTGGGAAGAGTATCGGGCCTCTCCCGCTGCGAAACAGGGCATCACCTGCCAGCAGTGCCACATGAGCAAGGACCCGGGAAAGAACGTCGGCTTCGAGACCGGCTGGGCGGCGCGCGTCAATGGGTACACGATGCGCGACGACCGCCCGCTGACCGACCACACGTTCGTTGGTCCCGGCTATCCGATCAGCCATCCCGGTCTGTTCCCGTTCCGCATGGAGCAATCGCCGTTCACTCCGCAGCAGTGGCTGAGGTTCGACTATCGCGCGAAGTGGGGAAGCGACGAGTTCGAAAGCGGCGCGTCAGGCAAGACGTTTCCCGCGGAGTGGCAGAACGCCGCCGACCGCAGAACCGCGTGGCGTATCGTCCAGGAGAACTACAAGCGCTGGCACGACCGCAAGGAGATGCGCAAGAAGATGCTGGAGGGCGCGTCACATCTCGACGGCCCCTTCTTCAAAGGCTCGCCGCAGTCCGGCCGCGGGCTGGCGTTCGAATATCAGATTCACAATCGCAACCCAGGACACAACCTGCCATCCGGCTCTCTCGGCGCACAGCCGGAGCTCTGGCTCAACGTCTCGCTGCTCGATCCCGACGGCAAGATCGTCTGGGAATCGGGCTATGTCGACAGTCATGGTGACGTCGCCGATCTGCAGTCGTTCGACGTGCGCGACGGCAAGATCAGGCACGACGATCAACTCGTGAGCATGCAGGCGAAGTTCATCACCACCAACGTCAAGGGCACCGATCGCGAGATGTATCTCCCGATCAACCTCGACGTCGATCAGCGGCCGTTCATTCGCCCCGGAAGCACACCCACGTCGCTGCTCAATCACCCGCCGTTCGCGCGCATGGAGAAACGAAGCATTCCCCCGCTCGGGATGCGCGTCGCCAAATACAAAGTTCCCGCGAGCGCAATGACGAAGCCGGGCAAATACAAGCTCGCTGCGCGATTGCGAGGCCGCACCGAGCCGATTTACTTCATGGAGTTCGTCGAAGCGACCAGGGACATGATCCGGGCCGAGAACGAATGGGCGGACGACATCCATCCGTACGCGGTCGAATTCGAGGTCCGGTGAGGAGGGCGCGAACATGAACGCAAAAGCCTGTACTGCCATCCTCTTCACCGGCCTGCTCTGCTTCGCAGCCTTCGCGGACGATCAGCCGCCGCAGATGTCATCCGAGGCGCGGCTGATCGGACCGATCGAAGACCCGAAGGGTTGGTTCGGACCTGATCCCACGTATGACCACGAGCCGTATGACGCCGAGGCGCAATTGGCGATCTACGCCGACAGGCACATGAACAAGACGGCGAAGGTGCCGGTCAATCTCGGCATCCGCCTGTACGACCGCGGGGCCTACACGCCGCGCCCCACATTCCTCGGCGAGAGGAACCCGATCAACTTCCATTTCATGGCGTATGGCGACCTGCGCATCGGCGGCGCCTATTACGACAACAACAACCCGGCCGGGAGCGGGGAGCAGGCGGCCATCGCCGCGCGTCTCAACCTCGACATGGATCTCGCTATCACGGCCACCGAGCGCATTCACGCGTTCGTGCGGCCGCTCGACAACGGGACCGCCTTCACGCGTTACCAGATCAAAGGTCCCGGCGAGGAGGAGTTCTTCGACGAGCTCGATTTCAAGCTCGACACGCTCTTCTTCGAAGGTGACATCAACGCCATCCGCGAAGGATTCACGAACAAGTCGACGTCATTCGATCTGCCGATCGCGTTCGGCCGCGTTCCGCTCTTCACGCAGAACGGCATCTGGCTCGACGATGCCTTCGATGGTGTGGCCATCGGCATCACGGCGCGAAACATCCCGAAGTGGGATGTCAGCAACACCGACCTCACCTTCTTCGCAGGTTTCGATAAGGTCACGACGAACGCCGCTCTGAACGACGACTCGAAAGTCATCGGCATCGCAGGATTCGCGGATGCGCGCAAGGGCTACTTCGAGTACGGCTACGGCTACATCCGCGCCGAGAACGATGATCTGAGCTATCACAACCTCACCGGCGCGTTCTCGAAGCGCTACCGCATCGGCCAGATCGGTGTGGCGAACAGCATCCGCGTGATCGGCAATCTCGGTCAGAAAGGCGGCCCGTTCAAGACTGCCGACGGTGTGCTGCTCCTGCTCGAGAACTCGATCGTCAAACGCGATCCGATCTTCTTCGTTCCGTACGTCAATTTTTTCGCCGGATTCGACACTCCGCAACCGCTCGCGCGCGCGGCCGGCGGCGGCGGGGTGCTGAAGAACACCGGCATCAACTTCGAGTCCGACGGCCTGACGGCCTACCCCACGCTCGATGCAAACGCTCAAGACTCGTGGGGCGCAGCGGTGGGCCTCGAAAAACTGTGGGGCGTGAGCCAGCAGATCGTGGTCGAGGGCACGTTCGTGCAGCGCATGGGCGACAACCCGCTCGGCGATCAGTACGCCCTGGGGCTTCGCTTTCAACGCCCGCTCAACAACGCGTGGATCTTCCGCGCCGATGCGATGCGCGGCTGGGTGCAGGGCGCGGACGACATCTACGGTGTCCGCGTCGAGCTTCGTCGGAAGTTCTGACAGGAGGAGGTTCGCGATGCCTGTATTTCAGCTTCACGTCAACGGCAGGCAGCACACGATCAACGTGGACGGCAACATGCCGCTGCTCTGGGCCCTGCGAGACGTCCTCGGGCTCACGGGCACGAAGTTCGGCTGCGGCGTCGCGCAGTGCGGCGCATGCACGGTCCACCTAAACGGCAAAGCCATTCGCTCGTGCGTCACCGACGTCGGCGTCGCCGCGCTCGGCGAGATCACCACGATCGAAGGCCTCTCGTCCGACGGCAACCATCCCTGCCAGCGCGCGTGGCTCGACCTCGGCGTGCCGCAATGCGGGTTCTGCCAGCCCGGCCAGATCATGACCGCCGCGGCGCTCCTCAAGGCGAATCCGAATCCGACCGATGAAGTGATCGACGCCGCGATGCGCGGCAACATCTGTCGCTGCGGCACCTATCCACGGATCCGCGAGGCCATCCACAAAGCGTCCGGGGGTCCGACGTCATGAGCGGCATCTACAAAGTCACTCGCAGGGGATTCCTGCGCCAGCTCGGAGTTGGCAGTGGCGCGCTGGTGCTCGGTTTCTCGATTTCGCCCGAAGATCTATTGGCTCAAAAGATCCCGTCGCTGCGCGAGATCGCACACACCGGCTTCCCCCTCGGCGACTTCGTGGCCATCAAGCCATTGAGCGGCGATCTGACCATCTTCACGCATCGCTCGGAAATGGGTCAGGGCATCAAGTCGAGCCTCGCGGCCGTGCTTGCGGACGAGATGGAAGCCGACTGGAGCAAGGTCACACTTCGCCAGGCAGACGCGGATGCGGTGAAGTTCGGCGTGCCGTTCCCTTATCCCGAAGTTCCCGGCGCTCCCGCGATCGTGAGAGGCGAGGACGCACAGTTCACCGACAGCTCGCGCAGCATGGCGGCGTACTACATGCCGATGCGCTTGTTCGGCGCCGGCATCCGCCTGGTGATGCTGCGCGCGGCGGCGAAGAAATGGTCTGTGCCGATCGGCGAGCTCAGGGCCGAACAGCAGCGCGTGTTTCACGACCCGAGCAGCCGTTCGATTGCATACAACCATCTGCTGCTCGAAGCGCGCGACATCCCGTTGCCAACGACCGACGAGACCTACGCGGCGCTCAAGAAGCCGGATCAATGGCGCTGGATCGGCAAGCAGATGCCGTTCAACGATGCGAAGGACATGGTGACCGGCAAAGCCGAATATGGCGCGGACCTGAAGCTCCGCGGCATGCTCACCGCGATGATCGTGCGCTGTCCCGTTGCAAACGGCAAATTGAAATCATTCGATGCGAGCGCGGCGCTTGCGGTGCCGGGTGTGCGGTTCGTCGAACGCGTACTTCCGGACAACTTCCCATACACGGGGGGCGTCGGCGGCAACTTCGTTCCGCATGATGGTGTCGCGGTCATTGCGGACAACACATGGGCCGCGTGGAGGGGACGCAGAGCGTTGCATCCGACGGTGCAATGGGACCTCGGCCCGAATGCCTCGTACAACTCCGATGCGTTCCGCGAAACGCTGCAGGAGTCGACCTCGAAGCCCGGAAAACCGGTACGCTGGAGAGGCGACGTCGACGGCGCGTTGGGAAGCGCGGCGAAAACGATCACAGCGGACTATTACGTTCCGCACCTCGCGCAGACGCCGATGGAGCCGCCGGCCGCCGTCGCGCGCTTCGACAATGGCAAATGGGAGATCTGGACTCCGACGCAGGGACCGGAGCTCGCGCAGCATTACATCGGTCTGGCGATGCTCGAGCCGGATCCGGTCAAGGGCCTGCTGTGGCTGGCGACCGAGCCGGATGAACTGCGCGACTGCGAACGGCCGACGCAGATCGCCTTCAATGAAGCGCTGTCGAAAATGATGAACGTCCCTGTTCCGACGTTGTTCGAGATGCGGGACCAGTTGAAGAGGAAGGTTCGGGACCACGTCACGGTCCACGTCACGCTGCTGGGCGGAGGTTTCGGCCGCAAGTCCAATCCCGATTACGCAATGGAAGCGGCATTTCTCGCGCGCAATCATCCGGGCGTGCCGATCCGCGTGCAGTGGACGCGCGAAGACGACGTGCAGTTCAGTTTCTACAATGCCGTCGCGCACGAGCATTTCGAGGCCGGCCTCGACGCAGGGGGGCGTCCGACGTCGCTGTTGCAGCGCAGCGCGTTTTCGTCGTTCTTCGCGACGATCTTTCCGCCGCCTTCTTCCGCATACACGCCCGCGGTCAATGACATCTTCGCCAAGGCGCGCGCCGCGTTCCACAATGGCGGCGAATATCTTTATGGCTCGGCGATCGAGCGCGCACAAGGTCTGGAAGACAACCCATACGACATCCCGAACATGCGCATCGAGAACTCGCCGGCGCCCAATCACATCCGCTGCGGCTGGATGCGCTCGGTGGCGAACATCTATCACGCGTTCGGACTCTGTTCCTTCGCCGACGAGATGGCCCGTGCCGCAGGGCGCGATCCGAAGGATTATCTGCTCGAGCTGATCGGGCAGGGCCACATGTTCACCGAGAAGGATCTTCGCGAAAAGGAACACGTGCCGTGTTACGACAACAACCTCTTCCCGATCGATCGGAAGATGATGTCGATCGGCGGACAGGACAAGGAGATCATGCCCGGCTATCCGCCCGATACGCGGCGCCTGCGCGCGGTCGTGGAGCGCGTAGCAAAGGAGTCGGGTTGGGACGCAAAGAAAGGCAAGCTCCCGAAAGGCCGCGGACTCGGCATCGCCGCGCACCGGAGCTTCCTCAGCTATGTCGCGCTCGTGATCGACGTGACCATCGACGATGCGAACGAGCTGACCGTCAATGAGGTCTACGCGGCGTACGACTGCGGCCTCGAAGTCAATCCGGATCGCGTGAAGGCGCAGATGGAAGGCGGCATCTGTTATGGCCTGAGCCTGGCGATGCTCGGCGAGATCACCGTGAAGAACGGCGCCGTCGTCGAAAACAACTTCGACGACTATCCGGTGCTTCGCATCAATCACACGCCGAAGAAGATCTACACGTACTTTGAGCCGCCCAGCCCGGAAGTCGTCCGGACCTATCCGAGCACGTTCGTTCCGCCGACCGGCGTCGGCGAACCTCCAACGGCCGCGGTTGCTCCGGCGCTTGCGAATGCTATCGTCGCGGCGGGCGGTCCTCGCATCCGTGAGATCCCGTTCCGCAAGAAGATCGGAGTCATGTGAGCGAACTGCTGCGCATCCTCGACGATTGCCGCGCCGCGGGCGGCGGAGATTGCGCGCTGGCGACTGTGGTCGAGACAAAAGGCTCCGCCTACCGCCGCGCCGGCGCGCGATTGCTCGTTCGCGGCGACCGCAAGACCTGGGGTGCGATCAGCGGCGGCTGCATCGAAGCGGACATCGTCGAGCGCGCGCTCGAAGTGATGCGCAGCGGCGAAGCAACGCTGGCGCGTTTCAAACCCGCGGAAGACGATCTGATTTTCGGCATGGGCAGCGGATGTCAGGGCGAGATTGCGGTGTTCATCGAGCCGCTCGAGGCGTCGCTCCATGAACGGCTGTCGAATGCGACGAGCGACGAAGCGCTCATTACGACCTCGCGGACGTTCGTCGGATCGCCATCAGACGCTCCGGCTGACGCGTTCGTGCAACCGATCGTCCGGCGCGTGTCGCTGTTCATCTTCGGCGCATCGCCGGCCGCGGAGCCGCTACTGCGTTTCGCGAAGCAGCTCGGCTGGCTGGTCACGATCGCGGACCATCGACCGGTCGTCGCGAAGGACCAGCGGTTTGCATCTGCCGACGCAACCGAGATCGCACCGATCGAACAATTGCCGGCGCGCTTCGCGTATCCATCACCATCGGCCGCGGTAGTGATGACGCATCACTACATGCGCGATCTGGAACTGCTCCGGCAACTTGGTTCACAGAAACTCGACTATCTTGGCCTGGTCGGGTCGCGCGAACGCGCACAGCGGCTCGTCGCCGAAGCCGGCTCCGATGCACTGGCCGCCTCGCTGCATGCTCCCGCCGGTCTCGACCTCGGCTCCGACGCGCCATCCGAGATCGCGCTCTCGATCGTCGCGGAGATCCAGGCGCAACTCCGTCGCACGACCGCGACGCCGCTGCGCAAACGCAACGGACGCATTCACGACGGCTCGGATGAAAGCGCGGTGGTGATCCTCGCGGCCGGCGGTTCGCGCCGGCTCGGCCGTGCGAAACAGCTCGTGGAGATCGCCGGCCAGTCGCTCGTGCGCCGCGCTGCCGAGACTGCACTCGCGGCGCGTACCGCCTCCGTGCACGTCGTCGTCGGCGCCGAGATCCCTCGCGTTCGCACCGCGCTCGAAGGTCTTCCCATCGACTTCGTCGTCAACGAAGCATGGAGAGAAGGAATGGCCTCGTCGATCCGCGCCGCGATCGAGGCCATCGAACGCCGCGAGCGCCCCGCCGAGACGCTCATCCTGATGCTCTGCGATCAACCGGGCGTCACGAGTGATGTCCTGCGCCGCCTGCTCGATGCATACCGCACCACGCGCGCGCCCGTCGTCGCATCGCGCTATCCCGAAGGCCCCGGCGTCCCGGCGCTCTTCCACGCCGAGCTCTTTCCGGCGCTGAAAACGCTCGACGGCGACGTCGGCGCGCGCGAGCTGATCCGCCATCTCGATCGCGACATCGTCACCATCCCGTTCGCCATGCCGGACGATGTGGATACAGCCGAAGACGTGCTGCGTTTGATGGAGTGCGGCGACGTCAGTCGCCGCTTTCCCACGCGGCAGCGCTAGCTGTCGCGAAGGCGGAGGCTGGCGCCTCCGCACTCCATAAATCACGTCCCTCCGCGCGCAAGCTGCGCGCGCGTGTCGCGCATCGCCGCCGCCGTACGCGGGAAGCGCAACGCAGTCGATTTCTGCGCGCCGCCGACGATGCGGTTCAGTGTCGAGCGGACCGTCGGGCCGTCGTCATCGAATCCGCCGTGCGAGCTCGACGTCGAGTGACTGCTCGTACCGCTGCGCGCGTTGGGAGACTTGATCCACTCCGTGTTGGCGCGTTTGAAGAGCTTCAGCAGCTCCTGATCGTTTTTGATGAACTTCTCCATGCCCAGAATCGGCTCGCCGTCGCGGAACATGGGGATGCGTACGCGGCTCTCGAAGGCGTTGCTCACGAGGTACAGCAGGGACTTGTGGTAGATGTTCGCGCAGTGATCGTCCTGCTCCGCCTGCTCGGTGAGCGTGAACAGTGTGAATCGCTCGATTCCGTTTGACTGGATCGCGGGCACGTAGGTCTGTTTGAAGAGGTCAACCGTCAGCGCAGGCGCCCACAGTGTGACGCTCGCGATCTTGAGGCCAAGGCCCGTGAGGATTTGGACGAGCGGCGCGAAGAGAATCGAGCCGGCGCTGTGCGCGACCATGTGAATTTGCGGCTTGTCTTTCGCGCTCGCTTTCGCAACGAGTTGCGCGAGCAGCTTGGCAGTGATTCCCAGGCCGCCGTCTTTCGTGGTCGTGGCGCGGAGCGCGTTCTCCTTCATCTCGTCCCACTGCAGCTTGCCGGTGAGCGATCGCGCCAGCGGCTCGAGTGCGTCGTCGAGGCGGTCGAGGAGAAAGTCTTTCGCGCTGTCGATGAATCCTTCCGGCCGGCGCCGGCTCGACGCGTCGTCAAGCACGTTCTTGAGCGTCGACCAGAAGTCAGTCTTCCAGATGAAGCTGAGCGGATACACCTCGTTCTTGAGGAGCGCTGCGCGATATTCGGCAACGCGCTGGATCGCGCCGCTCTCGCCGACGAGGCCACCATGCGCGTAGAGGAGAATGCGCTTCTTCGTCCACCCGTCCGTGATCTTCGGATAGTCCTTGGCCAGGATGTCCGCGACGTCCTCCTGGTCGGTTCCGAACGTTCCGCTCGTGCGGAACTTGCCGTCGTTGCCGAGGCTGACGATGTGCGGACGCAGATCGCAGAAAGCGTAGGTGTCGGACGATTGTGCGATGCTCGAGATCGCGGTGGCGATGGCCGCGGGGAAACGCAGCTTGACCGGTGCGCCGAGGCGGGCCACCCAGACGTCGGTGCTGTTCGCGAGCCAGTCGTCGTAGGTGATGAGCGCGAAACCGCCGTTGCCCCACGTCGGTCCCCACGAGTTCTGAATCCAGAAGCCGCGGTCGTCGTACGCAACGATGGCGAACGCGTGTCCGCCCAGTCGATCGCCCGGAAACTTGATCACGCCTTCATCGTCGAGGTTGTTCCAGCCGGTGTGCACCATTCCGGTGGCGTACAAAATGCCTACTTCCGCGATCGCGGAGTGCATGGCGATCAGGTCTTTGTGATTGACGCGGTAGTACGCGCCGAGCGGCCGATTCGTGGCCTCGCCGGCGCGTTCGGTCGTGAAGCGGCGATCCGGATTCTTCGGGTCGTAAGGCCAGAGGTCTTCGCTGCAGACGCCGTGCTTGTGCCACCCTTTCATCGCGCCGCGCGCGCTGGAGCCGCTGTAGTTCTCGCCCGGCCATTCGTCGTAGCGCTTGGCCATTTCGTACATCATGCGGGAGCTGACCTTGACCCTATCGGTGTCCGCGGTGCGGCGCAGCAGGAGGTAATGCGCGACGGTGGCGAGGCCGAACCCGGTGCATGCGCCTTCGCTTCCCTGGTTGAGGACTGGCACGCCGACCTCGCGGTATGCGCCGAGCGAGATCCGGCGCGGGACTTCGACCAGCGTCGGCGAGAACATCTGATCGCGAAAGTCGAGCGGATCAGGCATCGCGTCGAGCTTGGGCGTGCTCGCTTCGGCGCCCGCAAGCGTGATCGTCGGCGCCGGATGCTCCTCCGCCGTACTGGCGGCGGCGACGCGTAACCTCGGCGCAGCGCGTCGAGCGGCCTTCTTCCCCTGTCGTGATGCCATGGGCTCCCCCCTCAGGAAAGGAGTGACGCGGCAGCGGCTTTCCCTACCGCGGGCGATGTTCCGGAAACGCCATCACGGCGTCCTCGAGTGCCAGCCGTTTCTGTGCTCTTCGCCTTGGGCCCGAACGCTTCTTCCTGCCGAGGACCCGACGCTGTTGCCGGAGTTTGCCGAGCAGGCCGATGACGGCGCCGGCGCGGACGTGGATCGATCGCGGCTGCAGATGAGAACGCGTAGCGGCCATCCGACACCGTTGCATTCCTGAACGGCAGGGGCATCGCCATCGACGGCCGTTGCGATCACGCCGTCTGCAACGGCGAGCACCTGCGAGTCGGGGAACGGGTAAATCGCCGCATGGCTGTTGCCGAGCGCGAGGCCGTTTCGCGCCAGCTCCGGCGTCCGTCATCAGCCGCAGCGGCGGATGCGGCTCGAACGTGACGCGATGCCGCAATGATTTTGGCGCAGGCACCGTTGCCTCGAGTGCCCAATCGACGTCGATGGTCGCAGTTCGTCCCGCATCGATCGTCAGGTGAACCGGAATGTTGCGAGGACGCGCTTCAGGTGGGGTCGGAAGTTTGGTCGGGCAGGGGGGATTTGAACCCCCGACCACCTGAACCCCATGCGCCCCGGAATCGCGGGACATCTGGAGCCACCTCCTGTTTTCAAGCACTTACGAACAGTGATTCTATCCGCTCTCGTCCCGAATCGTCGCGACTAGGCGCGTACTAGGCGCGCCGACCGCGAGTTCGGCGACCGGCCGAGCGACGTTCGGGCGACATTTCGATGCTCGGCGGCGACGGTAGCGGAGGCGCGGGCGTGCCGCGCTCGATGCGCGTCTTCACCGCCGCCGCGCCCTTCTTGTACACCGTGACGCAGAGCAGTTGGCCGGCCTCGTACAGTCCCCAGAAGCGCGTGCGGCGATACCGTTCAACGGTGAGCATCGCGCACCTCCGCGGCGGTCTGACAGCACGCATCGTTCGCGACCCACCGCAAGCACTGCGGGCAGACCGGCGGATCGAACTGCCACCCTTCGATGTATGCGCGCTCGTCGCTTGCGCTAGTTCCACAATCGACGCACGCGACCGCATCCTCCTCCGCCGTGCGATCCTCTTCCGGGGCGAGATCCTTCCCACTCTTGAACGCGACAATTTCGGACATGACACCACCTCGTCGTTGATTTCAGGGGGCGCACGTCTTCTCTCCACCACACCCGCGAGCGCACCCTCGGGCGGCCGACGCAGGAGCACTGCGCGGCACTGCACGGTCGATCGGTGCTCCGCATGAAAGCGAGCGCGTGATCGACGGCGTGCCGGACGAGCTGGATCGGCCGCACGAGAGCGTTCTCGCGGGAAGGCGGGGAGCCGGGATGTGAAGGAGCAGGCCGGGAGGGCGTCAGTGAACCACGGCGGAATCGCTCGACCCGCACGCTGGAGACGGGCGGACGCACGGCGTGCGCATGTCGTTTGGCGATGCGATCCTATTTGCCGGCAACAGTGGATGCGTCGGCACCGATCGGAGAAGCGGGTGTGTTCTCGCCTCCGCGACCGTTCCGGATTCCGGCGCTGCTCCATCGCAGAACCAGATCGCTGCCTCGGGCGAGGCGACTGCCCAACCGGCGATTGTGAACGCGAGGACATCCGATGCCGCGGCGTCGCGGGCAATACGCGCGAGCGTCTGCATCCGTCGAAGCGGCGCGCCCGCGCGCGCATCGAGGACGGTCACCCACACCATGAAGCGCGCGAACCCGAAGAGCTGCATCGTGAGTTCCGGCCGCGCCGCGAGCGCCGCATAGCGTTCGGCCTTCGTGCGGCGGAAGTGCGCGAGCGATTCGTGTCCGCGATCGTGCTCGCCGAAGATGAGCGCGGAAGTACCGGCGCGCTCGAGGAGCAGCACGTAGTCCGGCTGTGGAAGCGAGACGCCATGCGCGTGGAGCGGGAACGGTCGATCGAAGCTCGTGGACCAGAGGAGGCGCATGCTCGGAATCCGCGCATATGAGAGGAGCAGGTCGTTGCATTCGCGTTGATGCGCGAGGAATGCCGGCGTGACGCGCGGCGAAAGGACGAGCGGACGTCGCGAACGACCGCGGAGCATGAGAGACACGAGCCGGTCGCTCGCCTGTCCGATGCTTTCGGCGCGAAGCGCTTCGATCCCGAGCGCCAGCGCACGCCTGGTCGGGAGCGCGTAGCGCGGGCGGCCGCCGATCCGCGAGACGTCCTCCCATATGTGCAGCCACCCCTGTGCGGCGAGCGCATGGAGTCGTTGGCCGACTCGCTGCGGCGAAAGTCCCAGAAAGACCGCGCGGCGGAGCTGATCAAAGGAGAGGATGCGGCAGCGGGCGAGCGCTAGGAGCACGGCACGATCCCGCGGCGAAAGGGTCGAATCTTGTCGTCGAATCTGACGACGAATCTCCTTTCGCGGTGTGGGCGGCATAGACGAAAGGGAGGCTGCAACCTCCGCCGCGTCCAGATGCGATTCGCGGCTTTCGAGCGGGGCGCGATCACGCGCGCGTAGGTGCTCGTCGTCGCGTGTGTCCGAAGCTGCGTCTGGCGGATCGCGCGACGGCGGCATACCGTGAAAGAAAAAGATCGACTTCCACATGGTAGTGAGCTGCGCGGCGGTCCTTCGCCGGTCGCACATTCCCACTCGCACGCACCGTCACGCCGCGATGGCTTCCCGAAGCCGACCATCATGCGCACGACGTGCATCTTCGCGCGGGTCGCGGTCGCTCGGATGGGGTGACTCACGGCACCCTTAGCGCTCCTTTCCTCCCGCCTCGTGCCCCGACCCGTCCTCGTCATCCGCGAAATCGAGCAGCTCGCGCGCCGCGCGAAGTGGCGCATGTGCGATCTCGCGGAAGCCCTCGGCGTGAGCGTCGCCATGCTGAATCGACTCCGCGCCGGAACGCATGCGCCCTCACGCGACGTGCTCGGCGCGATCCTCCGGGCGTTCGGAACGAACGCGCAGGTCCGCGATCTTGTCCTCCACTTTCTCGAACATGAACTCGCGCTCGCCCGCGCGGGGCGACTGGACGCCGCGCCCGAGCGCGCGCGAGAGGTGGACGAGGATCTGCACGCGCTCGACGTGAAGGTACGCGGCGAACTCCGCGGATTCGTGACCCATTTCCTGCGCCGCAGTCTGACCTCGGGCAAAGGTCGGTGGTGCTCGCGGGAAATGCGACGGTGAGCGCATCGCTGCGAGAGACTGCGCTCGCCGCGCCGCTTCTCATCGTTGAGCGCGCCGAGTTTGCGTCGAAGCGCGTCCGCGCGCTCCTTGATGCGCGCGCGGCGATCCGAAAGCCCGCGCTCCTCACAAGCGGGCGGGCACTGCCTAACGAAACCGCGAACGATGCTTCCCGCACGGCACCGGTCCTTCATCTTTCCCCACCCCGCGTGCATGCAGCAGCCTGACTCCGTCTCCGTCCGCATCCTGCGCGCGCATGGAACGCCGCCGGACGGCATGACGGTGCTTCACGTCGATCTCGCGGAGTTCTTCCGCATGGTCGCGCGCGTGGGCCGAGATGCCGCGCTCCTCCTCCTTACGATTCGCGCGCTCCGACAGCGAAGCGGGGGCGGCATCCGCATGCACGATCTCGCCTGGATCACGAGCGTATCGCCGCGCCGTATCCGCTCGTGGCTCGATCAGCTCGTCGCGGCCGGAAGCCTCGTGTACGACCAAACGAACGGCACGGTGGAGGTCGAGTTGCCGGAAGTAGCACCGCCGACGTGGACGGACATCCATCCGCCGGGCCTTCCGCTCCGCTCCGAGCTTCCAACGCACTGGTTCATCCATGTGCTCCCGCGCCTTGGGCGACGGGCGTTCGTCGCGTACCTCTACCTCCTGCGCCGCGACGGCATGAGCGCGCCCGCGACGCTTGAGATCGCGGCACTCGCACGGGAGGCCGCACTCGTGACGCCGCTGCATGCGCGATGGCACCTCCGGCAGCTTCGCCGCTTCGGCCTGACTCGGTTCGATCCGGTGACCGAATCGCTTCTCGTCCTGGACCCGCCGCCGCTCACCCCCGCTTCGCGGCGGTGGCTGCGGCGGCGGCGGATGGGTGACACCGCACAGCGGTGGATCTGGTTCGCGCTCGCGGCGCTCGTCGCGGCGGCGATCGGTACGCTCCTTCTCGTTCTGCGTACTCGCCCCGGCGCATGAGGATTGCGCTCCGCCACCAGACCACGCGGACGCGCACGCTCCAAGGCCTCCGTGACTTCTATCTCGCGCGCGACCGCTTCCTGCACGAGCAACTTCGACGGCACGGGCTCGGCCTGCCCTTCGCGACCTACGCAGGACCGGACGGCGCGGACGTCGTGTGTTGGCTCACGCCGGACGATCTTCGGCAGCACACGCTGGTGCTCGGCGCGACGGGATCTGGCAAGTCGTCGCTCCTGGAGCAGATGGTGCGCGCGCACTTCCAAAACGGACAAGGTCTCGCGCTCCTCGATCTGCACGGCGACCTGTTCGCGCGAACAGCCGCATTCGCGGAAGAACGCGGCGTGCTGCGAATGACGGTGCTCGACTTCACACGGCCGGACACGCTTCCCGCATGGAACCCGCTTGCGTCGCTCCCGGATGTCGAGACCTCGCGACAGGTGGATCTCCTCGTGGGCGTCCTGCGGCGTCTGTACGCCTCGGAGACCGCGGCATCGTGGGCGTGGGGTGTGAAGGTCGAGGAGATCATCCGGGCGACACTCCGCGCGCTGATCGAGAGCCGTGTACCGGCGACCCTGGTGGACTTGAAGGCATTCCTGCTAATCCCGACCGTGCGGCGAAACATCCTCGCGACCGCGAGCCCCGAGTCGCAGCACTACTTCGCGCACCGCTTCGGCGCGCGCGAGGAGATGTACGTCTCGGCGGTCCTGAACAAGCTCGATCCCTTCCTCGGCTCCTTCGCCGTGCAGCGGTTCTTCGGCCGGCCGACATCCACGTTCGACCTCTTCGCCGCGATAGACAGCCGCACGACCGTGCTCGTGAACCTCGCGCGTGGGAACCTTGGCCCGACCGCGGACGTGCTCGGGCGCTTCCTCGTGAACGCGCTCCAACTCGCGGCGCTCCGGCGTGAACGGCTGGAGGCGCACGAGCGCGAACCCTTCTCGATCATCCTCGACGAAGCGCACAACCTCGCGGCGCCGGAGAGCGGGTTAGAAGATCTCCTCGTCGCCGCACGCAAGTACCACGTGTACCTCACGCTTGCCGCGCAGGGTTTGTCGCTCTTCCCGCCGCGCGCTCGGCCGCACCTTCTCGGGAACACGGCGCGCCAGTTCTTCTTCCAGATGCCGTTCGACGAAGCGCGCTCGCTCGCGCCGGAGCTCCTCGAGCCGCTCGGTACGATCCGGCGCGAGCCCGTGCGGCCGTACGACGACCTCCGCGACCCGCTGCTCACGCCGGCCGAGGAGATCGCCACGCGCACGCGCGAGCTCGCGAATCTGCCGGTCGGATCCTGCTACTGGCTCATCAAGCGGCGGCGATTCAAGGCGCGGCGCATTCAGGTGCGGATGCCATCGCCATCTCGCCGCCCGGTCGTGCCCACGTTCGTGGATGTGTAAGCCGGTAGATCGAACACCGCAGGCTCCTCGGATGCCGCCCGCGGTCCTCGCGCAGGCGGAGATGCGCGGCGCGCATCTCGTGGGCTACGGCAGGTCACACGATGTGCCGCTCGCGCCACTTCAATATCCGTCGCTCGAACATCTCGACGCCGCGGTGCGCGCGGCGATCGACCGGCGGGAGGAGTTGCAGTCAATCAGCCCGATGACTGCTGCGTGGGCGCACGCCTCCTACAAGAGCTTCCGACGGTTCCTCGCCGCGCACGAAGGGCGTCGCCGATTCCTTCGCGGCGACCTGCGTGGCCAAGTCACGGTGCTGGAAGATTGGATTATTGCGATGCGCGTGCGGGGCATGCAGCGCGGCGGCATCAATACGACCTGGCGTGGACTCATGGCCTCGTTCCGGTGGCTAACACGCGCGAGTGGAACTGTGAACCCGCTTCGGTTCGTGGATGCACCGAAGGCCGGACGGCCGAGCGTCTCGTTTCTCACGCGCGAGGCCGCGGAGGAGGTGTGGCGATTCGTGCGAAACCGCCTGTGGCGCTCGGAGTTCGAGCGGTCCCGCAACACCGTCATCATTGGGCTCATGCTGCTCGCTGGTCTTCGGCGAGGCGAGGTGATTCGACTTCGCCGCGGAGACGTCACGGTCGCGACGGGCGCGCTCCTGCTGCGCGGGACGAAAGGGCGGGATGGCGGACGGACGCGAATGGCGCACATGCCGCCGCAACTGCGCGTGCTGATGGGGGAGTACATCGAGTTTCTGCGCGAGTTGCCGCCACGTCGGCATCCCGAGCTTCTGACCTCCGAGCGAAACGCGCCGCTCTCGACTGGAACCATCACGAGGCTCTGTACAATTATCTCGCGCGAGAGCGGCATCGAGGTCGCGCCGCACATGCTCCGACATTCGTACGCGACGCTTCTTCGGCAGTCAGGTATTCCGGATCGCATCGCGATGGAGTTGATGGGGCACGCCGACCTGCGAATGCTGTTGCGGTACTCGCATGTCGAAGCCGAAGAGCCGCGGCGCGCAGCCGAACAACTCCGCTTGGAGGAGTAACGACGAGACTATCGGCCGGCGGTGCTTTGCACGCGGAGCACGGCCAGGCCCGTTTCTGATTACAGCATCGCCGACCTTGATCGTCGCTTGAGACCTTGCTACAACGAAGTCAGTTGTTCTTTCAGTTCTTCTTCGACTGATCGAGGTATGCGAAGCGCGCACGCTGGAGCAGCGTGAATGCCGAGTAGGGAGCGCGAACGGCGTCTGTACGCCAAGTTCGGCGGTATGACGCACTGACGCGGCCTTCCAAGCTCAAGATGCGGGTTCGATTCCCGTCTCCCGCTCGCAGCGGCTTCCAGACGCCAGAATCCTCGATCCACGCTGACATCCGGCACCCGCCGGAGTGCATCAGCGTGGGGCACGCTGAATTCGCGGGCGGGTCTCGGTGAAGAAGGGCTCTCCCACGCCATCTCTTCACCACCACCGCCATGCCGAACAGGCAGATTGTCCAATCATCAGCCCTGGAGCCCTCCGAGGGATCGTCAGCCTCCGGGCTCACGCCTCCAGGACGAACGCGCACACCGCACATCGTGCCGCTCCGAGCGTCGATGTTGACCGAGGAGGCCACGCGCGCGGTCGAGCAGCTTGCGCAGGAGTTCCGCGCGTTTCTGCGGCGCGTGGAAGCGCAGCGTCGTCCGAGCACGCTCGGGTGGTACGCGCATGCCTTTCGCGTCTACCGGCGCTACCTCGAGGATTCGGGCGAAGACTCCGCGGAGGGCATCGCGTCGCGCATGCAGGACTTGGAGGGTTTCACGGACTGGAACCTTCGCCGGGGCGTCTCACCGATCGCGGCGAACGCGTACTGGCGTGGACTTCGGACGTTCTTCAACGACCGAGAGAAACGGGACGGCGCGCCGAACCCCTACCGGACGCAGAAGGCGCCCGGGTTTCAGCCGCCTGATCCGAAGGCGCTCGCCCACGAGGACTGCGCACGGATTCTTCTCGCGGCGGCGAACTACCGGCGCTGGGACGCGTTCCTGCGGGCGCGCGCGGGCGCGGTGATTGGCGTCATGCTCTACGCGGGGCTTCGACGCGGCGAAGCGCTCGCGCTCCTCATCCGCGACGTGAACTTCCAGACGGGAGAGATCCATGTCGAGCAGGGGAAAGGGCGCTGGGGCGGCAAGCAGCGATTCGTCCCGATCCATGCCGATCTCGCGCGGCTTCTGGCGGCGTACCTGAAAGAACGCGCTCGGCGGCGCGTCACGGACGAAGCGCCGGAGTTCTTCTCATCCACGCGAGCCACGGGCGCGATGGGGACAGCGACGCTCGCCGTTATCGTGCAGACGCTCGTCAGGGCATCCGGCGTCCACTTTTCGCCCCACATGCTCCGGCACTCGTTCGTGACGCACCTCCTGCGATCCGAGGTTCCGCTCTACGTCGCGCGGGACCTCGCAGGGCACAGTCACATCGAGACGACGCTGCTTTACACGAAGGTCTTCGCGAAGGATCGGCACGCGAACCTTCAAAAGCTCGCCTTCGAATGACGGGCGTTGCGGGTTCGCGAAGTTTAGTGACCTCCAGGGCCACAACCTTATCAGCTCATGGCGAGCGCGGATTTGTGGCGAATGAAAGCGCTTCGCGAGTGCTGAGACGCGACTTGAAGTCGCAAGGTCGTCGCCTTGTGACCTCTCTTCAGTACCGTGGGAAGGATCGGTGGAGCGCATTCTGTCTATCGAGTTATCGCCTCGCTTCCAACGCAGACTGCGATTCGGCGATTGCCTGTTCGATCGTCCGCAGCATCAGACCTAACAATAAATGTGCACCCGCTGTCCTCGTGGCCTGCCGCTCAACCGGAACGGCCTTCCAGCTAATCAATCTTTCGTCTGAAGAGGGGTAGGGAAGTCACGAGTTACATCACTCCTAAGGCGTAGGGTTCAGCATCCACGCGATAAATTTGTGTCGGTTGATTGTGCGCACTCGCGGCAGCCTAGACCTCGTTTTGTCAGTCCGCTTCCGAACCGGTATGCTCGCACTCATCTCGTTATTTGTATGAGGAGCAAATGAAGCGAAAACGTCTTGCGATCATTTCAGCCACCGGAACTGCCCGAAAGCGCACGATGCCGGCAATTCGGGACGCCAAGATCTGCGACGTGGTGGGGGTTCATGGTCGCGACGAGAGCAAGCTCGCGGCTCTCGCGAAAGAGCATGGCGTCCCCGAATACTCGACCGACGCTGGGGTGCTACTCGATCGCGTCAAGCCCGACTTCGTGTTCATCGGATCGCCTCCGCACCTGCATCGAGAGCAGATTCAGCTCTGTCTAGATCGCGAAATCCCTGTCCTCTGCGAGAAGCCATTGGCGCTCACGTTGAAAGATGCAATCGCGATCGACGCCGCCGTTGTGAAGGCCAGAGTTCCTGTACGAGTCGCGCACCACCTCCGGCACCAACCCGGCGTCGCGGCTCTGCGCAAGATCATCGGCGACGCCGAACCAGGACGGCTGCGTCGCGCATCGATGCAGTGGGCCTTTTGGTTGAACGAGGCTGCCACGAACGCTACGTGGAAGCTGGATCCGAGCAAGGGTGGACCGAATGCATTCTTCGATGCCGGGATCCACACAATTGACCTCATGCAGTATTTGCTGCCACCGGCACGCCGGATCACGGCGCTGGCCTCTGGTGGGCGTTTTGCGGAGGTCTTCGACAGCGTCGCGGCCCTAATTCTATGTGGCGAAACGTTAGTCGAGGTAAGTACGTCGCAATCGATTCGCCATCCCCGCAACGATCTCGTGTTGGACTTTGAACAGTCCACGGTGGTGGCGCCGCGCCTATTCAGTGAGGCTTCGCTTTCGTCTCTTACGGTCACTGATGGTGAAGGCGTCCGCGAGGAGCAGTTTGAGATCGTCAATCCGTACGGAGAAGAGATTAAGGATTTCGTGCGGTTCCTTGAGGGTGCGACATCCATTGCAACGACGACGACCGACGCCTGCAGCGGTCTGGCGATTTTAGAAGCGATCCACCAATCTTATTCAACGGGCACGACGGTCGAGATCAACTGAGGACGACGCATGGCGCGGCAGAGAACACAAACCGAAGCGGTGCGGATCCAGCAACTTGCGGGCGAGTTGATCGCTCTCCAGACCGGCACCGGACCCGGCGCAACGGTCTTGCTAGGTGCTGGCGCGTCAGTCGCGTCGCAAATACTGACGTGGGGGAGTCTCGCCAAAGAACTCTGCAGCACGCTGTCTCTCGACACGACTGAAACCGAGCCGGAACTCGCGCTCATCGAATATCTGCATGATTGGCGCAATCCATATGGTATGCGCCAGAAGATCTTTCAGAAGCATCTCAAGCACCGACTGCCGTCCATTGGTTACAGCCATCTTGCGCAGCTGGTCAAAGACCGATTTGTTACGACAATCCTGACAACGAATTGGGACACACTGCTCGAGAAAGCACTCTTTCGAGTGCTCTCCATCGATGACGTGAAGATTCTCATTCGCGGCGAGGTGCCTGACGACGTGATCGCCGCCTCGTTGGCGTCCCGACACCGAGAGGGCCATCCGACCGTCGTCAAACTTCACGGCGACATCCAATCTGGCGTCTTGATGCTTGGGGATGACGAGACGCGGAGTTTCGACGACAAGATCGGGCAAGCCGTCCGCGACTGCTTATCGGGAACGACGTTTGTGGTCGGCCAGTCGGCACGGGATGCGGACATCCTTACGGCGCTTCTGGGAGCGAAGCGCGTCACGGGTACGTTGTATTACGTCCGATACGATTCGTCCGAATTGGCCACCATCGACCAAATACTGCGGTCCGCTCAAGCGAAGATCGTCACCGGGACCCAGAAAGGCGTTATCGCCGACGGTGAAGACGTAAAGATCGGCAGCTTTGACAACTTCTTCACGCAGCTCGACCTGGCAGTTCAGGTACTGCTCGTCACCGAACGACGGGAGCAGCTCCAACTGGCCGAAAGTTCGATCATCGAGAAGGAAGCCACCGGGATCGGGTACATCAACTACACGCGCATTACAGAACTCGTTCGTCTCTTCACGCTGCAAGTGAAGAAACTCAAACCGCAAATTGTCCTCTTCATCGAAGACCCCAGCGCACCAGGCGGTGTGGAGCTGCAGCGGCGAATGTTGCCGATCATGAGAGACGAGAAGATGGAGATGCCGACCGCCACCATCCGCATACAAGGTAAGGGAGGCTCGCGGACGCACAAGCGCTCTGTTGAGACCGATCTCAGCACCTTAGATATGACAGAAGTCGATACAGCTCTAATCCTGGACTCGATCACATTTTCAGGAAACACACTCAAGCTCGCGCGCGATGCGATCCGAGACCAGTATCCGAACATCGATGTTCACGTCGGCGTTCTCGTTATATCGCAGCAGCTCGCCGAACGGCAGCCGGCGCGGGCCGCGCGAACATCGGACACAATCCTCCACCAAACCGTCACGGATCGCTATGAGATTTTCTTTCCGTGGGGCGTGACTCAGACGACCGCTTCGTTCTCCCGAAAGTTCGTGGGCGCGGTCGACGGCGAAGGACGCGAAGTGCGAATCGAGCGACGGCCGTGGGGAACGATCGAGATTCTGGCCGACCAGGAGATCACATCCGTCCGGCTTCTGACGATCGAAGCACAAAGGCGCTTGAGTTTTCAGCGGCACCTCTGCCGGGATGAGCTGTTCGTTGCGCTTGACGACAATATCGGTCTTGATATCAGCGCCGAGGACCTGGATCGTAACGCAAGCGAATACGACGAACGCGTGAAGTCGCTCATCCTTGAAAAAGGTGATTATGTTCTCGTGCCACGGGGCGTGTGGCATCGCACGAAGGCGTCGATGGACCGCGTGCGCCTGCTAGAGTTGGGATTCGGTCTTTACGACCAGCACAACGACATCGAGCGGCGGTGGGACGATTACGAGCGCGAACACAAAGATGGAACGACCTGACAGCATCGGTTTAGCCTTCCTGGGTGTTACCACGGATCAATCGTCCGTGCACAAAGTATTTCACGACTGGGCGGAGTGCCTTGAGCGGCCGTTGGTCTTGGAAGGACATAACCTTGCCGTTGGTGCGGCCCCAGAAACGTACCGACGTTTTATAATGTACTTGCGCGACCAGTATCCGCGCATTGGCGGCTCATTAATCACGGCGCATAAGGCCGCGGTGTTCGATGCCGCGGCGGACCTGTTCGACGAGATCACGCCGGTCGCGCGAAAACTTGGCGAAGTAGGGATGGTGTACTGGCGGAATGGGCGCCTCATCGGCGATGCCAACGACGCCGTCTCAACCACCCATATCTTGCCTCGGTTGCTCGGAAGCGAGCGGTGGGCTAATGGAACGCATCTCGCGCTTATCATGGGCGGTGGCGGTGCAGGTATTGCCGTCGCGAACACGCTGAGTGTCACGAGCGAACTTGAATGCGCGGGGGTGATCATCACAGAAATAGACGAAAATCGGTGTCGCGATCTGCGCACCCGTGTGCGCGCGTGGAGTTCGGTTGTACCGATTGAGATCCGGCACGTAACGTCTCCTTCCGACTCCCTCGTCTTGGAGGTCGGTCGTGGCGCGCTTATCGCGAATGCAACTGGCTTGGGAAAAGATCGACCTGGCAATCCTATTACTCCGGCGTGTACCTTCCCGCCCGACGCAACCGTGTGGGAATTCAATTATCGCTTCCTGCCACAGAACGAGCCAACCTTCTGGCAGACCGTGAAGAGCCAAGCGTCGAGTAGCAATCTCATACTCGAAGATGGCTGGGAGTATTTCGTCTGGGGCTGGCTCGTCGTGATGGCGAATATCGTGGCGCTGCCTCCAGAAGCGTACTACCGCTGCTTCGCCACCGCTGCTGGAAAAAGAGGAGACACATGACCATACGCGTCGCGATCGGCTCTGATCACGCGGGATTCCAACTGAAATCGGTATTCGCGGCTGAACTCGCGAAAAGAGGTTTTGATGTCATTGACGTCGGGACGATGACGCCCGAGACGACAGACTACCCGCCATTTTGTATAGCGGTCGCGGAACGTGTGGCCAGCGGTGATGCGGCCTGGGGAATCGTTTTGGGCGGCAGTGGGCAGGGCGAACAGATGGTCGCGAACAAGGTGCGTGGCGTACGCGCTGCACTCTGCAATGATCCCTACTTTGCGCGACTTGCGCGTCGTGATAATGACGCGAATGTTCTCGGCGTCGGTGCTCGCATTGTCGCCGCAGAATTCGCACTGGAAATTTTGAGTACCTGGATTGAGACACGTTTCGAAGGTGGACGCCATAAACGTAGGATCGACCTCATCGCTGATTATGAAGGTCGGTCCTGACATCGCATGCGAGTATGGGCGGGTACGGCCATAACACGGTGCGTGAGCGCGAGCAGCAAATTCTGAGACTCTAAGCTGTGACTTCACCATTAGCGCGTGCTGATATGGTCCAGTTCAATTGTGCCTTCGTCGGTCATGAGCTCGAGAACATATTCATCAACTTTTCCGTCCGCGCCTCGGAGGGGCGACACCACCCACCGGAAATCGCAACCGCACCGGCGGCGCCGACCGTTGGCAACCGCAAAGACTTCTCCGCACGACCAGCACCAGACGTGGAACTGGTGGCAGACGTCGCATTTACCACTCCAGACGATCGCCCATGCACCGCCGACACCGAGCGGAGGCTGCGCATCCCACGTGACGAAGCCAGGTCTTTTTGATCGACGCGACGTGCACCGGCCGACGCAATCCTCAAAGACAGCCCACGACATCGCATCTTCGACATCCTCAGCGTCCAGAAGGCGCAGCGTCACGCGGTCTTGGGCTCGTCGCTCGGCTGCGGGCGTGAATCCGTTGAGCGCGACAAGTATGCCGTGTTCTGCACCGCAGTCCTCCATCATCCCGCCGAAGCTCTCGACGTCCTTGACGTCTATGCGCCGACCACGGTGCTTTGCATCTACAATAATTCGACGACGCCGATCGTCAGGCCATCGCGCCTCGATGAGCACATCGATCTGTCGGCGAACCTTACTGATCGTCCCCTCGATCCGCACGTTCGGAGAAACGGTTGTGTCCATGTCCGCGTTCTCCGCTTCGATGGCGGCCACGACTCGTTCGTACATGCGCCAATCGGGTTGAGCGTCGTCGGACGATGTCATCCCAGACATCGTAGATCGCGCGTCTCAGGCTGTCACGGCTCGCCTCTGTCGTCGCCGCTATCCGGCTCGCACTTCGACGGTGAGAGAAGGTAACGCGTACGTAGCCGCCTCCGTCTCGCGTGGCACTGCCTTGGTACGACGACCGCCACGAAACGTCTCGAAGAGCGCGCTGAGGATATCCGTTTCAGGGTGGTCGAGCGCGGCCCTCACCATATCGGCCCATCCCATCCATGCCGCGGCGAGATCATACGGATCGTTGCGCGCGAACTGCGCCGCGTAACGGGTCACGACAAATAGGCACGGGGGGCGATCAGCGCTCGCGGGCTCGCGCTCGATGATCGAAGGAATGATTGCTGCGGCAGAACGCCCGTCGACCCAGCCCGCCACCCGCTGCACCCACTTATTTGCTTCCAGCAGGTTCAATCGTCGGCTGTTCCGTTCTTTCAGCGACCGACCATACAAATCGTGCCACTTCAGCTGCATGAGTGCGAGCGATCCGAAAGTTCGATCCAGAACAATGGCGTCGATATCCGTCAATCTCGTACCGTCCGGTCTATAGAGCTGCTTGCCTGCCGGGGCGACGAGGAATCTCGGTTCGGGAAATATCTTCCGGAGATCAGCCCTGAACACCTCTTCGCGACGCGCCACCGCCTTATCCCAATCGTGGCGATAGTTCATCTTCAGAAATCGAACCATTGCAGCGATAGGATTCAGGAGCGCACCGAAACAGGGCAGAAGAGCGAAATCAGGCCCGTAGTCAACATAGAACGGCAGCGGTACCTCGTGGTCAGTAGTCGTGTCTGTCGCGCTTCTTTCGTCGAGCGTCATCGCAGCAAAAAGCGCCACGTGATACTCCTCGGGTTCGCCAGATTCTCGAAGTACGGCGGCGGCGTCGTCATCCCGCACGAAGATCGTAATCAAGTCGCGGAGGTTGAGGCGCGGGTGTCGCTCCATGAGGCGAGCCGAAAATGCAATGTGCTTGAGTACTCTGCCGCTTGCCGCGATCGCGGCGCCAAGCCACTCTCCGAAAGTGCGGCCCCCAATGCGCGCATCGGGAGGGAGTGCCTCGCCTTCAAGAAACCGCTGCGCACGTTCAGCTGCCACACCGTGGTAGTACTCTATGAGTTCATCGTCAGCGTCGTAACGAATGAAGTATTCCCGATCGACGTCGACGAACCGGTCAATGCGACGTAAGAGTTTGCGCGACGAAGGAATGATGCGATTCAGTGGATCATGGGGAAGCTCTCGCAAGGCATGCAATGCTTCAACGTCTTCTCGCTCGACATTTGAATTCTCGATTTCAAGCAATAGGCGATCCGGGGCCGTGAGTGTTCCCTCTGCCAGGCCGTAACGCTCCAAGGCCGCAAGTCGGAGGAGATTCGCAAATCTTCCGCAATTCATGAGATGCCCGTCCGCAGCGCGCGACCATTCAGCGGTCGTCGGAAACCACGGCACGCCAGAGGGGGCGTGGGCGAGCTTGGGCAGCAGCGGCCGAAGCGCGGTTGCGGCACCGAATAAGATCGTGCTGTAGCCGGGTGGCACTGGTTCGCGGGGCGGAGGAAACGTTACGGCGAACGCGGCCTCATCTATTGCACGCGCCAACTCGAAGACAAGTTCTTTCTCATGTCCCCTCCACGTGAGAAGGACTCGGGCTTGATACTCGGCGAGACTGGTATGTAGCCGTTCCTCGGCGACAGTCATTTTGGATCCCTGGAGAGTGTACCGCCGCCCCTTTTCGCGAAACTACCATTAGTAGAACGACAGTCGGGCTATCCCGAATGGCGAGTGGTACGCTTTCCGTCGGTGAAGCCTCCGAAGCACTCTCCTCGATCACGTGAGACGGTCTCGCGAAACATGGCTGCGGTCCGGGCTCGAGACGGGAAAGCGGAGCTGACGCTACGGCGTCTCCTCTGGCACGGCGGCTATCGCTTCCGCGTGTGCCGTTCCGACTTGCCTGGAAAGCCGGATATCACATTCGCGCGCGAGCGGCTGGCGATATTTGTCGACGGCGATTTCTGGCACGCGCGCGTGCTCATCGAACGCGGATCGAAGGCGTTGCGTGCATCCTTTAGGACCGCCAGCGCGGCGTGGTGGGTTAAGAAGCTGACACGCAACGCCGAACGCGATCGCGAGGTCACAGCGCTGCTCCAAGATGGCGGGTGGACGGTACTACGGTTGTGGGAGCGTGACATTCTTCGCGATCCTGACGCAGCCGCGGAGCGGGTGCGAGTCACTCTCGGCGCACTCCGCCGAGGTGGTTCTAAGACGACGGTCGCGAGCGCTGCATCCACTCGGATTCCACGACGCCGACACGCCCCTGCTCGGAGCCGAGACGCTGCAGAAAGCGTTGGGCATGGTCGGGTTTCAGCTCGCCGATCCATCGATACACCACCCCGTCCTCGGCCTTGAACGTCATCGATCCCTTGTCGTCCACCGTGGGCTTGACCGTATGGGACGCCGCATCCGGTGAGAACGTCGCCAGTTGCTGATCATATGGCTTCGCCGAGGCCTTCAGCTTCACCACCTCGGCGCCGTCCATCACAATAACGTCAAAGGGTTGATCGCCCGACACGACGGCGAGCGGCAGCATCGGAAATGGTCGTTTTTCGCGAAGGCGCAGCGAGTCGCAAGCCGGCTGCACGCACAACCAATACGACGGCTTTTCAGTCGCTCCACTCATGAGAATCGTGCCCAGGGTCAAGTACGGCGGCCGGGTCGCGTACCGCTCGCGAAGCGAGACGAGCATCGCGAATTCGGAATCGCGCCGCACGGCATCCGTCGCGGGCGTGCAGAACCGTTCGGTGAGCGTTCGAGATTGCTTCCGACTCTTCAGCGCTTCCAGTTGCTTTGGCAGCGCCTGATGGCCGATGCCCTGTTCGAGAATCGCGCAGAGTTCCGTGAGTGGATCAGCCTCGGCGTTGAAACCAAACGAAGCAGCGAAGTTAGCGCCATCCGCCATGCGGTCCTGCAACCAGAGCCTGATTGCTGCAACATCCGCGTGACGGCCAACGCCACTTTCTTCAAGAATCCCCGCGATTTCAGCGGCCACAAGCGCCACGAGGTGTTCCTCCGCTTCCTCGGGAGGGATTACGAGCGCGCGATGGCAGAGGTAGGCCGCGTCGAGGCCGGGGTGGAGCCGCAGCAGGATTCGATGCATGCTCGCCCGGAGTCGCGCCAGCGCATCGAGCGCCACGTTTGACACCAAACCAGAGGTCATCTGGGCAAACTCAGCAAGCAAACGATCCGGTAGTTCGTGCGGACCAGTAATGCGGTCGTGGAGCTTTTCATCCTCCGTCGGCAGCATCGTGTCAGCCTTCGCGTACACGACGATCCTTACCGGGCCACGGGTTACGGCGTACAGATCGTCCTTCTTATGCTGATACTTGTTGCCGACGATGGCATCGAGTTCGTCCCGCACACGCGTGGAGATGTCATTCAGAGTGTTCTCGCCGGTGTAGATGGCGATGAGCCGAAGCCGGTCGCGATCGCCGCTGCCCACGATGTCGCGGATGAGTTGAAGCGTGGTGTCGCCGTAGACAGCGTTGATCTTCCAGTCGAGGACGACGATGTCCGCGCGTTGCGCTGCCTTACCTGTTCGCTTGATGTCGTCGTCACTGTCTGCGCGAAGCACTGCGCACACAAGTCCCTGCTCGGCGAATCGATCAATCAGTGGCTTTGCATTCAACGGATGATCTGTGCTCGTGCCCGCCGTCTTCGGGGACGCGTCAGATTCTTCGACGGGCGCGGCACCACGTCGCCCAGGCGCTTGCAGCTCCTCCAGAGGTTCTGTTGCGATCGCCTCCTCGGCCGCCGACGGAACGAAAACACGATCGTCAATGAGGACGACTGAATGGAGGAAATCGAGAGCGATGCTCTCAGTCTTGCTGAGGAGGGTATTTGGGGCGGCAGTCACGATGCGGAGGGTTCCTCCCTGGGAGAGATACGAAACGCTGCGCCCTGTCCCTTCACGGGAGGGTCAAGTGTGAGGTTGTAACCGACGCGAGCAAGTGCGTCGCGAGAGATGTGCAAGCCGAGGCCGCGGCCACCCGGTTTACGCGTGAAACCAAGGTCAAAAATAACCTCACGGTCACGCTTCGACACGCCTGGGCCGGTATCCGAGATAAGGAGGTCAGCGCCTTCAGCGTCGAGCCGAATCAGGCGTGGCTGCGGACGGTCCTTGAGCCAGAAGATGGCGTTGTCGACGAGGTTCACGAAGACCGGGTAGAACGTTGATGGATAACCTTGGAGCTTGCGCTGGAGAAACGCTTTCGTCGCTTCGAGGGTCACATCGTGCCGCTGAAGACGTTCGACGAAGAGTTCTCCGAGAAACTTACGGATCGCGCCACCGGTAATCTCCACTTCCTGGCGGTAAAGCCGTCGGTGGAGGGGGGTGAATAGCGTGAGATAGCCGTCGAGGTGCTCGAAGCTCGTGCGGAGATTGCCATACAGTTCGCGCAATCCCTTGTTTGCGTCGGCCCAAGCCTTCAGGCGCTTAAGACTGCCCCGGACAGTCTTGATCGTACCTTCAAATTCGTGGCTGATCACGTCGATGGCCATGCCGAGCTGCGCGAGTTCCAAGTCGGCCATCGAACGCTCGCGAAGTGCCTCCACCTCTTCTTCGAGGGACTCCTCGATGTCCAGCGCACTCAGAACGTCGCCATCTGCTTCGCGGTCCCACGTAATGCGTCGTAACTGCTCGGCTACGTGCTCGAGGACGCGCCGCTGCGTCTCTGCCGTGGACACCACGAGTTCTTCGAGGCGCTCACGTTCGGCGGCGAATTCCGCGTCCGTCAGCGGCGAAACGTCGAGCCTTGCGAGATCCGTCTGTGCACGCTTCACGGCGTCGTCGACGGTGGAGAGGACATCACGTGTGAGCTGACCGACCCGGCTCTCAACGTCGGTCAGAGCTTCCTTGGTTTGCTGTGTCTCGGAGCGCGTGGCGCGGCTGGCACGATCGATCGACTCGGCCACGGCGCGCTCCAGTCGTCGTCGCCGATCGACCGCGGATCGCGTCGCTCGGATCGCATCGCCGAGCACGGCATCCACTTGCGCCTCGGCCGCCCCGAACACGTCTTGGTCGAGCGTGCGGAGTTCTTCTGTAAGCGCTTCCCAGTCGCGGCGCACCGCAGCCGAGGGCGTGACTCCACGGGGCTTCCGGACGGTGAATTCCTCGCGCACGTTTCGGATGCCGCGCCGCGCTTCCGCTTCTGCGTCGAGAAGGGCCGCCGCCGCGCGGTCGGGGTCGCCGATGGCGGACGCGGCTCGGACGTTTCGGTCCAGCTGCGCCAGGACAGTGGCCGTGAGTTGCTGCGGCTCTTCACCTTCGATGCGGCCGAGAACGCGAGCAACCGACTCAGCGAACGCCTTACGGCGAACCAAGACCTGCTGCTCGCGCCTGGCCTTCGCGCGGTACACACGATCCAGTTCTTTCTTCGTCTGCTGAAACGTGTCCGCGTGTGCGCCTTCGTCGCGGAAAAAATCAGCCGCCGTCTGGACAAAGAAATTCTCCAGAATGTCGCGAAACTGACGGTACGCCTTGCTCTCGCGGAATCCCTCGCGCCCCGCCTTCTCGCTCAACGCGCGGTTGTGGATGCGGTCGATCTCGATGACGCCGAACATGCGCCGGAACGAGAAGTAGTAGTAATAGGCGCTCTTCGTGCGGTTGCGCTCAATGTTGAGAAAGTCGTAGTCAGTATTGCCGTACGGCAAGACACGCACGCCGTCCTTGTAGATGTAGAGGCCCCCGATCATGTTCATTTTCCGCACGAGCCGCTGGTACTCCTCGGGTGCGACGAGCGTGGCGCGGGCCTCGCCTTGCACGACGGCGAGATTGATGCGGAACGGGCCGCACTCCGCCTGACGGCCTTTCGCGTCTGGCCACGAAACCACGTGGGACACCGGCGGCTGCTGATAGACCGCCACCGTGCCGGCGAACTGCCCGAACTCATCGAACGTACCCGCGATGTGATGATCTGCGAGCCCGAATTCCTCCGGCGTGAAGAACACGTGTTCCGCTATGAGATCGTCGTAGTCCTCCAGCGTCTTGTGGTCACGGAATGCGGTCCGTATCGGAGGAAGCGTGTGATCCGGCGTCATCGTGTTTGTGAATCCGATGAGCGCTTTCAGCAGCGGTGGTGCGGTGTCTGGATCGTCTGTGTGATCGATGTCGGTGGCGAGGGACTCGTCTGCGGGCGAGATGATGAAGTGCGTGCCGTGGCCGTCGCCGCGAAGCGATGGGCTTCCGAGATCGCGGTCGAGCTGCTCTGGATCGACGTCGAACGATTCGAGTTGTTGCTCGATCAGCGCGGCTGTCTCATCGTCTGCGAACCCGCGTAACTCCTCGAACGTCGCCTTTGCCTGCGCCACCATGCTCGCGACATCGGCGCGACTCGGCAATGTGCCCCCCGGAAGCGCGAGGATGGGAATGTCGATCTGATCGAGGTTCACGCCTGGCAAGGCGAAGAACCCCCAGTGGATGAACGCGGCGACGAGATCACCAAGCTTTCCGGCGCGTTTCGCGCGCGTGAGGACGAGCACCTGCGGGCCGATGACACCTATTGCGAGCCGACCGATGCCCTTCTCGCCGAGGGTGGGGCGTGGGTCCTTCTCTGGATCACGCGGAGGTGGTGCAATACCTCCGGCCGCACCCAGCTTGCTCTCCGTGCCGAGGACGAGCCATCGTTCGCTGAACTCCTCCTCCGTCATCCCTAGGCCGTCGTCGCGGAGGACAAAGAGACCGTCCGAGCGGTAGTAGTCGACCTCGGCGCGGTCGGCGTAGGCGTCGTGAGCGTTCTTGAAGAGTTCACTTATGGCAGTTGGGATGCCGGCGATCTGCTGTCGCCCGAGCATGTCCACCGCTCTCGCCCGTGTTCGGAACTTCGCCATAGGAATCGTTGATTATGCCGGGAGATTTGCTCCGTTGCGTCGGAAGTGCCGTACGAATGCTTGGCCGAATCGCTTGGCAAGGACGACCGGAACAGCGTTTCCGATTTGGCGGGCCATCGAATTTAGACTTCCAGCGAACGTGAAGCTACGCTGAAAGGTCTGCAGGCATGCAGCCTCGCGAACGCTGATGGCGCGGTCCTGTGTCGGGTGACCGAAGCGGCCATTCGAGAGGCTGATGCAGCGAGTGGTCAGTCCACTCGCGGGCGCGTTTCGGCGCATCCGGCCGTACACATCCGTGTGACCATCGTAGTCATCGTGATGACAAGGGAGAAGAAGGTGTTTCGGCCAGTGCTCTCGCCCGCCTCCCTCAGGAGTGGCGCGAATACGTTCCAGATTTTTCGGGGAGAGTCCCGAAGCACGATGATTCTTGATCCTCGGATGAATCTCACCTGCTGACAGTGGTGGCAAGTCACTGATCCAGTCCCAGACGGTGGAGTACTTAGGCCGGCGTGTACCGGGCCCATGAGTCGGACGAGGGAAGGGAACTGTCATCCCGCGAGATCCGATGATTACGAGCCGGCGACGCCGTTGCGGTACGCCATAGTCGCATGAGTCGATGACTCGTGCATCCAAGTGATACCCGAGCGAGGTCATCCTGCGGGTGAATTCAGGGAACGGTCCCATCTCGACCGAAAGCGTCTGCAAGCCGGGCACGTTCTCGATGAAAACGTACATCGGCCTGTAGTACTTCACGAACCGGACGAATTCGAGTAGCAGCGGTACGCGTGTATCGCCCGCGGCACGGCCTCGTCGTTGTTTTGAGAAGGGCTGACATGGCGCGCAAGCGCTGAAGAGAAGCGGCCGGCTGTCGTCGATGAACGGCCGCAGCGCGTTCGTCTTGAGCTTCGTGATGTCTGCCCGAATGAACTTCGCTTCAGGGAAGTTGTGGGTGAAGGTGCTGGCGGCGTCACGGTCGATATCGATGCCAGCAACGATGTCCATGCCGGCGGCACGAAGTCCCGCGCTCGTACCACCGCATCCGCTGAAAAAATCGACCACACCGATCCGAGCGGACCCGCCAAGGCGGTCGCCTATTGTATCGCGTCGATCCGCAATCGGTTTCTTCGGCAGCCCGCCCTCTCGATGATGCACGCCGGAAGCGTTGTGTTCGGAAGTAGTGTGCTGCAAGTCTAGCTGACGGAGCAAGAGAGAAGCTATGGCCGTGGCGAGAAGCCGCCTACCCACGACATGAGGACGGCGGGCCGGCTAAGGGAGAAGGATCATTGACGCTTTTGCTGAAAGGCGCCAATGGGCCTCAGCTCCTCGTGCTCTCTTCGCCGAGGGGAGAGATTCCGGCCCCGTCGTAGACATTCCGCACCGGCACTAGTCGTGTCGCCGTCATCACTTCTCGTCGCGCCGTGCGGGAAGCTCTGCCTTGCTGGGGAGTCTCTTCATTTCCGTGCTGGTGAAGGAGTCCAGCAGCTCGTTCGGAAGCACCCCGAGCGCTCGCGCGAGATGGAGGATGTTGAGCAATCCGACGTTCCGGGCTCCGCGCTCCACGTCGCCAACGTAATTTCGATGGAGGCCGGAAAGCTCCGCCAGCTTCTCCTGGGAATACCCGCGTTCGATGCGAAGGGATCGCACGCGGGCGCCAAACAGCCGCAACGGATTCAGCCGCGCCACGGCTTGCATTGCACATTTTAGGTGGCATACCCTCTACACTTTATAGGTGGACCGTGTTTAGGTGGAGGTGCGCGAGTGGCCGTCGGATCTCGGGTCGTCGTGGTAACTGTTCTCATGCTCATCGGCAGCGTCGTTGAAGGTGCGGAGCATGCCGTTGTCCACGCTTCCGAGGCCATCGGCGACAGACGCTCGCCCGAGGAGCGATCCGATCAGGCGGATGCCACCGCCGCCTGCTACCCCCTCACCCGCCCGAAGACCCGGCGCCGCGCGGTCGGCAAGGGCGGACCGCCTTGCACATCGAATCCAACCGTGCGGCTCATCGTGGAGCCAACCACCTGCGTGGGCGACCGCGTGCGCATCTCGTGGCAGGCCTCGGAGCCAACAGCCCGTGTCCACCTTCAAGGCATCGCCTGCGATCTCCCGGCATCCGGCTCGACGATGGTGACGGTCCGCGAGGCGACGGCCTTCCACGCGATCGCGACCACCTGCGGGATCGGGCCGGAGGCGTCCGCGACGGTCGCGATCGAGCCCGGTCCCGAGATCACGAGTTTCTCGGGCGAGCACGCGATGCTCGTTCCCTTCGGCATTACGAGCCTCCATTTCACGTACGAGCACGGCACGTCCTGGTCGATCGAGGGCGCCGAATCCTTTCAGAACGACCCGCTGGCAGGCGTGAGCACCTTCGGCGGCACTACCCGCGTCTACTTCGCGTCCGTTCCCGCGGAGCCGGTCCTAACCGTCTTCGGGCGCTGCGGCGCGGTCGTCGTCCCGCTCTCGATTCCGCGCTGCACGGGCGAGCCGCCCGAAGTCGATCTCGGGCAGTCGTACAGTCGCGCCGCGCTCGGGCAGCAACAGCGTTGGACGTTTCTCGCCAGCCCTTCAATCACGCGCTGGTGGATCGAGACCGAAAACGGCCACTTCACGCCGTCTTCCGGCGTCCGGTCGGCAAACGGCGAGATTGAGACGCTGTATGAGCCGACCCGCGCCGGAGAAGCGTCCTTCACGCTCTACGGCGATAGCGCGTGTGGGATCGACGGCATCGGAACCACGCAGACCGTCTGGAACTGCGCGCAGCCGATCATCCAGTCGTTCACTGCGGGCCAGACGACGCTCGCGGTCGGCCAGAGCAACTACGTCTCCTACATCACCCAGGAGCGGCACGGCGAAGTCGGAAGCGTCTCGTCCGCGCTCGGAAACGCCCTCGGCGGTCCCGTGCACTCTCCGTTTCCTGAGACGCGGCACACCTACACGGCGACACGCGCAGGCACGGATACGGTGACGCTCACCGTGCAGACGCCGTGCGGACCCGCGAGCGCGAGCATCCAGATCACGGTGCAGTGAAGGTCAATTTCGCCGCGCCGGGAGAGAACGGCATGGGTACGCGGACCCGCGGCGCATGATCCGGTTCGGGTTGCGTGGTGAGCATCCACACCCCATAGTGGAGAGGTCTCTCACCCCACCCGCATGGCCTTTGCCCGATCCATCAACCACCTCGACACCGATCCCATCGACCTCGCGCAAGTCCTCGTGCCGCGGCCGGCGACTTCGTTTGTGCACCGCGTGAAGGACGACACGATGGCGGAGGAGGGGATGCTGCGCGGGGATATCCTGATCCTCGAACGCGGGCAGCCGCTCCGCGCAGGGCACCTCGTGCTCGTCGCGGTCGACGGTGGATCGAAGCTCGTCCGCGTCGAAGGACCCGCTGGGCAGTTTCGCTTCGCCGGGATGCCCGTGGATGGCTCGGACGTCGAGCATCTTGCGACGGTCTCCCGCCTGCTTCGACTCATGCTGCCGTGAAGGTGCGGAACGACTTCCACATCAATGCCGCACCGAGAGGTTTATGTAAGCGCGAGCACGAGGCCGACCGCAACGCCGTTCACGATGGCCGCGGCGGCGAAGGTAAGCGGATGCCGCGCGATCGCGTTCCGCAGCCATGCGCGCCGCACGAACGCAGTGGCAGCGTCGCCGCGAAGGCCGACGATTTCGGCGAAATGACAGGCCGGTCGCCGGCAGACCAAGGCGTGAACCGACTGCAGACCGTCCGCAATCGTGATCTCCTGAAGCCAGGGCGTGGGCCATGCCTGACTCCCGGGTTGAAGCTTGCAGCGCGGGCAGGGCGTCAACGTCATGCGATAGGAGTGCTCCGGCTGGCGCGTGGTGGTCATACAGCCAGCTCGTGGTCGAGCGCCCAGGCGACGTGCTTCCGCACATGAGGCGCAGCATCCGTGAGCCGGATGACGTTCAAGCCTTCGAGCCAGAGGTAGGTCTCCGGCTCGTCGAGATCGAACCGTCGGACGACGCCGAAAAGCGCGCCGTCGGGGGTTTCGTCTATGTCGCGAATTGCGCCGATGGCTTCCCCCGAGTCGTCATCAAGAAGTACGTGGGTATAGCGAGAGGAATCCATAGAGAAGAAGCAGAAAGAGATAGGACGCGATCGGTGTGCGTGTCGCTGTCGGTTTTCAAAGAGGCGGCTGCCCAAACGCAGTCGTCGGAACGTGGAAGTCGTCCGCGGGAAAGAGCAGACCACAGGGATCGAAGACGCGACCCGAATTCGTCGAAGTGGGTGCGGGCGTGAGATTGCACCAGAGCGCCCGCTCCCAGAAGCTATGCGATGTCGGAACCTTCAGGCTCCTCGAGCGCAACCTTCGTCACGCCGCTCTGCTTCTTCCAGGTGAGCATGTTCACCTCGTCCGCCCGGATCTCGGTGACGTAGCGGCGCTGGCCGTCCTTCTCGTAGGCACGGTTGAGAACCATGCCTTCGACATAGACGCCTTGGCCTTTCGCCAAGTACTTGCCGCAGATCTCGCCGAGTTTTCCCCAGGAGACGACGCGGTGATAATCGGTGACCTCCTTCTTCGCTCCCTCGGACGTGGTGTCGCGATGAGTGGCGATGGGAAATGTCACACGGGTCCGACCATTCGATGTTGTCGAGGTCTCGGGGTCTGCCGCGAGATGCCCGACCAGGATGACTTTGTTCACGCTGCGCATGGGAGTGGGGTGAAAGTTGAGAAAGAACGCCGTGAGCGGCTGGCGTCCAGCCGGTGCAATCTCACGAGCCTCGCGCACACATCGTCGCGCGCCAGGCAACGGCGGATGCGCACTGGGTCGAAGTGCGGTGTCGATCGTCGTATCAGGACGAATACAGCAGGGTCTCGCCCGCGCACCGAACAGCAACGTCGAACAGCGTTCTTGCGTGTAGACAGGGTGTAGAGCCGGTGGAAATCGTCCGCGCGGGAAAGAGGACCCACGCGGCCGACCGGACGACCGTAGGCGCAAGTGGCGAGAGAGGAGGCGACGAAGATTGCACGCTACGTCGCCCCTCGGGACGCGAGTCCCGCTTACAGCATCAACGCGGCGAGCGCCTCGTCGAACCCGGCGTCGGGCGCGGAGTGCGCCTCATCACGCTGCGCATCGCGCAGCGGGCGAGAATGCCCCGCGGCTCCGTGCGCGGGGCGCCTGGGGACGATGCGCGGCGTTGACGACTGCGTCGTAGGCGGTACAGATCCGTTGATGTGGCGGATGGTGTCGGCCCTGACGTCTCCCTCAACGATGCGAGATCGCCGAAGAAAGGCTCCCTCGATTTGCACGCGGTCATCCGAACGGAGATGCCGTTCGCTGAAGCGCGCAGCAGGGCCGTAGGCGGTCACGCGATAGGCTCGCTTGCGCAGACCGCCGGTCCGCACGGTAAAGCAGAAGCGCGGCGTACCGCTGCGGGTGAACGTGAGGCTACGCGGAGCGTCCGAGACGCTCCCGGTGAATCGCAGTCTGATCGACATAGCGGTGGGGATAGGAATTGAGAAAGACCCATGCGGCGCGGAGCCGACGTGCTGTGCAATCTTCCGTCGCAAGGCCACGGTGCATGCTGCGTGTGTGCGGGGAGCGCGCTAAGTCGAAGTCAGCGCCCGTCCCCGTCTGAAGCGCGCACGGTCTCGGGCGGATCGTCAGGAGCTGTAATCCAGACGGAACCTAGGTAGTGGACCACCACCTCACCCGAGTCGTAAATCATCATGAGGTGGACATTTTCAGTCCCGCCGCCGCGGGCGAACCGATATCGAATCTCCGGGTTTGCCGTTGGTGGCGTGAAGCAATCAATCTGCGCGGCTGATGCGTCGGCGTGCCCGACCGGCGCCTTGCAGTCACCGAACAACCAGCGGTAGGCCACGACGTTCGCGATCGGCCGCACCCGGAAAACAAACTCCGTCTCATTCGTTCCGCCGAATTGACTTGCGGTAGCGAGATCAGCATGCCACAGCCGTTGCAGCTCCAGTGGGGTACGCGGCCCCGCGGAGCCGGACACCAAAATGCGCACCTTCGCAACGTAGGCGCCGGTCTGAGATCGGCACGTCACCTCATACGATCCTGCTTCGGCGAACGTGTGGGTTGCCGTTCGGCGGACCGTCGTCACGCGCGTGCGATCATCGAAATCCCAGGTGTACGCGTCGCTGCGTTGATCCGATTCCGCCACGAACGTAACAGTGAGCGGCGCGTTGCCCGACTCGGGCGTGGCTGCAAGGAGCGGGAACGATCCGATCCTTCGAATATCGAAGGAACGTGTCGGACATTCCGGTCCTCTCGTCGTCATCGGTGTTCCGGTAATGAAGCGGTCCCGCACCTGCTTCCCAATCAAGTAGGAGTACGTTCGACCGGAAACGACATCGGTATCATCGAAGACACCTGTCACCGTGTTAAGGTCTCGCCGAATCACCTCGCCGTTTCGAACGAGGACCAAGGGCGGTTGGACGGCATCGCGAGCGCGCCATGTCAGGCGAATGTTCGGCCGACCTTCTACGCAGGCGCCACTGGCTGAGACGTCGATGCTTCGCAGCATCTCAGGCGTCGCCGTGACGGATGCGCCAACGATGCGCTGGTAGAGTTCGATGATCTTATCCCACGCGGCGGCGCGGAGTTCTCCTGAGAGGGCGAGCGGTACGCCGACGCTTACTACCAACGCGACCAGCGCGATAAAGGTCACGCGTTTGAGACGCGAGACGGCCGCGCGCGCACGCTCGTTTCCGCGCGCGGCGTCGGCAATCAGGCGATCCGTCCACACGCTGTACGGCGGCTCCGGCGATGTCTGCTCGACGACGGTCTGGAGCGAGACAATCGGAGCTGCGTGCTCGTTCATCGTGAGGAGCGGCTGTTTCTGATCCTCCGCCACGTCGAACCAGAAGCGCGCACTCCCGTTCGCGTCTGCGTAGTGGAAGGTCACCGTGCCGCTGCGGTCGGCCGCGATACCAACGCTTTTGACGGGTTCTTTCAGCGCGAGCCGCCAGTGATACATCGTTTGCTTGATGTCCGCCGTCGCGCGTACATCGCCCAAGATTGCGGGCGCGAGCTTGGAAATGAGCAGCGCGTCCGCCTGCACAATTGCGCGCTCGCCCGTTACGTCCATCCACCGCGCGATGCGGACGTAGATGCGCTGCAGCAACGAGAGCTCGAACAGGGGTTCGAGCAACCGCCGTTTCCCGCCGCCACGCGGGAAGTCGCGAGTGGCAAGATCACGCACGGCGGAACTGACCACCGCCTCGAATGGTGCGTCCGTGTTCGCTTCGGTGGCGCGAGCCGAAATGGAACGAGTGCCCTCCGGAACGACAGCCTTCGTCGGCCGTCGCCGGTTCGGTGAATCGCGGTGGCGCTTCACGGCATGCTCGTTCCCCGGAACCCTGTTTCACGCGGCTGGTCGGCGGCATCAGCGTGCGTCTGGCCCGAACCAGTCGGTCCACCGGTCGCACCACCAACAGTGGATTGACCGACGAAACATCGAAACAGAAGGCCGTAGTTCCGTCAAGGTGGGTATGACAGGACAGAGGCGGCATGGCGCTCGCCGTCATCCGCACGTCCGAACGCACACGTCGCGGTGCGAGAAACCGCCCGCAGTGGATAGCGGTCCCCGAATGTCTGCGCTTATCCGGTGCGGCCGTGCGACTGCGTACGGGTTTGGTGACTCTTGCGACCCTGTAAAACCGCGATATTCGGCGGGGCGTGCCGTTTAGGGATGCTTCCGGCTCATGCTCACGGCCGGCCAGTTTCAAGCTGTCGATCTCACGAATCGACAGCTTGCGGCTGGACCGAACGACTCGGCCTCGCCGGGTCGCACCACAAGTCAAGGAGCAACTTCCTATGTCGTGGATTGACCGACCTCACAAAAGCAAATTCGCAGTACTTCCGTCAAGTTTTCGCGGGATGGCGCTCGCCTTCCTTCCGATCTCCGCGCGCGAAGCGTTCGGCATCATCATGAGCTGCCGCCAATACCTTGATGGCGATGCGCGCGAACGAACGAGCGCCGTGACCGGCGTTCGCGTGTGGACCTTCCAGACCGCGGACGCGCGGTGCATTCTCCTCGCGTGCGCCGATGGCGCGTTCCATGTCGGCACGCGCATCCCGAACGCGGAGGTGCGCGATGCAGCGTGACGTCGCTGTGAGCTGTCCGAACTGCGAAGCTCTACTCCTGGGGTTTGAGCTGTGTGCCGATCCGCGGGCGCATGAGCCACGCAGGGGCGATGCCGTCCACGCAGGACCGGTGTACGGCGGGCAACTGCACTCGGCGTATCGCGTCGACGACGACGGCCGGGCGCTGCTTCCATTCCGGCGATGGGACGGCGACGTGCGCGAGTTCGCATGCCACGTCCCCGGCATCGACCCCGTGACCGGCCAGCGCCTGCCGTGGCTCATCGCCAAACCGTTCTTGGAGTGCGAGGACCTGTATTACGTCACGAGTCTCTCCCCGAGCGCGTTCCAGGGGCAATCGGCGGCGTTCCCGGGACGCCTCCCGGGAACGCGGCGCGTCATCGTGGAAACCTCCACCTTTCTCCGAGAGTATGTTTTCGGGAGCTTGGTGCGGCGATCGCGGTGGCGGCGAACGTCGCGGCGGCAGAAGAAGGAGCGGCATACGCGAGTGTGTCGAGCGGGATGCCGCAAGCAACACCGCGCTCGATGATCGAGTGACGGGCGCGAGGTTCACGGCGCATCGGCGACGTGGACCTCCGCCGCTGGCGACAATGCAGGGAGGCGCTGGAGAATGTCACGGGCGCGGGCGGCGTGCGAGGTGGAGGCGCAGACGACGAGGAGCCGCAGGTGCGGATCGAAGGAGACGCGCCGCGCATAGCGGCGCAGCTTCAGAAAGAGATTCTCGGCGCTCGACGTGCCGGTTTCCGCTTCGAGAGCGTACTGCTGTCCGGCGATCATGAACATGCAGTCGGGCTTGATGATGATGAATCCACCAGCGGTAACGAGATCACGGTGGCGGTGCGGCTCCAGCTCGCGGAACGAGAGGGTGCCGACGCCGTCTGGCTGGATATCCTCGACCTGATGCCCCTCCATGCGGGCTCGGAACCAGATTGCAGATAGCGCCTCGGCCGCGAGCGCGTGATGCTTCACGCCCGACGTATCGCCCGAGATGAACCGCAATGCTGCAACCGTGTTGTTGTGCAGCACCCGATTGATCTCCGCGCCGTCGATCCCGATGGCGAGGAGCGCGTCGCGCGCGAGAAGGCGCGCAGGTGCCGCTTCCGCGAGCACGTCGCGCCAACGGTCCTCGAGGACGAGGTCTGGGCGCAGGCCGGTGCGCGCAGCCGCAGAGGCTTTTCCTGATCCGATGGTGTAGAGGAAATGCCGAGAGCCATGCACGTACCGGCTGAACGCGGGCGTGAAGCGCTCGACGTACCCTGCTCTCCAGAGCTGCGAGAGGCGCTTCGAAAAATACTGGAGACCCTTGCCGCCGTTTGCCCATCGGAACGTGCGCGCAAGCGACCGCGTGTCCGCGAAGCGATAGAAGAACAGATCGCGGAGGAGCACGAGATCGTTCTGCCCGAGTCGGAGCGGCACCAGCGCGGGATCGCGGTGGAAGCGCGATCGGTGGAGGCGTTCACGCATGCGGCGCGCCTCCGCGCTTCGGACGGCGGCGCCGGCGCGAGCGCTTCTGCGGCTCGCCCCGCGGCGTTGGACGCGGGAGAGCGAACGTTGGCGGCGAAGCGGGCGACGCAGGGGCGTCCTTCGGAGGACCTGCGGAGGATGAAGGCACCGCGGCTTGGCCCGTCGCCCCGGCGCTGGTGCTCGGCGCCGCCGACGTGGCATGCGCGATTGAAGCAGGAGGCGCAGCAGCTGGCTGGAGCGTGCTCGTGTCGATCTCTGCGGCCGCGAGCCGGTTCCACGGATCGTACAGGGTGCGAGCTTCGGCATTCGCGCTCCACGACGCGTGCTGCGCCCGGCGGAAAAGATCGAGGATCGGGACGCCCTGGATCGAGGGGCGAAAGACCGGCGCCGGGACGTAGGCCACTTCGGTGCCGTCGCCGTCCGGCGCGACGACGCCCTGGAATCGCGGTCGCCTCGCCGCGGCTTGCGCGAGGTACTTCACCTGATCCCCGAAGCCGACCACGTTCAGGATTTCGTGCTCGCTCGTGGAAGAACCGGAGCCCGACGTCGAACCCTCTCCGTGCGTCCCGTGCTCGGTCGAGCCTTCGAACTCCGCATACGGCGAGTATCGGAGCGCGTGTGCCCACGAGCGCGAGATCGTGGACGAGGAGTTGTCGGTGTCGCTCGAGGCGGACGTCCAGAAGCGCTGTACGAGGCCGTCCGGGTGAATCTCCTGGGTGTTGAGCACTTCTTCCTCCGCGTCTTCGAAGGTAGGCGGACGGAAGGTGATGTCGAGGTTCGTGAGCGACCGCAGTTGGCGGCCCATATTCGGAAGGCCGAGATCGAGCCATTGGGCGTCGGACTGGTGCGAGATGAAGTACGAGACGCCGAGATTCCGCGACACGGCGAGGATGCTCGGGAGGTTCCGGCGCATCCACCACGGCTCGTCCACGATGACAGGAAGCCACGGGAGGCCGGGGAGGTCGGGGCGGTGGAGAAAAAGCGCGTGCAGCATCGCGTGGATGGCCTGGTAGGCCTGCGCTTTCACGAGGTCTTCGGCCGCGCGGTTCGTGACGCTCAAGGAGATCCGTCCGAATGCGACATCCTCGAGCGGCACGGTCTCATCGTTGAAGAGATCCCCGAGAACGGTGCCTGGTGCGAACGGCGCGAGGCCGTTTCGTGTCGAAGAGGTCTCGTCCTGGAACGCGCGCCAGCCCTTCCGCGGATCGTCGGGCCGGAGTGCGAGCACGTGCGCGAGCTCCGCACGCTGATATTGGAGGAAGACGCGATCGGAGGTACGGAACCGGCGCGATTCGATCTCGCGGTCGAGAAACCTCAGGTACAGCGGATCGTCGAGGAGCGTGAGTCCTTCGGCGATCGGCCTGCCGCCGGCGGCGAGCACCGTCAGGACCGCCGTCATGATGCGGTGGAAGCGCACGCGTTGAGAGCCTTCGGTGTCGTTGAGCTTCACGAACATGATTTCGACGGCGCGCGAGACCACATCTCGCAGCGGCTCCACGCGTCCGCTCGGAAGCCTGCGGCGACGGAGGAGATCGAAGCGGACGGCCGGGCTCGGAGTGCCGACGGTGAGAAACGCCGCGCGCCGGAGGAACGCGGCGGTGGAGCCTGCGAGCGCCGCGGCCAGATGCTCGGCGACGGCGGAGCAGGTCGCCATCGTCGCGAACCACGCCTGCAACTCGCGGTGGCCGGTCCCGATGTAGTCGAACTGGACGAACGAGCGCCCGATGCCGAGCGCCACGAGGATCTGCCGAATCAGAGAGGTCTTCCCGGCGCCGATCGCGCCGCGGAGATGCACGCCGCGCGTGAAGGCGTCTGGCGGCAGGGAGAACGGCGCGCCGGTGCGCACGTTCGTCCCGAGGTAGATGGCATCCGCGGGGAGACGGGAGGGAGCGCCCGAACGCGCGCGTGGAGCCCGTGGATCATGCGTGCGCCTCGTCACTGGACACCGTTCCCGTTTCCAGGCGCGCTCGCCGCGCCAACATGCTGCATCATCGAGAGGAGCGTCGCGCCTTGGCGGGTATCCGCCTTTGCGTCGAGGCGCTTCTTGAGATCCTCGTACTCGCGGCGGAAGGCCTTGCGTTCCGCAGGCGTGAACTCATGGTCCTCGCGCATGTGTGCGATCAGTTCGGCCCGCGCCCGCATCGCGGCCGCATGCGCATCGTCCCCGTCGAGCCGCGCGCGCAGGTAGAGGCATCCGGCGAAGGCGTGGTACGGGTGCCGCGGGTCGGTGAGGACGACCCCCGCTTGGACTTCTCGGAGGACCGAGGCGGCTTCCCTAGAGAGGCGCGCGAGAAGCGCGTCGTCGTCGGTGGGCGTCGCCGCCGAGGAGTTCCGCGGGGCGGCCTCGCGCGTCGCGGCTGCCGGAACCGGGGCGCGTTGCGCCTTGAGCGACGCGAGCCGGATTTCGAGCTCTTCCGCCCGCACGTCGGCGGTGAGGCCGCGGACGCGGGCTTCTTTTTGGACGACGTCCGCGGCGAGCTTGGCGCGTTCCTCCGCTTCGGCGCGTTCCGCTTCGCTTGCGGCGGCCGCAGCCTGATAGCGCGCGACCGCCGCCTCGCACTCCGCAATGTCCCGTGCGCACGCGGCGGCTCCGGCGGCCATCCGGTCGCCGTGGTCGGCGATGCGGCGGATCGATTGGGCGACATGCTCGACGTCTTCGAAGACGCGCCGGAGGTTGCCGGCGTGCCTCGGCGAGAGGCGGCCCCAGGCGGCCTGTTCGACGATCCGCTGTGCAGTCTCTTGCGCCGGCGATGGCGGATCGGTGTTGCGCGCGAGGGCGGAGGGTTGATGGACGGTGAGCGCCGTCGTCATCGCGCACCGCCCTTCTGGAGCATCGCGACGAGGCGCTGGAGCTCCTGCGTGCGCCGGTGGACGATGGAGAGCACTTCCTGAACGGACGCGTGAACGGAACTCGATGCGCCGAGGACGCGGGCGATCTGGGATCGGTGGTAGTCGCTCGCGGCACGGTTCGCGGCGCGAAGAAACTGCAGCGCGATAACGAGCCCGAGCCCGAAGCCCGCGAGGCCGCAGCCGACGCCGGCAAGAAGGAGGAGCGCGATGCTCGCCGGCAGTTTCACCACGAGGAAGTGCGAGGCGGCCGCATCGTTCGCGGCGCATGCGGTGACGCAGGCGAGGAGCGGGAGCAGGGCGGCGATACGGAGAGCACGGCGCCGGTGCGGGGAGGTCGGGGAAGGGGGTAAGTCGTGCGAACGAGTGTCGTGCGAGCCGGGAGGTGAAGAACCGGCAACGTCTCGTGCACGTAGCGAGTTAGCAGATATACGGCGCGGCCTCCACGCCGAACCACCTGTCGCCTCGTACGAGGCGACAGGTGACAGGACAGGTACGAGAGCTTTCATGCGGTGCGTTCCTTTCTGATGCGCTGTCCTTCACGGACGAGCATCGAACGAACTCTGGACCGCTAGAGCCGAGGCGAATCGGAACGGGTCGAAGTCGCGAGAAGCGTCAGAGTGTCTCATCGTCGAAGACACGACGCGCTACGAACAAGCCGCGAATCGGGACACCGGGAAACCGCGTCGCGAGCACCGTCTTCGCAGCGACGAAGTGCGCGCCGGTCGTGAGCACGTCATCGACGAGCGCGATGCTGCGCGGTGCGGGGTGCGCGAGTGTGTCGTCGACTTCGAGATTCGCGATCAGGGCCGCGACCGTCGGGCGCGTGGTCGTCGTATGCGCAGCGTCGGTGCTGTCTTGGATGGCGAGCAACTCGCGGATATCGAGCAAGTGCTCCTCGTCCATCACACGGAGCATGTGAAGCATGCGGTCGTCATAGAGCGGATCACGCTTCGCCTTGGAGGGCGGCATGGGAACGAGCGTGACGCGACGGAGTGCTGCGAGATTTACGGAGGCACGAAACTCGCGGGCGACCTGCTCGATCGCGCGCTCCTTGTAACGCCACTCGGGTTTTCCGCGCCGGTCGGGCGGCTTCTTCAGGTTCAGGATGAGGTGATTCGTCTCACTGCCGGTGTAGCCGCGGCCCGCGGTGTACTCCCGGAGGAAGTAGCACTGGTCGGTGGCGGTGAGGTGTGGGTAGAGCGGACGGAGGAGGTCATCGATCGCGACGAACACCCAGGGCCCCCAGCACCTCGGCATGGTCGCGGACGCGGACAGCACCGTGCTGTTCGACGAACGCATGCGGCCAACGGGCCGCGGGGTCGCGGAAGCAGCGATCGAGAATGAAGAGCGGGCGGCCCTGCTCGACCGCGGCGCGCGCAAGGATCCGCGCGCCCGACATCTCGCCAGCTTCGACGATGATGCTCGCGCGGGTGAGCGCGGTCATAGTGATGTTTCGCTCGCGGAAGAATGCCCGGTTTTGCATCCAGGTCTGGCGGTAATAGCGAAGCACCGGGACTTGGCTCATCACGAGGAAGTCGCGGGCGATGCGTGCGTGCAGCTCGACGTTCGCGCGCGGGTAGGTTTCGGAAATGGGTGTGCCGATCACCGCGATGGTGCGGCCGGAGGCGTCGAGCGCGGAGGTGTGCGCCTGCGTGTCGATGCCATCCGCGAGGCCGGAGACGATTGTCCAGTCCTCGGCGACGAGCGCGCGAACCAGGGCGTCGGTTTCCGCGAGCGCGTCGGGAGATGCCTTCCGGGTGCCGACGACCGCCACCGCATCGGATTCGATGAAGTTCCAGGTGCCGACGAAGTAGAGAAGCTCCAGCGGGTAGCGCGCGTCGCGGAGCACCTGCGGATACTCGTAGCTTTGCCGGAGCTGCACGCCGAACTGCGAAACGCCGTGCGCGCCGAGTACATCGCGGGCTTCGGCGGCGGTCGCGTCCGCGATGTCGGAAGGAACGAAGTCGGAGGGCCGCTTGTCCGCGCGGAACTTGTTCGCGAGCGTCTTGAAGGTCGCGCCCGGCTGCGCCCACAGCCACTCGTACGCGCCGAGCTCGCGGAGCGGAGAGACGCCGCGGAGGAAGTCCTCGGCGAGATGGAAAGCGAGCGCGGTCTGCTGCATGGGTCGGCTCATGGAATTGTAGCTCGGGCGCTGCTGGCGCGCGGGAGGTCTACAGGCGGAAGCGTGCTCGCCGTGTTCGTGGCGGAGCGGCGGGAAGGGATAAGTCGTGAGAAAAGCCGCAGAGGCGTCGGCCGCAGCCGCATCGCGGAAGTACTGCGGTCTCTGCGAACTACGGCGAGGAACGCGATACGACGAGGAGAATCCACCCCTCCGGTTGTAGAACCGGAGGGGTGACCGGAGAGGTTGTAGGTGCATCGTGCACGCATCCTTTCGTTCTGGTTGAAGGTCATCGCGACTCCGAACCGTCGCCGTGGCGGCGGTTCAAGACCTCGCGCACGGCGATGAGCACGCGCGCATCCGGGCGTGCGTACCGGGCAGTGGTCGTGGGGTCGGTGTGCCCCATGACCTTCGAAATAATGGCGAGGGAAAGCCCCTCCGACGCGAGCGAGGAGCCGTAGGTGTGGCGGAGATCATGGAACCGAACCTTGCGCGTGATGCCGGCGAGTTGTTTGGCGATGGCGAACGTCCGACGGATGCGGGTGACGGAGAGCGGCGCGCCCGCTTCATCGACGAAGACGCACTCCCCGACGACCGGCCGTGCGCGGCACTCGCGGAGCGATGCTTCGCACGCGGCGCTGATCGGGACGACGACCTCGCGCTCGGTCTTCTCCATGACGAGCTGTATCCAGCCGTCGGTCCAGCGCACGTCCTTCCAGGAGAGCCGGCAGAGATCCCCGAGCCGAAGGCCGGTGGTGAGCGCGACGACGAAGAACGGGCGGAGCGCGCGAAAGCGCTCCCAGTACTCGTTCGCGGCATCGCTGTCCCACCGCATGCTGCCGCCGAAGACGCGCGGCGTCTTGTAGCGGTCGCAGGCGGCAACCTCGCCGCGCCGGTAGTTCGCGTGAAGACGCGCGACGAAGGCCTCGCGGTCGTTGAACGCGCCGAGAAACGCCGCGCACTCGGACTCCGACAGCTCGTTCGTCGGCTGGTTCACCTTCTCGCGATCGAACGCTTTTCGGAAAGGGCTCTCCTCGATCACGTCGAAGCGCACAGCGTAGTTCACGACCGCGCGGAGGATGTTCGCGTAGCCGTTGAGCGTCGCGCCGGCGAGCGGCGGAAGGCGCGCGGCACGACGCTCGCGCTTGAGCTCGAGGAGCCAGACGTTCACGGCGCCAGCGGTGATGTCCGAGAGGCGCCACGCACCGAACCGTGGGAGCAGGTAGCGTTCCGCGGTTTGCCGATAGCTGCTCGCCGTGGATGCAGAGATGCGCTCGGCGATCAGGTCAAAGTACGCATCGAAGAACGTCTGCAACGTGGGCGCGACAACGGACGGTTTCTCGCGGCCCCGATTCGCTTTCGCGCGGAGCGAGGCATGCGCCTGCATGGCCTCGTCCTTCGAGACGTCGTGAACCGTGCGGCGAATTCGCGTTGCGCCTTTCCGCCCTTCGACGTAGATCGAGATCTTCGCCGTACGCGTTGCCTCGTCGTAGACGAGACCTTGCGCGAGCGTCCGGGAGCGCTTCCGCGGCTTCACGCGACGCGCTGCGGCGGCTGGCGCTTCCTCGTGCGCTCGCGCCGCTTCGCGATTGCGGCGTCCACCATCGTTCGCCGGTAGAGAATCAGGCGGTCGGAGATCCGGTGGACCGGCTCCGGGAACCACCCGTCCCGCTCCCATTTCGCGATGGTCTGGGTCTGTACGCCGAGTTCGGCCGCGAGCACGTGCCGTGCGACGAATTCGCTCATCGGAATCCTCCGCAGCGATCGTCGCAGGGCTCGTGCGGGCGGAATCCGACTCGGGCGAAGTCGATCCAATACCCGCGGCGGAAGCCTTGGTAGTGTCACGACTAGGCGCGCTACTAGGCGCAAAAGGGGTTATTGGCGTTTCCGCCGATTGCGAGAGAGCCGGTAAGCTGTTGGGGGGATTGGGGTTTATGTTGGTCGGGCAGGGGGGATTTGAACCCCCGACCACCTGAACCCCATTCAGGTACGCTACCAGGCTGCGCTACTGCCCGACTCAGCGCGCGATCCTACCACGCGCTCGTGCCGTAACCCGTCGGGGCGCTACGGCAATCCCGCGGCCCACAGGATCACGTACTTCGTGACCTCGATGTTCTTCTGGGTCGGCACCACCGAGATCTCTTCGATCGACTTCGCCTTCGCCGTCAGGTCGTCGCGCAGCGTGTCCAGCTCGCGGTCCCACGCCTTCTGGATCTGCGCGATGTTGTCGAGGTAATCCGTCTCGCGCACCGACACCGGCGCGTCGGCGACGGCGGTGCGGCGGCCGCTGGTGATGTTGTACAGCGTCTGCCCCCACGACAGATTCACTTCCTGTTTCTCGCCGCGCAACGTTTCGTCGCCGTCGTCGATCTCGCGCTGCTCGCGCTCGGAACGCTCGCGGAGCTGATCGATGCGGCGGCGGAACGTGCTCTCCAGCCGCTCCTGCTCATCCTCGAGCTGGCGGCTGGCCGCTTCCATGCAGCGTTGGATGAACGCCGCGCGCGCTTCCGTGGGCTCGGAGAACAGACCGAACGTCGGGTTATGAAAGATCTGCAGCCGCGAACTCTGTTCCAGGAACTGCTTGAACCCTTCCTCGCCCTGCGCCGCGTTCTGCACCAGCGCCTCGGGTGAGATGCCGATCTCGAGCTGCCGCTCCGGATCCGGCACCGCGTGAATGGGCAGCTTCTCCGAATCGATCTGCGACGCCTGATGCCACAACACGCGTCCATCGGTCGCGGCGATCGGCGCGACGTACGCGCGCGCGGTCTGCAGATGCAAACCGCTGCGACCCTCGACATGCGTGACGATGCCTTCGGCGAGCACGTACGGACGATAAGGACCATTGCCGCCCGCGACGTAAAGCTGTTCGAGCGAGCTCGCGCCCGGCCGCGTGTGCATGCGCGTGCGCAGTGGCGGCGCCGCACTCGAATCGCGGTCGTGCTCGAGCATCAAGCCGTGTGCGACCGGCGCAGCATCGAGCACGCGACCCGGAACCGTGGACAGCGCATGCACGATCTCCGCGCGCTTCTCTCGCGGGAAGAGGAACACGATGCATCCGCCGCCGCCTGCACCGCACACCTTGCCGCCCCACGCGCCCGCGTTGCGTGCGGCGTCGATCGCGCTGTCGATCTCCGGCGTCGAGATGCCGTCGATCAGCGCCTTGCGATGCTCCCACTCCTTGCGCAGCGCGACGCCCGCGCCTTCGAAGTTGCCGGCATCTAGCGCGCGCTCCATCTCGATCGCGATCTCCGCGATTTTCGCGAAGCCCTTCTGCACTTTCTTCTTGCCGTCGACGTGGCGCTTGTACATCTCCCAGTTGTTCGTCCCCGAAAAATGTGCGATGCCGGTGTAATGCAGCAGCATGTGCGCGCTGAGATCGCCGAGCTGCGTCTGCAGCGGATGACGCGCGGGCTTGCCGGCATTGAGATGCAGCGAGCCGAGGCCGCCGAAGACGGGCGGGTAGTAATCCTGGATTCCGGCAGGAACGCCGAGGAGACGCGTTTCGAGATCGCGGACGAGGAAGATGAGATCTTCGCCTTCGATCGGTTGTCCGGCCATTTCCGACAGCGCGCGCACGAGCGTGATCGACAACGCGGATGAACCGCCCAGGCCGGAGCCGCGCGGCGCATCGGTGCGGGTGGTGATGCGAATGCCGCTGAGCTTGAAGTGCTCGAGCGCGCGATGCAGCAGCGCCGCTTTCGGATCGGCCGCCATCTCCTGCAGCGACTCGTAGCGCTGCTTGTATTGCTGATCGGTGAGATGGATCTCGATGCCGCTCGCGCCCGTCTCGCAGACTTCGGATTCGGCGTAGTACGAGATCGCGACATTGACCGTGCGCGCGCCGGGGTGGAAGAGATAGAGCGGCCAGAGATCGAGGGTTCCCCCAGCGAGATCGGCGCGCACCGGCGCCCGGACGATGACCTTGTTCATATGGGTAGGCGCGATTCTGCTAGAAGAGTGCCCGCTGCGGTACCGCTTTTTTCTCCATGGCGAGCTCCGGCGCCGCGAGATGCGGCTGCAGGCGAGCCACGCTGGAGCGGAAGCGGCGCAGCGATTCACCGCGCAGAGGATCGGGTGTGATCGATTTGAGCTTCAGCGGGTCGAGCCATTTGCCGTTCTCGGACACGCGATAGTCGAGATGCGGTCCGGTGGCGAGCCCGGTCATGCCGACGTAGCCGATGACGTCGCCCTGCGTAACGCGCGTGCCCTTCTTGAGTCCCTTCGCGAAACGCGAGAGATGCAGGTAACACGTATCGATGCGCGACGAATGGCGAACGCGGATGAAGTTGCCTTCGCCGGACTTGTAGCGCGCCTCGACGACTACGCCATCGGCGGTCGTCATGACAGGAGTGCCGACCGGTGCACCGTAATCGACGCCGTAATGCGGGCGGAAGTACTTGAGCACCGGATGGAAGCGCTTCTTCGTGAAGCCCGACGTCACGCGCGAGAACTTCAGCGGCGACTTGATGAACTGCTTGCGCAGAGGCGTACCGGCCGCGGCGTAATAGCCGGCACGGCCGTCCGGCATCTCGTGGCGGAAGGCTTCATACGTGATGCCGCGATGGGTGAAACGCGCGGCGGTGACGGGGCCGTAGCCGACGAGATCGGTGCCCGCGTATTGCTTGGTGACGACGAAGCTGAACGAGTCGCCTTTGCGCAGTTCGAAGAAGTCGATGTCCCACTGGAACACATCGATGAGCTGCTGCACGATCTGCGGACCTTCACCCGCCTCGCGCAATGCTTCGTAGAGCGAGCGATTGACGCTGGCGGAGATCGTGGTCTCAACCTCGCGAATCTCAGCCTGCTGCGTCTTCACGTCGAACGTCGTGCCGTTGCGCATCGCGCCAACTTCGCCCCAGCCGGTGATCTTCATCTGCACCGCGTCGACCGAGCCGGTCTGGTCGTAGTGGAAGCGGACCATGTGACCCGGGCGGAGGCGGCGCACGTCGATCGAGCCCGCGAGTTGCTGGGAAAGCTGTGCGCTCTCACGGCGTGAGAGACCGCCGCCGACGAGAACCTTGTCGAGCGTGTCGTTCTTCTCGATGGTGAGGATCAGCGAGTGTTCGGGGAGTTGCGTCTGGAACGGCTGGCGGAGATCGTGATAGCGAAGGGCGGGAGGAGGAGCCAGCGCGCCGCGCGCGACCATGCCGTACTCCGGCTGCGAACGAACCGCGGCGAGGAAGAACGGGACGGCGAAGGGAACGGCCAGCGCGACGTACACCCGCGGCCGCTTCACCACCCCACCCAGACGTCTCCCGAAGGCGCGAAGTCTCATCTATGTAGAACCGGCTTCCGGGCCGGATGGTAACACTACCGAGTCCCTCGGGTTCCTCGGAGTCCCTCGCAGTTCCTCGGAGGAGAGCGATCGCCTCTATCCCCTCCGAGGGTACTCCGAGGGACTCCGAGGAACCCCGAGGAACCCGAGGAACCCGAGGAACTTACTTCGTGGGAGGATCGAACGTCAGCGTCTGCGTCTGCGTCTTCGGCGCCTCGCCCTGTTCGGCGCGCCGATACGACACCGGAATCGTGAACTGCGTCGGCGAAACCTCGGTCTGCTGGATCTTCGTCACCCACGTCTCGCGGGTGATCGTGCGCGTGCTGGGGCGGTTGATCTTCGTGCGCGCGGGTTTGTCGTAGAACGTCCGCGTCGTGACGAGCTGGCGCAGCGGGAAGCCGCTCACCTTGGACGACTCAGCATCGAGCAGTCGGTCGAGGTCCGCGTTGCCGGTGCGCATGCCGCGCGAGAGGAAGTTCTGCGGCACGTCGCCGAATGCGTCCGTGGTCCACGACTCGATCTCTGTCTCGACGTGCTGCTTCACCGGGATGGTCTTCATCGTCACGGTGATGTCGTACGCGAGCGTGACGCGGTGATGGCTGGTCTCATGGCCTGCGATCTTCTTCTTGTCTTCTAGCGTTTCGAAGTTCGACTTCAGGTTGTCGATCTTGATGCTGGAAGCGCCGAGGGCGGTAGCGATGCCGGCGGTGTTGATCTCGGTGTACCACTGCTTGGCGGGGTCGACGAAGTACAGGCGGCCGGTCGAGTCGGTCGAGAGAACGTACGTGTTCGGCGGGTAAAGAGAGCCGGAGAGGAACTCCACGCGCGAGCGGAAACCGTCGACCGTGGCACGTCCGGTCATGTCGGCCGAGCCCCTTGCGTCGTCGTCCGAGGTGTTCTTCAGCATGAACTCATACTGAATCGCGGCGTTCGATGAAACGGCGATCATTGCGAGCGCAAGCGTAACCAGCAGTCTTTTCATCAATAACCTCGCGTTTCCGAGAGTATACACGGGAAATTTTCGGTCATTCCGTGCTGGTTCACGGGCCCATGTCCACCCCGAAATCCACTGTAGCGTCCAGCATCCTGTTTCTGGGCGCGCTCGTCGCGGCCGCACCGCTTCACGCGGCGCCGCCCGTCACGCTCGCTCAGGTCATCAAGAAGGTGCAGGAACAGCAGAAGAAAACTGCCACGCTGCAGGCCGATTTCCGGCAGGAGAAAGAGCTCGCGCTGATGGCGAAGCCTGAGGTTTCCACCGGCACGTTCACCTACTCGAAGCCGAGCAATGTCCTCTGGATCTACAACACGCCGAAGCGCGTGCAGATGGTCATCGCCGGCGGATTCCTGACCACGTACTACCCCGAGCTGAACAAGGCCGAGCGCATCGACGTGAAGCGCTTCGAGGATCGCATCTTCAAGTACATGGGCGCGACCGGCGCCATCGACGAGCTGGCCCGCTACTTCGATTTCACGTTCACCGACTCGAAGTCGAAGTCGACGTTCGTGCTCGACCTCACCCCGAAAAATCGCGCCGTTTCCAAGCGCGTGCAGCGCATCAAGCTCTGGATCGACAAGACCACGTACCTGACCTCGAAGATCGAGTACGTCGAGGGTGACGGCGACATCACCCGCTACGAGTTCACGAACCTGCGCATCAACGAGACGGTTCCGCCGAGCAAGTTCGCGTTGAGCCTGCCGTCGACCGTGCGCGTCGAGACGATGAAGATTCAGTAGTGTCGCGCATTACCTTCAACATCCTCGGCACGGACGGCGCCGCGCGTCTGGGCGAGGTCCACACGCGCCACGGCGTCATTCAGACGCCGGTCTTCATGCCTGTTGGGACGCGTGCGTCGGTGAAGTCGCTGACCACCGACCAGCTGCAGCGCCTCGATCCGAGCATCATCCTCAACAACACCTATCACCTCATGCTCCGGCCCGGCGTCGACCTGCTCGAGAAGCTCGGCGGCGTCCACAAGTTCATGGGCTGGGATCGCGCCGTCCTCAGCGATTCCGGCGGGTTCCAGCTCTTCTCACTCGCGTCGATCCGCAAGATCCGCGAGGAAGGCGTCGAGTTCCGCAGCCACATCGACGGCTCCGCGCATTTCCTGAGTCCGGAAAGCGCCGTCGAGATCCAGACGCGCATGGGTGTCGACATCGCCATGGCCTTCGATGAGTGTCCGGCGTACGGGCTGTCGCATGCCGAGATCGAGAAGTCGATGCTGCTCACGCACCGCTGGGCGAAGCGTTCGCTGTCCGCGCGCGACGTTGTCTACGCACCTGCCGGTGCAGCGTCCGCGCTCTTCGGCATCGTGCAGGGCGGCGTTCATCTCGACCTGCGCAAACGCAGCGTGGAAGAAATCGCCTCGATGGACTTCGACGGCATCGCCATCGGCGGCGTCTCGGTCGGCGAGCCGAAGGAAGAGATGTTCGACGTCGTGAATCACACCGCACCTCTGCTGCCACGCGACAAGCCGCGGTATCTGATGGGCGTGGGGACGCCGGAGGATCTCGTGAACGGCGTCGCGGCGGGTATCGATATGTTCGATTGCGTGATGCCGACGCGCAACGCGCGCAACGGCTCGCTGTTCACGAGCGAGGGGAAGATTCACATCAAGAACGCGAAGTTCGCCGAGGACCAGCGGCCGCTCGATCCGCAGTGCCGCTGCACGACCTGCACGACCGTCTCGCGGGCGTACCTCCGGCATCTCTACGTGAACGACGAGATCGCCGCGTCCGTCTACAACACCATTCACAACATCTCGTACTACCTTGACTTGATGCGGGCGATCCGGCAGGCTATCGCGTCCAATTCTTTCGGGTCTTTCCGCGAAGCATTCCTGTCACGGGTCGCGAGCGGCGAGAAGGGATCGTAGCTCGTGAGACAACCGGGAAAAATCAATGAATGCGATAGCTTTGTTTCAAAGTAGCGGCGCCGCCTCGGCGCTCGTACAGTTCGCGCCGATCGTCGCCATCGGCCTCGTTTTTTACTTCCTGGTCATCGCGCCGGCGAACAAGCAGCGCAAGAAGACGCAGGAAATGCTCAGCTCGCTCAAGAAAGGCGACCGGGTGATTACGACCGGCGGGATTTACGGGACGGTCCAGGGTGTTGAGCCCGACGCCGTTTACCTGAAAATCGCCGAAAACGTGAAGGTGAAGGTAACGCGCTCCGCGATCTCCGGCCTGGCACCCGGGGAATCCGAATCCTGATACGAAGCCCCCTCACCCTCGCCCTCTCCCCCGCGGGGGAGAGGGTAGGGTGAGGGGGGCAAGAGCGCGTTGGAGGAAGACCCTTGAACAGAAATGTCGTTTGGAAAATCGCGTTGATCCTGGCCGTGCTGGTGGTGTTCACCGCAGCCATCATCCCGACCAAGAACAACCCCGAGCCGATCAAGCGCGGCCTCGACCTCAAAGGCGGCATTCACCTGGTCATGAAGGTGAACGTCAACGAGGCCACCCGCCTCGAAGTCGATCAGGCCATGAACTCGCTGAAGACGCAGGCGGGCACGAACGGGATTCCGGTCCCGACCACGCGCCGCGTCAGCGACACGGCGTTCATCGCCACTCCGCCCGCGGGCGTGACCACCGCCGAATACGAGCGCATCGGGCGCGACTTCCTCCCGTCGTTCGAGGTGACGCGTGTCGGCAACGAGCTCCGCTTCACGATGAAGGGGCTGGCGCAGAAGGATCTGCAGCGCGACACGGTCGATCAGGCCGTCGAAGCGATTCGCCGCCGTGTCGACGCTCTCGGAGTCACCGAGCCGATCATCGTGCCGGAAGCCGAGGATCGCATCGTCATTCAGTTGCCGGGCGTCGATGATCCCGCGCGCGTGAAGGACATCATCAAGACGACCGCGCAGCTCCAGTTCCGCATCGTTGAAGGCACCACCGGATCGACGGCGCAGCAGGTGTTCGAGGCGCTGCCCGAGAATCTCAAAGGCCAGGTCGACATCCTGCCGGGGAACGATCGCGACGACTTCGGCCGCGCGACCGGAACCATCTTCTATGCGGTCAACAAGAACGTGCCGGTCAGCGGCCGCGACCTGAAGACCGCGCGCGTCGAGAAGGGACCGGTCGGCGAGTCCGTTATCGGCTTCACGCTGACGCCGGACGGCGCGCCGAAGTTCAGTCAGCTCACTGCCAACAACATCAATCGCGCGCTGGCGATCGTGCTTGACAACAAAGTCGTTTCCGCTCCGAACATCGAGTCGGAAATCTCAGACCAGGGACAGATCAAAGGCAACTTCACGCAGCAGACGGCGGCGGACCTTGCGCTGGTGCTGCGCAGCGGTGCGTTGCCCGCTTCGCTGACGACGCTCGAAGAGCGCACCGTCGGTCCGTCACTCGGCCGCGACTCGATCCGCCAGGGCGTCATGGGCTCGGTGATCGGTTTCGCGCTGCTCGTGCTGGCGATCCTCATCTACTACAAGGGCGCCGGCGTGAACGCGGTGCTCGCGCTGCTGCTCAACCTGGTGATCCTGCTCGGCACGATGGCGTACTTCAATGCCACGCTGACGCTGCCCGGCATCGCCGGCATCATCCTCACGCTGGGCATGGCCGTCGACTCGAACGTGCTCGTCTTCGAGCGCATCCGCGAGGAGCTGCGCGAAGGCAAGACCGTGCGCGCGTCGATCGACCAGGGCTTCGCCCGCGCTTTCGGCACGATCATCGACACGCACCTCACGACGATCATCTCGGCGCTGTTCCTCTTCCAGTTCGGCACCGGCCCGATCAAGGGCTTCGCCGTCACCCTGCTCATCGGCCTCGGCGCTTCGGTCTTCACGGCCTTCTTCGTGTCGCGCATGATTTTCGACATCGTCTACAAGCCGGCCGAACGCCCGCGCGCGATCAGCATCTGACGCGGACAGGAACGACATCATGAAGATTTTCGACAACCCGAATTACAACTTCATCAAGTACCGCTGGCACGCGGTGATCGTCTCGCTGATCATCATCGCGGTCGGCCTGGTCTACTCCGTCACCAAGGGACCGAACGTCGGCGTCGACTTCGCCGGCGGCGCGAACATCATCCTCAAATTCAAGGACGCCGTTCCGCTCGACCAGCTCCGCGAGACGCTTCCCGCGGCCACGATCCAGCAGTTCGGACGTGCCGCTGAAAACTCGGTCCTGATCCGTCTGCCGAAGCAGTCCACCGAGAGCGATTACGCCGGCGCGACCGTGACGAAGCTGCACGCGGAAATGAATCCCGAGGCGGCGTCGAAGCACGACCTGAACTACCTCGGCAGCGATCGTCTCTCCGGGCTCTTCCGCGAAGTCGATCCGGAGAACCGCGGCACCAATCCGGCGGCGGTGCAGCACTACAACGACGTCGCCAGGCGCATCATCGACAAGCGCTCGCAGCTCGGCATCTTCTCGTCGATGCAGCAGGCCACCGAAGGCCTCTCGCCCGCGCTCGCGAAAGTGATGAACGAGCGTACGTTCCTCGGTCAGTTCAACGTCCTCAATCAGGAGACGGTCGGACCGCAGGTCGGCTCGCAGCTCCAGCGCCGTGCGTTCTGGGCGATCGTGCTCTCGTCGCTGGCGATGGGCATCTACATCTGGCTTCGGTTCGACTTCGTGTTCGGCGTCGCGGCGATGATCTGCATCATCCATGACGTGCTGATCGCACTGACGTTCATGCTGCTGATGCGCCTCGAGTTCTCGCTCAACGTCGTCGCGGCGATCCTGACCATCGTCGGTTACTCGATCAACGACACCGTCGTTACGTACGACCGCGTGCGTGAGAACCGCAAGAAGATCAAGAAGCCGATGAGCCTCTCCGAGCACCTCAATCTGGCGATGAACCAGACGCTCTCGCGTACGATCCTCACCAGCGGAACGGTGTTCCTCGTGTTGCTGGCCATGCTGATCTTCGGCGGCGAAGTCATTCGCGGCTTCTCGTGGATCCTGACCATCGGCGTCATCAGCGGTACGTACTCGACGCTGTACATCCTGCCCGCCGTCGCGGTGGCATGGGACAACTGGAAGGCACGCACGCGTCCGGCTCCGGCCGGCGCGCGCATCGAAGCGAACGCCGCGCGCAATCGGTAACTTTGGCCTTGTAGCCCTCGCCCCGCTTGCGGGGAGAGGGTGGCCGAAGGCCGGGTGAGGGGCCACCCCTCATCCGCGCTTCGCGCACCTTCTCCCCTCTGCGGGAGGGGAGAAGGTTACGACGAGCGCCTGCGATAGACTCCGCGTCGATGCCGGACAACGATCGCGACGAAGCACTCGAATACCACTCGGGAGGCAGGCCCGGAAAGATCGAAGTCGTCCCCACCAAGTCGACTGCCACGCAGCGCGACCTCTCGCTCGCGTACACACCCGGAGTGGCGATCCCCTGCCTCGAGATCGCGGCCAATCCCACCGAGGTCTACAAATACACGGCGAAAGGCAACCTCGTCGCCGTCATCACCAACGGCACCGCCGTCCTCGGCCTCGGCGACATCGGCGCGGCCGCAGGCAAGCCGGTCATGGAAGGGAAGGGCGTCCTCTTCAAGCGCTTCGCGGACATCGACGTCTTCGACATCGAAATCGACACGCGCGATACCGAAGAGTTCATCCGCTGCGTGAAACTGCTGGAGCCGACGTTCGGCGGGATCAATCTGGAAGACATCGCTGCGCCGGAGTGCTTCGAGATCGAAGACCGGCTGAAGGCGGAGATGAAGATCCCCGTTTTCCACGATGACCAGCACGGTACTGCCATCATCTCCGCAGCCGCGCTCGTGAACGCGCTCGAAGTCGCCAACAAGAAGATCGAGGACGTGAAGGTCGTCATCTCTGGGGCAGGCGCCGCGGCGATGGCCTGCCTGCGTCTCTACATCAAGCTCGGATTGCGCAAAGAGAACGTGTTGCTCGTCGATCGTCACGGCGTCATCTACAAAGGCCGCGATAGAGACATGACGCCGTACAAGGAAGAGTTCGCGGCCGACACCACTCGCCGCACGATGGCCGATGCGTTCGTCGATGCGAACGTGTTTATCGGACTCTCCGCGGGCGGCATCGTCTCGCAGGACATGGTGAAGACGATGGCGGCCGATCCGATCGTGTTCGCGATGGCGAATCCGACGCCGGAGATCGGCTACGAAGAAGCGATCGCCGCGCGGCCGGACGCGATCATGGCCACCGGCCGCAGCGACTATCCGAACCAGGTCAACAACGTCCTCGGCTTTCCGTTCATCTTCCGCGGCGCGCTCGATTGCCGCGCCACGACCATCAACGACGAGATGAAGCTGGCCGCCTCGCACGCGCTGGCCGATCTCGCGAAGGAAGACGTGCCGGATTCAGTGCTGCGCGCGTATGGCAAGGACCGCATGTCGTTCGGCCGCGAGTACCTGATCCCGAAGCCGTTCGACTATCGCGTGCTGCTGACCGTGCCGGTCGCGGTCGCGCGCGCGGCCGCGGAGACCGGTGTCGCGCAGATGCCGATCGAGGACTACGACGCTTATCGCCGCCGCCTCGAGACGATGCTCGGCCGTTCGCGCGGCCTGATGTACGAGCTGTACGGGCGCGCGCGGCAGAACCCGAAACGGATCGTGTTCCCGGAGGGCGATCAGGAGAAGATCATTCGCGCGGCGAAGATCCTGATCGACGAGAAGCTCGCGCATCCGATCCTGCTTCTGCATCGCGAAGAAGTCCTGCCGCTGCTGCGCAAGTACAACGTCGATGAGTCGAAGGTCACCATCATCGACATCAACCGCTCGCCCGATTACCACCGCTACGTCGAGCGGTTCCATCAACTGCGGCGGCGTCACGGCATCACCATGGCCGATGCCGACCGCATCCTCAACAGCCGCAACTATTACGCGATGATGATGCTCGACGCAGGCGACGCGGACGGCGTCATCGCGGGACTGCGCGCGTATTACCCGGCCACGCTCAAGCCCGCGCTGCAGATCGTGAAGACGCGGCCCGGCGTGCGGCATGTGTCGGGCGCGTATCTGCTGATGTTCAAGAGCCGGATGGTGGTGCTCGCGGATACGACGGTGAACATCGAGCCGGACAGCGAGACGCTGGCCGAGATCGCGGAGCAGACTGCGGAAACGGCGAAGCGGTTCAACCTCGAGCCGCGCATCGCCATGATCTCGTTCTCGAACTTCGGCTCCACGCAGCACGAGACCACCAACCGTGTGCGGGATGCCGTGCAGATCCTGCAGCAGCGCCGTCCCGATCTCGTGGTCGAAGGGGAGATGCAGGCCGATGTCGCGGTGACGGCAGACATCGCGGCGCAGGACTATCCGTGGAGCTCGATCCGCGGCGATGCGAATGTCCTCGTCTTCGCGAACCTCGACGCCGCGAACGCGGCTTACAAGCTCTTGTGGAGGCTCGGCGGCGCGGAGGTGATCGGGCCGATCCTGCAGGGCGTCGCCAAACCGGTGCACGTGCTGCAGCGCGGCGTCGACGTCAACGACATCGTCAACATGGCAGTGATTGCGGTGCTGGATGCTCAGGAACTGGAGCGCCGGTCGGCGTGATGCAGGACCGCACCAGCGCGCTGAGCGCGCCGATGTCGAACGGCTTGGGCAGGAACGCGCAGATGCCGCTCTGCACCGCGGTTGCGACTTCGGGATCGCGGTTCGCGCTGACCACGATCACCGGGATCTTGCGGAGCTCGTCATCGTCCGCGCGCTCGCGCAGCACGTCCCATCCGGAAACGATCGGCATCATCAGGTCGAGCACGACCACATCCGGATTCTGATCGCGCATCGCGTCGAGCGCCTCGCGTCCGTTGGCGGCCTCGGCAAATGTGTACGCGGTGGCCTCTCGCCGGAGCGCCGCGATCACCATCTTGCGGATGCTCGGATCGTCATCCACGACGAGGATCGAAAAAGTCTGTGTTTCCACGTCCACCGCGAGGGAATTATGCCTGAAGTGAAGGCGTACTCCGAATGCCATGAAGATCGCCGTCGCAATGTCGGGCGGGGTCGACTCGTCGACCGCCGCGTACCTGCTCAAGTCCCAGGGCCACGAGGTCGTGGGTCTGTCGATGCAGATGTACGACAACCTGGCCAATGCCGACTCGACCTATGGCGGCTGCTGCACCCTCGATGACCTGGCCGATGCGCGCCGCGTTGCTTGGCGCCTGGAGATCCCGCACTTCACTCTGAATCTCGAGGCGAATTTTCACGAGAAGGTCGTAAAGCCGTTCGTCTCCGGCTACCTCTCGGGCACCACGCCCAGTCCTTGCGTGCTGTGCAACACGCACGTGAAGTTCGACCTCTTTCATCAGAAGGCCCTCGCCATCGGCGCGGACAAGATCGCCACCGGTCACTACGCGCGCATCACCGATGACGGCGGTGGTCGTTTCGAGCTGCGCAAGGCGATTGATCTCGCAAAGGACCAGTCATACTTTCTGTTCGAGCTTTCGCAGGCGCAACTCGCCGAGGCGTTGTTTCCGCTGGGCGAGATGACGAAGCCGGAGGTGCGCGACGTCGCCGAGCAGGCCGGACTTTCCGTCGCGCGCAAGAAGGAGTCGTACGAGATCTGCTTCGTGCCGCAGAAAGACGGTTACGGCAAGGTCGTCGAGCGTGAGGCGGGCGTGCAGCCGGGCGAGGGCGCGGGCGAGATCGTCGACGTCGACGGCAACGTCATCGGCACACACGACGGCTACTACCACTTCACGATCGGCCAGCGGCGCGGCCTCGACATCGGCGGCACCGCGGAGCGAACGTATGTCGTCGACGTGAACCCGTTCACGAAGCGCGTGACCGTCGGACCGGCGGTGGTGCTGGAGAAGGATGAGCTCATCGCCGAGCGCGTGCACTGGATCGCGGGCGAACCGCCGGCGGGTCCGCTCGAGGTGCAGGCGCGCGTGCGCTCGCGCATGGCCGACGTCGCCGCGACCGTGACGCCGCTCGAGGGCAATCGCGCGCTCGTGCAGTTCTCGCACAAGTTGCGCGCGGTGGCACCGGGACAGGCGGTGGTGTTTTATCAGGACGACCTCTGCCTCGGCGGCGGCTGGATCACGCGGTAACGCGGTTGCAACCCGCGCCGCGTCTCCCCAAGGAAGGGGATTCTTCCCAGTTCATCGCCACTTCCTGTCCGGGGAAACGGAGCGGTTGCGCGGTGCGGAGACCGGTGCGCATTTCGTACACGTTGCCGAAGGGTTCGTACTCTGCTCGCCAGGTGATCGTGGCGCTGGCGTCGGTTTGCAGGATCGGCGTGCCGAGTTGGTCGGTGAAGGTGTAGAGACGGGTCCGGCGGGAGTTACTTGGG
>DASPNA010000055.1:0-13769 GCA_035626775.1 Thermoanaerobaculia bacterium
ATCCTCATGCGTTTGTAGAACCGGGGCCCTCCGCGACCTTCTCCTTCACCTGTAACGCTACGCACCTTTGGCCGTCTGGAGGACGATCATGAGCTACCGCTTCGATACCCGCGCCATTCACGCCGGGCAACGCAACGACGACGCGACCGGCGCCGTCACCACTCCCATTCATCAGACCTCGACGTTCGGACAATCCGAGCCTGGTCTCAACAAAGGCTATTGCTACGCGCGCACCGGCAATCCGACCCGCGCTGCGCTGGAAGAGAATCTTGCCGCGCTCGAGAACGCACGCCATGGCCTGGCGTTCGCGAGTGGCATGGCCGCCATTCACGCCGTACTCAGTTTGCTGAGCAGGGGAGACCATGTGGTCTCGACACGCGATCTCTATGGCGGCGCGTGGCGCATCTTCACGAAGATCTTCAGCCGCTTCGGCATCGACTTCACGTTCGTCGACACCACGTCGATCTCCGCGATCGAAGGCGCAATTCGCCCGGAGACGAAACTGCTCTGGCTCGAAACACCATCGAATCCGCTGCTGCGCGTCACTGACATCACCCGCTGCGTCGCGGTTACACGCGGCCGAGGAATCATTACGGTCGTCGACAACACGTTCGCGACGCCGGTGCTCCAGCAGCCTCTCGGTCTCGGCGCGGACATCGTGGTGCATTCGACCACGAAATACATCAACGGTCACAGCGACGTGATCGGCGGCGCGGCCCTGACCAACGATCAGGGGCTCATTGACGAGTTGAAGTTCCTGCAGAACGCCATCGGCGCCATTCCAGCACCGCAGGACTGTTACCTGATCCTGCGCGGCGTGAAAACGCTCGGGCTGCGCGTGGAGCGCCATTGTTCGAACGCCGAGTTGCTCGCGCAGTACCTGATCGCACATCCGCAGGTGAGGCGCGCCTACTATCCGGGCCTCATCGATCAACCCGATCACGCGATCGCTGCGCGGCAGATGAGCCGTTTCGGTGCGATCGTCTCGTTCGAGCTCGATGCCTCGCTCGAAGAAACGCGCGCGTTCACGCGCCGCCTGAATCTCTGGACGCTCGCCGAAAGCCTCGGCGGCGTGAAGAGTCTCTTCTGCCATCCCGCGACGATGACTCACGCGTCGGTCGAGCCGGAGGTGCGCCGCAGCGTCGGCATCGGTGATGGATTGATTCGTCTCTCCGCCGGCCTCGAGGATGTCCGCGATCTGATCGACGATCTCGATCAGGCGCTGGCGCGTACGGCTCGCAGCAGCGAGGAGCGTGTCGCATGAGGCGCGTACGCGTCGGACTGCTCGGCTGCGGTACGGTCGGCGGCGGCTTCGTACGGCTCGTCGAACATGAGCGCGACCGGATCCGGGAGCGCTTCGGGGTCGATCTCGACATCACTCGAATTCTCGTTCGCGATCCGCAGAAGGCACGCGCCGGAGTTCCGCGAAACGTCCTGACCGCAAATGCGCTGGAGGTGATCGACGGCGACTGCGACGTGATTGTCGAGGTGATCGGCGGCGTCCACAGCGCCGGCGCGTTCGTGCGTCGCGCACTCACCCGAGGCCTCGACGTCGTGACCGCGAACAAGGCGTTGCTCGCCATCGCCGGCGGCGAGCTGTTCGCGGAAGCGACGCGAACGGGCGCCGAGATCGGATTCGAGGCGAGCGTCTGCGGCGCGGTGCCGGTGATCGGCGTCCTGCAGCGCGCGCTATCGGGCGATTCGGTCCAGTCGATCACCGGAATCCTGAACGGCACTTCTAACTACGTTCTGTGTCGCATGGAAGAGGGTTACGGGTTCGCACAAGCGGTTGCGCTTGCGCAGGAGCGCGGTTTCGCGGAGGCCGATCCGTCGATGGATCTGCGCGGCGACGACGCGGAGCAGAAGCTGTCCATCCTGGCGCAACTCGCGTTCGAGGTTCCGGTGCGACATCGGTCGGTCACCGGAATCGACAGCATCACGCCGGCGACCATCGCGAACGCACGCCGCGACGGTTGTGTGATCCGTCAAATTGCGGACGTACGCCGGACGGCGAGCGGCGTGATGCTCGTGGTCGAGCCGAGGCGCTTGCCGATCGCGCATCGGCTCGCGCGAGTCGAGGATGAGCAGAACGCGGTCGTCATCCGCAGTCGCGCCGCGGGTGAGTTGTTCCTGAGCGGCCGCGGCGCGGGCTCGATGCCGACGGCGACGGCGGTGTTGAGCGATGTCCTCGCGATTGCCAACCATCTGGGCCGGGGGGCTAAAAGCCCGCCGCTCCAGATCGCATACACGATTTAACATAATCCATCTTATGGGACTCTGTGGAAACCCCTGAGCTGGCCCGTTTCCCGCGTCATAATCCCGCCGCGCCGATGGGTATCTTTTCTCGCTACGTCCTCAAGGAAATGCTCGGCCCGACCTTCCTCGGGTTCCTCTTCTACACCTCGATCATCCTGATGCGGCAGATGTTCGAGCTGGCCGGCCTCATCATCAAACGGTCGCTGTCGGCCGAGGTTGTTGGCAAGTTGCTGACGTTCATCCTGCCGAACATCATGGTGCTGACGCTGCCGATGTCGCTCCTGTTCGGCATCCTCATCGCGGTCGGCCGCCTCTCTTCGGATTCGGAAATCGTGGCCATGCGCGCGCTCGGCATCTCCACGCGCACGATCTACCGTCCGGTCTTCCTCTTCAGCTTCCTCATGGCCGGCGTGAACTTCTACCTGATCAATCACGTGATGCCGGAGAGCAACCGCCAGTTCGTGGCGCTGCAGGCCGAGCTCGCGACGTCCGCCGCCGAGAACGTCGTCAAGCCGCGCGTCTTTCACACGAGCTACGCGAACCTGATGATCTACGTCGACGACGTCGATCCGATTACCGGCCAATGGAAAGGCGTCTTCGTGGCCGACAGCCGCGACGAAGACGAAGATCCGGCGACCGCACGCGAAATGGCCGTCGCGGCTGCAGCCGAAGACCAGGAAGAAATGAGCGCGCTTTCCCAGCACGGCGGCGGAAACCGCATCATCGTCGCGCGCAGCGGCAATCTCGCGCTCATCGGCCCGACCAAAGACATCTGGATGAACCTGAGCGGCGCGGAAACGCACGTGTGGGATCCGCGCAAGCCCGATCGTTACGACCTCACGCGCAACGAGACGCAACGGATCCGCCTGCCGTCATCGAATGTCGCGTTCGACCCGAACAAGCTCAGTAAGTCGATGCGCGAGATGAACCTCAACGAGCTCATCGAAGCGAAACGCCGCTACGACCGCGGCGGCTACAGCGATCGCATCGCGCGCAACATCGCACGCATCGAAATCCACAAAAAGTTCGCGATCCCGTTCGCGTGCATCGCGTTCGGGGTGCTCGGATTGCCGCTCGGCATCACGAATCGCCGCGGCGGCAAAAGCTCAGGATTCACTTTAAGTATCGGCATCATCGTTCTTTACTATGTGCTCTTCAATCAGGGCGAGCAGCTCGCGACCAACGGCAAGATCCCGGCCGCCCTCGGCATGTGGGCGCCGAACCTGATCCTGCTCATCGCTGGCATCGTGCTCATCAGCCGCGCCAACCGCGATTTCGCGGACACCGGAATCATGTCGCGGCTCATGACGCTCGTCGGCCGGATCCGTTGGCGCCGGCGGCGGCGCACTCCCGTTGCGGTCGTGGAAGAAGAACGTTCCGTGCTGACCACGCTCGACATCACCTTCCCGAACATCCTCGACCGCTACATCCTGCGCGAGTTCATCAAGATCCTCGCGCTGGTCGTGCTGTCGGTTCTCGCGCTGTCGGTGATCATCGACTTCGGCGACAAAGCGCGCGACGCGCGCGAGCACGGCATCGCCGCGTCGACGCTGCTGACGTACTACCGCATCTTCAGCTTCACGATGCTGAACTGGACGGTGCCGATCTCGATCCTGGTGGCGACGCTGGTGACGTTCGCGATGTTGTCCAAGAACAGCGAAGTCACCGCAATGAAGTCGAGTGGCATTTCGCTTTATCGCCTCGGCCTGCCGATCCTGGTCGTCGCCGCGGGCCTGAGCGTCGTCAGCTATCTCAATCTCGATTTCATCCTGCCGTACTCCACTCGCAGGCTCGAGGAGATCAAGCGCGTCATCGACGGCAAGCCGCCTCTGACGATGGCCGAGCAGCAGAAGCTCTGGTACCGCGGCACCGGCCGGCATCTGCTGAACTTCCTCGCATACGACCAGAATGCGAAGCGGCTCACACAGGTGCAGGTCTTCGAGCTGCATCCGACCGACTTCCGGCTGGTGCGGCGGGTCTACGCCGAGCGTGCGACGTGGAACGGAAAAGGCTGGGTCTTCGAGAACGGGTGGATTCGCTCCTACCCGGACAACGCTCCGTCGACGTACACGCTGATCAAGGAGCCGGTCGAGCTGGCGTACTCGGAGACGCCGGAAGACTTCGCGCTCGAGGTGCGCCTGCCCGATCAGATGACGTACGCGCAACTCCGTCGCTACATCGAGATGCTGCGCACGTCCGGATACTCCGCGGATGCGCTGGCGGTGAAGCTGTACGAAAAGACGTCGTGGCCGGCGCTGAGCATGGTCATGGCGCTCATCGCGTTGCCGTTCGCATTCCGCATGGGCAAGCGCGGCGCGCTCTACGGAATCGCGGTCGCGCTCGTGCTGGGGATCGTCTACTGGATCGTCTTCGCGCTGTTCATGAAGTTCGGCGAAGTCGGAAACCTGCCGCCGCTCCTCGCGGCTTGGGCAGCGAACATCCTGTTCGGTTTGGCGGCGGGGTATTTGTTTTTGAACGTGGAGACCTGAGTCGTAGACTCTTCGCCTCGAGCCCAAAACCCCGGCTCAAATCGCGTCCACAATCTCCGACGACAGCCCCTTCCACTTCCGCAGGTACTCGCGCCGGTCGTTGTTGTACTTTGCGACGAGCTGGTTGTACTCGTCGAGTCTCCCCTGCCGCTCGTACATCTTTTTCGGCTGGAGGTAGTCGGGGTCATCGATGCCCGGGACTTCCGTGGCCACGAGGTAGCCAAAGTCGGGATCCTTTTCCCACTTGATCGTGCCTTCGGCGATCGCTTTCACCACGGCCGACGAGTGCTGGATCTTCACCTTCTTCGAGCCTTCGGCCTTGCCGTCGCCGCCGATGGCGCCCGTGTTCATGAGGTACACCTCCATCGGGTTGTCCTTCATGAGCTCGAGCATGCGGTTGCCCTGATACGCGTGCAGCAGCGGGAAGAACGGGTTCGTGCCCGGCACGCGCAGCGACTTGCCCGCTTCCGCGGCGCCGCCCGCGCTGGTGCCCTTCGTCTCGCCGAGCATGAAGTACGCAGCCGCGAGCGGCCCCTCGAGCTTCGCCACGGCCGGGATGATGTTCTCGTTGCGATTGAGGATCAGCAGAAAGTCAGCGCGATCGATCTCGCGCGCGTCGGCAGCGCCGGCGATGTCTTCCATGCGGATGACGGAGCGCCCATTCGGTGTGTACGAGGTATCGAAGTAATCGACCTTTCCTTCGTCGTTCTGCGACACGTTCTCGAGATACGCATGCTTCGATGCGCACGCGTGATAGATCGTCGGCTCGTCGTTCGGATTGAGACCGAACGTCTTGGCGAAGCAACCGTTTTCGGTCGCGTAAACCTTGCCGCCGGGCATCAGCGCACAGAAGTCGTCCTGCACCGGCTGCGAATCGTTCTGCTTCGTGAACGTCGTCGTGGTCTTGCCAGTGCCGGAGAGGCCGACGATCAGGCCGACGCGTTTCTTGTCGCCGACCGGAATGACCTTGCAGCCCGCGTGGAGCGCCAGACCGCCTCGCTCGTACACGAGCTTGTTCCACATGCGCAGCCCGCCCTTCTTCGACTCGCCGAAGTAGTCCGAGTTGAAGACGCGCGTGATGTAGTTCTCGAGATCCACCGCGATCAGCCGCTCGTCCGGATAGCCCTCGGCCTTCAGGTTCGGCGTGTAGATGACGGTGACCATCGGCTCGAACGCCGCGATCTCTTCCGGTGTGGCCGGGTAATACAGGATGTGCTGCATCGCCGCGATGTTCGCGTTCGCCTTCTCGATGATCAGTCGCGCGGGAACGCGATAGTCGGGATCGTTGCCGATGTAGCCTTCGATGACCAGCATCTCGCGCGTGCGGATGTACTCATCCTGCAACTGCGCGACGCGTGCGTACTCGGCGCGGCTGATGGTCTGATCCGAGTGCTTCTCGGGAGTGTCGGTCGCGACGAAGGTCGAGCCTTTCGAACGGGATACGACGCGGGTGGCAACGTTGAGGTTGCCGAACTCGGTCTCGCGCGCGTTCGGCATCTCGCCGGCGAACTCCCGAAGCTGCTCCGGCGTCGGGTTCCAGACGACCGACTTCGGCTCGACCGGTAGTGTTTTCTCGATAGGCGTGGCCATGGCTTGGCTCATGTCGGAATCCCCTTCGAAGACAGTTTGGGAGGGTGCAGGCAAAGAACACGCCGCTTCCCGGAGGCGGCGGATTCTACAACAATATCGCCGCATGAACGACGTCGCACTGGCCGCCTTCCGCACCCGCATCACGCGTGTCTATCCCGCCCAGATCCGAGCCGCTATCGAGCCGCTCAGCGACGAGCAGCTCTGGTGGCGGCCGAACGAAAAATCGAACTCGATCGCGAACCTGATCCTGCACCTCACCGGCTCGCTCAATCATTTCCTGAACCGCAACCTCGGCGGCCTCGCCTACGAGCGCGATCGCCCGGCCGAGTTCGCCGAACGGAACGCCATCCCGCGGTCGGATCTGCTCGCCCGCTTCGATGAGATGGTGAGGAACGCCGAACGGACCTTCGACGGACTGACGCCCGACTCGCTCGACGCGCCATCGCCCGAGCCGGGCATGCACACGCTCGTGGTCGAGGATCTGATCAACGTCGCGACGCACATGTCCACGCACATGGGTCAGATCATCTGGATCGCCAAGATGTTGAATGAGGAGGCGTTGAACGAGGTATGGATGAAAACGCATCGCTCCGAAGGCGCGTGGAAGAAGCGCTGATGCGCATCGCGGTCATCGGCGCAGGCGGCGTGGGCGGGTACTTCGGCGGCCGGCTCGCGCAGGCAGGTCACGACGTCACGTTCATCGCGCGCGGCGCAACGCTCGACGCGCTGAAATCCAACGGCCTCCGCGTCGACAGCATCCTCGGCGACTTCGTCATCGATCCCGTGCAGGTCACCAACGATCCCGCGAGTATCGGTGAGGTCGACGCAATCCTCATGGCCGTCAAGGCGTGGCAACTCCCCGAGGCCGCGACGGGTGCGTTGCCGATGATCGGTGCGGAGACGATCGTCGTCCCGCTCGAGAACGGCATCGACGCGCCGGACGTTCTCGCGAACATCGTCGGACGTGAACACGTCGCAGGCGGCCTGTGCGCCATCGTGAGTTTCGTCGTCGAACCGGGCCGCATCAAACACGCCGCATCCGAGCCGATCGTGATGTTCGGAGAGCTCGATAACCGACCTGGCGAGCGTCTCGAGCGTCTTCGCGGCGCGTTCGCCGGCGCAGGCGTGAATGCCGAGGTGCCGCAAGACATCCATCGCTCGATGTGGACGAAGTTCCTCTTCATCGCCACGATGAGCGGCATCGGCGCATTGACGCGCGTGCCGGTTGGCGTCTGGCGCGCAGATCCCGAGATTCGCAACCTCGCCTCGCGTTCATTGCACGAGATCGTCGAGCTCGCGAGCGCGCGCGGCGTCGACCTCGGCGAAGACGCAATCCAGCGCACCTGGCAGCGCTACGACGCTCTCGCGCCCGACGCAACGTCGTCGATGCAGCGCGACATCATGGAAGGTAAACCGTCGGAGCTCGAGGCGCAGCTCGGTGCGATCGTGCGACTCGCGCGCGAGAGCGGCGTCGATGTCCCGATCACGTCCATCCTCTATCATGCGCTGCTACCGCAGGAGCTGCGCGCGAGAGAGGAACGCCGGCGTCCCGCCGGCTGAGCAGGCGCGCGGATCCACGTCGACTCGGCCACCAAGAGCGCCTGATTTGGAGTGCGGCAGCGCTGCCGCTTTCCGAGCGGCGGTGGGAGCCGCCGCAGTGTTTGGCCGCGGCAGCGCTGCCGCTTCTGAAAGCGGCGGCTTTTGCCGCCGCACTCCATACGGCGTCTCGCCGCGGTGCTCCGGGAGACGGGAGGGGACGCCGGCGTTCCCCGCAACCGGTTGTAATACCATGCCGCGCATGACGCACGCGCCGCTCGACGAGCCGGATCATCCCGCCATCGCCGAGGCGAAACGCGTGTTGGAAGTGGAGGCGGCGGCGATCCTCGGATTGATCGAACACCTCGATCACTCCTTCATCGACGCGGTCGAGCTCGTAGCCGCGTGCACCGGCCGCGTCGTCACGATGGGCGTCGGCAAGTCCGGCATCATCTGCAAAAAGGTCAGCGCCACGCTCGCGTCCACCGGCACACCTTCATTCTTCATGCATCCGACCGAGGCCATTCATGGCGACCTGGGGATGCTCGTGCGCGGCGACGTCGTCCTCGCCATCTCCAACTCCGGCGAGACCGACGAGCTGGTGCGCTTGCTGCCGAGCATCAAGCGCGTCGGCGCGGAGCTCATCGCCATCACCGGCAATCCCGCGTCGACGCTCGCGCGTGGCGCCGATCATCATCTGAACGCGTCCATCTCGAAGGAAGCGTGTCCGCTCGGGCTCGCGCCGACCGCATCGACGACCGCGACGCTCGCGTTGGGCGATGCGCTGGCGATGGCGTTGCTCGTGCGGCGCGGCTTCCGCGAGGAAGACTTCGGCTTCCTCCATCCCGGCGGCAAGCTCGGGAAGCGCTTCCTGCGCGTCAGCGAGTTGATGCATCGCGGCGACGATCTGCCGCTCGTCCGCGAAGAGACCATCATGCGCGAGGTCATCTACGAGATGTCCCGCAAAGGATTCGGCATCGCCGCCATCACCGACGGGGACGGCGTCCTGCAGGGCGTGATCTCCGACGGCGACCTGCGCCGGCTGTTCGCGAGCGATGAACAGGCGCTGCGCAAGACCGCGGCCGAATCGATGAAGCGCAATCCCGCCACCATCGCCGGCAATGAGCTCGCCTCGGCCGCGCTGCAGTTGATGGAGGAGCGCAAAATCACGTCGCTCTTCGTCGTCAACGACGCGCAGCGGGTGGAAGGTATCATTCACATCCACGACTTGTGGGGTCTCGAACTCTTCTGATGAACGACGAAAAAGTGGTTTTGCGCTATCGCGACGGACGTACCGAACGCGCCACGCTGGAGCCGATCGACTCCTCGCGCGAGGTCCTGCTGATCCACGACGATGGCGGCGGCACACGCGAGGTCCCGTTCGCGGATCTGAAAGCCGTTTTCTTTCCGCAGGCGCGCGACGGCGACGCGCTCGAGCCCGCCGTGGGACTGCAGATCGCCATCGAATTCAACGATGGCGAGATCATCCGCGGCACGGCGCAGTACAACCCCGAGCGCAACGGCTTCTTTCTCTTCCCGCAGGACCGGAGCAAAAACGACCGCATCTTTGTTGTCAATTCGGCGATCGTTTCAATCGAAGTGACATAGGCACTCGTCACCGGCGCGGTCGTTGCTGAGGTCCTACATCATGAAGAAAACTGTACTTGTATTGACGAGTGTGCTTCTGTTCGCCGCGACGCTTTCGGCGGCGCCGACCGAGCTCGACCGCGCTGCTGCCGCGATGTCCGGCATGGCGGCGAGCTTCACCCATCGCTTTACCGCAAAAGGATTCAAGAACAGCCAGGTCGAGACGGGCTCGGTCGTCTTCGGAACGCTCCCCGCGATGCGCTGGAGCTACACCAAGCCCGAGCAGAAGCTGTTCGTCTTCGACGGCAACAACTCCTGGTTCTACGTCCCCGGCGACAAGCAGGTCACCGTCGCGCGCGTCGATGACTCGAAGAAGCGTGAGCTCCCCTTCCTCCTTCTCGGCGACGCGTCCGCGCGCGAGAAGTACTTCAGCGTCAAGGAACAAAAACGCGGCAACAACATCGTCACGACGCTGCAGTCACGCAATCCGTCGGCTCTCGTGAAGAGCGTGACGCTGACCATCGCGCCCTCGACGCATCTCATCCAGCGCATCGAATACGCCGACCGCGAGGGCAACCGGACCTCCTTCGATTTCTCGGGATATCATCGCCGCGCCGCATCCGCGGACACGTTCAAGTTCGCGCCGCCCGCGGGCGTGCAGGTGATCCGCGCGGACTAAGAGGCAGTTCCTCGGAGTACCTCGGTACCTCGGAGTTCCTCGGAGGGCCGAGGCGACACTCCTCCGAGGAACTCCGAGGGACTCCGAGGAACCCGAGGTACTCATTCATGGCACAAGAGTTTTCATTCGACGTCGTTTCGAAGACCGACATGCAGGAGGTCTCGAATGCCATTCAGCAGGCGCAGAAGGAGCTCGCGCAACGCTTCGATTTCAAGGGCAGCAAGAGCTCCATCGAGCTGTCCGGCGAAGAGCTGGTGCTCGTCAGCGATGACGAAGGAAAACTCGTCAGCGTGAAGGACATCCTCGAGACGAAGCTCGTCAAGCGCAAGGTGTCGCTCAAGGCGCTCGACTACGGAAAAATCGAGCCGGCCGCGAGCGGTACCGTGCGCCAGCGAGCGAAGATCGTGCAGGGCATCGAGACCGAAAAAGCGAAGGCGATCGTGAAGACGATCAAAGATGCGAAGGTCAAGGTGCAGGCTTCGATTCAGTCGGATCAGGTGCGCGTGGTCGGCCGCAGCAAGGACGATCTGCAGCGCGCGATGACGCTGGTGCGGGAAACCGATTACGGCATCCCTCTCCAGTTCACCAACTACCGCGGTTAGGCTATCCTTCGCGGCGTGACGGCTCCTCGGACACTGAACGGACAAGCGGCGTACGCCGAGCGGCTGCTCGACCTCGTCGCCCCGAAGCTGGCGCTGGTCGAAGAGGAGCTCCGCCGCAATTTCCGCTCGAAGATCACCACCATCCAGGACGTCGGTGAGCACATCCTCGGCGGCGGCGGCAAGCGGCTCCGCCCCGCCCTGCTGCTGCTGGTCGCGCGCATGCTCCGTTACGACGGCCGCCGCGACGTGATCTACGGCGCGGTGGTGGAATTCATCCACACCGCCACGCTCGTCCACGACGACATCATCGACGAAGCGGACGTGCGCCGCGGGCGGACGTCGATCAACTATCGCTGGGGCAACGACCTCACGGTGCTCGTCGGCGATTATCTCTACGCGCATTCGATGGCCATGGCGCTCGCCGAGGGGAACCTCGACATCCTGCGCATCCTCTCGGATGCGACCATCAAGATGATCGAAGGCGAGATCCTCGGCACGGAGCAAAACGGCCGCGCCGATCTTTCGGTCGACGATTACTTCGACATCGTCGGCAAGAAAACTGCGGCGCTGTTCGGCGCGACGTGCCGCATCCCGGGCTATCTCGTCGACCTTCCGGAAAGTCATGCCTCCGCGCTCTACGCCTACGGATACAACCTCGGCGTCTGCTTTCAATTGATCGACGACCTGCTCGATTTCACGTCGAGCACCGAGGTTTTGGGCAAGCCGGCATTGTCCGATCTGCGCGAAGGGAAGCTCACGCTGCCGCTGATCCTGGCGATGCCGAACGCAACGGCGCGCGAGCGCGAGCTCATCACCCGCGTCGCGGCGCGCAAGACATTCGACGTGAGCGACCCCGCCGAGATCCTCGCGATCGTGCAGCGCTACGAGACGGTGGATCAGACGCGCGAGATCGCCCGCGACTACGCGACGCGCGCGCGCATGGCGCTGGAGCCGTTCTCGGACTCACCGGCGAAGGAGACGCTCGACATGGCGCTCGACTTCGTCATGGAACGCGAAAAGTAGGCCCATCTCGAGCGACGGGCTCTCAGCCCGTCGACGTTCCCATCCCGACGGGCCAAGAGCCCGTCGCTCCAGATGGCATCGCTACGACAACATCTCCATGATCTCCGCCATCCCCGCCTGCGCGCGCGTGCGGAGGGGATCGTTCTCGGCGCTGTGCGAGAGGCGGATCACCTTGTTGTAGTGCTCGATGGCGCGGCTGTAGTCGCCGAGGCAGCGGTGGTAGATCTCGCCTTTGCAGAACTTCGCTTCGAGGTTCGACGGATCGAGCTCGAGGATCTTGTTGAGGAAGATCATCGCCGTATCGTACTTCTCCTCCTCCATGGCCATGCGATAGCGGAGGCGGTAGAGCGTGATCAGCTCCTCGTTGCGCGGATCGATCCATGCGCCCGGCAGGTAGGTGCGCAGCGTGGAAAGGAGACGGTTGGAAATCCGCAGTTGCGGCTGACTGATCGAAGTCGGCTGCGGGGCCGGATTCGAGCGCTTCACCTGAATTCTCTGCCGCATTCACACCCTCCCGATCCAGTGGTGACGTCGAACGAACATTATCTTAGGGTCAATCGCGGTCAATCGTCAAGACGTTGACCATCAAGTTGTTGACAGTCGCGGCTCTGCTACCATCACGCCCGCATGCGCATCGCCGTCTATCCCGGCTCATTCGATCCGCTGACGAACGGGCATCTGGACATCATCCGCCGCGCCGGACGCCTCTTCGATCGCGTGGTCGTGGCCGTGCTCGAGAACGAAGGAAAGTCGACGCCGCTCTTCACCGTCGCCGAGCGGATGGAGCTGATCCAGCGATGCACGGGCGACATCAGCGGCATCGAGGTGCACTCGTTCTCCGGCCTGCTCGTCGACCTGATGCGCCGCGTCGACGCGAGCGTGATCGTCCGCGGCATTCGCGCCGTGTCGGACTACGAGTACGAGTTGCAGATGGCGCTCATGAATCGCGAGCTGTACGACGGCGCCGAGACCATCTTCATGATCCCGGCGGTCGAATACACATTCGTTTCCTCGCGCCTGGTGAAGGAAGTGTTCCGCCTGGGCGGCGACGTCGCGCATCTCGTACCCGCGCCCGTCCTCGATGCGCTGAAACGCCGCCTGCCCGTGACGACCGCTAGTTCGTGAGCGCCTGCACGATCTTCTGGTTGCCGGCGATCAGCGAGTGGATCTTCCGGTAGAACTCCGCCGGCACCTTCTGCTTCGCGGCTTTGGGCGGATTCATCATCGAGCCCTTCAACTCTTCTTCACCCGCGATCTTGTCGCGCGCCAGCTCCTTGCCGGACGCATCGTAAACCACCGCTTCGAAGTCATAGTCGAAGTTGATGTTGTTGAAGGTGTCGGACTTGAACTCGCGCATCACCACCGCGAGCGCGCGCGTCGCGTTGGCACTGCTCACGGCGGACGCGATGTCGCTGCCCGGTTTGTCTGCCGCGGCGGTGACGCTGAACCCGGCCGCTTCGAGGTCGCGCTCGACCGTCTCCTGCACGACTGCCGCGAACGGCCGTCCGTCCGCTGTCGTCACGTTGAACGGCATGCCGTAGCCATTTCGCTGCTCGCCGACAAAGTTGAGCGGCTCCTCCCCTTTCACGATGTACGGGCGCTGGTCGTCGACGGCGAAGAGCAGGACGACCCGGCCGTTACCGACCTCAGTCTTCTCGGTCGGGACGTAATTGAACGCGTGCTGGTTGCCAACCGCGCAGCCACTGAGGATCGATACCGCCAACAACGAGAGCACGAGAGTTGAAGTTCGATGCATCGCTTCCTCCTTGCGGTGCCGGATTCTAATCGCTGCGCGGATCGAGCGCATCACGCAATCGCTCGCCGACGATGTTGAACGCGGCCACCGTCGTGAAGATCGCCAATCCCGGGAAGAGCACCAGCCACCAGGCGTAGTCGATGTGCTCTTTCGCGCCGGCGAGGATGCTGCCCCACGACGCAGTCGGGAGCGGCACGCCGAGGCCGAGAAAAGAGAGTGCAGATTCGGTGAGGATGGCCGCGGCGACGCCG
>DASPNA010000056.1:0-16540 GCA_035626775.1 Thermoanaerobaculia bacterium
GCGCAGATGGTCAAGAACGTCGTCATCGTGCCGATGGGCTCGAAGGGCGGCTTCGTGGTGAAGAACCCATCGGCCGATCGCGCGGCGTACCAGCAGGAAGGCATCGAGTCCTACAAGACGCTGCTGCGCGGCATGCTCGACATCACCGACAACCTGCGCGGCGATGAAGTGATCCGCCCGCGCGACGTCGTGCGCCGCGATCAGGACGATCCATACCTCGTCGTCGCCGCCGATAAAGGCACCGCGACATTCTCCGATCTCGCGAATTCCATCTCCGCCGAGTACGACTTCTGGCTGGGCGACGCATTCGCGTCAGGCGGCTCCGCGGGCTACGACCACAAGGGCATGGGCATCACCGCGCGCGGCGGATGGGAAGCGGTCAAGCGCCACTTCCGCGAGCTCGGCATCGACACGCAAAGCGAAGACTTCACGGTCGTCGGCGTCGGCGACATGGCCGGCGACGTGTTCGGCAACGCCATGCTGCTCTCGCCGCACATCAAACTGCAGGCGGTCTTCAACTACTCGCACATCTTCATCGACCCGACTCCCGATCCCGCGGTCAGCTTCGCGGAGCGGCAGCGGATGTTCGATAACCGCCTCAACTGGAACGGCTACAACGCCGAGCTGATCTCGCAGGGCGGCGGCGTGTTCGAGCGCAGCGCGAAGACGCTCACGATCTCCGAAGAGATCCAGCGCCTGCTCGACATCCCGAAGAAAGTCGTGACGCCGGCGGAGTTGATGCGCGCCATTCTCCTCGCGCGCGCGGACCTGCTGTGGCTCGGCGGCATCGGCACGTACGTCAAGGCGAGCTGGGAAGATCACGCCGCGGCGCGCGACCGCGCGAATGACGCCATCCGCGTCGACGGCAACGAGCTCCGCGTCCGCGTCGTCGGCGAAGGCGCCAACCTCGGCTTCACGCAACGCGGCCGCATCGAATATGCGATGACCGGCGGCCGCATCAACACCGACGCCATCGACAACTCGGCCGGCGTCGATACATCCGACCACGAGGTGAACATCAAGATCGCGCTCAACGACGCGATCGCTCGCGGCGAGCTCTCCGGCATCGAAGAGCGCAACCGCATCCTCGCGGAGATGACCGGCGACGTCGCGAATCTCGTGCTGCGCGACAACTACGAGCAGACCGAGGCGATCTCCATCACGCATGCTCTCGGCGAGTCGCTGCTCGACACGCAGGCCCGCTTCATGCGCGGCCTCGAGAAGATGGGCAAGCTCGATCGCGCCATCGAGGGACTGCCCGACGACGAGACCATCGCCGAGCGGCACACGCAGGGCATCGGCCTCACCCGTCCGGAGATCGCGGTGCTGCTCGCGTACGCGAAGATGGTGCTGTTCGAAGATCTGGTGAAGACCGATCTCCCGGACGATCCGCAGCTCGCCGACGATCTCGTGCTCTATTTCCCGGAGCTGCTGCGCGTGCGCTTCCGCGCCGCCATCGAGCGTCACCGGTTGCGCCGCGAGATCATCGCCACGGTCGTCACGAACGCGATGATCAATCGCGTGCGGCCGACGTTCGCGTGGCAGATGTGCGATGAAACGGGCAAAGGCTATCCGGACATCGCGCGCGCGTTCATCATCATGCGCGACTCATTCGACCTCCGCACGATCTGGGCGGAGATCGAAGCGCTCGACAACAAACTGCCCGCGCGCGTGCAGCTCGACATGATGATTGCCGTCGCGAGCTTGCTCGAGCGCGCCATCCTCTGGCTGCTGCGCAGCAGTTACGAGAAGCTCGACATCGCCGCGTACGTGAGCGAGTTCCAGCCGCGCATCGCCGCGATCCAGGAGAATCTCGAGAAGGTGCTGCCCGCCTCGATGCTCAGCCGCGTGCGCATTCGCGAGGTGGAGCTGACCGAAGACGGGATTCCGGAATCGCTCGCGCGGCGCGTGGCCAGTCTCGATGTGATGACGTCGGCGATGGACATCATCCGCATCGCGCGCACCGATGCCGCGCACGGCGTGGAAGATGTTGCTCGCGTGTATTTCGGCGTGGGCGAGCGCTTCAGTCTCGATCGCCTGCGTATCGCCAGCCAGAGTATCGCCGCGGAGACGCCGTGGCAGAAGACCGCGCTGTCGACGCTGGTCGAGGATCTGTACGGCTACCAGAGCATGCTTGCCTCGCGCGTGATCGAATCGAACGGAAGCGATCCGGTCGAAACGTGGCTCGCGCAAAGACCGCGCGTCGTGGAGCGTGTGGATCAGACCATCCACGATTTCCGCGCGTCGACGACGGTCGATCTGGCCATGCTCGCGGTTGCAAGCAGGCAGTTGCGCACCCTCGTCGAGTCGTAACCCCCAAAATCTGGAGCGACGGGCTCTCAGCCCGTCGACAGGATACGGTCGACGGGCTGAGAGCCCGTCGCTCCAGTCTCCTGAATGCCCACCAACGTCACGTCCACCCACCCGGCCTTGCGGCAGTCGTCGATCACGCTCATCACCTCGCCGTACTCCACGCGCTTATCGGCGCGCACTGCAATCGGCCGCGAAGCATCCGTCGCGCGCATCCGCACGAGCGCCGACGGGACCTCGTCGCGCCGCATCACCGATGTGCCCAGGTAGACGGTGCCGTCTTCCTTGACCGTGATGGGAAGGACGCGGTCCGCGACCGCCGTGGTGCTCGACGTGCTCGGCAGCTTCACGTCGACGCCGTTGACCATCGTCGGCAGCACCACCATGAAGATGATGAGCAGCACCAGGCAGACGTCGACGAGGGGAGTGACGTTGATGTCCGAATTCATCGTTGCTTTGGTCATGGCTCGCATGCCGGTTGGACACCGCACGTGCGATTCGCGAAACCGTTGTTAACCTGCGCCTTTCCCGTGCGTCTATAGCTGCATGCTCAACGCACTCATCCTCGCCGCTGCACTCACCACGCTCGATGCGCCCATCGAGCAGGCCATGCGCGATGCGAACGCCACAAAGTTCGCCATCGCGGTCGTGCAGGACGACAAGGTCATCTACCAGCGGACGTTCGGCGCGACGAACGAGACTCCGTTCTACCTCGCGTCTGTCCCGAAATCATTGACGGCGCTGACGGCACGGCTGCTCGCGCACGAGAAGAAGCTCGACCTCGACGCGCCGCTCACGACCACGCTGCCGCAACTAAAGCTGCCGCCGCCGCTCGACCCCGCACGCATGAGCGTCCGCGATCTCCTCACGCACCGCCTCGGCTTCACGAACGATGGCGCGATCTGGCGGACCTCCTTCTCGGGCGACTGGACCGGCGAACAGCTCTTCAAGATCCTCGAGCGTCACACCGTCGTCACGCCGCGCGTCTTCACCTACGACAACCTCGGCTACAACCTCGCCGCATTCGCAGTCGAGCATGCAGCGAAGGAGCCGTGGGCGAACGTGCTCTCGTCACGCGTGCTCGCGCCGCTGTCGATGACTCACACGACCTCCACGCCATGCATTTCGACCAAGAGTGCGCGCACGATGAACCGCGGTTCCGGCGGTCTCTGCTCGTCGATCGACGACATGACGCGCTGGCTGCGCGTGAACATGACCGATGGCGTGTTCGACGGCAAACGCGTTTTCCCATTGGCCGTGATGCGCGAAATCCATTCGCCGCAGATCAGCCTGCAGCGCAAGTTCGGACGCCTCGATCGCTACGCCTATGGCCTGGGCTGGTATCACGCCGACTACCAGGGCGATGTCGTCATCCATCACTTCGGCAGCTATCCCGGCGCGTGGGCGCACGTGTCGTGGATGCCCGATCGCAGGATCGGCATCGTCACGCTTGCGAACGCGTACAACCCGCTGCCCGACGTCGTGGCCATGCTCGCGTACGACACGCTCCTCGGCCGCGACACCGCGCGCACGCAGTTCGATGAGGACATGAAGAAGATCCGCGAGCGTCTCGCGTCACGTCCGCAGCGCAACGCGGAGCTCGAAAAGAAGATCGCCTCGGAAGTGGGGGACAGCGATCGCACACTCGGTTCCTACGCGGGCACATACGTCGACGAAGCGCTCGGCACGATGATCGTGCGCGAGCAAAATGGCGAGCTGCACGCGACGATGGGCGATCGCAGCGGACGCCTCATCCGCGCGCGCGGCGATGCGTTTTACGTGCAGTGGTATTCGGACGATGGGCCCGATCGCGTGACGTTCACGGCGGACGCGCTGAAATGGATGGATCGCGAGCTGAAACGGAACGCGGGCGTCCCGCCGGCTGAGTAGGCGGCGTCCCGCCGCAGTTCTCCGACGCGACGGGAGCGAGACGCTCCCTGCTCAGCCGGCGAGGACGCCGGCGTTCCGGTCCGCCATCGGGCCCCGCGTTTTCGCGTCGATCGAGTCGCGAAAGAGCCCGAACAGCATGCCCTGCTTGCGGAACGTTTCGCGTCCGTAGATCGGGTTGTACTTGAGGTACACGCCGAGGCGGAACGGTGAGCTGAGATGCGTCTTCCAGTCCCACATCCGCTGGAAGATCGCCCGCGGCGTGTTCCAGTGCGAGCGGCAGTGCCAGCAAGCGGCGGTCAGCTCGTCCGGCGTCATGTTCTTCGGCACGAACGCCGCGTGGTTGAAACGGTACTGGGGATGTAGCCACCACTTGCCGTCCCAGAGCAAGCGTCCCTCGCGCTGCATGCGCGCGTGGAACGCGGTGTTCGGGTACGGCATGAGGATGTTGTAAGCCGCGAAGCAGAACTTGTTCTCCATCGCGAAGTCGTGCGTCGCCTTGATCGATTCGACGGTGTCATGATCGTGCCCGAGCGTGAACGCGGCCCACGTCTGCAGGTGATGATTGCGCAGGATCTGGCAACGCGCTGCGTAGTTGTCCCACGCGCTGCCTTTCTTCAGGTTCGGCGCCTTGCGCATCCCTTTGATGTTGCGCGGATCGAGCGACTCGAACCCGATCACGTTGCCGACGCAGCCGCTCTCCTCGAGCAGCTCCATCAGCTCGGGATCGTCGGTCATGTCGATCGATGCCTGCGACACCCAGCGGATGCGCATCGGGATCAGCTCGCGCAGGAACAACTTCGCGGCCGTGTGATTGGAGAGGAAGTTGTCGTCGACGAAGAAGACGAACTTGCGCTCCTGCGCCTCGATCTCGTCGAGGATGTCGCGCGTCTTGCGCACGAAGTGGCTGTGATTGAAGTACGCGCTGATCGCGCAGAAGTCGCAGCGGAAGCGGCAACCGCGCGAGAATTGCATCAGCGTTACCGGCAGATATCCCTTGCCCTTGAACAGATCGCGTCGCGGCTTCACGCCGCCCGGTTGCGGCTCGCCGAGTGTTCCGCGATACACACGGCGCAACTGACCCTCGCGCGCGTCGGCGACGACTGCACCCCAGACGCCTTCCGCATCGCCGATCACGATGGCGTCGGCGTGTTCCATCGCTTCTGCAGGCGCGAGCGTCGGATGAAAGCCGCCGAGGACGACCGGCACGCCGCGCTGCCGGTATTCGGCCGCGATCTCGTAGGCACGGCGCGCGGTGTAGATCTCGACGGTGATCGCGGCGAGATCGGTCTCCTCGTCGTATGGGATGGTTTCGATGCGATCGTCGTACAGCACGCATTCGACGTCCGGCGGCGTGAGACCGGCGAGCACGCCGAGCTGCAGCGGCTCCATCCGGCCTTCGTCGACGTAGAGGCTGTGCTCGAGCCGGCCGATGTTCGGCTTGATGAACGCGACTTTCACGCGCGGATCTCCGCGAGCTCGAGTACCGCGGGACTGCCGAGCGCTTGTCCCTGTTTCGCGTGAATCTCGCGATGCGAGACGAAGTTCGTCGCGAGATACAAACCGAGGCGATAAGGATTGCGCGCGTTCGTGGTCGGCGCGAGCGCGCGCCGCGCGATGGAGCTGTACGCGTTGAACAGACTGCGCACGCGATAACAACCTTCCGTCAGCTCGTCCGCGGTCATGCCTTTCGGACGGAACGTCGCCGCGCCATAGCGATACGACGGGTCGAGCCACCACCGGTCATACAGCAACCGCCCCTCGGATTTCAGCCGCTCGTACAAACGCGACCCGGGTGTCGGCGTGAGCGGATTGAAGTTGCCGAGGAAGAAGCGGTTCTCGATCGCGAACTCCACGGTCGCATCGAACGATTCGCGCGTGTCGTCGTCGTAGCCGAACACGAACGTGCCATAGATCATGATCCCGGCGTCCTGCAGGATGCGGATCGCGGTCGGGTAGTCGTGCCAGCGCAGGTTCCAGTCCTTCTTCATCTGGTGCAGGTTCTTCGGATTCAGCGATTCGAACCCGACCACGGCGGTCGTGCAGCCGCTCTTCTCCATGAGCCGCATCAACTCGGCGTCGCGCGTGACGTCGATCGAGACCTGACAGGACCACCGGATCTTCAGCGGGATCAGCGCCGCGAAGAGCTCTTTCGCTTTGGGGATGTCGACGAAGATGTTGTCGTCGACGATGAAGATGTAGCGGCGGTCGGCCCGCTCGATCTCTTCGACGACGTCGCGAACGGGTCGCTGCCGCAGGTTCGATCCGTAGAACGCGCGGATCGAGCAGAACTCGCAGTTGTAGCGGCAGCCGCGGCCGTACTGGATCATCGTCGCGGGCGCGTAGCGCTTTCCGCGGAAGATTGTGCGATCGGGCTTCAGTCCGGCGAGTGGCCCGAAGCCGTCCGCGCTGTAGCGCTGCTGCAGTCGTCCGTGGCGTGCATCTTCGACAACGCGCGGCCAGACTTCTTCGGCATCGCCCATGACAACGGCGTCGGCGAAGTGCAGCGCTTCGTCGGGCAGGAACGTCGCGTGATAGCCGCCCATGATGACGCGGACGCCGCGCGCACGGAACTCGTTCGCGATCTGGTACGCGCGCCGCGCCGTGAAGGTCTCGACAGTCATCGCCACGAGGTCCGTCGGCTCGTCGTACGGGATCGGCTCGAGCCGCTCGTCGTAGAACGCGACGTCGACGTCAGGCGGCGTGAGGCTCTTCAGGATCGCGAAGGCGAGAGGCTCCATCGCATCGCCCGACCGTCTCTCGTAGAGGTTCGGACGAACGAAGGTGAGCTTCATGCGCGATCACTCCTGGAACGCTTCTCCGAGGACGTTGGCGAATGCTTCGACGCTGGTGTCGCCGACGCGATAGACCTCTTCGGGCAACTCGTAGCGAAAGATGACCCGGCCGTTTTTCTCGACGGTGGCCTGCGCGCCGCGGCGTTTGCGGCCCGCGCCGGCGCGCGCGTGGATGCCGGTGAAGCGGATCACCACGTCGGCCTCTCCCTCGAAGTTGATGCTCGGAAATTGTTCGCGCAGCGCACGCGCGAGCTCGGCAGTGTTTCCGCCGGCCCGCAGCGCGACCGTCGTGGTTCCGCGCAGCTCGCGACGCAGTACGGCCAGGGCGCGATCGTTGGCATCGCCGTCACCGCCGTCGCGATAGGTCGCAGCGCGGCTGAACGCGGGAACAGACGGCTCGGCTGGCATTTGCTCTTCTTCGACAGGAGCTGGTCGCGGCTCGACTGGCCGCGCTTGTTGGCGCGGACGCGGACGGGCCGGCGGGGGGATCGGCGCGATCTGCGCGACGGTTGCGGTGACTGGCGGCGTGGTCGTCGTGATCGATGGAACGGTCATCGTAATCGGCGCGGAGAGTTGCGTGGAATCGGCGGTCGCGCTCGTGACCGTGACCGACGCTTCCGCGACCTGCGGCGGCTGTGTCGTGGTCGCCGGTGTCGTCTGCGTTGCCGGCGCAGCGGTCGTCGTCGTTTCCGGCAACTGCACGATCGAGCCGGTGCGTTTCTGTCGCGGCATCAACAGAAGCGCTGCCACTGCGACGGCGATCAGCAGGACGAAGCCGACGACGTACATCGGATTCACGCCCGCGCGCAGCTTCGGCGGCGGCGGAGGAGCGGCTTGCGGGATCGGCGTGAGCAGCGTCGCCGGCGCAGGAGGTGCGGCTTGCGGTGGCGCGGGAAGCGGCGTCCGGGCGGTTACTTCGCCCGGCGCAGTGCCGCGCAATGTTTCGCGATGGAGCGTGTCAGGCGGCTCCGGACGCTCGAGCGTGCGTGCCTGCGAGATCACGCGCATCGTCTCGTCGCCGACCGGCGTGGCCATCGTGGCCATGTCCTGCGCGTCCGGCAGCGTGCGTTCGATCTCTTCGAGCGCGGCCGCGAATTCACGCGCGGTTGCGTAGCGCTGATTCCGATCGCGCGCGAGCGCTTTCTCGAGCACGGCCTGCAATGCGGCGCTGCCCGGCATCTCCACCGGCAGCGACACTGTCTGTTTTCGCGGCTCGACCGCGTGCAGCATGAAGTATTCATGCGGCGACGTTGCTTCGTACGGCGGCCGTCCCGTCAGCAGTTCGACGAGCACCATCGCCATCGCATACAGGTCCGCGCGCGTATCGACCTTTTCGCCTTCGGGCATGAAGCCGAGTTGCTCGGGCGCGGCGTAACGCAGCTTGCCAACGAAGATGCCGGTGCGCGTCGTCGAAACCGCATCCGTGTCTTCGACTTTCGCGACGCCGAGGTCGATGATCTTGACCTCGTCGTCGGCGGTGATCATCAGGTTCTCCGGACTGATGTCGCGATGGACGATGCCCGCGCGATGGATGGCCTCGAGCCCGCGCAAGGCCTGCAACGTGATGCGCACGGCCTGACGCGGCGGCAGCGTTCCCTTCGCGCGCAGGCGCTGCGAGAGGTTCTCGCCGGCGATGAACTCCCAGACCATGTAATGCGCGCCGTCGGGAAGCGAGGCGAAGTCGTGAAGCGTGGCGACGTTCTGATGCTGGACTTTCGTCGCGGCGCGCGCCTCGCGCAGAAAGCGGTCGCGCGCGTCGGTGTTGCTGGAGATGTTCGGATGGACGACCTTGATCACCCGCGTGGAGCCGAGGAAATTGTGCGTTGCTTTGTAGACCTCGCCCATGCCGCCTGCGCCGAGGCGGTCGATGATCGTGTAGCGTCCGTCGAGTGAGTCACCGGGTTTCATTGGGCAGCAGTTTAGCGCGGGTGGTAACCCCTCATCCGGCCTTCGGCCACCTTCTCCCCTCACAAGGGGAGAAGGCTACATCGCCGAGTCGCCTTCGCCCCTCCGCAGAGGGGAGAAGGCTACATAGGGCATGTCATTGAGTAACCTTCGCCCCTCCGCAGAGGGGAGAAGGTGGCCGAAGGCCGGATGAGGGGTTTCGCTATGGCGCATGAGGTTTCAACTGCCCGGCGATCTGCGCCCAGTCTCCGACCACCACGATCACCAGTTTCGCAGGATCGACGTGCGTCTTCGCCAGCCTTTGAATCTGACGGCGTCAATGCGTAGACGTGCCGCACGTAGTCGCGCATCTCTTTGATCGACACGCCCGGGCGATCGATGACGTGGAGCTCAGCACTCGAGCGACGGGCTCATAGCCCGTCGACGTCGACTTCCGGCCGACGGGCTAAGAGCCCCTCGTTCCAGTCACCGAGCGTGCGGCGGATCGTCGCTTCCATCGCGGCGGCGTCGAAGCGGCCGATGGCTTCGCCCCCGATGTGTGCAGGTTGGCTGCGCTGAATGGAGAGGTTGCGCGCGGCGTCGTTTCTGACGCGAGCGAGATCCGTCTCGGGGAACGCGGGGTTGCGCACGACGTCGGCGACGAGCGCCATCGCCCGCGTGGCCGACTCGGAGAACACGTCGGTGGCGAACGTGGTCTGATTCGCCGCAGCCGTGACCTCGAGCTTTCCGCCCATCGCGAAATTGCGCGGCGTCGCAGGCGGGGGTGGTTGGTGCTTCTGTTGAGCGGCGAGGCTGCCGTGAAAAGGAGCGTGATTGCGAGAGTGCGTTTCATTTGAGCACCGACCGTGCGATTGGTGGGACGCAGATATTCCTGCGCGGTTTGCTAAATCAGCGCCTGTGTGACGCTCGCGAAGCGTTCCTCGATGGTGTTGATCCGAGCGGGATCGTCATGGAACAGCGCGAACGACGCGAGTAGATCGGCGCGGCCGAAGCCATAGATTGTCGCGATCATGGGCCAGGCCATGTACAGCACCGGTCCATGGATGTTGAACGGATTACCGAGGGGATTCATCGACGAGGTGATCTCGCAAGTGAGCCCACGCGCACCAGATCTTCATGCAGCCAACTGTCGGCGCCGGCCGCGAGGATCTCGTCGATGAGCGACAGCGCGTAATACTCCGGCGTGTCCTGCGGCGGTGTGTGCCAGCCGATCGCGAGCGCGGGCCGCGGCGCCTTTTCGTCAAATTTTCGTATGGCGTTTTTGTGCCGTCTGCGGCTTCTCGGAGCCGTCCGGGCGCGGCGGCTGCGGCTGCGCGGCGGTCGCGGCGAAGTATTGATTTACCCACGCGAGCGTTCGCGCCGACTCGAAACAGCGACCACGACCAGCACGGCGTTGTTGGGCGCGTAACGTGCGAAAGAAATTGCGAGCGTCGTCTTCACGACGTCTTTCTGATTCTGCAGCGATGCCGGCGTCGGCGCGGGAGCGGGCTTCGCAATCGTAATGGGCTCGACGTGACGGCGGATTGCTGCGGCGGTGGGCGAGTAGTGGCGCACGCCGCGGTGAGCATCACCACCGCAGCGAAACGGGACAGCTTCATCGAATCTCCTTCATGACGAAGCGGCTGACGGTGTCGTAGTAGCGCGCCGGCTCGAACAGCGGGATCTCGCAGTGGCCGGCGTGTGAGGTGAGCAACTCCTTTTCGACGCGCAAGTCATCGTAGAGTTTCTTGCCGAGCGCGTACGGGATCACACCGTCGCGCGTGCCGTGCATGACCAGCACCGGCACACCCGCCTCGTTGAGCCACGCAGTCGTGCGCAACGCGAACGGTGCTGTCCAGCCGAGTGGCAATGGGTGATAGAGCGCGTTGCCGATGTCCTTGAGCGACGGAAACGAGTTCTCCAGAATCACCGCGCGCACGAGACCTTTGCGTTCTTTTGCAACATAGGCGGCATACGGACCGCCGACTGATTCGCCATACAACACGATGTTCTTCGCACCCTGGTTGCGGACATAGTCGAACGCGGCCAGTCCGTCGATGAACAGCTTCGACTCCGACGCGCGTCCTTCACTCTTGCCGTAGCCGCGATAGTCGAACACAAACACCGACATCCCTCGCCGCGCATGCTCCTCGGCCATCTCCGCGCGATCGGTGAGGTTCCCCGCGTTGCCGTGGAACCAGATCATCACCGGCGCGTCCGCATTCGCGGCGTCGAAGCGCCACGCGTGCAGACGAACGCCGTCGCGAGTGACGAACGTGTGCTCGGAAGGGATGATGCGAAACGCGTCGCGATCCCATCGGCCTGTGGGATAGCGGTCGGGAAAGAACATCCCGGTGCGGCGCAGTAAGTGTGCGAACGCCAGAACCGCCGCCAGCAGGATCGCTATGAAGATCAGGAGTCGCGTCATGGCGGAGATTGAAAATTGAAAATTGAGAATTGAAAAAACGGACAGCACAAGTTACGCAACCTGCTCCTTCGCTTTTTTCAATTTTCAATTTTCAATTTTCAATTCCGTCGTCAGGCGGTCAACTTCTCCCAATCCCCTTCCGGCGCGTCCTGCGCGAGTGCGAGGCCGCCGTCGGAGCCGATGAACACCGGATCCTCCATGTAGCGCACGCTGCCGCCGCCGACGCCGCGCAGGGCGTCTTCGAGCGCGCCGGGCAGGCCGTGAATCAGGCCGCCGCCGCCGGAGAGGATGATGTTGTTGCGCACGCGCTCCTGGAACTCGGGCTCGACGCGCGCGAGCAGGTCGAGCATCGTCTCCACGATCGGCGCCAGGATCGTCTCGCACGCCGCCTTCATCTCATTGGTGATGTCGAGCTCCGTCGGAACGCCTTTGATCGGCGCCGTCACGACCACCGGTGCGGGCGCGGTGCCGACGAAGCTGTGCTTTTCCTTCCACTCGCGCACCATGAACACCGTCACGTTCGCCTGCGGATAGCGCTCTTCGATCAGCTTGAGCAGTTGCGAGTCGACGGAGTCGCCCGCGATCGTCAGCGTGCGTTGATCTTCTTCCGTCGGATAGCGGCCCTTCATCACGCAGAAGTCCGTCGTGCCGGCGCCGATGTCGATGATCATCGTGTGCAGCAGCGCATCGAGTCCGTACGCGACCGCGAACGGCTCGGTGACGATCAGCAGACTGTCGACGATGCCTTTCATCGCGTTGCGCAAGTATTGCTTGTTCGTGCGCAGCGACGCAGCGGGGACACCGACCACCGCGCGCACATTGGACGCGTCGACTTTGCCGCTGGAGCCGTTCACGCCGACGAGCCGCAGGAGGTGCTTGAGCAACTCGCGCACGGCCTCGACGTCCTTCTCGGATCCTTCTTTCAACAGGCCGCGCTCGAGCGGGCGGTGCAGGTCGAGCATCGTGCGATTGGCGACCGCCTCGTGCCCGATCAGCACTTCGCGCTTGAGGACTTTGCGCGCCACCATATCCACGGGCCAGCCGACGAAGCTGTCGACGACGAAGCGCTCGCCGTTGGACGCCGAGATGGCGCTGCGCGACGTGCCCAGGTCGATGCCGACGTTGAGGATCTCAGCCATTCTGTTCATGTCCTTTCGGCGGCGCTCCGGCATACGCGCGGATCCCCGCGAACAACGCCGCTGCGATCTTTTGCCGGTACTCGGGCGTGCGCAGCATCGCGGATTCTTTTTCGTTGGAGATGCAGCCGACTTCCGCGAGCACTGCTGGCATGTCCGTCGACGCCAGCACGATGAACGGCGCGCGCTTCACGCCCCAGTTCTCGAGACCCGCATCGTCTTTGCGCAACGTCGTGAAGAGCTGGTTCTGCACCGCGGTCGCGAGCTCGTGTGATTCCTCGCGGCGAGCGTCGGCGTACACGTCCTCGAGCAGCGCGCGCATGTCCGAAACGGAGTAGCCGGAAACGCGGTTCTCGCGCGCGGCCAGCGCGGTCAGCTTCGGATCGTCGGTCGTGCCGAGGTAGTAGGTCTCGATGCCGCGGCTCTCCGTGTGTTTCTCGAGCGCATTCACGTGGATGGAAACGAAGATGTCGCTCTTCGATTCGTTCGCGAGCAACGCGCGATCCCTCAGCGCAATCGTTCGGTCCGCGTCGCGCGTGACCACGACGTCGAAGCCGTTCGCTTCGAGCAGCATCCGCAGCCGCCGTCCGATGTCGAGCGTGATCTCTTTCTCCATCACCTCGGCCGTCGTAGCGCCGGGATCGGAGCCGCCGTGACCGGCATCGAGGACCACGCGGCGCACCGCGAGCGGAAACGCGGACGAGGTGACACGCTCGGCAGTGTTCTGCGCTTCCGGAGCGATCGGTTGCACACGCTTCGCCGGCAACACCGACATCCGCGTGAGCATCGGCTCGCTGCCGTCACCGTTCGCGATGATGAAAGACGAGCCGGCCAGCGCGAGCGGCAGCATCACCATCGATGTGCGGCGGAGCCAGAGGCGCCAGATGCGCGTGGACGGGCGGAGCGCACGCGGCGGCACACCTCGAATGACGTCGAGGTTCTCCGCCACCGCCTGCTGCAGCATCCGGCGTTTGACCCGCTCGATGTTCGCCGCTCTCATTCCCATTCCGCCCGATACGACGCGGCGATTGTAACGCCGACCTCATAAATCGACAGCGGCGGGCTCAGGCGTCTCGTGCAGGAGCTCGTAGCCTTCGGACCTCGCCACGTACGTCGCGATGGTGAGATCTCCCGTCACGTTGAGGGTCGTGCGGCACATGTCGAGGAGCCGGTCGACGCCGAGGACGATGCCGATCAGCGCGGGGTTCACGCCGATCTGGGCGAGCACGACGATGATGAACGGGATCGAGCCCGACGGCACGCCGGCAGTGCCGATCCCGCCGAGGATGGCCAGGTAGAGGACCATCAACTGCATGCCGATGGTGAGGTCTACGCCAGCCAGTTGCGCGAGGAAGAGCACGGTCACGCCCTCGAAAAGTGCCGTCCCGTTCTGATTCGCGGTAGCGCCGACGGTCAGCACGAACGAGTTGATGTGCCGCGGTACGCCGAGGTTTTCTTCCGAGACGCGCAACGCGGTGGGCAGGGTCGCGTTCGACGACGAGGTCGAGAACGCGGTGATCATCACCGTCTTGATGCGGCGGAAGAACTCCAGCGGATTGATGCGCGACAGCAGCGCCACCGACGCCGAATACACGCCGAACATGTGAATGGCCAGGCCGAGGAGCACGGTCACGACGAACCAGCCGAGGCTGATCAGCAACTCGAAGCCGAACCGCGCGGTGATGGTGAAGAGGAGGCAGAAGACGGCGTACGGCGCGATGCGCATCACCACCTGGATCGCGACCGTGGTCGCTGCGAAGACGGCGTCGAGCACGGCCAGCAGCGGAGCCGCGGTTTCGGTCGGCAACATCGTCACGCACGCGCCGAAGAAGACCGCGAAGAACATCAGCCCGAGCATGTCCGGAGTCTCGCGGCCGACCGAATAAAAGATGTTCGTGGGGACGATCGTCTTCACGACTTTCAGCAGAGGCGTGTCGTTGGACTTCGGTCCGCCGATGGCGCTCTCGACGCTCTTCTGCGCGTCCCCGCTGAAACGCTCCGCGAGTTGCGCTCCCACTTCAGGCGAGATGCGCTTGCCGGGACGGATCGTGTTCGCGAGCGTCAGGCCGATGACGACGCTGATCGCGGAAATGATCAGCGTATAGACCAGCGACTTCACGCCGATGCGCCCGATGCGGCGCAGGTCGCCGAGGCCGGCGACGCCGACGACGAGGCTGGAGAAAACGAGCGGCACGACCAGCAACAGCAGCAATCGCAGGAAGAGTTGCCCGATCGGATTAGTGATGTGGTCGGCGATGAAGTTGAGGTTCGGCGAGCTCGCGCCCACGACCGCGTTGAGCGTGCCGCCCGCGATGGCGCCGAGGATCAATCCGATGAGGATCTTCGTGTGAAGAGGGATGCCCCGCGCAGACTCGGCCATATGGCGGGGCATGGTACACGAGGGCTGCGACCCCTCATCCGGCCTTCGGCCACCTTCTCCCCTCGCCGAGGGGAGAAGGCTACATAGGGGACGTCATTTGAGTAGCCTTCTCCCCTTCGCAAAGGGGAGAAGGTGGCCGAAGGCCGGATGAGGGGTCGTCGCTCCGTTTACCGCAACTGCGCTCTCGGCCCTGCGTATCCAGCCATATGACCGCTGTCGTGTTCGATCTGGTGATGCTCGTGTTCGAAATGCTCGCGCATCTGCTGATGGCGGTCTTGCGTTTGATCTGGCGTTTGATGCCGCGCGGCCGCGCAGGCTATTCGCCTCCGCGTTTGAAAGCGGCAGCTCGCGCTGCCGCACTCCATAGTCACTCTTCGACCTTCGTGGTCCTGTAATGCAGCTTCGCGTTCTCCTGATAGCGCGTCGCCTCGGTCACGATGCGATTGAGCTCGGAAATGCCGGCGCTCGTGCGTGTAGCGTTTGAGCTCGGGTTAGATCGCGCCGGCTCCGGCCAATGCGAACACGAACGTGACCTCGAAGATCGGCACGAACGCAGCTTGAGGAGGAGGCTGCCGATCAGCAGCCCGCCGATCGCGAAAGCAAAGCGTGCCGCGGGATCGCCGCCGCGCCATACGCCGAATTTCGAGCGCTCCAGCGCCGTCATCTCCCGCGCCGCCACGATGTATTGCGGCATCGCCGTCTCGAGCACTTCCGTCTCCACGCGCATCAAGCCGTCTTCGGCTTCATCGTCGAAGCCGCGGCGGCGATGCTCGCACTCCTCGAGCACCACGAATACGACGCTGCCGAAGTCGTACTCCGGACCGGCGATGTTGAGCTCGCGCGCGTGATCTTGTTGAAGCGGATTCCGACTTCGGTCGCACCGGTCTGGTGCGGCGTGCAGGCGGCGCGATTGATCAGCTCCGTGCCCTGCGCCTCCGCTTGGCGCACGAGTAAATCCGCTTCGGCGCGCCGCGAGCGCTGATCGAGATCGCGTTGCGCGTTGATGCCGGTGATCTGCGCCTGGAACTCCGCGGTCTTGATGCTGATCAGGTTCTGCCCTTGTGCCGCGGTCTGTTTGAGGCGCATGTCGGCCTCGGCCTGTTTGGCGAGCGCACGGTTCGTGAGCACCGACTGGTCCTGAATCTTCTTCTGTTCGGTCAGCGCCTGAAAGGTATCGGGATAATCGTATTGACGGATGAGGATGTCGGCCGAGCTGGATGCCGTTTTCCTTGAACTGCGCCGCGAGCTGTTTCTTGAGATTGCTGGCGTTTGCGAGTCGCTGGTCGCGATAAAACTCCTCGGGGCGCAACGCCGACGGTCCGGTGATCGGACCCGCGCTCCGCATCGACCCTTGTTCGGTCCGAACGCGATCTGCCGCATGCCGATCTGGTCCGGTGCGACGCAGGTGATGACACACGCGCGCAGGAACAGCAGCGGCGAGACCACGAGCAGCAGTTTGAAGAGGAGCGAGATGAGTCCTCCTCCGCGAAACGGCATCGATGGCAGCTTGATCGGGAAGCCTGCCTTGAAACGCGGCGCTCGCGTTGCACTCTCGAACATGGTGAGCCGCTTCCTGGACGGATTGCCGCAATTCTACAGCCCGCCGTGAGGAACGGACGTGACGCCGGACGCGTTACGGTAGAATGCTGCTTCCTTCGGCGCCCCGGTCATGCGGCGGCGCCTCCTAACCAAAACAAGGAGTATCAGTGACTGCAACTCT
>DASPNA010000057.1:0-11316 GCA_035626775.1 Thermoanaerobaculia bacterium
GCCTTCAGGGCGAGCGCGGTCTCCAGGGCGAGCGCGGTCTTCAGGGCGAGCGTGGTCTCCAGGGTGAGCGCGGTCTCCAGGGCGAGCGCGGCCTCCAGGGTGAGCGCGGCGAGCGCGGCGAACAGGGTCTCCAGGGCCTCAAGGGCGACAAGGGTGACAAGGGCGAGCGCGGCGAGCAGGGACTCCAGGGCCTGAAAGGCGACAAGGGCGAGCGTGGCGAGCAGGGTCTCAAGGGCGACAAGGGCGCCAACGGCGAGCGTGGCCTTCAGGGTGAGCGTGGACCGCAGGGCCCGATGGGTCCGCAAGGTCCGACGGGTCCGCAGGGTCCGGCCGGCGCCGGCGTGACGATGTCGGTCGGCACCTCGGTCTTCCCGCCCCCCGGCCAGATCCGGATCTACGACAATGCCATCAAAGCGAACAGCGTGATCATCGTGATGTACGTCGAGATCTCGAACGGCAACGCGTGCGGCGTGGCCTCGCAGACCAACGGTTCGTTCGTGGCCACCGGCAGCCCGAACAAGCCCTTCAAGTACATCATCCTCACACCGCAATAAACAACGGAACGGAATCGGGTTCCACATGCGGGGGCGCTCTAACGGGCGCCCTCGCATTTTTTGAGCGCTACAATCGCGCCTCCGATGGCCGCCTTCGATCCGATCGCCTTCGCGCGTCAGCTCATCGACACCCCGTCGCCGACCGAAAGCGAGTTCGCCGTCGCCGAGCTCCTCGAGCGCGAACTGACCCGACTCGGATTCGCCACCAGCCGCCAGGATGTCAGTCCCACTCGTTTCAACCTCCTCGCGCTCGCGGGCGGCACACCGCGGGTGATCCTCAACTCGCACATCGACACCGTGCCGCCATGGTTCGCGTCATCGGTCGATGACGAATACCTCTACGGCCGCGGCGCCTGCGACACGAAAGGCATCATCGCGGCGATGATCGCGGCCGGGCACCGGCTGCGCACGCGCGGCATCGACGAATTTGCGTTTCTCTTCGTCGTCGGCGAGGAAACCGATTCGATCGGCGCGAAAGCGGCGAACGTCGCGTTCGCGGATCTCGGCTCGCAATTCGTCGTCGTGGGTGAGCCGACCGAATCGAAGTTCGCACGCGCGTCGAAGGGTGCGCTCACCGTCCACGTCCGCTTCAAAGGCGTCGCCGCCCACTCCGCCTATCCCCACCTCGGCGAATCCGCCATCAATCGCATGGTCGCGGCAATCGCGGAGATCAATCACACCGACTGGGGCGCGCACGAAGTACTCGGCAAGACTACCGTGAACGTCGGCGTGGTGCGCGGCGGGCAGCGGCCGAACATCATCGCCGCCGATGCCGAATGCGAAATGATCTTTCGCCTGGTGACGACGCCCGAGGATGTGCAGCATCGGCTGGAGACACTGATTGCAAACCACGATGGGCGGATCACGCTCTCGCGCGGCAATCCGCCGCAGTTCATGGCCGTGCCGGAAGGCGCGTCATCGCACATCGTCTCCTTCAACACCGACGTCCCCTGGCTCTCGAATCTCGGCACACCACTGCTCTTCGGCCCCGGCTCGATCCTCGACGCGCATGGAGAGAACGAGAAGATCTCGAAGAACGATCTGCTCGCGGCCGTGAAGACGTATGAAGAGATGGTGATCTCGCTGCTCCAGGGGCGCGTCACTCTGTGATCTTTACCGACTCGCATTGCCATCTCACGATGTCGAATGCGGAGGCGAACCTCGCGGCCGCGCGTGCCGCGGGCGTACGCGGGTTCGTAGTGCCGGGAACGAAGCTCGGCGACGCGCCGCAGGCGGTGGCCATCGCGCAGCAGCACGACGACGTCTGGGCCGCGGTCGGATTTCATCCACACGATGCGAAGGATTGCGACGATGCGGCGTTCGCGGAGATCCAACGTCTTGCGCGCGAGCAGCGCGTCGTGGCAATTGGCGAATGCGGACTCGATTACCACTACGACTACTCGCCGCGCGACGTGCAACGCGCCGTCTTCGAACGGCACATCGACCTGGCGAAATCGCTCGACAAGCCGATCATCATCCACAACCGCGAGTCGACGGACGACATGGTGGAGATCCTCTCGCGCGCGAACGTGAAAGGGATCCTCCACTCGTATACCGAGTCGCTCGACATCGCGAAGAAGCTCGTCGATCTCGGCTACTACATCTCATTCTCGGGCATCGTCACGTTCCGCAACGCCGACTCGTTGCGCGAGGCAGCGCGAGGACTTCCGCACGACCGCGTGCTGATCGAGACAGACACGCCGTATCTCGCGCCGGTGCCGTATCGCGGCCGCGACAACGAGCCCGCGTACGTGGTGGCAATCGCGCAGTTGCTGGCGAAGTTGTGGGATGTCTCGATCGAGCGCGTGGCCGAGCAGACCACGGCAAATTTCGAGCGCGTCTTCTCGGTTAAGATCGCCCAGCCGTGAGCGAGCAGCCCGACCTCTCCGTCGTCTTCCCCGTCTACAACGAGGAAGAGAACATCCCGCTGTTGCTGCGCGAAATCGCCGCGGCGTTGCAAGGCCGTGGCTGGACGTATGAAATCGTCGCGGTCGACGACGGCTCGACCGATCGCAGTCTCGAAGTACTGGGCGCCAGCCGCACCGTACATCCGACGCTGCGCGTGCTCGCATTGCACAAGAACAGCGGGCAGACCGCCGCACTCGACGCCGCATGGCGCGCCGCGCGCGGCCGGATGGTGGTCTCCCTCGACGCCGATCTGCAGAACGATCCCGCCGACATCCCCGCGATGGTGCGCAAGCTCGAAGAGACCGGGTCGGACATGGTCATCGGCGTCCGCGTGAACCGCCAGGACACGTGGAGCCGCAAGATGCAGTCGCGCATCGGCAACGGAGTGCGCAACTGGATCACCGGCGATCAGATCACCGACACCGGTTGTTCGCTGAAGCTCGTCAAGCGCGAGGCCATCGATCGCGTCCGCCTCTTTACCGGCATGCATCGCTTTCTGCCCACGCTGGTGCGCTACGCCGGATACAAAGTCGTGGAGATGCCGGTCAATCACCGGGCGCGGCAGTTCGGCGTTTCCAAGTACGGCGCGATGAACCGCGCCTTCCGCGGGCTGACGGATTGCTTTGCAGTGCGGTGGATGGGCACGCGGATGCTGACTTATCGCGTTCGCGAGGACGAAGCGAGAGATGTTGAACCAGGAGCAACGCAGCCAACTTCTGCGGATCGCGCGTGAGTCGATCGAAGCGATGCTGGACGGCCGCCGCCCGCACTTCGACGTCGCCACGCTCGACGACGATCTGAAGCGTCCCAGCGGCGCGTTCGTCACGCTCAACGAGCGCTCCGGCGAGCTCCGCGGCTGCATCGGCTCGATCGAAGCGCGCGCGCCACTCGCACAGGCGGTCTCATCCAGCGCGATCAACGCCGCATTTCGCGATCCGCGCTTCTATCCGGTCACGCGAGAGGAACTGCCGAACCTGCACATCGAAATCTCCGTGATGAGCCCGATCGTGCCGGTCTCGAGCATCGATGAGATCGAAGTCGGTTGCGACGGCCTCATCATCAGCCGAGGGAGCCGCGCCGGTCTGCTCCTGCCCCAGGTGGCCACCGAATACGAGTGGGACCGCGAGACGTTCCTTAGCCAGACCTGCGTCAAGGCAGGCTTGCCGCCGGACTGCTGGCAGTCTCCCGACTGCCGCATCGAGAAGTTCTCGGCCGAAGTTTTTGGCGAGTAGCGCCCCAGGTAGCCTTCTCCCCTCGCCACGCGAGGGGAGAAGGTGGCCGAAGGCCGGATGAGGGGTGTTCCGTTCTGCACAAACCGGAGAGGACCCCTCATCCGCGCTTCGCGCACCTTCTCCCCTCTGTGGAGGGGAGAAGGCTACAAGGCTAGTTGGATCAATAACTTACCTGCAGGGTCTGCTTCGCCGGGCAATATTCCGTCCCTTCCCGGGCGTTTCAAAGCGCGTTCCGTGAAACTAATTATTTTGTGAATCGATGTACGATCCCCAGGAAGGTGAATGACTAAGAAAACCCCCTTGAAGGACTCCCTCTCGATTCGCGTGGCGAAAGCGCGCAAGTCCGCCGAACGGCATCGCCTCGTGCGTGTCATCGGAGGCCGCGGCGCCGCCGCCCTCCTCCTCGGCACCGCCCTCTCCCTCGGCGGCATCACCGAGACGATGGAAGACGTCTCGTTCCTCGTGCAGAAGGATCTCGACGCCGTACGCGTCGTGCGCGTGAAGGGGGAGAACGAGAAGGTCGTCGCCAATCTCAAAGGGGATTTCACGGGCAACACGGTCTTCAAGCTGTCGCAGGTCCTGCCGGACCGCTATGTCTCGCGGGAGCTCGCGCTCTTCGACGGGAAGTGGATCGCCACCGAAGAGTGGCTGGCAGAAGAAACTGAGACGGTCGCGAAGAGCGGCGGCGTGTTCCTCGCCGAGATGAAGCGCATCAACGATTCGCTGCGCGCCGAGTTCTTCGCCGAAGAGATTCCGTACGGCGACCTGATTTACAAGAAGGCGAAGAAGTATGACGTCGACCCGGCACTCGTCGCGGCGGTCATCGAGCAGGAATCGCGCTTCAAGCCGCGCGCACGTTCGCACGTCGGCGCCCGCGGTCTCATGCAGCTCATGCCGCGCACCGGCCGTTGGATGGGCGCGCGCGATCTGTATGATCCCGAGCAGAACGTCGACGCCGGCGTGAAGTACATCAAGTATCTCGACAAGCGCTTCAACGGCGATCTGAAGAAGATCATCGCGGCGTACAACGGCGGCGAAGGAAACGTGAAGCGCTACAAGGGTATCCCGCCGTTCCGCGAGACGCGCCAGTACGTGAAGAAGGTCATGAAGAATTACGACAAGCGCACGCGCCAGATCGAAAGGTACGAACAGCAGCTCGGCGGGTCTGTGCCTGACACGGACGGCGTGGTTACACTGCGCTGACCGGAAGGCCTTCGCCGGAGGCCTCCCGTCGTCGCTCTGTAGCGGCGCCGTTTGACCATCGTCACGCCTTGAGCTAACTTATTGAGCTGATTTAGCTCGTTCAAGGAACCTGGGAGGGGATGATGGTCAGTGTGCGTCGGGTGGCTCCCGTTCTCCTGCTTGTGATTGCGACGACTGCGTTCGCGCAGCGCCAGTCCACGCAACCACCGCGCGATCTGCATCGCGTCGGCGATCACTGGACGGCGTACAACCCTCCGGATCCCGCCACGTATCCCGCCGAAGCGCGGACTCACACCATCGCGTCCGGCGACACGCTCTGGGATCTCGCGCAGCGTTACTACAACAACCCCTACCTCTGGCCGCAGCTCTGGGAATCGAACACCTGGATCACGGACGCGCACTGGATCTATCCCGGCGACGTGCTCCTGGTCGGCGGTGAAGGTACTGCTGCTTCCGGCACCACGACCGCCGAAGGCGAAGGTGCGATGAGCACCGTCACTCCGCGTCTCACCACGACAGGCGAGTCGAGCATGGTCGAGGACGAGAACGCGTTCAGCGCGACGCAGACCGAGGATGGGATCGCGGTCGCGCGCATGGCTGTGGCGAACAATCCCATTCCGCTCGGCACCGAAGCGGACATCTTCTGCTACGGCTACATCGGCCATCCGGATGAACCGCTGCCGAACTTCGTCGCGTCGCATGAAGACGTCGAAGTGAAGTACCTGCCGCGCGCAAAGCCGGAGATGTCGGCGATCGCGACGATCGGCGATCTCGTTTACATCAGCGGTGGCGCGTCCACCGGTCTCGTGGCCGGCGAAACGTACATCGCCGTGCAGCCGCAGGATCTCGTCACGCATCCCACGACCGGTGCCGTGCTCGGCCGCCAGTACGACTACGTCGGCCAGTTGCGCATTCTCTGCACGGACACGATGCCCGGACTCTCGCGCGCGATCGTCGTCGAGACGTGCCGCGAGATCAACATCGGCGCGCGGCTGAAGCCGATGCCGACGTTGCCGATCCCGATCGCGCGCGTGCCGGATCTCCCGGCATGGTGCGATCCTCCGAGCGGCCGCACCAGCGGCTACATCGTCGACTCGCGTGAATGGGACCTCGGACTCGTCGAAGGCGTGCTCGTGCAGATCGACCTCGGCTCCGACAACCAGATCGAGCCGGGCGACTTCCTGACCGTGTTCCGTCCGAGCCCGCGCAGCGATCAGCCGCGCATGGTGCTCGGCGAGATCGGTGTACTGACGACGGAGGCGCGGACGGCGACGGCGGTGGTGCTGAAAGCGCGCCGCGAGATGCTCATCGGCGATCAGGTCGAGCTCCGTTGACGAACGCGCCGTTCTGCTAGAATCGCGCGTCCGGGTCCATAGCTCAGCGGTTAGAGCTACCGGCTCATAACCGGCAGGTCCCAGGTTCGAATCCTGGTGGACCCACCAGAGCGCGATGCAGAGAATCCTCACGAATCTCGATCCTTGTTGCACCCGTGCCGGACACCGTCCGACACCCGAAGGCGTTCCGACCGCGGAACGCCTTTTTCATTTGTGGCGATTTTTTCCGGAGGAGTGTCATTGAGCGACGTCGACAAACTGTGGGAGCTGCAGACCGTGTACAGCGCGCTGAACGAGCGCGAGAAGCAGATGGCCGTCAAACCCGAATCGTTCGCCGAAGTGGACCGCGAATACCAGAGCGTGAACGAAGAGGTGGGACGCCTGCAGCAGCAGCTCGAGACGTTGTCGAAGGAACGGCGCCGCGTGGATGGTGAGCTCTCGGATCAGCAGGAACTGCTCAAGAAGTATCAGGGGCAGCTCATGCAGGTGAAGAATCAAACTCAGTACGCCGCGGCGTGGAAAGAGATCGACGCCACGCGCAAGCACGTCAAGGAGCTCGAGGACTCGGTGCTCAAGAACATGACCGAAGCCGACGTATTGCAGCAGCAGCTCGACGGACGGAGCGACGGTCATTCGGCGCTACAGGCGCGCTACGACACCGCACACGCAGAGTGGCAGCATTCATTGAGCGACCTGCGGAAGGAAGCGGAGGATCTGCGCGCGCAGGCGGCGCGGATCGAGTCGACGTTGCCCGATCGGTTGAAGAACGAGTTCACGAAGATCTACAAGCAGCGGCAACAGATTGCGGTTTCGCGCGTCATGGGCGATACGTGCTCCTCGTGCCGCACCCGCGTCCGTCCCGCCGTCGCGCAGCAGCTCAAGCGCGGTGAGCTCGTTCACTGCGAAGGCTGCCATCGAATCCTCTACCTGGAGCGACCCACATCCTGAAGATCACGGCATTCATCGACGGCGCGGCCCGCGGCAATCCCGGTCCGGCCGGCTACGGCGTCTACATGACCACCGACCACGGCGACATCATCGAGATCGCCGGCTACCTCGGACGCACGACCAACAACATAGCCGAATACGCGGGACTGCTCGAAGCGCTCGAGACCGCGCACGCGGAAGGGGCGAAGGAAGTCGAGATCGTCTCCGACTCGGAGTTGCTCGTGAAACAGATGCTCGGCATCTATCGCGTGAAGCATCCGAACCTCGTCCCGATGCATCAGAAGGCGAAAAGCCTGTTGCGGCACTTCGGCCGTTTCTCGATTCGCCACACGCTGCGCGCGGGCAACAAGGACGCCGACCGCCTCGCCAACCTCGCCGTCGATCGCGCGGACGGACGACTGGTGCAAAGAAGCCGTGTCGCGGGCTGACGACATCCGCGCGAACGTCGCGGCGCTCGAGATGCGTATCGCCGCGGCGTGCGCACGCGCCGGACGCGCTCGCGAAGACGTGCGGCTGATCGCAGTGTCGAAGACGTTTCCCGCATCGGATGTCGATCACGCCATCGCCGCGGGGATGACCGACGTCGGCGAGAACAAAGTGCAGGAAGCGCGCGACAAGAAACCGTCCGTGACCGCGAGCGCGCGCTGGCATCTCATCGGACATCTGCAATCGAACAAGTCGAAGGACGCCGTGCGCATCTTCGATGTGATTCAGACCGTCGACTCGGTCGAGCTCGCAGAGAAAATCGCCCGGGCCGCGGAGTCGGCAGGGAAGCGGCAGGACGTGCTGCTGCAGGTGAACATCGGACGGGAGATGCAGAAGAGCGGCGCTGCGCTAGAGGTGGTCGCCGATCTGGTGCGGCGCATCGGCGCGATCTCCGCGGTGCGCCTCCAGGGACTGATGGCCATTCCGCCGGCGGGTGAGGCCGAGGAGATGCGGCCATACTTTCGTGAGCTGCGCGCGATGCGAGATGATCTCGGCCTGGCGGAACTGTCCATGGGCATGACCGACGATTTCGAAGTCGCGATCGAGGAAGGAGCGACGATCATCCGCGTGGGGCGGGCGATCTTCGGGAGCCGTTGATGGAATTCGTGGTGATTCTGCTCAACGCGCTCGACATCATCCTCGACGTCCTGCAGTGGGTGATCCTGATCTGGGTCATCCTCTCGTGGGTCCTGTTTTTCCTGCGCAACTCGAAGTTCCGGTGGCGCAATCGCGGCTTCTACGGGATCCTCGAACAGCTCAACGACCTCTTCGAACGGATGACCCGTCCGTTTCTCCGTCCCATCCGCCGCTGGCTTCGCCGCTTCGACACGGCGGGCATCGACTGGTCGCCGATGGTGCTGGTCCTGATCATCTGGATCCTGCGCCAGATCATTCGCGCCATCATCGCCAGGCTTATACTGGTCCCGCAGTAGGACCAGGTTCCTCGGGTTCCTCGGTTCCTCGGAGTTCCTCGGAGGGGTTGCCGAGGAACCCGAGGAACTCCGAGGAACCCGAGGAACCATGTGAAGGGAGGGTGGCCATGCAAAACCTCACACCGCTGGAGATCCAGAAGCAGACGTTCTCGCGCGTGTTGAAGGGCTACAACGTCGATGAGGTGCGCGCGTACCTCCATCTCGTAGCCGAGGAGATCGAGCGGCTGGTGCGGGAGAACGACCGCATGTCGCGCGACTCTGCCGGGTTGCGCGAGGACCTCGAGGACCACTCCAACCGCGAGCGCATTCTCAAGGACACCCTGCTTTCCGCGCAGAAAGTGGCCGAGGACCTGACGGCGAACGCGCGGAAGGAAGCGGAGCTGATCGTCAAGGACGCGGAGCTGCTTTCGGAGCGGCTGATCGGCCAGGCCATGCAGCGCGTGGCGGACCTCGAGCGCTCTATCACCGATCTGAAGATCGAGCGTCGCGCCGTGCGCAACAAGTTGCAGTCGACGCTGGACATGGTGCAGCAGATGGTGGTCCTCGACGCCGAGCAGGAAGCGAACGAAGAGCCGCTGACGGCGCTGTTCCGCGCGCGCAACTCGTGACGCTGCTGATCCGCAATCTCGCGCAGATCGCGACGCCGCAAGGGCGCACCGCTTTGCGTGGGCGCGCAATGCGCGCCGTGATGGTGCACACGAGCTCCGTGATCGTTGTGCACGACGGGCGCTTCGCGTACGTCGGCCGCGAGAGCGACATGCCGGCGGAGCTGGCGATCGATGAGGATCTCGACGCGCGCGGCGCGACCGCGGTGCCCGGCTTCATCGACACGCACACGCACATCCCATTCGCAGGCTTGCGCGAATCGGAGTTCAATCGCCGTCTGCAGGGTGAGAGCTACGAACAGATCGCGGCGTCCGGCGGCGGCATCGCGTCGACGGTGCATGCGACGCGCGAGGCAACGCAGGAACAACTGACCGCAAATGTGCTCGCGCGCACGGCGATGATGGCGCGCTACGGAACGACCACGGCCGAGGCGAAGAGCGGGTACGGACTCGATCGCGAACATGAGCTGAAACAGCTTCGAGCGATTCGTGCGGCCAATGCGACGTCGCCGGTGCGCCTCGTGCCGACTTGTCTCGCCGCCCATGACTTTCCGCCGGAAAATCGCGAGACGTATGTCGAGCGCATCGTCGAGGAAATCCTGCCCGCCGTCGCAGCGGAGAAGCTTGCGGTGTTCAACGACGCGTTCGTCGAGCGGGGTGTGTTCACGCGCGAGCAAGGTGAAACGGTGCTGCGCGCCGGCAAGAAGCACGGCCTGATTCCGCGGCTGCATGCGGATGAGCTGTCGGACACCAACGGCGCCAGCCTCGCGGCCGAAGTCGGCGCGGCGTCGGCCGATCATCTGATGCAGATTTCCGACTCCAGTATCGCGGCGCTCGCAGCTTCCGACACGGTCGCGAATCTGCTGCCAGCCACGAGCTTCTTTCTGATGTCGACCAAGTACGCGCCGGCGCGCGAGCTCATCGATCGCGGCGCGATCGTGTCACTGTCGACCGACTGCAATCCGGGCACGTCGATGACGGAGTCGATGCAGATCGTGATGCAACTGGCGACGCTGCAGATGAAGATGACGGTGGAAGAATCGCTCACCGCGGCGACGCTGAACGGCGCGTATTCATTGCGCATGGCCGAGGAGATCGGGTCGATCGAGGTGGGGAAGCGCGCGGACTTTGTGTTGCTCGACGCGCCGAGCTATCTGCATCTCGTGTATCACTTCGGGGTGAACCTGGTGAGCGCGGTTTATCGGGATGGGCAGAGAGTGAACCTGGAGCGGCGGGCTCTCAGCCCGTCGGATGAAAAACCAACGACGGGCTGAGAGCCCGTCGCTCCAGATGGCTAACGTGACTTGTAGGACTCAGCAATCAGCGAGTACAGCCGTCCGCCCACCGTCGTCTTCACCTCGTGCGAACATCCGCCCACGTGCGGCGTCAGGATCAGACGCGGATCGTCGGGCAGCGGCGCGTCGGGTGGCTCGGGATCGAAGACGTCCAGTGCGAGTCCGCCGAGATGGCCGCTGGACAACGCGTCGAGCGCGGCTCGTTGATCGAGCACTTCGCCGCGCGCGGCGTTGATCAGGTACGAGCCACGCGGCAGCTTCGCGATCTCCGCCGCGCCGATCATGCCGCGCGTTTCGTCCGTGAGCGGCACATGCAGCGTGACGATGTCGCTCGCGCGCAACAGCTCGTCGAGCGATTTGACACGCGCCTCCGCGACGTACGGATCGAACGCCTGTACGCGCATGCCGAACGCGCCCGCAAGGCGCGCCACGATCGAGCCGACGTGCCCGAGTCCCACGATGCCGAGGATGTGGTGGGCGAGCTCGTGGCGTGTGGCGCAGTCGTCGCGTGAGAAGACACCCTGTACGACCTGGCGCGTGTAGAACGGCACCGTGCGTGTCATCGAGATCATGAAGCCGATCACGAGCTCCGCGACGGCGTTCGCGTTGACGCCGGGCATGTGAATGACGTCGATGCCGCGCTCGCGCGCCGCAACGAGGTCGATGTTGTCGATGCCGCTCGTGCCTTGCGCGATCAGCTCGAGGTCGGGCGCGTTCTCGATCACGCGACGCGTGACCTTGTTGTACGCGCGCGTCACCAGCACGTGCGCGGGGCCGATGATTGCCGCGAGCTCGCTCTCGGTACGCACCGGCTGATGG
>DASPNA010000058.1:0-74222 GCA_035626775.1 Thermoanaerobaculia bacterium
ATCTCCCCGATTCGCGCCGCCCGCTCAGCGGCTTCGATCGCGACGATCCGAGCGAATCGTTCGGCATCGCACGCGACGGATCGGCGATGACGGTGTCGGTGGTGGATCAGGTGAGCGGCGTGATGGTGGTCGACGGAGCGATCGCGCGCGAGTGAGTTTCTACGCGCGCGTTGCGGGCAGTGCGCGGCGCGGCCACGCACTGCCCGGGTGAATTCCGATCTACTGCACGCCCAGCCGCAGATCTTCGATCTGCGTTCGCAGGAAGAGACCGTCGCCCGGCGTCGTCCGCCATGGGATCGCCGGCAGCGATAGGGCACCCCGCGCGGCGTTCAGGTTTTGCATCAGCGTCAACCACTCCGTGTCCTCGATGAACTCTTTGTCGCGGAGCGGTGCGGGGTCCAGGGCCGGTCCGGTGTAGAGAGCGGGATCGCCATTCAGCGCGCGCAATCCATTCACCGCCGTCCGCATCTCCGTGATGTGTACGGCTTTCAGGACCGTGCGCACCGGCGCTCCCGCGATGGACCCGTCAGTGAAGGTGCCGACGAAGGCAGCATCGGCGTTGCTCGGCACCGAGCTGTTCGCCCCCGCGCGAGCAACCACGCGATAGAGCACGACGCCATTGGACGATGACGGCGGAGTATCGGTCGTTGTCGACGCTGAGGCGCCGGAGACGGTCTTCGCGCGTTCCCACACCTGCGTCGATCGCATGCGATCGATGTCATATTCAGTGGCGCCGGACGTCAGCGTCCAACTGATCGTCACCAGCGAGCCGCTGGCAGTGGCAATCACGTTCGCCGGCGCGGCGAGGTTCGCAACGACGTTGAAAGCTTCCGACGTGTCGTCGGTCTGCCCGACATTGTCGGTGACGGTCAGTTCGACCGTGTACGTCCCCGGGGCATCGTACGTGTGAGTGACGATGACGCCCGACCCTTCGTCATTGTCGCCGAACTTCCATGTGCGCGTGGCGATGCTTCCTCCCGCATCGGTCGACGATGTCGAGTCGAAGGTGCAAACCAGTCCATCGCACTCGCCGTCGAACGCCGCAATGGGCGGCGCATTCGCATTGACGGTGAATTTCTCCTGAAGGTGGTCCGTCCTGGCGATGGGGCTGGAGTTGTCCTTCACACGCAGCACCACGCTGTTGCTGCTGTTGGCGGGAAAGACGCGGACGACCGACGACCCGGTCTCCTCGTGGCCATCCGAAAAACGCCAGAAATACTCCGTGATCGCGCCGCCCGGGTCGGTCGAAGCTGTTGCGTCGAACTTGCACTGGCGTCCGGGACAGGAGCGAGTGAATGATGCCGTCGGTGCCGGATTACCAGTGCCGAGGGTGTCGGCGAAGACGAGGACGTTGTCCGAGTCGCGGCCGATGTAGTTCGGGTTGGACTCGATGCTCTGCAGCTTCCCCCAGGTGCCAAGACTGCGCAGTGCCTGCTCGACCTGCGCCGGCGTCGCCGTCGGATGGTTCTGGAGATACAAGGCCACGACACCGGTGACGTGAGGGGCGGCCATCGACGTGCCGCTGAGCTGGCAGGTGAGATCGTTCCCTCGGTAATTCGCCGCCAGGATGTGTGCGGACGGGGCCCAGATATCGACGCACGAGCCGACGTTGGAGCCGCAGTCGCTTTTCGTCTGCGTACACCAGAACTTCTCGCGTTCGTCCTCCTCCGGTCGCCGCGACCACCGGCCCTCGTTGTAGTCCATTCCGGCGACGACGACGACTTCCGGAATGACGCCGCCCATGGAGAGCTCACAGGCATCCTTCAATCCTCCGACTCTCGATTGATTGCCCGCCGCCTGCACCACTGTGATGCCCTGCGCGAGCACCGCGCGTACGGCATTGCGGAGGGTCTCGTGCCCGACAACACTCTCGGTATTGCCTCCGCTCCAATTCACGACCGCCGGACGCTGCGCGTTTCCAGCAATCCAGTTGAGACCGCGCACGAGCCGGCCTTCGGCCGTGCCCACGCGGTCGCCACAGCCGCCGATGTAAACCGGATGAATGAGCGCGGCCTTGGCCACGCCGAATGTCCTCCCGGCGATCGTCGCGGCGACATGCGTGCCGTGGCCGGTACAGTCCTGAGTGTTTTCCGCCGTGCCGGGAATCGGAGTGAATGTCGTCGTGATGTCGATCCCACCCGACACTCGCGTGTTGCCCTCCGCGTCGAGAAATTCGCGGTGGTGCCAGTTCACGCCGCTGTCGAGCACATAGACGTGCACCTGAGTGCCATTGTTCGGGAACGAGTACACCTCGTCGCGCTCGCGATCGATCTGATCGATCCGATCGAGACCCCAGTTGTCGCGACACAGTGGAGGATCGTCGCTCAATGGATCGTCCTCAAGAGGGTCGGCTTGGTCGCACTCGAGAGTGTGCGACCCCGGCGCGGCCGGTGACTTCAACGGACGCTCATCGATCCATCCGCCGGTTGCGAGATAGCAGTCCGTGACCGGGGCCGAAAGCAACAACTCCTGCTCGACTGCTTTGACGCGTGGATCTTTGGCCAGCCTGCGGGCGCGCGCCTCCGGCATCCGCACGCCGAAGGCCGAGACGTACTCCCACACCTCCTGCACCGTTCCACCGTGCGCGCCGCCGAGGTCGCGCGCGACTGCGGCGACGGTCGGAAGACCGCCGGCGGGCCGTCCGGGCTTCGCGACGACGCCGTCTTCGAGCACGACCATGTACACGTCGGGAATGCCGTTCTTCGAAGCAGGCCTGAAGACTCCGGCGGAGGCCGGAGCGGCGATGAGAAGCAATGCGATCAGAAGCCGCAGTATCGGGTTGGCTCTCATTCGGGGCCTTCCCTACTGCAGCGACAGCAGCACCAGAATCTCGCCTTCGCCGCCGGCAAGCGGCTCGAGAGCCTTGCCGATCACGGTGCCAGGGCGGTGCATGGCGACGCCGCCGACATCGATGGCGGACGAGCGCATGGCCATGCCGCGCTTCCCGCTCGTGACCAACAGGTCGCCGATGCGAATCGGCCCGGCCGTCGCATCCACGAGCACTTTCACTCTGCCGGTCGTCGCGATCTGCTCCTTCGCTTCACCACCCACTCCGAGAATGATCCCGGGCTGCACCGAGACGACGCCGGCCACGGACGTGTCGTACGGGGCCGTCGAAGCCATGACCTGATTGGAAACGGTCGGATCGAGCACGACCACATTGCCCGGCTCGAGATTCTCCGCAGAGGGAACCCATTCGGCGAGGTCCTGGTAGTGCGCCTGGATGTTGTTGCCGGTCACGGTCCCGCTGAAGCGCGCGTCGCCCACGACGTCCAGCGCCACGGCCGGAGTGGCCGTACCGATCCCCACTCTGCCGGCGGAACTGATCCGCACTTTCTCAGCGGCGACGCCGGCATCGGACTTGGTGAGGAACACCAGCGAGTAGCCGCGATCGAGTGCGGTTCCGGTGGCGTCCGCGCGTGCCCAGATCGCCGCGCTCTCCGTCCGTCCGGCATTGGCGCTCCGGTTGAAGAACGAGACCATGCCGGTCACGTGGTTCGCCGTATCGAGATCGCTGCCCACTTCCAGCACACCGCGGCCCGCGGCGCCGGTCGCGGTGCTGATCGTCACGACGTTCGACGCCGTGAACGAGGAGACGTTCGGCGCGGTCGTGCCGATGCCGACGTGACCGCTGCCGTTGACACGAAAGCGTTCCAGGCCGTTCGTGTACACGGTGAGTGGCGACGCGGAGAGGCGGCCTTCGATGGGGATCGTGTTGCCGTCGTTGCCGAAGGTGATGCCGCCGATTGTGCTCCCGGGCGCATGGAAGCCGATGTTGGTATTGTGCGCAGGCCGCACGTGCAACTTGAAGGCGGGCGTGGGCGTGCCAATGCCGATGCCGGTGTCGAAGATGGCCATGGCGGTATTGAAGTCACTGGCCGCCTTCGTCTGGATCAATCCTCCGCGAGTCGAAGAGCCCGCGGCCACGAAGGAGAGGCCGAAGGTCGCGCCGCTGGTCAGCGACAACCGGCCGTCCTGGATGTGCAGCTTGTCCTGCGGATGCCCAGTGCCGATGCCCACCAGACCATCGCCCCGTACACGCATCAGGGGCAGGTTCGCGGAGTCGAAGACCACGAACTCTTCTGCCGAGGTGGCCGCGCCCAGCTTCACGGCAACATCACCGACACTGGGCGAGTCCGCGATCACTTGTCCGGATTGAGGTTGCGCTTTGAGTCTGAAAGGAACGAACATCGCGATGACTGCAAGAGCAACAACGGCTGCATACGCGCCTGACGCAGTGATACGTTTCACGGTCTCTCTCCTTGGCCGGGGCGACGGGACGAACGTCGTTTCGATTGATCCGGCGATACACACACGGACGGATGAAGCGCGGCGTTATTGGCGGCGCAGCATCACACGTACGCGTCGCGCAGCAGCTCGGCCGCGGAAACGTCGAGGCGTTCGTCGCGACGGATCTCATCGAAACCGCGGATGAGATCTTCGGCTCGCACGTGGTGGGCGATGGGCGCCGGCGTAGTCGGCGTGCACGCTTCCCTGATTCATCATCACGATACGGTCGCCGAGGATCGCGGCCTGTTGCATCGAGTGCGTGACCATCAGGGTCGTCAACCGGTGCTGCGACACGATTCGCTCAGTGAGCCGCACGATCTGATCGGCGCTCTTCGGGTCGAGTGCGGCGGTGTGCTCGTCGAGGAGCAGCAGATCGGGCCGCCGCCAGGTTGCCATCAGCAGCGTGAGCGCCTGCCGCTGACCGCCGGAAAGAGTGCCGATGGGATTGTGCATGCGCGTCTCCAGCCCCATGTCGAGCGTGGCCACGCGATCGCGCAGCTCATTGTGAATCCGCGCCGGAAGCAACCGGCTCAGTCCGCGGGAGAGACCGCGTCGCGCGGCCAGCGCCAGATTCTCGGCCATCGTCAGCGACGGCGCGGTGCCGCTGAACGGATTCTGAAACACGCGTCCGATGCTCGATGCACGCCGATGCTCCGGCCAACGCGTTGTACTGCACGAAGTAGATCGTCCACGTGCGCTTCTTCGCCGGCGCCTTGCGCGCGGCGCGCTCGCGATGCCCAAGGTCGGAAAGCAACAGAATGATCGACGCGGCGGCGACGACGGCGATGCCGAGAGCGATCCTGCGAAATGCGTGGAGCACGGACGGCCGGTATGGTCCTCGGGCCGGCGAGAGGTGTCAAGACTGCGGGACCAACGCGAGGCGACGCGGATCCGTCGTACGGAGTTCGGGAAGCGCGTGCCAACGAGGTGCCGACGTTCCGGACATCGCTCTCGTTGCCGGCTAGGGAAAATTCGCCGCTGTGACACGAGTGAGTAAACACAGAGAGAGAGGGAGTTCCCGCGATGAGCTGCGAGGGACCGCCGCGAACGGCTCGCGCAGCGGCCGACAGAACCGACGGAGAGATCATCGACAGGCAAAACGTGTCGCTCGAAATGATCAGCGGCATTCTGGAAGCGCTGCGCAACGTCATCGACAGTGTCTTCCCCGACGACCCGCACCGACCACGTCACTCCCGAAATCTGCGCCGACACCCTCTTTCGAGGGTCGCCGGCATTTCCATTTCGTGGTTCTCTAGGGACTCCACCGTAACAACTAATCACATCCGAACCCGACGACCATTGCCGCGCCCCGGTCATGGCGAACAAAGTAAGGAGAGCGGTTCCATGAGCAATGCGCGTCGGCTGCTGGCAAATAGCATCCTGGTCCTGATCGCAATCGGCTGGCTCACAATTCCATTACATGCGCAAGCCCCGGACTTCGTTACTCCGGCGACGTTTCCGGATCAGATCCCGATCTTCACCATTCCACAGAGTCCACCACCCATGTGTTTGCCTTGTGTGGCCGAGGGGATCCGACGGGCGCAGGAAGAGGTGGCCAGAAAACAAGACGCCTGGGATCGGGAGAATCGCGACTGGTTCCTTCGCAACGGTTTCGACGTATCAGTCGCCGGCCGTGACGACAGCACGTTCATTTCCCTCCAGCCGGCGCGGGCCCCCGGCACCACCGTCCGGCCCAGCATGAAAGCGCGCTACAACCTCGGAAATCAAGCGCCGTTCACCGTCAGAATGGGACCGGCGGTGCTGCACTTCCGCGGTGCAATCGTTGAGATGATCGAAGGAAAGCGCGTCAAGACCTTCGAAGACAGCGTGGGGAACACCACGACGTCTTGCGACGGTGCATTCAACTGGCTTTATGCGCATTCCGGGTGGATGACCGATTTCATTCCAGAGCCCAATCGCATGATCGAGGGCGACGGCGGAGGCATCTACAAGAGCGCCTGGATGAAGGGGTCTCTCACGCGGGTGGCGGTTCGGACGTTCGTCGATGAAAGCCCTGACAATTGCGGCCGCTTGAAGGCACGATACGTCTACCGCTACTACTATCATGCACCTGACGGCAAGGTCATCGCCTTCTATCAGCGCCCGCACGAAGTTCCCATCCTTTCGAAGTTCACGCCCGAATGTGGGCCGGTATCAGTCCCCGAGACGGAGCCCTCCTTCTACTGGTCGAGTGAACAGAACGCCTCCCTCGACACGTCGTCGAAATGCAAGCCGATCATCCGGTGGGCGGATGGATCCACAGAAGAGTTTCACGCCGCGACGACGGAGCTGTCGTCCTTCGGGGAAGGAGGGACGTTCCCTATCGCGGAGCCTTTCGAACCCGCGTGCTCGGCGACGGCCGCCTCAGCGGATCTGCGGCAAATCGACCGAAATGGAAACATCACCACTTTTCGATTCTCCATTAACACGGCCGGCATGTCCGTTCAGACGATGACCGACCCTGAGGGCCGAGAGACCGTCCTCACTTCGGACGTCGATGCGCAAGGAATGCCTCGACTTCGATCAGTCGACCTGCCGTCCATCGGAAACGCACCGCCGCTTCACTACACGGTTGAGTGGCGCACGCTGGAAATTCGTTTCGACCAGATATGGCCTGACGTCATCTGCACGCCCGAGAACGGGACTCAACGGGGATGCACGACGCCGATCTTTGTGGACCTGGTCGATTCGGTCACAGTTCCCGATGGCCGCCGCTATGCCTTCGAATATGGACCGTGGGGAAATCTGAAGCGCGTCTCCGAGCCGGGCGGAGTGGTGCGGGAATACGACTATGGCGATCACACCAACCTCGATTACGCCCGCGCCGTGGTTCCGCTCGTGAGTCCCATCCAGACCTCGGATCTATGTGGACCGCTATTCTCGGACCAAACCGTGAAGATGCAGGCTCGCGGGATCTTACGCGAGAGCGTGTGGCCCGACGGACCCGATGGAGAAGCATTCACGAAACACTACAAATTCGTTCAACGGAAGATGGCGTTGCCGGCCTGCGCATTCGACCAGATCGGCGCTGCATCAGCTGGGCCGGACGGATGTTCTCAGGTCTGGATGGAGGCAACAGAACCCGATCTTTCGGTGACGAAGACAGGATCGGTTACCCGAGCGCTCCCTGTAATGACTGAGTTACCGAAGGACGACAGATTCATCATTCCGCCAAGCGCTTCACGTCACCCACATGGACGGTCGATCGGCCAGGAGAAATGGTCCGGCACGAAGCTGATCACCGCGACGTACAACGGAGACATGGACACCGGAGAGCTCTGGTATGAATCCGACTTCGTCAAAGTCGTAGCTTCGCCACTCGCCATTCCTGCCGGCGTGCGGCTCACCCGAGCGCGTACATTTCGCGACGGTTTGACCACGACCACGAACTTCGTCTTTGGCCATTCTTTCGACATCGATCCGGGAGCGGGCGTGGAGCAGCGCAAGCTCGCGGTCACTTCTACCTGCACGTTTGCGGGCGTCGTGAACGACAACGGCTGTTCGGGGCCGACTACACCCCTGACGCGGACAGAGACGACGTACACGAATCTTTCCGACGGAACGTTCAGCGGGCGCAACCTATTAGCTCTGCCGGTTGCGAAACGCCTCTACGGTCCGACCGGTTCGAGTCCGGTGACAGAGTCGTCCGTCAAATACGACGAGTTTCCGGTCACCGCCTCAGGACGACCGACCGGTGCGCTCGATCCTACTCTGAGCCGGACCGCTGGCGCGCGGCGGGGCAATGTGACCACGTCCACGCAACGCGTCAGTGGTACGAAGAACATCTCTTCCACGACCCGTTACTTCGACACGGGAGCGGTCGAGTCGGTCACCGACCCCAGGGGCGGTACGACGACTCACGTGCCGGATTTCTCGCTTTGCAGCCGAGGATCGACGCTGCGGTCGTCCATGACCAACGCGCTCGAGCATACCGCTACGACTGTCACCGATTGCGCCTCCACCGCCGTTCTCGCAGTGATCACGGCGAACGGACAAGGTCGATATACGCAGTTCGACTTTCTGGCCCGGCCCGTGGAGACGGCTGAACCGGGAGACGTCCTGACCGCGCTGCCGCAGACCGGAGCGCATGCTTTCACGCGCGCTCCAGGCGCGCCGACAGGGGCCGGTACACGGCCCGGTCAGGCCCTGGTCTCGACCTGGTCCGAATACCTCTCGTTCGGTCTGGCCGGACAGCAGCGCGTCGTCACTCGTACACGCGACGGCTCTCCCGACGGCCTGTACACAAAGACGTTCATCGACGGCCTCGGACGCACCGTTCAAACTCGGACGGAAGTTGATCCGGCCAGAACCGGTTTCGCCGAGATCGTTTCGACGACGGCTTACGACGGCATGGCTCGCGTAGCGGCCACCTTCACGCCGTGCTATGCCCCAGCGAGCGACCGGATCACATCACACTGTGGGTCAGCAGCAATCCATACCACATACGACGCCGCCGGCCGCGAGCACGTCATCACTGCGCCAGGGAACCGCCGGTCGACGCATACCTACGGTCACGAAAAGGATCGATGGCTCAAGACGTCGATCAATCCCCGGCAGTTTACGTCGAAGACATTCAGTAATCTTCTGGATCAAGCCGTACAAGTCGACGTGGAGTCTCCACTCTGCGGAGGTTTCTGCTCGATCACGTCGACGTATGACGTCGCCGGGCGCATGCTCACGCTCACGGATCCAGTGGAGAATACCATCCACTACACCTACGACGACCTGGGACGGCAACTGACGATGACCGACCCCAACATGGGTCACTGGTCGTACGAGTATGACGACAACGGCAACCTTTCGAGTCGCACGGACGCCAAAGGCCAGGTGCTGACGTTCAACTACGACAAACTGAATCGACTGACTCTGAAGGATGTGCCACCGGCAGGCCCGAGCACGGAGGACGTCACTTACTTCTACGACGGCGACGGCCCCAAGCCGCGCGAGGTCACGAACGGTACGCCATCGATCGCGAGCATCGCACCCTCCACTCGTGAAATCGACACCGGCGCCTTCACCCTGAACGTCCATGGCAGCAACTTCGTCACCGCCTCGGTGGTTCATTTCAATGGCACCAGCCGGGCGACGACGTTCGTAAGCGCTCAGCAACTGCAGGCGGCGATGCTCGCCACCGACGTACAAACGCCTGGCACGTTCAATATCACCGTGGTGAGTCCGCCTCCAGGTGGAGGAACCTCCGCTGGCGCAGCGTTCACCGTCGGTCCGCGTCCTGCGCCGACGATCGCCAGCATCGCGCCCACACTTCGTGACGCAGGCAGCGCGGCGTTTACGTTGACGGTCAACGGCACAAACTTCGTCGCCGGATCGGTCGTGCAATTCAATAACGAGGACCGGCAGACCACCTTCGTCAGCGCACAGCAGTTGACCACTGCTATTCTCGCTTCGGATCTGCAGACCGCCGGGTCATATTCGATCACCGTCGTGAATTCGGACGGTGCGGTATCGTCCGTCGCGTCGCTCGTCGTCTCAAACCCCGTCCCGACGATCAGCTCACTCGCTCCGGCCGGCGTTCCTGTCGGCAATGCTGCGTTCGTACTTACGGTCAGCGGCAGCAATTTCGTCGCGGACTCCCTGGTCCTGTTCAATGGTCAGGGGCGCCAGACCACATTCGTCAGCGCGTCGATGCTGAGGGCCGCCATTCCTGCTTCGGATGTCCAGATGGGCGGCTCGTACGCAGTGAAAGTGATCAATCCGGCGCCGGGCGGAGGAGCGTCGGCGGAGACGTCGTTCACCGTCAACACGCCGCCGGGAGTGACCCTCACGGCACCCGCGAGCGGAACGGTGTTCAGGCGGCCTGCAAACGTCACCTTGACTGCAACGGTGAGCAGTTCGGCCGGCGTGACCAGGGTCGAGTTCCTGCGCGATGGCCTGCTGATCGGCCAGGTTACGGCAGCTCCGTGGAGCCTCGTCTGGACGAACACACCTGAAGGCACGTTCCAGCTCACCGCGCGGGCGACGGACACCAACGGAGTGAGCTCCACCAGCGCCGCAGTCCCGATTACGATCACCGAGCCCCCGCAGGTCAGCCTTCACTCGCCCGCATACGGCACCATCTACACGGCTCCGGCGCTGGTGCCGATCCGCGCGTTTGCTTCGGACATGGACGGCATTACCCGGATTGATCTCTATCAGAACGGGTCGTTCCTGGCGAGCGGTTCGACAGTGCCGTTTCAGTTTGACTGGTCGAATGTTCCGGTCGGGAGCTATCGATTGACGGCTGTGGCGACGGACGCAAAGGGCGTGTCGACGACGTCGGTCGGACTAGACATTACCGTGCAGTCGGATTTCTTGAACGCGGCGGAGTACAGGGGACAGACGAGCCTGCCGGCGCAGATGACCGCGGGCGCTACGTTCAACGCAGCGGTGACGATGCGGAACCAAGGCACCTCGACGTGGACTGCGGGAGGGAACTTCCGTCTCGGTTCTCAGTCGCCTCAGGACAACAGGACGTGGGGCCTGAGCCGGGTCGACGTCTCCGGCTCCGTTGCCCCCGGTGCAGAGACGACGTTCCGGTTCACCGTCACTGCTCCGGCCATTCCCGGCTCCTACACATTCCAGTGGCAGATGGTGCAGGACGGCGTCGGCTGGTTCGGAACTCCGACGTCCAGCGTGACGATCACCGTCGTCAGTGCGGCCGACGCGGCCGTTCCAATGAATTACGCGCGCGGTCGGCTGGGCGGGCAAACGGGACCACTGTCGCAGGACAACGGAGCACTCGCGCGACGCGCCCTCGACGGCAACACGGACGGCAATTATGCGGCGGGCTCTGTAGCAGAGACGCCACTGTCGAATCAGCCATGGTGGGAGGTTTCGCTGGCGGCACCGAGCGTGATCAACCAGATCGATCTCTGGAACCGTACCGACTGCTGCCCGGAACGCCTTGCGAACTTCTACGTTTTCGTCGCCAATGACTATCCGCAGTCGAACGATCCTGCGGTCGTAGCAAAGCAGAGCAACGTCTGGAGTCACTACTTCTCAGGACCTGCCTCGGCGCATGTCACCATTCCGGTGCCGGGCGTGACGGCAAGACACGTGCGCGTGCAATTGGCAGGTCAGGGCGTGCTCTCTCTCGCAGAAGTGCAGGTGTGGAACGTTCGGACTGCCGCGCTCGGAAATCCGAGGCAGTCGAGCACGTATGTCGCCGGGCAACCGCCGGGTGACGCGTTCCGCGCGGCGGACGGCAACACCAATGGCGCTTACTCAGGAGGATCGCTCAGCACCACGAACCTCGAAGTGCAGCCGTGGTGGCAGGCCGAGCTGGGTGCGTCGAGTCCAATCGTGCAGGTCGACTTATGGAACCGCACGGACTGCTGTACAGAGCGACTGGCCGATTTCTATCTTTTCGTGTCGGACGCGCCATTCACCTCGACGAGTCTCTCCTCGACACTGAATCAGGCTGGCGTATCGGCGTATTACCATCCTGGCCCGGCCGGGCAAAAGGCTACGATACGGGTGAACCGCACGGGTCGTTACTTCCGCGTTCAACTCTCCGGCGCTGCTGCCAACCACCTCTCGCTGGCCGAAGTGCAGGTGTCCGTGGGCACGCTGACGACCCCGCCGGCGGTGAGCCTCACCAGTCCATCGAACGGTCAGGTCTTTGCGTCGACGGCGGCGGTTCCATTACGCGCAAGCGTGACCGGCGGCACCGGCACAGCAACAGTGCACTACTACAACGGCACGACGCCGATCGGTTCGAGCTCGACCGGACCGTCGTATGCCTTCGATTGGATGGACGTGACCACCGGCGACTATGCGGTGAAGGCGGAGGTGGTGGACGCGAACGGCGACGATGCTGAATCGTCACCGGCGGCGATCAGGATTCGCCCCCGGCACGCCGCCGCTTTCATCTCACAGTCGGTGCCCGCGACGATGACCGCTGGGACGACGCACCCCGTGACGATCGTCGTCGAGAACACCGGCGCCGCCACGTGGACGGCGGCCGGCAAATACGAGCTGGGCTCTGCAGCGCCACAGAACAACATGACATGGGGCCGCAGCCGCGAGCCGCTCCTGTCCACTGCTTCGATCGGTCCTGACGGACAGAGCACCTTCCAATTCAATGTTACGGCACCGGCGACCCCGGGCAGCTACAACTTCCAGTGGCAGATGGTTCGGGACAACGTGGAGTGGTTCGGTCAGGCGAGCGCCCCATTGAATATCGTCGTCACCAGCCCCTTGTCGGTATCGGTGACGCAGCCGGCGGCCGGCTCGATCTACAGTGCGCCGGCCACCGTTTCGTTGCGAGCGAGCGTCACAGGCGGCAGCGGCAGCGCCACCGTGCAGTATTACGACGGCACCGCACTGATCGGCTCGAGCTCGACGGGACCGACGTACCCTTTCGAGTGGACGAACGTTCCCGCCGGCGACTATTCGGTGAAGGCCAGGGTCGTGAATGCACATACGGCCGCAGGCGAATCGCCGGCGGTGACATTCAGCGTGCGCGCGAAGAATGCCGCGTCTTTCGTCAGCCAGACCGTTCCCACGGCGATGGTCGCCGGGCGGGTGTATCCGGTCTCGGTGACCATGAAGAACAAGGGCACCGCGACCTGGACGCCGAGCGCCAGGTACAACCTCGGTTCCCAGGGACCGCAGGACAACACGACCTGGGGGAGTGCGCGGGCATCGCTTGCGGGCCCAGTGGAGGCGGGTGCGCAAAGTACGGTTGCGTTTTCGGTGACGGCTCCGGCGACGCCGGGAACCCATGCCTTCCAGTGGCGCATGGTCCAGGACGGCGTGGAGTGGTTCGGCGATCTCACCCCGCGCACGGATATCACGGTGGTTTCCTCGACGCCGGCCGGTGCGGTCGCAGCGTGGAAGTTCGACGAGGACGGCGGCTCGACCACGGCCGACATCACCGGGAACGGCCAGACCGGTACATTGAAGAATTCTCCCTCGTGGATCCAGGGACATCTCGGGACAGCGCTGAAGTTCGCGAGCGCCGCCGGTCAGACCGTGGCCGTTCCGCCTTCGGCCAGGCTCGTGTCATTGACCAACAACTTCACGATCTCCTTCTGGGCGCAGCCCTACGCCACCCATCAAGTCGACACGGCCGGCACGAGTGGCGGCGCCGGTGTCTCCGGACAGAGATACGCCATCGGCCCCCGATTCGAAGCGAACGGCGACTCCGGCATGGGCGTCTCCGTGGGGACCAACGGCATCAGCGTCTACGAACACGCCGCCAATTACATGCCCGCACTGCTGGTGCATTCGGCACCGATCAGTGGCTGGACGCACATCGCGGTCGTGTATCAGGACAAACAACCGACGCTCTATGTGAACGGAAACCTGGCGGCTGTGGGACTGCGGAGTCCGCGCGCCAACGTCCACGTCGTGCCGGCGGACATCGGCGGAATGGTCTACGGCTATTACGACGGGGAACTGGACGATGTGCGAATCCACGACACCGCCCTCTCCGCACAGACCATCACCGCGATGGCCCAGGAGGGTGTTCCTTCCGGACCGCTGCGCTCCTTCGTCAACTCGATCACGCTCGGTTCGACACGCGGGGACGGACCCGGACTGACCGGGTTGAAGATCGTCGTCGGTCCTCGTCCGGTGAGGATCAGCTCACTGGGCCGTCTCTGCGTCGCCGGAAATTCCCTCGCGCATGAAATGAGAGTGGTCCGGGTCAGTGACAACGCAACACTGGCCACGACCAGCGTGCCGATGAGTGGGTGCGCTGCAGGGCAGTTCAAGTACGCGTCGCTAGCCGTCCCGCTGGCGCTGGCGGCGAACGCCGAGTATCTGATTGTGAGCAACGAAATGGGCGGTGACCGGTTCCACAACTGGATCGGAACGGTCCTGTCGACCACGGGAGTGGCCACAATCAAACACGGCATTTACACGACCGACAACGGTAACACGTGGGGAACGGCGGGCGGCACGGGCAACTCGTACGTCCCGGTCGATTTCCAGTACTTCACGGAGCCGACGGAGGCGTTCGTGACCGGTCGCAGCCTCGGCGCGGTACGCGCAGATTCTCCCGGACTGACGGGGATGAAGATGACCGTTGGGGCACGGCCGGTTCGAGTCGACGCGTTGGGCCGGCTCTGCATCACGGGAAACAAGCTCACCCACGACTTGAAACTGATCCGCTCGAGCGACAACCTGACCGTGGGGGCGACCACGGTCGCGATGAGCGGCTGTACGGTGGGCCACTTCAAGTACGCAGTACTGCCTGTAACCGTTACCTTGGCCGCAAACACGGACTATCTGGTGGTCAGCAACGAGGTCGGTGATGATCGATTCCACGACTGGACCGACACGTTCGTGTCGACCACCAATGTGGCCGTAGTGAAGCACGGAATCTATACCGTGGATGGCGGACGGACATGGGGAGTGGCCGGCGGGGCCGGCAACACGTACGTACCGGTGGATCTCCGATACGTCGTCGAGCCGAAACAATCGCTGGTCACCGGTCAGTCGCTCGGAGCGCTGCGCGCCGAGCCGGGGACCTTGCTCGGATTGAAGATCAGTGTCGGCGCGCGGCCGATCACCGTCGAGTCACTCGGGCGCTTTTGCGCTCCAGGCAACACGCTGACGAATGAGCTCAGATTGATCCGGGCCAGCGACAACGTCATCCTGGCGTCGGTAGCCGTGCCGATGAGTGGTTGCCTGGGTGGGCAGTTCAGATATGGACCTCTGGCGAAACAGGTGACCCTCGCCGCCGACACGGACTACATCATCGTGAGCAGGGAAGCCGGAGACCATTTCCACGACTGGCCGAATACGGTTTTGAGCACGACGTCGGTAGCGACGGTCAAGCACGGCGTTCATGGAATCAACGGCGGTCAGAGTTGGGGCGCCGGCGGGAGTACCGGCAACAGCTATGGACCGGTCGACTTCCAATACTTCCGGCCCGCTCAATGACTCGCGGGATGGGGCAATCAAGCATGACCCGAAGCAAGGCGAGCTTTTCTGGCAGAGTAATGGATGTGGACGTGTTGGACGGACCCACCGTCAGCAGCTGTGGACCGTCGACTTTCAATGGCTTCGACCGACCCATGAGCGCCAGGACATCGCCTGCTTCCGGCGATGAACAGACGGCGAGGAGAACGCGCATGCGACGCAATAGCGAATCCGGAAGCACTCATCCGCGCCACTCGATCGTGCGCAGTCTGGTTCTCGCGTCGCTCGTGCTGACTTGCGTTGCCGTACACGCTGCCGCGGTCGACATCAGCGCCAACCAGATCGGCCGGTTGACGTCAGTCGGGAACATGCAAACACGCACGTTCAACGAGTACGACCTTCAGGGCCGCATCGTGGCCACACAGCACGAACAGGATGAACACGTGCGGATCTTCAGGACCGAGTTTGGCTACGCGCAGAACCCCGAAACCACCTCCGGACCAGGCACGGTGATGATCAGTCAGACGCTTCCGGACGGCGAGCGCGTGACGTACATGTATGACGCCGGCGGCGTGCAGGTGGTAGTGCGCAGCGCGCTGGGATCCATCGTGGAAGATGTCGTTCGAGACGTAAGGAAGAACGCGCGCGGTCAGGTGATCCGGATCGAACTGGGAAACGGGACCGTCACCACCCGTGCCTACGACGACGTCCCGGTCCCAAATGATCCCACCCGTCCCGGAAACCACGCCCTGATCCTCACCACCACCCTAAACGGCGCAGGAGAAAAAATACAGGAATACGGCTACTCCTATGACGCAAACCTCAACGTCAAAGGAATCGTCGATGGTGTCGTCCCCGGCCAGTCAAGTACATATACGTACGACCCGCTCGATCAGCTCACGGCGATCGTGAATGCGTTCGGAAGTGTGCTCGAGTCGTATGCATACGATGCCATCGGCAACCTGACTCAGAAGGGAACGCTCGTGCAATCCTACGGCGTCGAAGGCCGCCCGGCCGCCCTGAAGGACTCCGGTGGAATCCCCTACGGCTACGACGCGAACGGCAACGTCATCACCATCGGCACGGCCACGACGCTCGAGTGGAATGCCGAGAATATGTCCAGGCGCGTCACCGCAGGATCGGTCGTGACCGAAAAGTCGTTTCTCGGCGAAGCGGTCTGGAAGAAAGTGGAACAGGGAGTGACCACTTACTACCTTCCGTCGATGCGCGTGGAAAACGGAATGGCCCGCAAGTACTACGGTGCATATGCGGAACGGTTCGAGCAGCCCGGGGACCGCCAGTTGCGCTTTTACCATCCCGATCCCCTCGGCAACACCACGGTGATGACCGACCAGTTCGGCAAGCCGATCCGTCGCGCCTCGTATTTACCCTGGGGGCAAGATCGCGGCGTCCAACCTTTTTTCGAGCGCCCGGGCGGCATCGTTGTACCGGCCTTCGCGCCGAAGCTGCAGTTCAATTTCAAGGAAAGGGACGCGACCGGCTTTTATGATTACGGAGCGCGCATCTACAACCCCCTCACCGGCCGTTGGTTGTCCCCCGACACGGCACCCGAAGAACGGCTCCACCGCTACACATATGTCCGCAATAACCCGCTGACCATGACTGATCCCACAGGCCATTGGCCGACGTGGGTGCATGACTACATTTTGAATCAGGCATTTCCTCATCTGGACTATCGAGCGCTCCGCGCAATGCAAGCGGGCAGCTTCGCGACGGACTTTCCTGAAACCGTTCTCGAAACAGAAGCGCACAAGCATGGCATGACCCCTGGGTACCTTGTGCGCCAGAAGCGAAGTTTCGAGGCAGCGCGGAGCATCGCTCAGGAGATGGCCAGCCAATGGATCATCAATCAAATGGCGAAAGCCAGGTCTTACGCCGCAAGAGACTTGCGAGATCTGCGCGCATACTACGCGTTTGGTGAAGGTATGCATACGATCATGGATGCCCACTCACCGCCCCATCGTTGGTCGATCTACGATCTCCAGCCATACACAAAATTTCGCCGTAACGGAAATTACCCACATAGAGAATTCGATTTTCATCAATACATGGCGGACATGGACGCACACAAACGGCAAGAGGAACGATTTCCGACGAGGCTGGAGCTCCAGATCATGGTGGACCATCTGAGATCTCAATTCGGAGGCGTGTTCGGTGCGGCGGCCCTTCATTACGCCGTCTTCGGTCGCTCTCGCCAACCCTTTATGATCGGGCCGAAATTTTATCAATCCCCGATTCGGTAGCGCAATGCACGACTAGAGTGACTCACCGGATCTCAAAGTTTCTCGTGTCGAATGTCTTGGCTCCCACCGCGGTGGGGGCCTGGAACTCGCCAAGTTCTTACGATTCATCGGCTCAAGGCAACCGGCGGTCGATCGCCGCATCGTACGATGTCCCCAGTGCGAGGCGCGCGGCAGAGCCGGCAAAAGGCGGCTCAGCGCGATTGACGTCCGCACCGCGAGCTCGAGCGCGCGCACAGCCGCACCGAGCGCGAACTGGCGGCACGCTGCCGCGGCGAATACTGCCCGTCGTGCAAGGACCGCCGGTCAGTCGGGCACTTCGACGGTCACTTCGAAGCCCCGCGCGAGCGTGCGCGCGGTGAGTTTCGCTCCGATCGCGTCCGCGCGCTCGCGCATACCGCGCAAACCGTAGGTCGTCTCGGACAACTGCTCGACAGAGAACTCACCCGACCCGCGGCCGTCGTCCCGGATCGTCACGACGAGGCTGTTCCGTTTGAAGTCGACGATCACGGTGATATTGCGCGCGCCTGAATGTCGCAGTGCATTGGTGAGCGCTTCTTGGGCGATCCGGACCAGATGGTGCTGGACATCGGGATCGGTCAATGCGCGTGGAGTTCCATGCACTTCGACGCTGCCGCGAACGGAGAGGCCGCTGGTCATCGTCGACACGATCGTCGTCAACCTGTCTGCGAGGCTGCGCGTGACGGCGTTCGGCGCGCGAAGATTGACGAGCGTTCGCCGCGCGTCGTCCAGCGTCGAGCGAAGAAGACTCTTGACCGCGTCCAGGCGTGCTGCGGCGCCGGCGGGATCATCCTCCCGGTCCATCGCGGTCTGGATGTGCAGGATTGCGCCCGTGAGGCCGGTGGCCAGCGTGTCGTGAAACTCGAGCGCAATCCGACGGCGTTCGCTCTGCACCGCCGCGTGCTGCATGCGCAGCGCGTGCATCCGCCGCCAATGAACGACCCACACGATGCCCGCCAGCGCCATCGCACACGCCAGCACGAACCACGGAGTCTGATGAATCGCCGGCAACCGTCGTATCGCTACCGGCGTCATCGCCGACATCCACGACTCGCCTCCCGGCGACGCCTCCACGACAAACCGATAACGGCCCGGTGGAAGGTTCGTATACTCCGCCACACGCCGCTCGCCGGCATCGATCCAACCGGTGTCGTATTCGTCCAGACGATAACGAAAGCGCACGCGATCCGCGATGGTCATCGACGGTGCCGTGTAGCGGAACTGGACGCGGTCATCGCCCGGCCGCATCATCACGACACCCGCCGTCGGTGCGACCGCGGTTCCATCGATCTGCACTTCCTCGACCAGCGGACGCGCGCGAAGAACGGGGAAGTTCGCGCGTGGATCGAGCACACCGATGCCCCGCCCTGTCGCCATCCATATCTTTCCGTCGGCTGCCCGCCATGCGCGCGGCGCGGCAAACGGCATGACGCTGGATCCGGGCAATCCGTCGCCCATCCCGTACACGACCGGAACGACCTTCGAGGCCCGGCCCGCGAGCACGTCGTCGAGCGACTTACGCGGAACGCGCGCCAAGCCCGTCGGGCCGGAAAGCCATAGAGTTCCGACCTCATCTTCGAAGACGTAGGTGATCATGCCGGGCACCAGGCCGTGCGCCGCGGTGTAGGTGAATACCCGGCCGTCGTGCAGACGGTGCAATCCGCCGCGCGAACCGAACCAGTAATCGCCGCGCGAGTCGTCATAAATGCAGCTTGCGATGTAGGGAGGGTCGCTCGCGGAGAGTTTCACCTGCTGAAACCGCGTCCCGTCAAAATAGGCAGGCCCGCCTCCGTCGCCCGTGGAAACCCACACGCGGCCGCGACGATCTTCATGCATCCAGATGACGAATTGGCCGCCGAGCCCATCGTCCTTCCCGAAGACTTCGAACCGGCCGCCGGCAAAACGGACCGGCCCCGCCGATGTGCCGATCCAGAGCGTGCCGTCACGCGCCCGCAACAGCGCCAGAAGCTGGTCGGACGGTAACCCGTCCCGTTTCGTGTAAGCGCGAACGGTCCCGTCCTTCCGTAGATGACGAAGTCCGTTTCCATCGCTTGCGATCCACACACTTCCATCGTCGTCCGGCCAGACGGCAGAGATTTGCGAATGACCGGAAGGGCCGCCTGCGACGCGGCTCCAACGACCGTTCGCGAATCGATTCAGGCCCTGCTCGGTGCCGGCGAGGATGGCGCCACTTCGATCCTGCGCCACCGTCCACACTGCCGCATCGGTCAAGCCCTCGCGCGGTGTAAACGGCAGGAACACTCCATCCCGCAACTGGTTCAATCCGCCGAAGTGCGTTCCGATCCAGAGCGTCCCCTCCAGATCTTCGAAGAGCGCCGCAACGTAGGTCGAGGAGAGCCCGTCTTCAGCCCCCATGCGCGACAACACACCGCCGCTCCAGCGCCAGAGCCCAAGGCGCGCGCCGAACCACACGGTGCCACGTCGATCGACCAGAATCGCCCAGACCGACTCCTTCTCGAGGCCCGGAATCGGCCGGGTAAAACGCGCGCCGTCATAGTGCAACAGACCCGCGCCGCCGACCCAAACGCCTCGGCCATCGCGATCGCAGGCGACGGCGGCGACCTGCCCGTCGAGCCCTGGCACTCGGGTCGTCTTTCCGGCCTGGTGCCGGTAGAGACCATCATCTGCGCCGGTCCACACCACGTCGCGACAGGCGCAAATGGAAGTGGCCCGGTCCGGGACGACAGGATCGCGGCGCATCGTTCCGTCGCGATACGACTGCAAACCTTTCCACGAGGAAGCAAACCACGTCGTGCCGGTCTCGCGGACCCTGGCGATACCGAAGACATGCGTCAAGCCAGCGGTGCCAGGTACGTCGTGAAACACTCCGTCGCGATAGATGTTCACTCCGCGCCGGCCGCCAACCCACAGGCCGCCTCCGTCATCGACGACGAGCGCGCCGATATTTTCCGACAGGAGTTTCGGCGAGTTCGAAGGATTGAACGTCGTGAACCGCAAACCGTCGAAACGGACGACGCCCTCTTCGGTGCCGAACCACAGGTAACCGTCGGGCGTCTGAGCGAGCGCCTGGACGGTGTTCTGCGGGAGGCCGTTCTGCACGGTCCACGCGCGATGCACGTATTGCGTCATCGCACGTGACGGGTCGATCGCAAAGGCAGCAGCCGCGAAGGCAAGACTGAACAGCGCGACGGGCCAGAACCGGTGATGACGCACGCCTCGCTCCACGCGGTACACGAAGGGCCTCAATCGACGCGCACAAGCCCCTGACGGATGGCCTTCGTAACCGCTTCCGTACGATCCCGGACACCCAGCTTGCCAAAGATTCGCTTGACGTGACCTTTGATCGTTTCCTCGGTCAGGCCGAGGGCGTCCGCGATGCTCCGATTGCGGTTCCCAGGGACCAGCAACTCGAGAACCTGCTGCTCGCGGGTCGTGAGGGGTACGGTGAATCGCCACTCCGCGAGCAGTTCGGCGACAGCGGCGGAGAAATAGCGGTGGCCCGCATGCGCCGCGCGCACAGCGGCCACGATCTCGGCGGCATCGGCAGTTTTCAGGATGCAGCCGAAGGCACCCGCCTGGACGGCCTCGCACACCTCACGTTCGGTGCCGTATCCCGTCAGCATCACCGCGCGGCAGGTCGGCACGAACTCGCGCAACATGCCGACCACATTCACGCCGGAGCCCGCTCCGAGCCGCAGATCCACCAGTGCGACGTCGCAAGCGGAGGCGCTGCAGAGCGCGGCTGCCTCCTCCTCGCTTGCCGCTTCACCGGTGATCTCGATGTCGCGATGACGTTCGAAGATGGCCCGAACGCCGTGACGAATCACGGAATGGTCGTCGACGATCACCAGTCGTATGCGGCCGCTCGGCACGGTAGTCTCGCTCGTTCTTTCGTGGCACTCAGAGAGGTGCGCCGAGTATAGCAGTGGGGTCGAACGCACTTGCGAGCGGCTGTCCGATGGATGCTCGAGGTGCATACGCTACCACTCGCTGTAATGCGTTTTGCCGTCCAGCGAGAGACTGCTCGACGTGGAATGCACCGCGTAGACATTGTTGCCGTCCGTCATCAGCGTGCCGGCGTCATCGGTATCGGACAGAGTGCGCCACTCGCTCCGTCCGGTCATGGGGTCGATCAGGTCGCGTTGGCGCAGGAAACGAATTCGCTTTCCGTACATCGGCGTGAGCTCCACCCCTTCGACCAGTTCGTCGAGAGACCGCGGGTACTCGCCCTGCCCGATATACGGAGGCGTCTGGATCGCGCCGGCGACGCGCAGCTCGTGATAGTGGTCGATCGCTTCGGTGATCCGGCGCAGCGTCGTCCGCAACTCGATCTCCTTCTGTCTCCGCGTGCCGATGCGGGCGACCGGAAGCGCGACCGAGGCGAGGATGCCGATGATCGCCACCACCGTGATCAGTTCCGCGACGGTAAAGCCGCTCTTGTTCAGCCGTGCTGCGCACACGGACAACATCTTGCACATCGGCGCAATCGCGGACAACCCTCGAAAGGGGGGTATCGCCGGACAGTGACCGCGGTCTCCGGCAACTCGCGCGGCGCGATCGCTACATCGGGAAGCGCAGCCCCTCCTGGATCCGCCGCCGGGCGCACGCTCGATGTCCTTGGGCAGGCGCGTTGGCAACCTGGCCCGCGCTATCTCAGCCGCGATCGCCAGAGGAACACCCAGATGACGAACGCCACGATCGTCACAAACAATCGGGCTATTACGCCGATCATCCGGAAAGGTCTGCCGATTTTCTTGTTTTCCTCGGAACGGTTCTGGTGTTCAGCTAAGCGCTCTTCATAGTTGCGGCGCGCGCCACGGCGGTGGAAGGCGTACTCCTTCGGGAGCTTGATCGATCGCAGGAAGCGAGTAACGTCAGCGGTCTCCTCTTCGCCCAGCGGCACTTCGACCCAGGCCGTGTAGAGGCGGCTCTGATGAACCATCACGATGCCGCGCATGGTGACGGCACGATCTTCGCCGGTCGGGGGGAAGTCAGCGACGTAGGCGACCGCGTCTCGTCCGGACCTCACCGTATCGCTCGTCTCCTTCACCGCACTCCCCCATGCTGACCGGACCTCCTCTGCGAGGATCTTCGGTGCGAAGTTCTCCATGATCGGTTCGCCCATGTCTTCTTGTTCGAGAACGTAGTCGTGATCGCCGTAGCGGGCGGTAAACCGGGCGACGCGGACAGTTTCTCCGTCGACCTCCTCGTCACGTGACTCGTCGGCAGGGTCGCCGGGGAAATCGATCGTCACCTCGCCGCCAGGCGCCTGGAACTTTTTCCAGGGAACGCGGAGGTACGTCGTGCTGTCCCAGGTCCACCACCCGAGTGCGACCACCACGACGAGCAACACGGCGGCGAGGACCGTCCGCGAGTTGCCCGCCGCCGCACTCTTCTGCGGCGCTTGCGTCGCCGCAGCGGAAGGTTGCGCAGGTTCGCCGGGGGCGATGTCGAGGTCGAACGTACCGTCCGGCATCCGCCGCAGGAGATAGGGCTGAGGACCTACGAGAAATTGCCGGTCTTCTTCCGTAGCGGCCAATGGCCGTCCCGCCATTCGGCCGTCGACCCGAATCGACGTTCGTTGCGTCGTCGCGTCGGTCTCCACGACAACGCGATGTTTCACGCCGCCGACTTCGACGTCCCACTTCTCCGCGCTCATGATTTCGCGCATGATACAAATCATTCACGCGCCAGCGGCACTTGACGAGCGGCCAGTCACCGGTCTCGTCATCGATTCAGATCCGGAACGCCGCGTAGGACACCGTATGTTCCGCTCGCTGCGTCTGCGGAATGGATCGCGAACGACAGCACGCAAGCAACTGATCGCCTCCGCGCTTTCGATCCCGCAGAGTGGTCGAAAAGCGCGTTCCCGAATTCGTCTGTCACGATAACGCGAACGTCGCCTCCGCCCGATCACGCTTCCGCTCGAAAACGCCCCGCTGAACCGAATCACTTCGAACAACGAGGAGACGGCAATGTGGCAATCACTGGCTCCTGCTGCCGGAGATTTACACGCCGGTCGAGATTCATCCGTCGAAGGCATGGCGCGAGACGCGTTTGGCGCGCCGATGCACTTCACGCGACAATGCGTGTGATCAAGCCAGAGAGAGAGAGAAGAGGGGGCTGCGCATGCCTGTATCCGTATACCGGTACCACGACTTTTCTTACAACGAGAACGCCATCAAGGGACGGGGCATCGATCTCATCACCGGTACGCCGACGCTCGACGCCGTCCAGAACGTAAATCCCACCAGTGAGGCGGATCCCAGCCAGACCATGCACTCGACGACTGTGGTCGACCAGCGGAGCTTCGCCAGTCTTTTGAGCAGCGTCACGTCTGCGCAGGGATCGGGCATCTGTTTCTCCGCGTCGGGCAGCGTTGCATATCTGCAGCAGGTGGCGATGGATCAGACCAGCCTCACGTTCATTCTGGGCAGCACGGTACGGACGAAATCGGACACGCCCGATCCATCGGGGTTTTCACTCACCACGGAGGCCGCGGCTTATCTGCGCGCAAACGGTCCGGCCGCGTTTCAGGCGAAGTACGGCACACACTACGTGGCCGGATACCGGTACGGCGGCTACTTCCTCGGAACGGTACAGATCCAGACGCAAAGCCAGTCCACGCAGACCCAGTTGCAGGTCTCGGTCTCCGCGGCCATGAACGAGGGCCTTTCCAGCGCGTCGTTCAGTGAGACGTTGACCACGGGCTTGAGCACCTTCTCATCTCACTACAGCATCCAGGCTTCGGTGGACAGCGTCGGCGCTCTCCTCACTCCGCCGACAACCTCGGGCAGTTCCATGGCGAACTACACCGGCCCCTCACCCGCCGACATCGGCAATGAGTTCGCGCAGTTCACCTCGGCCATCAGCGGCGGAGGCGCGCCGTTGGTCGCCATCGGCTATTCGTGGGACACGCTGTCCGATGTGAACACCATCCTGGGCGACATCGGACAGACGGGAGCACTCACGCTGAGCGTAGACTCGGATGTGGTGACGACGCTCTCCGCCGAGTACGCCCAGCTCGCATACCTGATGAACACCGCCACGCGGCTGATCGGCAACAATGCGTATGCGATTCCGCACCAGTTGCAAATCCTCGAGAACGTGATCAGTAGTGCAAGCGCAGCGCAAAACGCGATCGAGGGACTGACTGTCGAACAACTTTCGGCACTCACCTCCGCCGGTGCTTACGTCAAGTCGCCGGATCTGAACGGCGCCATCCTCCCTATCGCGAATGGACAGGTGGCGCTCAACTTCACTGCGTTCCTGGACGGCGCGTTCGTGACCTCAACGAACTGGAACCAGAACGTCGCGGCGCCGTTCTCCGGCAATCCCTCGTGGCTTCTCGACATCACCCATTCCCGCCCACAAGGCGATGACCCGCCGCAGCATGCCCAACTCGGATACGTCCTCGATCGGGACGGCGCCGGACCATACCTGCAGAGCGTCTTTCAGTGGACCGATCCGTACGGCCCCGGAAGCGGAACGTGGTGGGGGCCGCGCATCGACATCGAGGGCGGCGGCGCCATGACGGCCAGCACCGCGTCATGGCCACCTTACCCGTGGAACGCCATTACCGTGCGCGTCGTGTAGGGACCGGCGGCGCGTCCGACGTAATGAAGGCGCGCCGCCGCCAGCCTAGCCGCGAGCCGGTTTCTCACGCGTGCAGGCGTTTGCTCGACGCGGCCCGTTTCGGCTCACGCTGCGTCCGGGGCCGAGGCGCGCCGCTTGGCCGCGCTCCGCACACGCGCACTGATGCCGTTGAGAGTGATCGGCGACTCGCTCGAAGAGCTAAACGCGACGGGAAGAGTCAACCTGCCGTTCGCGGTTTCGCGATCCCTGGTCGTGAGCAAAGCACGCCGTCCGCGGTTTTGATGTCCGCGTATGGGTAAAACATATACGCTTTCGCCGCGCCGGATCCTTTGAGATATTGCGCATCGAGCTGCAACAGCGTTCCAGGCTGGTCGTACAGGACGCCCTGCCGCTGCGCGACGACGGTACCGGCTACGATCGCCTCCGAGCTCGCGACCAACTCCGCAAGCGTGGACGTCGGTTTGAAGTGATCTGCTCTGAATAAAGTGAACGCGAGACATTCGTCCACGGCGACAGCTTCGCTGTTTTGGCTCAACTTCGCTTTGTCGCCTTTTCGCGAGCGACGGCGCGCGCGTTGCGGCTGGCACTTTCTGAGCTTTGACGCGCGACGTAGTCCCCGAGTACGGCAACGTTCGGCCTGCCCTAGGCATCGATTGCGGCCTCCGCGGTAACCCAGAGTGGCCGCCCATTCAGGTGGCCGAGGGTTGATGGCAGGTCTGTCGCGGTTGATGAGGCAGCGGAGGACTACGTCCAGCAGGAATGCGTTCATGACCGGTGCGCGTGACATCCCGTCCTGAGGCGATAAGACAGGCCGAAGGCGTGTCGGCTGCAGCGCGGCTACCGCGTTGCGTACCTTCTCGAAAAGCGCCACGAGCTTCGGCGAGAACGCGTTGGCGGTCGCGGAAGTCGTCCCTTGCAGCGACGAGCAAGCGGGTCGGGATACGCGAAAACATCGCTCGCGTGTATCGTGCGCAGCCGCGCTGAAGCCGCAAGACGCGAACGCTCGGAATGTGGGACGAAGATCAGAGCGGGCGTAATGGCCGGCAGCGCGGTGGCCGTAACGACGACCGGCTTCTTCGAGCTGGTTTTTCTTCTTTCCCGTTCGGCGATGCAGCGCGCGACTTCGGCCTCGGTGATCACGCCGGTGGCGTCCCTAACGGGATTCGAACCCGTGTCGCCGCCGTGAAAGGGCGGTGTCCTAGGCCTCTAGACGATAGGGACGGACTGATGCAGTCTGCGCGATGGGCTGGTGAGCCCGGTAGGGATCGAACCTACGACCAATTGGTTAAAAGCCAACTGCTCTACCACTGAGCTACGGGCCCGGCGCTTCAACGAACTGCGAGCGCTCGCTCGCGGAAGGTGGTCACCATACGGACGCGATGCCGTCGTGTCAACCACGGGTCGGAGGAACGTCTCACCCCTCCCACTTATTGCCTCGACGCACCGAATCACGGCCGTAAAAAGCGACCGTCGTCGCGCTGGCGGAAGACCTCCCGCGTCTTCGAATCAACACGCCAGCGGCCGAGCATCCGCGAGCCTCCCCCGCTCACGCAGGTGTCCCACACCGAGAACGTGTATCCAACATTGCGATAGCCGCCGCTGCGGACCTGCAGGCAGTTGGCCGCGACGTCGTAAGGATTGTTCGAAGCGAGGTGTCCGCGCAGCACGCCGGACGCCTCCCCCTCGCTGATCTCGCCACCAACCGGTTCCTCGGGGTTCCTCGGAGTTCCTCGGGGTTCCTCGGGGGGAGGGGTTGGACGTGGCTGCGGCAGTGGGGTGACTGGCGCGGGACGAGGGATGGGGCGGTCTTCGACAATCACCGGTGCGGGCAGTGGCTGCGTTTGCGTCACGACAGGCGGAACGGTCTGTGTCGTGATCGGCGGCGGCGGCGCGGTCTCGGTCGCCAAGGGCGGCTCTATCGTGTCGCCGACCTCGACGATCGTGCCGGTCTGCGCCGGCTGCGCAGGGGCGGTGCCTTCGGCGATCGTCTCGGTCGTTGCCGTGGCCACGACCTGCTTGTCGCGACCGAACGGCAGTCCCGCGAGCAACAGCCATGCGACCAGGACCAGCCCGACGATCACCAGCGGCACGATCCACCATGTGCTGCGCCGCGCGGGCGCGACCGGCACCGCTGATACGGGCATGACCGGCGCCGGAGTGACGAGCGGCGGCTCCGGCGGAGCAGGAACGACCGGCGTGCCGCACTTCGAACAGAACTGCGCGTCAGGCGCGAGCGGCGCGCCGCACTTTGCACAAACACTCATGCCGCGATGCGTCGCGAAAAACGTGCCTCATCCGCGCAGCCGCTTCAACAGTTGAATCTGCCCCGTGTGATACACGTCGTGCGCGGCCACGCCGTAGATCATCCGCTGCTTCTTTTTGTCGCGCAGATCCGCCGCGCTCAGCGACGCGATCACCTCGCGCAACTGCCGGTGCTCGTCCTCCAGCAGCGCGATGAGCTCGCGCCACGAATCGTCGTCGACCGACTCCGGCGACGCGATCCAGTTGCTCCCCTTCATCGCGAACGCACCGCGCTTTGCTCCGGTCAACCTCCGCCGCACCGTGTACTTCCAATACGCAGCGTGTGCGGTCAGCTCCCAGATGTTGTGCCTGCCCGCCGCCGGACGCCAGCTGACGTCGCTCGCGCGCAAGCTGCGGACCGCGCGGCGCAGACTGGTCCCGTGCCACCCGTCTTTCCCATACGCTCGATCGTAATTCGCCAGCAGGAGCTCCAGCAGTTCGTGCATGCGCGAATTTTAATGCTTGATGTTCCTACTACCGCTGTCGTAGCATCAACCACAGAGTTAGTAATGAACCTGACCCGCTTCGAGCTCGAAATCATGGACATCCTCTGGCGCCTCGAGGAAGCCTCGGTACGCGAAGTCTGCGACGCCCTGGCGGATAAGAAACGCCCCGCCTACACCACCGTGCAGACCATCGTGCAGCGCCTCGAACAGAAAGGCGCCGTCCGCCGCACGCGCAAGATCGGCAACGCGCTGATGTTCGCACCGGCGGTTACGCGCCGCTCCGCGTATCGCCGGGTGCTCGACCAGTTGCTCGAGCTCTTTGGCGGCTCCGCGCAGCCCGTCGTCGCACAGTTGCTGGAGAGCGGAAAGCTCACGCTCGAAGATCTGAAGGCGCTCGAACAGCACGAGACCGCACGCCGCAAAAAGGGAAGCCGCAAATGACCGAACATCTCCTGGTCTCCACCGCCCTGCTGGTGCTGGTGATGATGGCCGCACCCCTGCTGCCGCTCACTGCGCGGACGCGCTACGCGCTGCTGCTTTTCGGCATCGCGAAGTTCGCGGTGCCGACGGCCGTGTTCCGGTTCGTTCCGATCGAAGTGGTGCCGGTGCAGTTGCGCACATTCGGCGGCGGAGCTGCAGCGGCGATCGCACCGTTCGTCGCCGCGCGCACGATCAACTGGATTGCCATCGCCTGGGCCGCGATCGCGGCACTCATTTTCGTGCACTGGGTTGTACTGCGCGCGCGTACGGTGTCGGCGGCGCTGCGCTCCCCTGCTCCCGCGTCCGCACGCGAGCTCGAAGCGGTACGCGAGGCACGCCTGACGATGAACATCCGCACGGCGATCGACGTGATCCGCTCGCCGATCTGCGAAGCACCGGCGGTGCTGCGCATCATTCGGCCGGTGATCGTGCTGCCCGCGCACGGCTGCGACGAGCTCACCGACGATGAGTTGCGATCGATCGTGCTGCACGAATGCGCGCACGTCGCGCGGCACGACAACTTCTTGTCGCTGATCCAGGCGCTTGCGACATCGCTGCTCTTTTTTCACCCGCTGGTCTGGCTCGCGTCGAACCGGATCACGGTCGCGCGCGAGGAAGCGTGCGACGAGTCGGTTGCGGACGCGATGCGCGACACCGGCGCGTACGTCGACGCACTCACGAAAATCTGCCGCGCCTTCATCGCGCCGCGCACTGCAGGCGCGTCGTGCATGGCCAGCGCGAAACTGAAAGAAAGGCTGAAACACCTCATGAGCTACGAAACCATCAAACGGAGAGCGTGGTCGCATCGCGCGATCGTGGCCGCGGGAGTGCTGCTCATCGCGCTGTCGACGATCGCGGCGACGCCGGTGAATTCGAAGGCGCTGCCGTATTCGCTCAAGTTCAACGTGACGAACATGGGCAATCAGATGCGGTACGACATCGAGGTCGTCGATGTCGCCACCGGCAAGGTGGTCGTCTCGCCGCGCCTGGTCACGCAGGGGGACGACGTGCTCTCGACCACGAGCAGCACGAACGGCCCCGAGTACTCGATTCGCATCATCGACGGCATGAAACCGAGTGCCGCGATTCTCCTCGAAGTCACAGACAACGGAAAAATGCTCCAACGGACGCTCTACACGAAGGACCAGAAAACCTACGAAGGCGAGCCGGTCTCGATCACCGTAAGGGATGCCGACATCCGCGATCTCCTCGGCACCTTCGGCGACCTCACCGGCCTGAAGATAGACATTGCGCCGGACGTTCAGGGCAAGGTCACGCTCGACGTCTCGGGCGTGCCGTGGGATAAAGCACTGGCCGATCTGCTCGACGCGAACGGATTGGCCTGGACGATCGAGGGGAACACGCTGCACGTCCGCAGGAAATGAACGATTCCGCCGAACAATATGTCCGCCTCGTGCTCGCCATGGGCGAGCACGATGGCGACTATGTCGACGCGTACTACGGCCCACCCGAGTGGCGCGACGCCGTCCGCGACGCGAAACTCTCGCTGCCGCAGATCCAAGAACACGCGCTTGCGTTACGCGAACAGCTGGCCGCGATCCCGCGTCCCGCCGAAATGATTGCATCGCTGCGCCTCGACTACCTTCGCCGCCAGACCGACGCGCTCATCGCACGGGTGGAGATGCTCGAAGGGCGGCGGTTCACCTTCGACGAAGAATCGAAAGCGCTCTACGACGCGGTCGCGCCGACGCATGGCGAGGAGTACTTTCGCGAGCTCAACGAGGCCATCGATCAGGAAGTGCCGGGCAGCGGATCGCTCGCCTCGAGAGTGGAAGCGTTTCGCTCGCACTTCATCATCGCGCGGGACAAGCTCGATGCGGTTTTCAGTGCGGCCATCGACATCTGCCGCACGAAGACCATGCAGCACATGCCGCTGCCGGAAGGCGAATCGTTCACGGTCGAATACGTGAATGGAAAATCGTGGAGCGGCTACAACTGGTATCAGGGCGGCTTCCAGAGCCTGATCCAGGTCAACACCGACCTGCCGATCTACATCGATCGCGCCATCGACCTCGCCTGTCACGAAGGCTATCCCGGTCATCACGTCTACAACGCGCTGCTCGAACGGACGCTCGTGCGCGAGCGCGGCTGGGTCGAGTTCTCGGTCTACGCGCTCTTCTCCGCGCAATCTCTGATCGCCGAAGGGAGTGCGAACTACGGCATCGACGTCGCGTTTCCCGCGCAGGAGCGCGTGGTGATGGAGCAGGAGACGCTCTTCCCCATCGCCGGGCTCGACGCCACGCGCGCAGCGCAGTATTACCGTGTCTACGATCTGGTGTCGCGAACGGGTTATGCGGGCAACGAAGCGGCGCGGCAGTATCTCGACGGCCGCATGTCCGCGGACGATGCCGCGGACTGGCTCACGACGTACGCGCTGATGGAACCGGCGCGGGCGCGGCAACGCATCAAGTTTTTCGACCAATACCGCAGCTACGTCATCAACTACAACCTCGGCAAGGACCTCGTAAAACAGCACGTCGAGCAGCGCAGCGGCAGCGACGCGCGGAAGCGCTGGCAGGTCTTCGCGGAGCTGCTGTCATCGCCGCGATTACCCTCAGGACTGTAGATGCGCGATCTAGCCTCTCCCCGCTGCGGCGCGGAGAAGGTTACATAGGCCGGCGCCATTCGTACGCGCCGACGTCGCAGCGGTGCTCGAATCCGAGGGAGCGGTAGACGTTGAAACCGATGTCGGAGGATTGCAGCGCCGCGCGCGTCGCCCCCGAGTCGCCCGCGAACCGCATCGACTCGCGCGTAACCGCGGCGCCGATCCCGCGGCCGCGCGCTTCGGCAAGCGTGGCCACGAAATAAACGCCAGCGAGATCGCCGTCGATGTGCACCGACGACGTCGCGACCGGTACATCATCGTCGAACGCAACGAAGTGCTGCCAGGCTACGGCATCGCCGAAACCGATCCGCGTGTACGTATTGCGAAAGATCGCGCGCCGCTCCTCCGGCAAGGCGAACGCCGCCATGAACACGTTCAGCCAGTCTTCCATCTCGGCCGCATGCTCCAGACGTTTGATCGTCACACGGTCAGGCGCGGCGGCGGCGAGCGGTACGCGTGTGAGATCGGCAATCATCCCCGGCGAGTCGTAGGCGTGCACGAGCCCGAGCTCGATGAGGCGACGCCCCAATCCTTCCGGGCGCGTCGAGGGCGTCACCCACCAGCGGAACGGACACTGCTGCGCCCGCAGAAATTCGAAGCGCGACTCGACATCATCCGCGTCGAGACTCGTGCGCGCCACGCCGTTGAAGAACGGAATGGGGATGTGCGAGATCACGGCGTACATCGAGTCGTCGTCGATCACGATCGCGTTCGGAAAGCCGGCTAAGCTGCGGTAGCAGTCGCGCGTGATGGTCTCGATGGCGGTGACGTCATCCATCACACCTCCGCGATCGCGGCGCGGATGTCTTCCAGCGCCAGGTCCACGCGATCGCGATGCGTGCGGTGCGAGACGATGGCGATGCGGATGACGAAGCGGCCGTCGAGGATGGCTGGTGTAAGCATCACCCGCCTGCGTGCAGTGATGCGCTCGAGCAGCGTGCGATTGAGCGCGTCGAGCTCTGCGTCCGACAAGCTCTCCCGCACGAGTCGGAACGCGAGGATGGTCAGTTGCGGCTCAGCGACGATCTCGATGCCATCGATCTTCTGCAACTCGCGCAACGCGTAGTCGATGAGATCGAGTTTCTCGTCGAGCTGGTCGCGGAACGGCGCGATGCCGAACATCTTCAGCGGCAGCCAGACGCGCAGACCGCGGAAGTCGCGTGAGAGCTCGGGCGAGATCTCGCAGAAGTCGACCAGCTCGTCCTCCTGCTGCATGTCCGGCAGGTAATCGGCGTGCGACGAATGCGCGCGACGCAACGCGCGTGCGTCGCGCACGAGCACCGCGCCGGTGCCGAACGGCAGGAAGAGCGTCTTGTGCGGATCGAGGATCATCGAGTCCGCTTCTTCGAGTCCGCGCAGCGCGCTCCGTCCGCGCTCGGTGAGCATGAACAGCGCGCCGTACGCGCCGTCCACGTGAAACCATAACTTCTCTTCGCCCGCGACCTGCGCCATCGCCGCGAGATCATCGACGGCACCGGTAGGTGTCGTCCCCGCGCTTCCCGCCACGAGGAACGGCGTCCATCCGTCGGCACGATCGCGCGCGATCGCTTCGTGCAAGGCGTCGATGCGGATGCGGAAGTGCTCGTCGACCGGCAGCTCGCGGATGTTCGCGTACGGAAAACCTGCGAGGTTCGCGGCCTTCTGAAACGAGTGATGAATCTGATTCGAGCAGTACAACGTGCCGCGCAGAAAGTCGTCCGGCAACATCGCCTTGCGTGCGGTGACGATGGCCGTGAAGTTCGCGAGCGACCCGCCCGGCGTCAGCACTCCGCCCGCGCCCTGTGGCAGGCCCACGATCTCGCAGAACCAGCGGATGACGTTCGCCTCGAGCTGCACCAGCGCCGGTGCGGCTGCACAAACCCCGACGTAGCGATTGACCGCGTTCGCGATCAGATCGGCCACTGCAGAATGAAAGAGACCGCCGCCAGGGACGTACGCGAGATAGCCCGGCCCGGCCGCGGTGAACGAACGCGGGATCGCATCGCGAAACAGAAACTCGAGCAGCGATTCGTACGACTCGCCCCGCTGCGGCAGCGGCTCGATGAGGGTGCGCGCGTACTCGGTCGCGCCGTCCACGTTCATCGCCGGCTGCGAAGGCAACGACTCGATGTGCTCGACGATGCGCCGCATCGCCTCATCGACGAGACGATGCATTTCCTGCGCGTCGGGCTCGAGTGGATACGTCACCAGATCCGGCAACGCTCCCCTTCCGCGCGCACCATCTTCGAGCCGGCCGTGCAGTTCCACGTGTCCTGAAACTCCGGCATGTTGCTGACCGTGAGATTCACGCGCGCCGGGCCGGGCGCGTGCGGATCGGTGAGCGCGCGGCGGCGTGCTTCTTCGGGCGCCATGTTCTGTCCCCAGACCTGTGCGAAGCCGAGGAAGAAGCGTTGCTCCGGAGAGTAGCCGTCGACGGTGAGACGCGGCTTGCCGACCAGCGACTTGCGATACGCGCGCAATGCGAGCGTGAGGCCGCCGAGATCGGCGATCGCTTCGCCCGTGACGAGCTCGCCGTTGAGGTTCAACCCCTCCTCCACGTTCCACGCGCTGTACTGCTTGATGATGCAGTCCGCGCTGTTGTGGAACGCCTCGAGATCTTTCTCGGTCCACCAGTTGCGCAGGTTCCCTTCCGGATCGAACTTCGCGCCCTGGTCGTCGAAGCCGTGCGTCATCTCGTGTCCGATGACCATGCCGATGCCGCCGTAGTTGTAGGCGTCGTCCGCATTGGGATCGTAGAACGGCGGCTGGAGGATGCCGGCCGGGAACGTGATGTTGTTGCGCGTCGCGTTGTAACTCGCGTTCACGGTGGATGGCGTGAAGTTGCCCCACTCGTTCGGATCGTCCGGCTTGCCGACACGACTCGCGGCGCGGCGGACGTTGAACGCGCGCGCGGCGGCGACGTTCGCGGCGTACGAATCGCGCGACACGTCGAGCGTCGAGTAGTCGATCCACTTGTCGGGATAGCCGATACGGCGGCGGAACGCCTCCAGCTTCGCGAGCGCGGTCTGCTTCGTCTCCGGTCCCATCCAGGCGAGCGTCGGGATGTCCTCGCGCAACGCGGCCACGAGGTTGTCGATCAGCTCGTTCATCTTGTCTTTTGCTTCGGGCGTGAACGCGCGCTTGACGTACTCCTGGCCGAGAATCTCGCCGATGTTGGCGTCGGCGGCTCTGACGCAACGCTGCCAGCGCGGCGCGTTCTCCTTCGTGCCGGAGAGCGCGGTCTGGCGGAACGCGAAATCCTGATCGACGAATGCGGACGAGAGTTGCGGCGCCGCGGCGTCGAGGACATTCCAGCGGAGGTATGCCTTCCATGTCTCGACCGGCATCTCATCGAGGAGGCGGTTCGCTTCCCTGATGTACTCGGGCTGCGCGACGTTGAGCGATACGAGGTTGCCGAGGCCGAGGGCCTGAAAGAGCTCCGGCCATCGGAATTGCGGCGCGGTCGACTGCAGCTCGCTGACCGGAGTGATGTGGTACGTGTTCTCGGGCTTGCGTTGATCGGCGCGCGCCATCGATGCGCGTGCGAGCGCGGTTTCGAGTGCCATGACGCGTTCTGCGTCCGTTGCTGCTTTCGCGGCGGCGACGCCGGCCAGCTCGAACATCTTCGTGAGGTGCGCGACGTACTCCCTGCGCGTGTTGCGGAACTTCTCATCGTCGCGGATGTAGTACTCGCGGTCGGGCAGCCCCAGTCCGGCTTGCGACACCGCGGCGATGACGTTCTTCGAGCTCTTGATGTCGTTCTGCGCGGAGAAGCGGAAGACGGGATTGCCGCCGCGCACCTGCTGGCGGTGCAGTTCCGCGATGACGTCTGCGCGAGTGCCGATGGCGTCGATGCGTGCGAGGTCTTCGCGGATCGGGCCGACGCCGGCCGCCTCGATCGCTGATTCATTCATGCACGCGGCCCAGAACGCGCCGACCTTCTGCGTGCCGCTGCCGGGCGATGCGTTCGTGTCCGCGGCGGAGCTTTCGAGGATCTGCCGCAGCATCGCGCGATTGCGTTCGGCGACTTCTTCGAAGCGGCCATAGCGCGCATAGATCGGCGGCAACGGATTGGCCTTGCGCCAGCCGCCGACCGCGTATTGATAGAAGTCATCGCACGGCGAAACGGTGCGGTCGACCTGCGAGAGTGCGAAGCCATGGTCGCCGAGGAGCGGCTTGGGCTTCGGAGGCGGCGCCGCGGCGGGCGGCTTCGAGGAGGTGCAGGCGAACGCGAAGACGGCGGCGAAGGCGACGAGGAGCTTGCGGTTCATGGCGCGCGGATTATCGCAGGTTGTGCGGCCCCGTTCTCCGGCGGCGTTCGTCGCGGGACCGAGTGAGCGCCGGCACCGCAAAGCGTCGATTGCCCAGCGCCGGGGAACCCGACCCTCTGCGACTCTGAGACTCTGAGACTCTGAGACTCAGCGCCACAAAACGCGCGCCCGGAAAGTTACTCGAGCGCCAACACCACCTCGAACAACCTGAGCAACTCCTCAAACCGATCGCGCGGCTTGCGCAGCACCGGGCCTTCGATCGGCAGCAGCGGCGGGTCGTCTTCGGTCAGAAAGATGATCGGGAGCGTGCGCGCGCTGCGGCGGATTTCGTGTGCGATTTCCAGTGCACGTAGACCGGGGAGATCGAGCTCGAGGATCAGAATGTCGGGGCACTGCCTACGAACGGTAGGAACGACGTCGGTTTCCGGCGTCACGAGAGAGCAATCGAGCTCCATCAGGCGAAAGAACGTGTGCAGCATTTCCGCAGCCTGACGGTCGGAGTCCACCACCACGACCCGTCGAGTTGTGAACATCTCGAGCTCAGGACTATGCTTGGCGGGCTGCAATGGATCCTACTGATCCTCCTCGTCCAGGTCGAAGAGCTCCGACGCCCGGACTGCCTCTCCCGAAAGACGCCGACACGCTGCCGCAATGGCCGCGATGCACCGTCGCGTCGGCTCCATCCGTCCCGTTCGGATCCGCAGCAGGTGCTGCCGGCTGTAGCCCGATTCGCGAGCCAGATGCGCCGGCTTGATGCCCCTGCTCTTGATGAATGATTCCAGGCGCGTGATCGGCATGTGCAGTATGTTGCATACTAGCCGCGAGCAGGATAGATGTCAATCCGGAGATGTCAGCTGGACGCACCAGAAGGCAAAATACTGCGCAACTCCAGTCCCTGCTACGAGTTGTGGCAATCCCCCTCTCCTCCTATCCGCCTTGCAGCAACCTGCATCCACGTGGGGTGGAAAAGTGCGCTGGCGTCACACCGTGTGCGAGAGTGACCGCGTTGTGAGTGCTGCACTGGAGCGAGTGACACTTAGCCCGTCGGGCCAATCGGCGGGCTGAGAGCCCGCCCCTCCAGATTGACGGCAGTGACGTGTGTTGCGTATTACCCATTCGATAGGTAACCTAAAAGTGTCTTATGCTCGGTGAGACAGTTCGCGAAGCACGCATCCGCAAAGGCCTCACCCAGGCCCGGCTGGCCAAGCTTGCCGGCGTCAGCCGGCGCCATCTGGCCGCCCTCGAGAAGGGGGCGAACGTCTCCATCAACATCCTCCAGCGCGTCGCCACCGTCCTCGACCTCACCGAAATCAACCTCGGCGACCTTTCGCTGCGCGCGGCCCGGAGCGATCACGCCGTGAACATGCCGCTGCTCACCGACACGATCCGCGAAGCGCGCGCAGAAGCCGAACGTGCGCAGGCGTTTCTCGCGCGCGCCGAGACGCTGCTCGCATCGGACGGCGGTTCGTCCAACGGTCCCGTCGAGCTCAAGTTCCCGCGACTCCCCGTCCGCCGCATCGAGCCGCCGCGCGCCGCCACTGGCGACGTGCTGCGTGAGCGTCCCGACTGGGTGGACGTAGAAACGTCGGGTGAGATCCGCCACGGCGAAGCGGTCGACGAGAAGGTCAAGGAGAAGGTGGCGCTGCCGAAGTCGATCGTGGAGAAGGGCGAGATCGTTTTCCGCGCGCGTGGCGATAGCATGCGCGACCAGGGCATCGAGGACGGCGACCTGCTCGTCGTCGAGATCCGCCCGCGCGGCCGCGCCTCCACCGGTGAGCTCGTGATCGGGCGCATCGGCCGCCTGGTCTTCGTCGGCCGCTGGTGGCAGAAGCACGGCCAAAAGGCGCTGCTCTCGAACGGCCTCTCGGATGTGACGGTGGGCCGCTCCGCGCGGTCGCTGCGCGTGGTTGCGGCGATCAATCAGATCGTACGCATGTAGGCGCAGAGTCTCAGAGTCGCAGAGTCTCAGAGAGTCGTGAGGCTCATTCGTGCGTGCAAACGACCCTTTGAGACTCTGAGACTCTGCGACTCTGAGACTCGCCCGCCGCGAAGTGGCGCAGCGGCCCCAAGTACAATCGCGCCCATGCGCTTCCTCGCAGCACTCATCACGGTATTTCTTTCCATCGCGGCCGCTGCACAGCAGCCGTTCGACACCAAGGCGGTCGACAAGATCGTCACGTCGGCGATGAAGGCGTGGCAGATTCCTGGCGCGGCCGTGGCCGTCGTCAGGAACGATCGCGTCGTGTACGTGCGTGGCTACGGAACGAAAGAGCTCGGCGGGACCGATCCGGTCACGAACGACACGCTGTTCCAGATCGCGTCGACCTCGAAAGCGTTCACGAGCACGGCGCTGGCGATGCTGGCTTCGGACGGCAAACTGTCGTTCGACGATCCCGTTCGTAAACATCTTGACTACTTTCATCTCGCGGACATGTGCGCCGATTCGCAGGTGACGATCCGCGACATCCTTTCGCATCGCACAGGCCTCAAACGCCACGACGAGCTTTGGGACAACTCGCCGTTCACACGCGAAGACGTCGTGCGCCGCATCGGACGCGTCGAACTGACCAAGCCGTTCCGCAGCGGATATCAGTACCAGAACATCATGTACATCGCCGCGGGCGAGGTCGTGGCGAAAGCGTCCGGCATGCCGTGGGACGACTTCGTAAAAACTCGCATCTTCCAGCCGCTCGGCATGCTGCGCACCGTGACCTCCGACGCCGACTGGAACGCCTCGACCGATCGCGCCACCGGCTACCAATACGACTGGAAAACCGGCCGCATCTCGCCGCAGCGGCCGATCGACACGACCACCATCGGCGCAGGCGGCGCGATCAAGTCGAGCGCGGCAGACATGGGCAACTGGCTGCGCTTTCAGCTCTCGAACGGCGCGTTCAACCTCACGCAGATCACCGACCCAGGCCTGATCGAGGAGACCAAGACGCCGAACACGGTCATCCGGATGGAAGGCCTCACGCGCGAGGCGAACACGGAGACGAACGTGATGTCGTACGCGATGGGTTGGGTGGTGCAGGATTACCGCGGCGAAGCGCTCGTCTCGCACGCTGGAGCGTTGAACGGCTTCCGCACGCATGTCGACCTGCTGCCGCGCCGCAACTCCGGCTTCGTGCTCATGATCAACGTCGGACGCGGTCTGGCGCTCATCTCCATGCGCAACTCGCTCGCCGATCTGCTCTCCAATAAACCGGGCCGCGACTGGAACGCGTACTACCTGATGATCGACCGGCGCGCGGATGAGAAAAGCGCCGCCGACAAGGCCGCACGCGACGCGAAACGCGTTCCCGACACGACTCCCTCACGCCCGCTCGAAGATTACGCGGGCGAATACGAGAGCCCCGCGTACGGCACAGCCAAAGTATCTGTGGTCAACGGAGCGCTCATGTTGCAGTGGAGCCGGATGAACATTCCGCTCACCCACTTCCACTACGACATCTTCAGCGCGGTATCGGAGTACGACGACGTCGACGAACACGTGACCTTCACGCTGAATCCCGAACGTGAAGTCAAGACATTGACCTTCTTCGGCGAACGCTTCACGAGAAAGAAGTAAATCTGGAGCAGATTCAGTCGGCGATCGCGCTCACCACTTCATCGATGATCCTCACCGCGCCGGAGCCATTGCCCGGGTGGTGGTTCGCGGCGATGGCGAAATAACGATAGCGGCCGTCAGGCATCAGCAGGATGCCGCTGAGCGCGGCCACGCCGTTGATCGTGCCGGTCTTGCCGCGCATGCGATGCTCGAGCGCGACCAGCCGCCGCCGCAGCGTCCCTTCGTTGTTCGGCTGAGCAAGCGTTGCCCACCAGAACGCGCGGCGCACGGGATCGTTCATCCAGCGCAGCATGCGAATCGTCGCTTCCGGAGTAACGAGATCTTCCGGCGACAAGCCCGAGCCGTCCGCGAAGCTGAAGGAATCGCCGTCGATCTTCGGCGCACCGGTGAGGAACGCTCGTTCGACGTCGAGTCCGCCCGCGTACGTGCCGCCGCCGACGCGCTTCAGCAGCATCTCCGCGTAGAGATTGTGGCTGTTCTTGAGCACTGTCATCAGCAATTGGCCGATGAACGGCGACGGCAGCGTGGCCACGCGCTCGCTCCAGGTGCGCGGCTCCGTGTTCACGCGCGCGATGCCGGTGACCTCGATGCCGTGCATGTCGAGTGCATCGCGCAACGCGACTGCCGCGTGCAGGCCGGGATCGGCCACCGCGCGATCGGCCGGAATCTCGTTCTCGCCCCACGTGAGCGAGTCGACGGGTGCCGCGTAGTCGCTGCCGAGGTTGCCCAGCTTCCAGGTGCCGGGGAGGAGGTTGCGGTCGAACGATGAGACATCGGCGACGACGTTCCGAACGCGCGTGATGCCGCGCGCGCGCAGCGTCCGCGCGAGCGCCTCGAAGTCGCCGCTGCGCTCATAGCGCCACGAGCCGAGTGACGGATCGCCATCGCCGCGCAGGATGAGATCTTCGCCGTCGCGCCAGATCTCCGTGACGAGTTGCCCGTCGAGACCGAGGCATTCGGCGGCGGTGGCGGAGACGAACAGCTTGCGGTTCGAGGCCGGGATGGTGAGCTTGTCCGCGTTGTGCGCGTAAAGCACTCGACCGTCTTCCTCTTCGACAAGAATCGACCAGAACGCGTGATGGAACGGCGGTTGGTCGATGGCGGCGTCGATCGTCGCCGCGAGTGTCGGCGCTGCAGGCGGCGGTGTCGTTGCGCACGCAGCGAGCAGCAACAAAATTGCGAGTTTTACGCGAAGCTCCATTCAGCGAAGCTCTCCCCATGCTCGAGGTTGTGATGCACGGCGGCGAGAAACTCCTCCGCACGCTCGGGGAGTTTATGCGCGATTGCATGGGCGATGAGTGTTTGCGCGTAATCGCGGGCGAGATGGTAAATCTGGAGCGACGGGCCCTCAGCCCGTCGGAGATCTCGAGGGGTTCGACGGGCTGAGAGCCCGTCGCTCCGGATGGCCGAGGCGATGAACACATCGCGCACTGTCTCGATCGATCCCCTCGATTCGATCGCGCGATCGATCAACGCTTCGAGCGGTTCGTTCACTGCGTCTTGTTCAATGAGCAACTCCATGATCACGATGCGCAATAACGCGTAACGCCCTTTCACCCCAAGAAGCGCCTCAAGCGCGATCGCGGTGTCGAGCATCAACACCGCGTCGCCTTTCGCTACCGAGCGCAAATCCTCATGCGCATCATCGAGTCGCGCCGCCAGCCAGCGCTCGGCGCGATGACGATCATTGGCCGCAATCGCCTCACGCAGTTCATCGACATCCGCGCGCTCGGACGGCGTTGGAGGATCGAGGATCGGCGGCTCGCTCCACGGCTGCCGGCTCTCCGCCGCGTAACGCGCGCACGCGACGATCATGTCCAGCCATCGATCGCCGAGCTCCTCGCGTAGGTCATGCGCGGCGCGACAGGCCATCACCGCGCGCTTCGCATGTTGCGACGGCGCGTACGCGAGCACCGCGAAGCGCGCCACGGCGATCCACACCTCTTCTTCCGAGTGTTCGGCCGCGTACGCACGCGCTGCCGCCGGAATCGCGTCCAGATCGCGTTCGATGAGAGGCCCGTACAGCGCTGCAGTCACAACTCAGGTCGAAGTCGTCGGTGCGACAGTTCCCGACGTCGTCGTAGTGGCCGTCGTCGCCGTCCCGGCGGCTTCGGTTCCGTGCCCTTCGTTCTCCGCCCGTCCCTTTTCCACGTCCACCGTCTGCGTCATCGCGTCGCTGCCCGTGAGGTCGGGCTGCGGCTTCGCCGGCGCGATCGTCTGCGTCGCCTCATCGCCCGCTTTCTGCTCGGAATTCCTACAACCGCCGAGCGCGAGGGCGAGCGCCAGCACGAGGACCACGATGGAAACGATTGCTCTCTTCACCAAGACCTCTCTCCGCCGGACAGATTCGTACCGACCCGACCGCACTTGCAATTACAATGCACCGCCCATGGCGAACCGGAAGAGGGTCGGCATTTTCGGTTGGGGTGTGGTCGCCCCGAAATCGCCTGACATCAATACTTTCGAGCGGAACCTCGAGCACGCCGACACGTGGCTTTCGCCCTTTACCGGCTACGGTCAATCGAACTTCCTGGTCGGCTATCCGGAGTTCGATTTCGACTCCTACCGCCCGTGGTTCGACGAACGTTTTCCGCCCGCGAAATTTGCGCAACTGAAGGACAAGATGGGGCCGATGGTGCAGTACGCCATCGGCGCGTTCATCCAGTCCCTCACCCAGAACCCCGGCGTCGAGCAATATCTCCAATCCCTCGGCACGCAATGCCACGTCTACATCGGCACCGGCATCGGCGACATCACGGTCACGCAGCAACAAGCGCTGACTTACGAGCGCACGCTGCGACGCTGGAACGAGTTCTGGGCGAATCCCGAACGTTGCGCGCCGCTCAAGCGCCATCTCCACGGCGAACGTGACGCGAACGCGCCGAGCGATCCGGTCGAACATGCGCCGGGTACCGAGGAGTGGATCGAGGCGAAGTATGCGTGGGAGGAGTATTGGGCGGCGAAGAGCGACGCGTTGAGCGAGTACCTCGCCGAAGCGCGCACGGTGCACAGCGAGCCGGTACCGCCTTCGTCGGGTGCGGCAAAGCTCTCCTCGATCCGCCAGAAGCTGAACAAAGTCCGCGCGCTCAACAAAAAATATGGATGCCCCGAGGAGCCGTGGGCGGCGGTGTCGCCGAACTTGTTGTGGAACATCGCGAACATCCCCGCGGCACAGGTGTCGATGCTGGGCAAGATCGTCGGTCCCGCGTTCGCGCCGGTGGCGGCGTGTGCGTCGTTCGGTCTCGCGGCGAAGCTCGCCTATGACGCGATCCAGCGCGGCGAAGCGAAAGCGGTGGTGATCGGCATGACCGATCCTCCGCCCAATGAGCTCGTCGTCTCTGCGTTCTACAACGCCAACGTACTTTCGGCGGATGCAGACGTCTCTCGTCCGCTCACGGGTCTCAAGGGAACACACATCGCCGGCGGGTCGTGCGTCTGGATCGTGGGCGACGCGGACGCGATGAAGGCGCAGGGCTTCACTCCACTGGGGATGGAGCTGGTGGGCATCGGGACTTCATCCGACGCACATCACATCATCACGCCGTCGAAGGGCGGACCGCAGCTGGCGATGAAGGCCGCGCTGCAGGAAGTGCAGGCGTCGGAAGTCACGACCTGGGACATGCACGCGACCGCGACTCCGGGCGACGCGACCGAGATCGAAAATTCGCTGGAGATGCTCCATCCCGACGTGATCTTCACCGCTCGCAAGGGGACCTTCGGCCACGGCATGTCCGTCGGCGGCGGGTGGGAGCTCACCGCCCAGCACCTGGGCATGGCGCGCGGTCATCTCTTTCCGATGCCGCTCACCGAAGGCGAGCTGCACGCCGACGTGAAGATCCACAGCGCAAACTTCGTCGATCGCGAAGGACGCAGCGTCCCGCGCGGCTATAGCGGCAAATTGAGCATGGGCGTCGGCGGGATCAACTCGTGCGTCATCTCCCGCCCGTGGAGTGAGGACGAATAGAGCTCATCAGTAGTACGATCCGCTCTCAAAATCAAAAGGAGAAAATCGATGAAGCTCAAACTCTCTCTCGCAGGGATCCTGCTCTGTACGTTCGCATTGACCGCGGTGGCCCAGCATGATCACGGTGCGCCCAAGCCGGCCGCGGCGCCGGCCATGGACCCGGCCATGATGGAAGCGATGATGAAGGCCGGCATCCCGGGCGACGCGCACAAGAAGCTCGACGGCATGGTCGGCACATGGGATACGAAGATCACGCTGTGGATGATGCCCGGCGTGCCGCCGATGAGCAGCACGGGAACGTCGACGAACGCGTGGGTGATGGGCGGTCGCTATCTCGAGCAGCGCTTCAAGGGCGACTTCGCCGGCATGCCGTTCGAGGGTATCGGCTACTCCGGCTACGACAACGTGAAGAAGCAGTACTGGGGCACGTGGATGGACAACATGTCGACGTCGATGATGACCTCGACCGGCACCGCATCCGCGGATGGAAAGACGTGGGACTTCACCGCCACGATGACCGATCCGATGACTGGTAAGGACTCCACCGCGAAGGAAAAGATCACGGTCACGGACGCCGATCACCACACGATGGAGATGTGGGTCGCGGGACCGGACGGCGCGATGTACAAGAACATGGAGATTGCGTACACGCGCAAGAAGTAGAGCTCACTTCAAAACAAAAAGGCGGGCGACCATCGCCCGCCTTTTCTTCGTGAGAACGTTGCTCGTATTAGACGGGCGTGACGTTCTGGGCCTGCAGGCCCTTCGGGCCCTGGGTGACTTCGAACTCGACCTGAGCACCTTCCTGCAGCGAGCGGAAACCGCCGGCCTGGATGGCGCTGAAGTGGACGAACACGTCCTCTCCGCCTTCGGTGGTGATGAAACCGAAGCCCTTCGCATCGTTGAACCACTTGACTGTACCGGACTGACGCATGGGGGAAATTCTCCTTTTCTCAAACATGCTGCCCCCATTGGGAAGCGAGAATGGCAACATGGGCTCGCCGCAGTGCATTCCGCCCGGTACGCGCTTTGAACTGGCTCTGCTCGCAAACATGAGGAGAACCCGATGCGCAAAGCCACACTCCTATTGACACTCGTTCTGCTCGCGGCGTGCAGCACCAATCCAGCCACGGGCAAGCGTGAGTTCAATCTCGTCTCCGAATCGCAGGAGATTGCGATCGGCCGGCAGTCTCACGATGAAATCATCCGGCAATTCGGTGTCTACAACGAGCGTCCCGAGCTCAACCGTCTCGTCGAACGGCTCGGCCGCGAGATCGCGGCATCCTCCGAGCGTCCGAATCTGCCATGGACGTTCACGCTGCTCGACTCCCCCATCGTCAACGCGATGGCACTTCCCGGCGGCTACATCTATGTCACGCGCGGCATGATGGAGCGGATCAATTCCGAGGATGAGCTTGCTGGTGTCCTGGGGCACGAGATTGCGCATGTGACGGCGCGTCATTCCGCACAACAAATCTCGCGCTCGCAGCTCGCACAATTCGGCATGGTCCTCGGCGCCGTCATCGCCGGGCCGGAAGTGCTGCAGCAGTACGGACAACTCGCCGAGCTCGGCCTCGGCCTCTTGTTCCAGCGCTACTCGCGCCAGCACGAAACACAAGCCGACCTCTTGGGCACGACGTACATGGCCCGCGCGAACTACAACCCGGTCGGCGCGGAGCGGATGCTGATGACGCTGCAACGACTCGATAAGAACCCTGCCGGCGGTCTCGATCGCTATTTCATGTCCCATCCCGATCCCGCCAAGCGCGTCAAAGACGTGCGTTCGAAAGTGGTCGAGCTGACCGGGATGGCCTCCGGCGGTAATTTCGAAGCGCCCAATCGCTCCGAATACGTGCGCATGCTCGATGGCGTGATCACCGGCAACAGTACGCAACATCTCGTCGTCAAAGACGGCGTCATCTACGACCGCGGCCATGGCCTGGTCATCAATGCGCCGCGCGGCTGGGTGGCGTCGACGGAACCGGGCGTGTTGTTCTCGATGCGGCCTGCGGGGCGCCAGACGAACAACTCCAGCTACTTCGTCGCGCAGGAAGTGAATGCGCGCGAACTGCAGGGTCGCGACGCGCAGAACGCCGTGCGCATTCGCCTCGAGCAGATGGGCCTGCGCTACCTCGGCTCTCGCGACGCGCGCATGCGCAGCGGTGAGCGCTTCGCCGTCGACGTGTGGCAGGGACAGACGCAGGGCGGTGCGGTCGGCGTCGAGACGACGCAGTTCGCGCACGGCGACCACGTGGCGGTGTTCATGTTCGTGTCACCGTCGATCAGCCGCAACGCCAGCGCGCTCGGCGAAATCCTGGGGCAGATGAGCGTCAACCCGTCGCAGGCGCGTTCGGTCGATCCGCCGCGACTGCGCATCGGCACCGTACGCAGCGGCGAGTCGTGGGCCGATCTGGCGCGCCGCGCCACGGGCAACGCACGCGACGCGGAAGTCGTCGCGAACATCAATGGCTTCGACCTCAACAGCACGCCGCCGTCCGGCATGGCGGTGAAGCTGCCGGAGGAAGTGACGGCGGACAACAACAGCTGATTCGCTTGCGCTCCCCTCATCCGCCCGCCGAGCGCGCGCCTTGTAGCCCTCTCCCCGCCGCAGCGGGGAGAGGGTGGCCGAAGGCCGGGTGAGGGGCACAGCCGCCTAATCCCTGCGGATGTTCGATCCGTGTAGGTGCACGATCAACCACCTCCCGCCCTCGCGTCGCAGGACGAACGAGCGGCGGGAGGTGACGTTTGGATTGGTCGTTTGAAACGTGGCCAGCGCGGCATCGCCGATCGACTGCACGCGCAACGCTTCCGGCTTCGGCATGCCGCGCCCCTTCTGATATCCGGGCAGCGAGAAGAGACTTCCAAATGCGGATGCGATTTCCTCGCGGCCGTTCGCGCGCAAGGGCCGGTCGTTCATCGGAAAGAAGACCGTGGCGTCGTCCGTGAACAGCGCGGCGATATTCGCGTCCCCGTGATCGAGCGCGGCGAGAAACGCATCGATCGTTTGCGCGGGCGAGGTGTCGCTCGTAGTGGCGCAGGAGATCAGCAGCAGAAGGAACGCGGCGCAGAAGCGGTGCATCGCCGCATCGTACCCGGTAGACTTCGGCGGATGTCGCGCCGTCGCCGAATCGTAATCGCGATCGCGTTCCTGCTGATCGTGGCGCCCGCTGTGCCGACGTCGGTGCGCTCGCTCGCACAACGCGCGCGTGCGGCTCACGACCTGCGGGCGCTTCCGCCGGATGTGCGTGAGCGGGCGATCTTCGGTTGGCCCGTGGTCATCGCGCGCGAAGTCGCGGGCGCGCACTCCGTTGACCTGGTCATGACCAGCGCCAGCGAGCGCGATCTCGCGGTCTTCACGGGCGCCTTACTCGCTCCGCGCGAGATCCGCTATTTCGCCGGGATGGATGCGTGGCGTCTGCGGCAGCGTGCGATTTTCTTTCACGACAGCAGCTCCGCAAACGCACCAAACCCCCTTCCGCCGGGTCGCGCCGCCGTGACGGTCGTGCTCGATCAGCGTCGAGAACCTCCCTATTCCATTCTGCGCGCGGATTCATTGTGATCGCGCTGCTGACGTGCGGGATCTTCCTCGTGGTCGGAATGGCGGTCGCGCTCTATCTGCGGCCGTCGCCGAACGTCATCGAATTCTTGTCGCGCGCATTTCTCATCGGCGTCGGCGCACTCGGCACGTTCCTGTTCGTGCTCGGTGTGATCGGCATATCGATGACGCGGTGGCTGGCGTGGAGCGTCGTAGCCATTGCACTACCGCTGATCTGGAAACGACGCGATGCGATTCCCCGCGCGTCAGGAGCAAACGCCGGGCTGCTCCTGATCGTGATTCCGTTCGCGATCGCGCTCTATGGAATCTGGGGATTGCCCTTCGCGGACTACGACGGCCGCGTCACGTGGCTGCCGAAGGCCACGGCCATCGTCCACGAGCAATCGATCGCGGGCCCTGCATTTCACGGCGAACGCGGACTGAACCTGCACAATCACTATCCGCTCCTGCTCCCGCTCGACGTCGCCGCAATGATGCTCATCGCAGGCGCGGACAACACGGACGTCGCGCGGCCGCTGTATCTGTTCATCCCTTTCGGATTTCTCGTATACGCCTGGCAGCACGGTCGCCGGCTCATCGCAGCAGCGGCGTGGCTGCCGCAATGGATCGCTGCCGCGGAAGGCGGCGTTTCGAGCGGCTACTCCGACCTCGCCGCCGCGTCGTTTTTCGGTGCGGCACTGCTCGCCGCGGACGAGGACGACGCAGGCTCGACCGGCATGTGGCTCGGGTTTCTGATTCTCACGAAGAACGAAGGCATCGTCCTCGCGACCGCGGTCATCGGCGCGTTGATCGTCTTCAGGCGCATCAAGTGGCCCGTCCTGATCGCACCCGCGGTCGCCGTCGTCACATTGACGATCTGGCGAGCGTCCATTCCGGAAGCGTATGAGCATCGCTATCACGTGCTCATGCGCGACCTGCTCAATCAGCTTCCGCGTCTCGACGACGCGATCCGTGCGTTCGCGCGTCACGCGTTCTCGATCGCGGAGTGGGGATTCGTATGGCCCGCCATCATCCTCGCGTGCATCTGGAGCTTCGTGCGCGGCCGCGATCGCGTGACGATCCTCGCCCTGTTCGCGGCCGCCTGCGTATACGTGCTGATCTACACGACCACGAGCTGGAACATCGACGAACTCGCACGAACCAGCGCGAACCGGCTGCTCACGCACCTCGTCGTGCCGGGTCTGTTCGTCCTGGGGAGCGCGATACGATCGGACGATGAAGCCGCTCATCACTCCTGAAGAGCTCAACGAGCTGCTCGCCTCGAACGCAGACGTCGTCGTCATCGACGCGCGCGCGAACGGCAGCGGCCCGCTGCATGCCGATCTCGAAACGCAGCTCAGCGCGGCCCGCGATCCAGGCGCCGATCCGGCGCGCGGCGGAAGACATCCCTTACCGCCGCTGGAGCGCTGGACGAAGCAACTCGGCGAATGGGGCATCGGCCCGGAAACGCACGTCGTGATCTACGACGATCAGTTCGGCGCCAACGCGGCCGCGCGCGCGTGGTGGATGCTGCGCGCCGTCGGCCACGAGCGCGTCCAGGTCGTCGACGGAAGGTGGAACGACGGAAGCCGACGGGCTGAGAGCCCGTCGCTCCAGATGGCTTACCCTGCCGATCGCTGGCTGCGTCCCACCATCGACCTGCTCCGCGTCGATCGCAGCGACTTGAAAGTGCTCGACGTGCGCAGCGCCGAACGGTATCGCGGCGAGACCGAACCGATCGATCCGATCGCCGGCCACATCCCCGGCGCCCTCAATCTCCCATTCGCCGAGAATCTCGACAACGGCCGCTTCAAAGCCCCTCACGCGCTCCGCGAAATGTACGAACAACTCCTCGGCGACACGCCCATCGAGAAGCTGGTCGTGCATTGCGGCTCCGGCGTCACCGCATGTCACACGCTGCTCGCGCTGGAAGCTGCAGGCCTCGACGGCGCGTCGCTGTACGTCGGCAGTTGGAGCGAGTGGTGCCGGCAGCTTCGCTAGGGACGAACGGGAGGCCTCCCGCTCGTCGCCTAGTTGAACGTCTCGCACGAACGCAGATCGCCCGCTTTGAACCCGCGGGTGAACCACTCGGTCCGTTGCGCGGACGAACCGTGCGAGAACGACTCCGGATTCACCGCGCGGCCTGACATCTCCTGCAAACGATCGTCGCCCACTGCTGCCGCTGCGGCGAGACCTTCTTCGACGTCGCCCATGTCGAGCAGATTGCGCTGCGCCGCGGAGTGCGCCCAGACACCGGCGTAACAGTCGGCTTGCAGCTCCAGCCGCACCGAATATTCGTTCGCGTTGCGGCGATCGCGCTCCATCATTTCGCGCGCACGGTCGGAGGTGCCGAGGAGATTCTGCACGTGATGTCCGACCTCGTGTGCGATGACGTAGGCGCGCGCGAAATCACCCGCGGCGCCGAAGCGCCGGTGCAGCTCGTCGAAAAATCCGAGATCGAGATACACCTTTCCGTCGGCCGGACAGTAGAACGGCCCCGAAGCGGCCTGGCCCATGCCGCACGACGTCTGCGTCATGTCGCGGAACAACACGATCTTCGTGCGCTGATACTCGACACCTTCGCGCTGGAACACGCTCGTCCACGTGTTCTGCGCGTCGTTCATCACGAAGCCGGAGAATTCGGATGCTTCCTTCTCTTCCGGCGACTGATCGATCGGCGCGGTGGAAGTCGGTCCGGGCTGTTGCACGGCGGGACCGCCTCCCGAGCCGTCGAACAGCGTGAAGAAGTTGCGCCCCGTGAGAAGGCTGAGGACGAGCAGCACGACCGCGCCGCCGCATCCGATCTGAGGGCCTCGCCCGAAGCTGAATCCACCACCGGCTCCGCGGCGATCCTCGACGTCCGACATGTTTCCTGGCGTCCAACGCATGACGCCGGTACTAGCGAGTGTCGTGCCCGCCGCGAAGGATTTGGCCCGAATTGCCTGTCCAACGCGCCGAAAGGGACAACCCATGAAACGTTGGATGCTTCTCGCCTTGCTCCTCGCGACGCCGCTGCATGCGCAAACCGCGGTCACGTTGTGGCTCTCGTCGCAGCAGAACAACGGCGGCGATTCCTTCCCCGCATCGCTGCCGAATGCGACCACCGAGTTCGACGACGGCAGCGGCTACGGCGCGAGTATCAGCCGCATGTTCGGCGCGCGCCTATCGGGCGAGCTCTCGATCTTTCGCACGACCTCCGGCGGCGAGCTCCGTGCGAGCAACACCACGCTCGCCGACCTTGGCGACGTCGAGCTCACGCCGATCATGGCCATGGGTCGCTATCACTTCCGCCCCGACGCGCCGCTCGACGTGTACCTCGGCGCCGGGGCCGCGTACGTGATGACGGGTGATCTCGACAGCGCCGATCTGCGCGCGGACGGGCTCGCGCCGCTCGAGCTCGATGAAGAAACAGCCATGGTGTTTGGCGGCGGAATCATCTGGACCTTCTCCGAACGTCTCGCTGTCACGCTCGACGCGCGCGTCCTGCCGCTCACGCTGCACGCGCGCGCGAACGGCCAATCGGCCGACGCGGGCATCGATCCGCTGATCGTCTCCGCCGGCCTGCGCATTCGCTTCTAGACTGGGACGGCACGCACATGACCGAACATGCCGACCGCTTTCTCGTCGCGCGCTTGCTGCGTGGCGACGAGGAAGCATTCACGGAGTTCTTCGATCGGAACTTCGCGCCGCTGTTCCGCTTCGCGTTGCCGCGCGTCGCCGATGAGGATGCGGCCGAGGAGATCGTGCAGACGACGTTGTGCCGGGCGGTACGGAAGCTTGGCACGTATCGCGGCGAAGCGGCGCTGCTGACGTGGTTGACGACCATCTGCCGCCGCGAGATCGCGACGTTTTTTGAGCAGCGCAGCAAAGTGCCGCCCATGCTCGATCTCTCCGACGACCTGCCGGAGATCCGCGCGGCGCTCGAATCGCTCGGTGCCGAATCAGAAGTGCAGCGCCGCGAGATCGCGCGCTTCGTGCAGCTCGTGCTCGACCGGCTGCCCAGCCGCTACGGCAACGCGCTGGAGTGGAAGTACATCGATGGGCTGACCGTCGCCGAGATCGCGGAGCGTATGGCGCTCGCGCCGAAGGCGGCCGAGTCGCTGCTCACCCGCGCCCGTGCCGCGTTTCGCGATGCATGGACGGTGATGGAGGTGGACGCATGAATGAACATGATGAAAAGGATCCGATCGCGACGCTGGTGCGTCTTGCCGGTCGCCGTCCCGAGGTGAATGCCGAACGAACTGCACGCGTGCGCGCGGCGGTGGCGGATGAGTGGCGGGCCACGGTGAGGCGCCGCCGCATCGTGCGTCTGGGAATCGCTGCTGCGCTCGCGGCGGTGATCAGCGGCGCGCTGTTGTTGCGGCGCGACGTCACTCGGCCCGCACCCGCGCCTGCGCCGATGGCTGCCGAGAATACCCACGCTGTCGAATGGAACGGCGGCACGCTGCGCGTCGCTCGCGGCACGCGTCTGCGGATCGACGGCCCGAACACCGCGACGCTCGTTCATGGCGCCGTCTACTACGCCGATGAGAAGCGAGAAGCCGGCATCACGCTGCACACGCCGTTCGGCGACGTGCGCGACGTCGGCACCCGTTTCGAAGCGCGGGTCGGCGAGAACTCGTTGCGCGTCCGCGTGCGTGATGGCGAGGTTCGCGTGCGCGACAGAGTTGCGCGTGCAGGCATGGAGCTGTTCGCCACGAAGACCACGATCGAAGAGCGATCGGTCGCCACGAGCGGCGCCGATTGGGCATGGATCGAAGAAGCCGCTCCGCCGCTCGTGCTCGAAGGAAAAACATTCGACGCCGTGCTGCGAACGGTGGCCACCGAGAAGGGTTTGACGCTCGACTGGAACGGCGGCACGAGTCAGACGCTGCACGGTGATGTGCCGCTATCCATCAACGAAGCGCTCGATGCCGCGACCGCCGCCGCGGGCGCGACGTATCGCATCGAAGGCGATCGCCTGATCGTGCGAGGCCGGTCATGATCGCGCGCGTCGTCTTGATCTTTCTGTTCGCGGTGAACGTGCACGCCGCCTTCGCGGGACGCCCGCTCATCGATGCTCTGCGCGAGCTGGAGACGCGCGGACTGCACATCATCTACAGCGACGACGTCGTCACGCGCGACATGCTCGTGCGCGACGAGCCGCGCGCCACACGGCCGCGCGAGATCCTCGACGAGTTGCTGCGCGAGCACTCATTGCGTGCGACGAAGGGGCCACGCGGATCGCTCGTGATCGTACGCGACGAGCGTCGCAATAACGCGGCGATGCAGACCGCACCGCCGCTGAAAATGCCGATCACGCTCGAAGAGATCGTGGTCACGCCCAGCCGCTTCACGATGCTGCGCGAGGAGCCGGAAGCACGCCAGTTTCTCAGCCGCGAGGAAGTCCAGCGCGTGCCGCATCTCGCCGACGATCTGTATCGCGCCATCAATCGGATCCCCGGCACGACCAGCGCCGACGTCAGCGCACGATTCAACCTGCGCGGCGGCGAAGAGGACGAGGTGCTGGTGCTCGTCGACGGCGCCGAGATCTACGATCCATTTCACATCCGCGATCTCTATCGCGCGTTCAGCACCATCGACGCGGAAGCGGTCGGCTCCGTCGACGTGCTCAGCGGCGGCTATCCCACCGAATACGGCGGCCGCATGAGTGGCGTGGTCGACATCGACACGCTCACACCGACGGAAACGCAACATGAAGTCGGCATCAGTCTGTTGAACACGCGCGTCCTGTCGCAGGGTACATTCGGCGAGTCGCGCGGCGCGTGGCTGTTCTCGCTGCGGCGCGGCTACCTGAAAGAAGTGCTGGCGCTCATCGACGACGCCGCCGACGTGAACCCGCGCTACTACGATCTCCTCGGCAAGCTGCAATGGACGCTCAACGATCGCGCGGTGATCTCGGGACACGTGATGGCGTCGCGCGATCGCCTTACTCTGAGGGACGGCCCGGGGACGTTTGCCGAGGCGGCGTATGACGATCGGTATGCGTGGCTGAACTTGCGTGCGTCACCGTCCGAAACGCTGTTCGCGCAGAGTGTCTTGTCATGGGGCAGCATCGGCCGCGACCGCGATGGCGCGTTCGACAACGAGTTCGATCAGCAGCAGGGCGAGCTGGTCGATCACCATCGCTCGACGTTCGTGTCGTGGAAAAACGACGCGACGCTGCAACTCTCGCCGCGGCAACTGCTGAAGTTCGGCGTCACCGCGAAGCGGCTGCGCGCGACGTTCGACGTCGATGGAGAATCCGTCATCCCCTTCGTCGTCTTCGCCCTCGGCGAGCCTCCGCGCGAAGTGCGACGCTCCGTGCACGTGCAGCGGCGCGGAAACGACGTCAACGCGTACATCGCCGATCGCCTGCGGCTGAGCGAGCGCATCGTCGTCGAAGGTGGCCTGCGCGCCGGCACCGAGAGCTACACACCCGGCGGCGTTCACGTGAGTCCGCGCATCAACGTCGCCTGGTCGGCGACGCCGCGCACGTCGGTGCGCGCCGCGTGGGGCATCTTCCATCAGCCACAGGCTATCCACGAATTGCAGGTCGAAGACGGTGTCACCGAATACGCGCGCGCGCAACGCTCCGAACATCGTGTCCTCGGCATCGAGCATTCATTCAAAGCGGTCGACGCACGGCTCGAGCTCTACGACAAATCGATGACGAACCTGCGGCCACGCTATCTCAACCTGTACGACCGCCTGCTGCTCTTTCCGGAGCTGCGCGCGGATCGCATCCGCATCGCGCCGGAACGCGGACGCGCGCGCGGCGCGGAGCTGCTCGTACGCACCGACGCGGCGCTGCCGCTCAGCGCGTGGATGAGCTACACCCTCGCACGCGTCACCGATACCATCGACGGACGCGAGGTCGCCCGCGACTGGGATCAGCGTCACGCCATGACGTTCAGTGCGAACTACCGACGCGGCGAGCGTTGGAACTTCAATCTCGCCGGCACGTGGCACAGCGGCTGGCCGACCACACCCATCGTTGCGCGTCTTGATGGCGACGCGCTGATCACAGAGCTCGGCCCGCGCTCCTCCACGCGTCTTCCCGACTACCAGCGCCTCGACTTTCGCGCTACACGCACCAGCGGCCGCCTTTCCATCTTTCTCGAGCTGTTCAATCTCCTCGGCCACGAGAACGTCACGCGCGTGAACACGTTCCAGTTCTTCGAAAGCGCGGAAGGAAATGTGACCGCGGAGCCGATCACGGAGTCAGTGCTCGGCATCGTGCCCTCGTTCGGCGTGACGTGGCGTTTCTAAGCGGACGAATTAGATCGTGCCACCACTCGCCGGCGGGTAATCGTCCGCGCGCAGCAGGATCTCGCGGGGCTTTGATCCCTGCGACGGACCGACGATGCCGTTCGCTTCCATGATCTCGATCAGGCGCGCTGCGCGTGAATAGCCGAGCTTCAAACGCCGCTGCAGATATGACGCGCTGGCCTGGCCGGTGCTCAACACCACGCGAACCGCGTCGTCGTACTTTGGATCGTCGAGATACTCCATCCCGTCGGCGCCACTCTTCTCCTCGACGATCTTGGTGATCTCCTCGAGGAACTTCGGCTCGCCCTGATTCTTCTTCACGAACTCGACGATGTCGTTGATCTCGCGTTCGGAAACGTACGCGCCGTGAATGCGGCGCACGCGCGCGGTGCCGGGCGGCAGGAACAGCATGTCGCCGCTGCCGAGGAGCTTCTCGGCGCCTTGTGCGTCGAGGATGGTGCGCGAGTCGATCTTCGAGGCCACCTGGAAGGAGATGCGCGAGGGCAGGTTCGCTTTGATCACGCCCGTGATCACGTCGACGGATGGACGCTGCGTGGCGATGATGAGATGCACGCCGACGGCGCGTGCTTTCTGCGCGAGGCGCGTGACGGAATCTTCGACGTCCTTCGACGCGACCATCATCAGGTCGGCGAACTCGTCGATGATGATCACGATGTACTGCATCGCATCCGCGGCCGGGATGTTCGCCTCGGGCGACAACTTCAGCGCGCGGCGATGCGCTTCCGGATCCTTGATCAGCGCGTTGTACTGATCGATGTTGCGCACGCCGCACTCGGAGAGCGTGCGATAGCGATTCTCCATCTCGTTCACGGCCCAGATCAGAGCGGTGGAGGCAAGCTTCGGATCGGTGATGATCGGATGCAGCAGGTGCGGGATGTCCTCGTACACCTTCAGCTCGACCATCTTCGGATCGATCATCAGCATGCGCAGTTGCGACGGCAGCGCCTTGTAGAGCAACGACACGATCATGGAGTTGAGGCCGACGGACTTGCCGGCGCCGGTCGCGCCTGCGACGAGCAAGTGCGGCATGCGCGCGAGATCGGTGACGACCGGTTCGCCGTGAATGTCCTTGCCCAGCGCGAGCGAGAGCAGTGATGACGATGCGTTGAACGGCTCGGTCTCGATGATGTCGCGCAGCGTGATCAGCTCGCGCTTGCGATTCGGGACTTCGATGCCGACGGTGGATGAGCCGGAGATGCGCTCGATGCGGATCGACTCCGCTTTCAGCGCGAGCGCGAGATCGTCGCCGAGGTTGACGACCTTCGCGTACTTCACACCGGCGGATGGCTTGAACTCGAACGTCGTGACGACGGGGCCGGGGTGGTAGGCCGTGACTTCGCCTTCGACGGAAAACTCGGCGCAACGTGCCTCGATGAGGTGGCCGATCTCGAGAAACTTCTTGTGCACCTCGTCGTTGATCGACGTCTGCTTCGGCCCCTCGGTCAGCAGATTCACCGGTGGCAGCAGATCGTGGGTGAGCTTGATCTCGCGGCGCGGCGATTCCTTCTTCTTGATGGCCGGACGCGCGATCTGCGGCTTGGGAGGCGGCATCGGCAAATCTTCGAAGAGCGGATCTTCGAAATCCGGCCCCTCATCCGCCCTTCGGGCACCTTCTCCCCTCGAGGAGGGGAGAAGGCTGACATCGTTTGGCCTTCTCCCCTCCTCGAGGGGAGAAGGTGCCGAAGGCGGATGAGGGGTCCGTTTCACACGCGCCGCTGACGGTCCCGGATACAACTCGAACGGATCTCTGGTCTCCTGCTGCGACAACGCTTCCGCGGCTTTGCGCAGATCGGCCTTCGTCACTTTGCGGATTTGGAAGCTGCCGCGTCCGTTCACCTCGCGCACGAGCGGGCCGCGCACGCCGGGCTCTGTCGGAGCAGACGACGCGGGCGGCGGTACCAGCCGCAATTGGGGCGCCTCCGCTTTCTCGAGGTGCTTGCGCACGATCGCGTCCTTCATCTTCTCTTTGCGCCTGCGCTCGGAGAAGCGCGCCCACTGCAGCGACATCGCGCGACCGAGGGCAACGAACTGTTGATGGATCGCGAGGAAAACGGCGGCGAGGCTGATACGCGTTGCGAGCAGCACGCCGATGAGCAACGCGGTGATCAGGGCGATCGCGGCGCCGCTCGTGTTCATGTTGCTGCTGACGGCGCGGTTGATCTCCTGCCCGAGGTAGCCGCCGGATGCGATGAGTGAATCGCGCAGCCAGATCTTGCCGAGGGAGAGATCGAAGAGCGACGGGATGGCCAGGGCGAGGATGACGAAGCCGATCAGCTTCGTGTGGAAATACTCGACGTCACGGCCCCAGAAACGGTTCCAGCCGCCGGCGAGCAGCACCGCGGGAAACAGCAGACTGGCGAAGCCGAAGAAGCTGACGAAGACCCAGGCCAGCGTCGCGCCGTAATAGCCGATCGCGTTGCGGACGGTGGTGTCGGTGGACGTGTGAAATGCGGAGAAATCGCGCGGGTGATACGTCAGGAGTGCGGCAGCAAGCGTGATTCCGATCGCCATGACGACGATCCCCACCAGCTCCCCGCCTCGCCTGCTGCGAAAGAATTCGACTAGCTGCACCCGTCCCACGCTCCCGACGCGCGCGGCCATCGCGCGCGTTCAGCCTTCGCGGTGAGTGTAGCAAATTTCGTGCGGAGCGAGCTCAGGGCGAGACGTTGAACTCTCCGGTCATGCCGAGGTGCTCGCCCGAGCCGCGATCGCAGAACGTGTTGGTGCAGACGAAAAAGTACTGCCCCGATGTGGGCAACGTGACGATGCGCTCGATCGGCACCGTCGTGAGGTCGACATCTACGAGCGTATTGAACTCCGAGTCGGTGATGCGGATGCCGTGGGCTTGACTGCCGTTGACTTTCGACAGGATGAACTTCACCTGTTGGCCTGCCTTGAGCGTACCGCCCGGCGTGGCAGTGAACTCGAAATCACGCGCGACGATGGTCATCGTGACGACTTGCGGAGCCGGCGGCGCCACCCCCGTATCTTCGAACGCCGTCACGAAAGTCGGATCCTCGGAACCGTTGTCCACGATGGAACCCCAGACGAGCAGCGGCTCAGTGGACTCGTAGCTGAACCACGCGTCGCTCAAATCACCGGTGGCGCCGAAGAAACTGCGGACCTCGATCGGGCTGAGCACGCCGAACGGCTGCAGCGTGAACGTTTTCTCCGTTCCCGCGGCGATGCTGTTCTTGTCGTGCAGCTTCATCTTCACCGTCGCGGCGGTGGCATTTGGATTCACCGCGCCCCAGTTGGTGCGCCAGCTCGTGGCAAACGTCCCCAGCGTGTCCGCTCCCGACTTCAGTTGGATGACCACGCCTTTGAGTTTCGCGGCGGATGCATCGAGTCCCGGAACGAACTGACCGAGTGTGCCCGCCTGCCGCGACGCGAGCTTGTCGGCGTAGATGCGTTGCGTGGCGACGAAGTCGTCGTCGGACGTGAGCCGGATCGCGCCGAGCGCGGGACCGCCGCCGAACATCGACTGCACGGCGTCATCGAACACGACCTGCGATCGCTTCGTGATCGTAAGCGTTTTCGTGGTGACGCCGCTGTTGTTCGGATGATTGTCGACGCCGCCCGCGGGGAGATAGCGCGCGGTGATGATGATGTCCTTGTCGAACGAGGGATTGAAGACGCTCGCGTCGGTGAAAAATCCATTCGCCTTGCCGCTGATGGACAGATAAACGTCCTTCGCGAACGCAGACGTTGCCACGACCACACTGAACAATACGACCGCCGCACGACGCATGAGCATCCTCCGTTTGGATTGACGCCCGATGATAACCGGGCGTTTACGAAGTCTCCTGGTGACGGTTTCGTTACGCTGCATGTGCGGCGAAGCGTTACGCTGCGTCGCGGCGCATCTGCGCGAGGCCCATCGCGCTCAATACCTGCGTCGCCGCGCGCTCGCCCGATTCGACGGCCGCGTTCATGAAGCCGGACTCGTCGACGGTGTGCTCGCCCGCGAAGAACAAGCGTCCCTGCGGCTCGACGAGCGCGCGGAAGTAACGCTGATATTGCCCCGGACGGAAGCAGGTGTAGCTCCCTTGCGAGAACTCGTACGTGGGCCAGACCTGCCGCACGGCTTTGCCCGTGTACGCGTCGTTCGCCCCGGGAAAGACCTTGTCGGCCTGCGCGACGAACTCGCGCGCGCGATCCTGCAGCGCGCCTTCGCCGACGCGCAGTCCCTGCCGTCCGCCGGTGAAGTTCGTGAGGATGGCGTTTTGCCCGCGCTGGCCGCGGCTGGTGTCCCAGCAGGCCTGAAACGGCAGGTCGGTGAAGGTGTACGCGGTTACGTTCATCTGCACCCACGGCCGCGCGCTGAGGCCGACCATCATCTTCGAATTGGTGCCGTAACCCTGGTTCATGATCGTGTCGCGCTGCGCGGGCGTGAGGTCGAGGTTGCGCAGGTCGAGCTTGCGCATCACGGTCAGCGGAATGGTCGTGACGACGATGTCGGCTTTGATCGTCGATGCCGCTCTTCCGCGACGCACGCCCAGCTCGAAGCCACCGTTGCGGTTGCGGATCGACTCGACGACGGTGCCGACTTCGACGCTGCGCGTGAGCTCCTGCGCGAGGCGGATCGGGATCGAGCCGTTGCCGCCTCTGCAGCGGAAGCGCTCGTTGCTCTCGCCGAAGATGCCGAACGTGTCCGGCGTCGTGCCGACCGCGCAGAGCAGGTTGAGCGCGCTCTGTTCTTCGAGCTGCAGTCCGAACTCGCCGACGTACGCGGCTTCGATGACTTTGCGGATCTGGCCGCTGATGCGATTGCGATCGAGCCATTCGGCGACGCTCATCGCGTCGAGCTCTTTGCCGCGCGCGGTGCCGCTGTTCCAGGTCACGTCGCAGTTCTCGTTGTTCTCGCCGAGGTCGCGGCGGACGGCTTCGGCGACGGGGCGGAAAGCTTCGATCCACTCCGCGTCCGATTTGTACAGCTTCCCGTCGATGTAGTAATCGTGGCCGGTCGAGTGATCGAGATATGCGAGGTCGATCAGGTCGATGTCGAGCTCGCGCGCGAGATTGCGGATGGCGTGATGGTCGGTGTCGATGAGCTCACCGCCGAGCTCTGCGACCTGATCGTCGGGAAAGTAATTCGAGAGCGAGTACATCCGCCCGCCGACGCGCGGCGAGGCTTCGAGGACGCTCGCGTGAATGCCGCTGTGCTGCAGTCGATACGCGCACGTGAGTCCCGCCGTGCCGGCGCCGAGGATGACCACGCGCAGATCGTCGGCGCGCGCGATGCGCGGGAATGCGAGCGTGGCACCTGCTGCGGCAACCGCCGATGTCTTCAGAAAGCGTCTGCGGCTCCAATCCTCCGCCGCCTGCTCGAGCGCGAGCTCGGTGCGGACGTGCTGTCGCTCGAGACGATCGGCAACGCGCAGCGCACGGCGGAGTTGGGTGAAGAGCTCGGTTCGCGGCATGGCGCGATTCTACCCGGAGCGCCGGCGCTCCGAGCCTACCGTGGCGGATCGATGTCTTCCGACAACCGAAACGCCTCGATCTCGGCCCAGCGATTTTCGTAGTCGAGCAACTGCGCGCTGTACACGTTATCCGCGAGATTCAACGCGCCCGCGCGAATGTGCCGCAGGCGCACGGGACGCCGCGTGCGATGAAACGTCAGCAGCGGCGGCTCGACGGAATCGAGTTGCAGCGACTGCACCGCGTGTACCGCTTCGTGACGCGCGGTGAACTGATCGGCACCACGCCAGACGCCGGGGAAGATGCCCCACGTGTAGCCGTGATAGACCACGTCGCCTTCGACGATCGGATCGATGGTGTCGAACCAGATCATGCCGTCGCGCACGTCGATCTCGTCCGCGTCGTTCATCGCGCGCAGGAGGAACATGGTCTCGGCGGCGGAGACGTCGATGTCGACATACGACTCGCGCGCGCGATCCAGCGGCGTCGCCACACGCAGGCGCAACGGACCGAAGGTGTAGCCGAGGCGGCTGAGCGGATGTTCGCCGGCAGTAGTGTTCTCGACGATGGACGTGGCCACGTTCGCCGCAAGCCAGCCGGTGGAGATGTCGCCGCGCGCGACGAGGCGCTTGGCCTGATAGAAGCCAGCGCCGGCGACGCTGCCGGCGGCAAAGCAACGGGCCGCGTCCGCGCGCGTCAGCGATCTGTGCTGCAATCTGGCGTGCATTGCACAGCCGAGGAACGTGAAGACCGACGTCGCCGCAACGTTGATGGCGGCGATCTTCTGGCGATCGGCCGCCGGCAACGGCAGCGCGAGCGCCAACGCGAGCAGCAATGCGACGCTGCGCATTACCGCATCAGAACAGCGCCGGTTCCTGATACGTACCGAAGACGTCGCGCAACGCATCAGAGATCTCGCCGACCGTCGCGTACGCCTTCACCGCGTCGATGATCGGCGGCATCGTGTTCGCGTTGGGGTCGGCCGCCGCGGTGCGCAAGGCCTGCAGCGCGTCCTGCACTTTCTGCAGATCGCGCTCGCCGCGCACTTTGTTGAGCAACGCCAGTTGCTGCTCCGTCACCGACTCGTCGATGTACAAAATCTCGTGTGGATCTTCGGTCTCCATCCGGAACGCGTTCACGCCGACTACGACCTTCTCGCCGGAATCGACGGCGCGCTGGAACTGATACGACGCGTCCCAGATCTCGCGCTGCGGGAAGCCGGCCTCGATCGCCTCGACCATGCCGCCGAACTGATCGATCTTCTCGATGTACTCGAAGCAGCCCTTCTCCATCTTGTCCGTCAGCTCTTCGATGAAGTAAGAACCGCCGAGCGGATCGACGGTGTTGATGACGCCCGACTCGTGCGCGATGATCTGCTGCGTGCGCAGTGCGATGCGCGCCGATGATTCGGTCGGCAGCGCGAGCGTCTCATCGAGCGAGTTGGTGTGCAGCGAGTTCGTGCCGCCCAGGACGGCGGCGAGGGCCTGGATGGTGACGCGGACGATGTTGTTGTACGGCTGCTGCGCGGTGAGCGAACAACCGGCGGTCTGCGTGTGGAAGCGCAGCATCAGCGAGCGCGGGTCTTTCGCGCCGTAACGGTCGCGCATCACTTTCGCCCACACGCGACGCGCCGCACGGAACTTCGCGACCTCTTCGAAGAGATCGTTGTGCGAGTTGAAGAAGAACGAGAGGCGCGGCGCGAAGTCGTCGACGTCCATGCCGGCGTTCACGGCGTATTCGACGTACTCCATGCCGTCGCGCAGCGTGAACGCGAGCTCCTGCAGCGCGGTCGAACCGGCTTCGCGGATGTGATAGCCGCTGATGGAGATCGTGTTGTACTTCGGCACGTTCTCCGAACAGAAGGCGATCGTGTCGGTGATCAGCCGCATGGAAGGACGCGGCGGGAAGATGTACTCCTTCTGCGCGATGTATTCCTTGAGGATGTCGTTCTGCAGCGTGCCGCCGATCTTTTTCCAATCGGCGCCCTGCTTCTCCGCAACAGCGAGGTACATCGCCAGCGCGATCGGGCCGGTGGAGTTGATGGTCATCGAGACCGTGACGTCCTCGAGGTTGATGCCGTCGAAGAGCGTTTCCATGTCCGCGAGTGAGTCGACGGCGACGCCACATTTGCCGACCTCGCCCGCGCTGTAGTGATGATCGGAGTCATAGCCGTACAGCGTCGGCAGATGGAAGGCGACGGAAAGTCCGGTCTGTCCCTGCGACAGGAGGTACTTGAAGCGCTCGTTCGTCTGCGCGGCGGTGCCGAAGCCGGCGAACTGGCGCATCGTCCAGAGCCTGCCGCGATAGCCGGTCGGATGGATGCCGCGCGTGTACGGGAACTGGCCGGGATACGTGACTTCGTGGAAGTCCTGCTGGGCGACCGAGAGCGGCGTCGCCAGCGGATTCACTTCCATGCCGCTGACGGTGGTGAAGTCTTTCTTCCAGTACGGCTTCCTGCCGAGGACCGGGTCGAGCGATTCCTTCCGCCACTGCGCCTCTTCCTTCTGCACGACTTTCATCGCGTCGGTCGAGAAGAGATGGAGTTGCTCGGTTGCGGCCGCCGGAGGCGCCGGAGCGGTGGTGGGAGTCGTACGGATATCTGCTTCGTGTCGGCTCATGAGATGTCCTCGTAACGGTCGCGGCACTATACAAAATTCGATCTGCGGCCGAGAAACGCGCGCAGTCCCTGCTGCGGCTCGCCGATCGCGAACAGCCTCGAAAATTCAGCGCGCTCGAGTGCGTCGCCGCCGCGACGGCGGATGAGCGCCGCGGCGGAGTCGAGCGCGAGCGCGCTACGGCCTTGCATCCAGCGATCCAGCCATCGCTGCGCGTCGCCTGCGATGACTTCATCGCAGAGACCGAGCTCACTTGCCGCGACCGCAGTGAGGCGTGTGCGCTGATCGAGATAGAGCTTCAGTGCGCCGCGGCCGAGACGCCATGCCGCTGCGGCCCAGGTCTCGTTCGCGTCGATGCTCAACGTCGCACCGACGTCGAGCACCGCGTAGTCGGCGAAAAGGAGGACCGCCGCGGCGAGTCCTTGCACCTCACCCGCGCCGGCGGCCACGATCATGTCATTGCGCCCGACCAGCTCGTCGAGCGCGGACGCGTCGACCGAACGCAACTCGGCGGGCGCGACGAAACGCATCAGCGGAACATCGAGAAGACGCGTCCCATGACGCCACCCTGCTCGTGCTTCTCGATCTGCTCCATCTCGCCGGCGTCGAGGAACACGCCGCCGCAGCTCGCGCACTGGTCGACCTTCACGCCGTGGACCTCGATCTCCTTGAGATCCATGCCGCACTTCGGACACTTCATCCAGTGCAACTGCTTGAGCTGATCCTTCTGCTCGGTGGCCATCTTCGAGGCCTGTTCCTGCGCCCACTTTTTCCGGCGCTCGAGCTCCTGCCTCGCGAAATACTCATCCTCGGCTTTGCTGGGCTTGTCGTAATCCGACATCGCAACCTCCCGGTTTGGTGCGCCGGATTCTACCGGAACGCCGGCGTCCTCGCCGCCGTCGCCCGCACGGCCTAGCGCTCAGCCGTCGGAACGGCACGCGCTACTGCAATTCCCACCATGCCGCAGCGCCGGTTCCGGCCGGCTGGAGCGCGCAGTCGGACGGCTTTCAGAACGGTTTTAGGCTTTTCACCATTTGAGCCAGCAATAGAAGGTTCGCTCCCGTTGCCACACTCGCCAGCCAACGTGAGCCACAATGATGAAACGAAAGCCACAGCCCTCTGACGCCAGCGATGAACCCTGCCAGGGTCCATGCGCCCATCCAGAGAATGATCCACAAATACACACTTGCGCCTACCCGGCTACCGAAGTGTCCGACCGGTTCGCTGAAGATCAATACAGTCAGCAAGGGGCAGTGGCAATGCGACGACGAACGCTGCCAACGAGACTGTGGTTGAGTAGTTCCGTTTCACTTCGCGCTCTCGCGCGACGTCTTGCCGTTAAACGCGTGCTCTTCTGTACGGGGTGTCATCGGGCCAATCCATCCTCAATCGCAATTGGCGAGAATCACTGGTGCCGTCCAACGGCTTGCGGTTCTCCGGCGCGAACCCGCGCGACGACGTCGCAACCTTGGAGCAGCGGTTGACGGCCGGTGCAACCGCGGACTCAGGCTGCGGCGCCGATTCTTCGACACAGCCACCCTCGAAGCGGAACTTACCTTTCACAGGGCCGCCACAAAATGCTCCAAGTCCGTGCACATCTCATTCACGAGCTACTAAGGGGGTGTCGTTCTCGAGAGCGTATTGTCGGGAATCGTGAGCTCGAACGGCGCCAGGGAAAGCGAATGTTGGCGGGCAAGAGCATTTCATCGGCAACCTAACGTTGGGCGCTCAGCGGTGCCGACTGCAGCCTCGAGCAAGCGCCGCGCGGCAGAATTAGACGACGGTTCCGTGCGCGCCGTATTGAAAAGCGAGAACACGAGGAATGCGACGACGAGTGCGGTCGGAACTGAGAACACGATCGCGCCGATGCATCCGAGCCTGCGCGTGGTCGCTGCGCTGCCACCGATGAGCAGGCCAATCGATCCGATCATTCCGCCGGCGCAAACGGCGAATGAGCCCAACACCACAGCCAGAATGTTCGCGATTTGTAGAAGATTCAACGCGAAATAGATGGCCGTCGAGCCAATGACAGCGAACCCGATGAAAGCGAGTCCGCGACCTGCGATCTGGCGCGCTCGTCCAGGTGGCGTCGTGATTGGGATCATGATGTCGTCGTCTAACGCATGTTGAAAGCGCCCCCGAAGACCAAACGAAGGAAGGGGCGGCTGCCTGACCAGGCGATTCATTATGTCGGGTTGGACGTACACCAGGCAACGGTCGTCGCAACTTCTCAGCGGTTCGCGCCCGCTGCAGTGCCGAGTTAGCGAGTCGCCCATCCAGGCGACTTTCGTCGATCTGAAAGTTCTCACACGAACAGGTTGACAGGAAGGACCCAGATGGACGGGCCTGGATAGGAACAAGTCTTGAGACGCACAGTTAGACGTTTGTCACCGCGGCAAGGAGTTCGTCAAGCTGCCGCTGAATGTGAGGCCATTCGTTCGGAACACTCCTTACGACCTCGAGGTAGCGACGGCATTCTTCCTTGGCGACTCCTGCTCGGACCAGTTCATTTACCAGTTCAAGGTCAAACACGCCGACGTATTCGGCCGAACGAAGGCCTGCCAGCATTTCAGGACTGGTCATTTCGTGAAAAACGCCGACGGCCGCTTGGACGTGGCCGGACCGCGCCAGAGCAGTTCCAAACAACGCGAGTGTTCCGTAGCGGAGAGGGTTGCCCGCTGGGACCATCCCCAAGAGTTCCTCGGCTTTTGTACGAGCCCGCTCGGGATCGCCGATAAAGTTCAGCAGCACGCGGGCCGAGGACATCTTCGCTTCGACACTTGAGGGGTCAAGCCTTTCCGCCGTTTCCGCCGCGATCAGGGCTTCGCTGTCTCGCTGAGTCATGGTGAGGCAAGTCGCAAGAAACGACGACAGACTCGCCGCCAGCTCGTTCTGCAACTCCGCAGCAGCGTCGTCTCGGCGACGCGTCAGCAGCGCACACGCTTCATCAAACTTGTGAGCCAGAACCAACGGTTGTACTTCGTCGTGGACTGCAAGCCACTTCTCGGCAACTTCGTCGGAGATCATGGGCGAGACCTCTAACGGCCTGACGCTCACCGGCGCCGACCGCATTCGACAGCGTAACGCGCTCGGGACACTAACGATGCGGTCGGCGCCCGGTGCAGCGTCGAGTTAGGCACCGGCTTCTACGCTCTCGAACCAAGAACGTGCTTCGCCAAAGAATGAATGAGCAGCGATCTGCTCCTCGCCAAGTGAGGTGACGGTACGACACGAAACCGGTAGCCCTGAGCGCGTAACGGATTGACGCTCGCCGGCGCCTACCTGCACGGCGAAAAGTAGCGCGCTCGCAGCTCACGCGGCGCGGGTTAACGTCCGTGCCGCAAACCGCGCGACGGTCCAGATGGGATCTTCTTCGCCACTAGGAGCAATCCCGGACCGAAGGGGAGCCACGAGAATAGCGCGTCCAACGCGAAAACCGCGCGTACCACTCGCACCAAACCGCGAAACCGCCCCACTTTCGCGACCGACTGCAACGCCGCGTCTTCCCCCACTTTGCGGCGGGCGCGGCGTTTGTTCATCGGCAGCAGGAACAGCGTGTCGTAGGTCAGCACGACCGGGAAGCCCCAGTACGCGGCTTTCTCGACATTCATCGTCGCGTTCTCGAACATTCGCGTGAGCTGCTCGCGCGAGTAGCGGCGGCGGTGTTCGTAGTAATCGTCGGATGCGCTCCAGAGGCTCTGCAGCGCCGGCACGGTGGCGATGCACGTGCCTCCGTCGCGCAGCACGCGGCCGATCTCGCGTGCGGCGCCGGCGTCATTGTCGAGATGCTCGAGGGTCTCGCCCGTCGTGAGTCCGTCGAACGCGCCGGCGCGGAACGGCATGCGGGTCATGTCACCGACGACGACCGGCACGCTTGTGTTCCGTCGCACGTGCAACGCCGCGTCAAACGAGTAGTCGATCCCGAACACGCGATGGCCGCGCTGCTGCATCCGCACGGACAGTTGTCCCAGGCCGATGGCGCCGTCGAGGATGCGCGCGGCGCTCGGGAGCCGTTCGACCTCGCGCACGATCATCGCCAGACGGTGCTCGTGGCGCGGACCGAACATCTCCGGCTGCGAGCCCCAGGCGTGGGTGGATGGGGTGGTCACGGCGCCGGAGGATATACCGAGTCGGCGGCCCGCGAACGGACCGCCGACCCTTGCATCACCTGGGGATTGCGAACGCCGTGAGGCTGTCGTACGAGCCGCACGGATTCGTCACGCGAACCCAGTACGGAGTCAGCCTGTTGACGACCACTCGCAGCTCGCCGTCCGCGTTGCTGGGAACCGGAGTGCGCGTCATGCCGCTGTGGCCCTGATACCACTGATAGTGCGTCGCGCTTCCCGTTGCAGTAGCACGGAACGTCGCAACGGTGCCGCGGTCGACGACCTGCGTCTGTGGCTGGCCGCTGCCGAGAATGGCGGGCGGCTGGCAGTCGACGACGACGATCATGGTGGCGAACGATTCCGCGCCGGCGACCGCGGCGCGGATGGTGACGACATGCGCGCCCGGCGGCGTATCGGGTCCGAGCACGATGTTCATCTTGGTGAACGCCTGTCCGGTCGCGTCGCGGAACAGCGGCGAGAAGGTGATGGTCGCGCCCGGAATGCCGGCCGCGCTCATCGTCGGCGGGTGGCTCTCGAACGCGAAGAAGAGCGGCAGGTCGACGTCCGTGCCGGCCGATCCGAAGAACGCCTCGATCGAGTCTTCGCGCGGAACGATGATCGGCGCGATCTGCGAGCCCGAGACGCCGCCCTGCGCGATGAACACCGCGGAGTCGAGGACGTCGTCCGAGGTATCTGCGATGGCGATGCGGATGTGATTGGTGGTTCCAGGCTCGACGACGGCGACGGCGAGCAACGGCGCCGTGTAGCCGTCGAACTGCGTGTTCGCGCCGCCTGCATTGTCCTTGTAGATGCCCTGGTTGCGCAGGTGGTTGATCGTGTTGATCGTAACCGGTTCGCCGCTGCCGGGAGTGAGTGCGATGTTGGCGCCGTTCACGAAGAACGCAAACACATCATTGAATTCGCTGTCGACGAACTCGCGATACTCCTCGGACGCGAACACGTAGCGGATGGTGAACGTCGGCGACTCGGTGACGACGTCGAACTCGATGACCGCGGCATCTTTGGTCAGGAACGGCTTGACGATCGCGTCGAGCGCGGGCGCGCCGACGGTGCCAAGGCCTACGCCAGTATTGGGCGAGGTGTTGGCGCCGACCGCGTCAGCAATCCGGCCCGTGCTGAGCACGACGCCGCTATCGATCCCGAGGTCCGCGCCCGCTCCAAAGGAACCGACGGCGAGATCCGAACCGCTGATCTGGACATTGGTGATCGTCGCTCCGGGACCGGCCAGCAAAGCGACCACCTGGTCCCGGGTGAGGCCCTGGTTCATGCTCTTCGTGGTCAGCGCGAACGCGGGCACGGCCAGCAACAACATTGCGAATCCACACACCCATGAGCGTCCCGGCATACTCCACCTCCCATTCGCTTGAGGAATAACGCCAGAAACGATACCCGATGGGAAAGGAAAATGCACGGGAACGGCGGTCAGGGTTTGGGTTGGGAGGGAGGAGGAACGGGCTTCGCGCGAGCGAGGGAAAGACACAGCTTGCGGAGTTGGGAGACGCGGATGAGGCGCACGGTGACCGCATGCGGCGACATATCCGGGGTCATACCTCGCCTCGCAACTTCTTGATGTCATCGGCGTCGGTGCCGCTGCCACGGAACGACTTGAGGTGAATCAACCCTTCGCGAGACACGACACTGATTGTGCCACGGTCCCACTCCACGCGCGTACGCGTTGCCCACGCCTGCGCAACAGATGGAGTTACGAGCAAGAGATCGAGCATGAGCGTGTCGCCGCCATCTGGATCGATTTTCGTAACGCGATGAATGACGATCGCTCCCGAGGAGAACGACATTGGGTTGGCCTTGAAGCGATAGCCGAGGCGTGCCGCGATTTCCTCCACCTTCGCGAGGGCGGCTGGCTCGATCAGAAGATCGATATCAATGGTCGAACGCGGCGAACCCCAGACCGCCATCGCCAAGCCGCCACAGACGGCGTACTCGACTCCGCTGCTCTCAAGAGCGTCGACTAAAACCACTAGTTCCTCGAAGAGATCCAGCACGTCCCTACCCCAGGATCTCCCGCAGCGCGGACGGCGCGGTGGCAATGGCCTCGTTCAACTTGTCCGCGTCCTTCCCGCCCGCCTGCGCGAGGTCGGGCTTGCCGCCGCCTTTGCCGCCTACGATCGGCGCGAGCTTGCCGATCAGCGTGTTGGCCTGCACGCGGTCGAGCAGGTCTTTCGTCACTGCGGTCAGCAGCGTGACTTTGCCGTCGGTCGCGCTGCCGAGGACGACGACGCCGCTCTTGAGCTTCGAGCGGAAGGTGTCGGCGAGATTGCGCAGGTCGCCGCCGGTGACGTCGTCGACGCGGCGGGCGATGAGCTTCACGCCGTTTACGTCGACGGATTCTTCGACGGGCTGAGAGCCGGTTGCTCCGGATGTGGCCAGGCGCACCTTCAACTGCTTGAGCTCTTTCTCGAGCGTCTTCTGTTTTTCCTGCAGGGAGCGCACGTAGGCCGGGAGCTCATCCAGCGAGACATTCGCCTGAGACGCGAGCTGATGTGTCGCGTCATCGAGTTTCTGGAACAGACCCAGGGCGCCGCGGCCTGTGAGCGCTTCCATGCGTCGCACGCCCGCTGCGAGCGAACGATCGGACACGATCTTGAAGATGCCGATGTCGCCCGTGCGATTCACGTGGCAGCCGCCGCAGAACTCGCGCGAGTAATCTCCGGCCGCAACGATGCGCACCATCTCACCGTACTTTTCACCGAACATCGCCACCGCGCCGCTCTGCTTCGCCTCCGCAAGCGGCACCACGGTCTTGGTGACCTCGAGGTTCGCGCGCACGCGCTCGTTGACCGCGTTTTCAATTTCTTTGATCTGCGCGTCGGTGAGCGGCTGGTGGTACGTGTAATCGAAGCGCAGGCGATCGGGCGCGACGAGCGAGCCCGCCTGCTGCACGGTGTTGCCGAGGATGTCCTTGAGCGCTTTGTGCAGGAGATGCGTGGCGGTGTGATTCGCCGTAGTGTCGAGGCGCAACGTCTGCGGCACCGACGCGCGCACGCGCAGGTTCGCGGAAAGCACGCCCTCGTCAACATGAACTCGCGAGATGCTGACCTCACCCACTTTTTGCGTGTCGAGGACGGTAGCTCTGCCGCCTTCCCACACCAGCGTTCCGGTATCACCGATCTGACCGCCCGACTCGGCGTAGAACGGCGTCGGCGTGATTACGACGCCACCCTCGGCACCGTGATGAAGCGCATCGGCGGGCTTCCCGTCGATGAAGATCGCCTGCACGATTGACTCGATGTCGGTGTAGCGGTCATAGCCGACGAACTCTGTCGGAGGCAGCTTTTCGTTGAGGATGGCCGAAGCGTCGGCATCGATCGCGAACTTCGACGACGCCTTCGCCTTCACGCGCGCGTCGGCCATCATCTGCTCGTAACCCGCGCGATCGAGCGTCACTCCCTCTTCCTCCGCCATCTCGCCGATCAGATCGATCGGGATGCCGAAGGTGTCGTAGAGGCGGAACACTTCGGCGCCGCCGAGCGTGGTCTCGCCGCGATGGCGCACGTCGTCGAGAATCTGTCCGACGCGCTCCATCCCCGTCGTGAGCGTGCGCGAGAAACGTTCCTCCTCGGACGCGAGCGTTTTCAGGATCGCATCGCGGCGCTCGTGCAGTTCGGGATACGCGTCGCCCATCGCCGCGATGACCGCATCGACGAGTTGCGTGAGCAGCACCGGCGTCGGCAGCTTGCGGCCGAAGCGGATCGCGCGGCGGATGATCCGGCGCAGCACGTAGCCGCGTCCTTCGTTCGACGGAATGACGCCGTCACTGATGAGGAACGTCGACGCGCGCGCGTGATCGCAAAGGACGCGCACCGCGGTGTCGCGATCGTCCTCCATGTCGCCGCCGTACGCGTGACTGCTCACCTCTTCGATGCGCTTCTTGATCGGCACGAAGAGATCGATGTCGTAGTTCGTCTGCGTTTTCTGCAGGACCGACGCGATGCGCTCCAGTCCCATGCCGGTATCGACTGACGGCGCCGGCAGCGGATGCAACACGCCATCTTCGTCGCGCTCGTACTGCATGAACACGAGGTTCCAGACTTCCATGGTCGTGTCGCCGGGGCCATTGACGAGCTCCGGAACGTTCTTCGACATGTCGTCGCCGCGGAAGTAGTGGATCTCCGAGCACGGACCGCACGGCCCGGTCTCGCCCATCTGCCAGAAGTTGTCTTTCTTGCCGAAGCGCAGCACGCGCTCCGGACGCGCGCCGACTTTCACCCACAATTCCGCCGCTTCGTCATCCGCGGGCACTTTGTCGTCGCCTTCGAACACGGAGAACCAGAGGCGCTCCGGATCGAGGCCGTAGACGTCGACCATCAACTCCCACGCGAACCGGATCGCGTCTTCCTTGAAGTAGTCGCCGAACGAGAAGTTGCCCAGCATCTCGAAGAAGGTGTGATGGCGCGCGGTGCGGCCGACGTTCTCGAGGTCGTTGTGCTTGCCTCCGGCGCGGACGCATTTCTGCGAAGTCGTGGCGCGGGTGTAGTCGCGTTGCTCGCGGCCGAGGAAGGCGTCCTTGAATTGATTCATGCCGGCGTTGGTGAAGAGCAACGTCGGATCGCCCGCGGGGACGAGCGAGGAACTGCTCACGCGGCGGTGGCCGTTCTTCTCGAAATAGCCGAGGAACGCCTCACGGATCTGGCTGGTGGTCAACAACCCGTATCTCCTTCAATGCCTCGTAAACGAGCGCGGCATCGTAACCCTGCTTCAACAGATACGCCGCCAATTTGTTTCGCCCCTCGACGGTGGTCAGAAATGCCTCGCCGTGACGCCTGGCGACGATGCGCGCGCGTTTTGCGACAAGCTCGCGGAGCGCTTCGTGCTCGCGCTCCGGATCGACGTTCTCCGCGACCGCCTGCGCGGCTGTCGCGTCATTCACGCCGGCGGCGTGGAGCTCGCGGCGGATGCGCAATGGACCGACGCGTTTGTTCGCGCGCGAGCGGACGAAGGCGGCCGCGTAACGATCGTCGTCGAGCCACTTCTCGCGCCGCAAGCGTGCGAGCGTCACCTCGATGTCGTCCTTCTCGAACTTTCGGCCGCGTAACTTGCGCCGCAGTTCGCCTTCACTGTTGAAGCGGTGTTTCAGGATCCGCACCGCGGATGCGTAGCACCGCTCCAACTCGTCGGACATCACATCATTGTATTGGGGACACCGCGATCGACTCCGAGAACTCGGTGTTCCAGAAGTGGACACCGCCCAGTTCCAGATCGAGCGTATAGCGGCCGGTCGCGGTGATGAACTTGCCGGTCAGATCGCCCGGGATATTGAACGCGAACATGCCGCTCGGAGTGCTGGTAGTGCCGAGGACGGTCTCGCCTTGTCCGTCGTTGAGGGAATTCGCGTAGAGGGTGATCTCCGCCGAACGGAAATTTTCGCGTTCCCTGAAATACGTGCCGGTGATCGTGGTCAAGTTCGTCGACGGGTCGTAGATCGCGGAGAGCACTCGCGGTGGTGGAACCTGGGCGCTGGTCACGTTTGTGTGATCGACGTTGAACGCGTAGCCGTCGAAACCATCGAGGCCGCGATCGATGCCGATGAATCCATTGCGCGTGATGGAGTTGTCGACCAGCGTGTAGCGGTGCTGGCGCCGGTCGATCGCCAGACCGAACCACGCGTTGTGCGCGATGGTGTTGCGTTCCAGCCAGATGTCGCTGGTGTGCTCGCCGCCGATGAACATGCCGCTCGCACCATTCGGAATCGCAACGCCATTGCTGCGGCGCCGATCTTGTTTTCGATCAGTTTCACCCAGTGCGAAGTGGAGCCGATGAAGACGCCGCTGCGTCCGTTGCCGCTGATGATGTTGCGCGAGACGACGAAGTTCCGCGTGGGGTGGTCGAACGCGATGCCGCGGCTGCGGTTCGGATTTGCGCGCGTGCCCGTGGCGTCGGTGCCGATGTAGTTGTCCTCAATGCTCGAGCTCACGACGAGTCGCGTGCGACCTTGATCCCGTTCCATGGAAAGCCGCCGATCGCCAGTCGTTTCACGTAAGTCAGGCCGCTCTGGCTGATCTCCAGACCGTTGCCGAACCACAACGCGGCGCCGTCCAGCTCGATCTCCGGTCCGAGCGGATTCGTATCGCCGCCGAACTCGGTCTGCGTGCCGCCGTCGATCTCGATGTCGGCGGCGACGATCGCCGGCAGCGGCGTGTTCGGATAGATCGTGAACCAGCCGCGCTCGGGCGCGGCACCGGGAATGTTGAAGACGATGCGGCTCGGAATCAATTCCGTGAGCGCATTCGCCGCCTCGATCGCCGCGCGCAGCGAGCCTTCACCTTTGTCGCCGGTGTTGGTCACGATGAAGTCGCGCGTGAATCTGCCGTGCTGTCGCGCGAGCGGCGAGAAGAAAGTGCCTCGAACATCTGCCACTCGACACGGCCGTAGATCTGCAGCCGTCCATGGCGAAGCGGCCCGGCGTAGATCTGCAAGGGCAGCGATTCACCTGCGCGAATCCGCGGCGTCGAACAAATCAGCTCGTACGGCGTCGCGCCGTTGGCGCACGTCCAATGCGCGTCATTCTGGCCGCCGAGATAGACGGTCCGGTCACCGATGATGCCGATTTCCACAATGGGTCTGTGGATGTCCGGATCGCTGTTGTGCACGACGGCGAACGTGCGGAGGATGTCGCTGTGCTCGATCCGTTCGATCGGGCCGAGGGTGAAGGTGAGCGCGGCGGTCTGCGCCAGCGCGGTGGTAGTAAGCGCGAAAATTACTGCCAGGGTCAGGGATCGGATCACGATTCCTATACGAAAATTGGCTCAGATGTTGTTGGAGAAATCGAACGGGCTCTCATCGCCGAACGGATCGTCTGTTCCGGTTCCGGAAATCGTGAGCTTCGATTCCATCTCTTCCTTCGACATATCGGCCGTCGATTGAATGCCGGAGAGCTTGAGGCGGAACTCGTCGGGATTCGACGCGCGGCGCAATGCTTCGTCGAGCGTGATCAGGCCGTTTTTGTACAGGGTGTAGAGCGACTGATCGAAGGTCTGCATGCCGTACTGCGACGTGCCTTGCGCGATCGCGTCCTTGATCAGCTTCGTCTTTTCCTTGTTCTCGATGCAATCGCGGATGTACGCGGTCGAGATCAACACCTCGGCCGCCGGCACGCGTCCGAGACCATCGGCGCGCGGCAACAGTCGTAATGAGACAACCGCCTTCAGCACCGCGGCGAGCTGCAAACGGATCTGCTTCTGCTGGTGCGGCGGGAAGACCGAGATGATGCGGTTGACGGTCTCGGTCGCGTCCATCGTGTGCAGCGTGGACAGCACGAGATGGCCCGTCTCGGCGGCCGTAAGCGCGGTCTCGATGGTTTCGTAGTCGCGCATTTCGCCGACGAGGATGACGTCCGGATCCTGACGGAGAGCGCTGCGCAGCGCTTGCGAGAACGACTTCGTGTCGACCTCGACCTCGCGCTGATTGACGATCGATTTCTTGTCGCGATGGAGGAACTCGATCGGATCCTCGACCGTCATGATGTGTTCCGTGCGATGCGAGTTGATGTAGTCGATCATCGCCGCGAGCGTCGTCGATTTGCCGGAGCCGGTCGTGCCCGTGCAAAGGATCAATCCGCGCCGCTCCTCGGCGATCTTCTCGAGGATCGTCGGCAGCATCAGCTCGCGGATCGACAGGATCTTCACCGGGATGACGCGGAGGACCATGCCCACCGTGCCGCGCTGCTGGAAGATGTTGCAGCGGAAGCGGCCCAGGCCCGGAACCGAGTAGGCGATGTCGATCTCGTAGTTGTTCTTGAACTTCTCTTTCTGCCGCGACGACATGATCGAGAACGCCATCGCGATCGTGTCTTCCTGCATGAGGCGTTTCAGCTCGACGAGTGGTACGAGCTCGCCGTCGACGCGGATCACCGGATGAGAGCCAACTTTGATGTGCAGGTCGGAGGCGCGGCGCTCAGCGGCGATTTTCAAGAGATCGTTGATATGCAAGGGTCACCTCGGGGTTTTCCAGGCTCCGATATTAGCGGAAATAGTCTGCATCGACGTACTTCGTCTCGTAATAGCGGGCGCGTACGCCGATGTTGGCGCCCATCATCAAATGGATGAGCCCGTCCGTGTCGACGAGCCACGGAACGGCTGCGCCGAGGACGTTGCGGACGTCGGGAGAGACGAGCGGACCGATGACGACCAGCGCCGCCTGCGACGCGTGCGCTGCCATCATCTCGGCGACGAGCGTCTGCACTTCCTCCTGCACGAACGCGCCGTGATGAATGCGGACGAGGAACGTCGGGAGGACGGCTGTGCGCGGTCTTGCGATGGCGTCCGCCCATGTCGCGCCGAACCGCGCGGGCTCGCCGTCGTAGTCATTGCGGAACAGCTCGGGGACCAGGTCGACGGCGAGCTTCGCGAGGACGATGGACGGCGCCGTTCGCAGCGCATCGCGCAGAGCGGCCGCGGTCTGAATGCGCGACTCGGCTACAGCGCGCTCGAGCAGGTCGTCGGGCATGGGGCCGTACATTCTATGCGGAGGGCTAGAATGCGCGCCGCATGCTGCGTCACATCGTTCGCGTTCCCTCCCAAAAGCCCGATACCGAAGCGCTGCCGATGGTGGTGATGATTCACGGACGCGGCGCCGACA